>CAURFZ010000001.1:0-903931 GCA_963524295.1 uncultured Candidatus Saccharibacteria bacterium | reverse complement strand
TATAGAAATATAAAGATAAAGAATAGATATATAGAGAAAGATAAAGATAAATAATAGATAAATAAAGAAATATAAAGATAGATAAATAAAGAGAGATAGAGATAGAGATAGAGATAAGTAGAGAAATAGATAGAAATAGATAGAAATATAGAGAAAGAGATATATAGATATAAAGATAGAGAAATAGATAGATAGAAATAGAGATAAATATAGATCAAGAGAGATGAATATATAAAGGTAGTTAGAGAGATAGAAAGATTATGAGGAGGCAAGGAGAAATGAGTGTATATGAGTAAGAAAGAGAATGAATGGAATCGTGTTCAACTTGGTGCAGATAAGCGCTCAGTGTTAGGAGAACGACAGCATTCTATTCTTATTGCACTGTACCGATACCGTTTTGGAACGCGGCAGTTACTTGCCAAGAGCCTCGGAGTTGCTGCCGGATCAAGCCTACATACCCGTCTTACTGCTCTATGTAACCATGGTCTTGTAGCACGCCGCTATACTAGCCACATGAAGCTCCAAGGCAAACCAGCAGCCTACTATTTGACAGCGCGAGGGCTGCGGGTGCTGCAGCAGATCGATAACGGACCTCGAGTGACAGCGCAGCTCATCAAAGCAAGCTATCGAGATGCCCAGGTCAGCCAATCGTTTGTGGACCACGTACTTGCCGTATACCAGTGGACTTATCAACTGCAGCAATGCCATCCAGCACTGCGGGTGTTTTTGCCGCGGGAGATGGTGCACTACCACTACTTTCCTCAAAAGCTACCCGATGCCTTTGGGTCACTCAAAACAGCCTCAGAGACGCGTCGCTTTTTTCTCGATATCTTAGCCGCGAATACACCGCGAGCAGCAATCACCAAAACAATTGCTCAGTACCTCTCATACTTCCGTCATGGTGGCTGGGCAGTCACAGGACAACCATTACCTGCTCTGCTCTTCGTTGTGGCATCGAATCGAGAGCAGCGACACTTGCAGCGAACTATTCGAGCAGTAGAGCAGCGCATCGATTGTGACACTGCCGTGCAGATAGCTATCACACATCAAGCACCAGCCCAAGAAAACCGAGCACCATTATGGACACCGCTTGACGAGCCAGAACGCTCCTACTCACTTGAAGAACTATGGCGCTAGCTTGTATCATACCCACGATACTAGTGCCTCGAGCGGATACCTTAAGCAATCTCCTGCACGTTAAACCCTTCCACGCAAATACCGCTCAGTACACGAGCAACTCTTTTGTTTAGGTATCATCTGAGTGGTCCGGCAAATTAAAAACGTACGCCGCTCAGCGTACTCATACTCACGCTCATCACGCTGCACGACGAACAGACTATTGCTTGCACCACGACATCCCTCATCGTTTGTCATATACCCCACATGTAGCAAGACAACCCATATTCTCGCGACCACGCCATCCCGTGTACGTCATACGGTGTGCTCCTTCCTTGCATAGCTACACCCTCTTTCCTATGACAGGGCACGTATAAAACAAGCGAGCAAAGTAACCAAACCACCAGTAGATATTCCTCTTACTCTTACCCGTACCACTCTGACGTGATTATATTTTCATGAACAACTAACCTAAGCTCGTTTATCTAAGCCATATACTGCATCAGGAGATGAAGAAAAAGAAGACATGCTTCAGTATTCCACTATCCGCTATAACCGAAACACGTTATCACCTCTCTTACGTGCCTGACCTATCTCTCTAGCGCCGCTCACGAATCGTCATCTTTTTATAGCATATCAGATGATTCACATCACGATTCTGCACCAATCGCCGCAACCAGTGCAGCAATTGATATATACTGCTGCGATGGCTGCGTGCCATCCATCATAGCACGCGCCTGAGCAATAGCGCGCTCAGTCTCCTGGTTATACCGTGGCTGCATACTCTGAGACGAAATCTCACCTTCTTCTCTCTGCTTGGTAGCTGGATCAATCTCAAAATCGCTATGTGTCGCCTCTACCATGGTATATTCACCTCCTATCATCTAACATGGCACCCATAGGCACTCGTGATATGCACGAGTAATCTTTTTGCAGCAACCATAAGCATCCACGAATAGTCCTTAGCTATTCATAGCCCAGCATATCATACGCCGTGGCCGCCATATACGCCTGGAGCCGCCGCACTGCCTGAGCCGCCTCAGGAGCGGGCTGAGCGCTACACACGGCATAATACCCTACTAGGCCAGCAAGCAGCGGCCGATTCAGCTCAGCCTGCCAGGCCTGCACATCGTAGCCGCGGCGCGCCATATCGAGCAAGAACTCGGTTGCGCTCCACCGCCTTGGCACATAGGCTGCCCACTGCCAATCAATCAGCTTCACTTCATCTTGAGCAGCATGGTAGGCAATCGTCTCGCTCCGCACATCACCGTGGCTCAAGCGATCACACGGCTGGTCGGCCACCTGCTGAGCCAGCGCCGCAAGATCAGCCAAGCGCTTAGTATTATCAAGCACAGCGCAAAACTGCTCGTAGCGCCGACAAATCACTGGCTTACTGGCTTGCTCAGCCCAGGAGCGGTACGTCTGCTGGAGCTCCTCACGCCGCGTCGCATCATCGCAAAGTAGCCGAAGCCCCTGACACTGCACGACCCGGTCAAACGCCGTGGCATGCAGCGTAAGCGTCTCAGCTGCTGCCGCAGGCAGCTCAGTCTGCTCAAGCTGAGCAATCGCCCGCAGCACCGCCGCTATATAGCGCTGACGAGCCAACTTATCTGCCACGTCAGGCGGCTGCCATTGCCAGCCATCCTTAGCAATATACGCTTGGCTCAGCATAATCACCCGCTCATCATCATACTGAACAAACTCTGTCACCAATGGCGAACCGGCCTGTTGCAGCGCTCGGATCACCGCATCATCTTTGCTCAGAGCCGCTGCCAGCGCAGCGTGGTTTGAAGCTTCTGGATCGGCTTCTTTGACAAACACCCACTGCGCTCCAGCGAGTACTGCAGCTCGCCGGCACCCAGTTGACGCACCGTCAATCGGCACCACCCGCACCTGATCACGCGCCACTTTGCAGTGCTGCGCCACCATCGCAAGCGCCGATGGGCTCAAAATCTGGGAAGACGACGGCTGACTCATACCTCTAGTATAGCAAAGGTGCCCTAAATCACCATACCGACCAAGACGCAGCCCATCGCATACTTCTCTGCTTCCCCTCTACCCAAAAAACAAAAACATATAAAAACCCGCTCATCCAAGCGGGTTTTAGTGTCTATCCTCACCGCAGCTACGACCGATCGGTCACCACATCAGGGCGATGGTCCACCTCCATCATCTGTGGCGATGGCCCATAGACCCGGACACTGACATAATCCTTGGGTGAGTAGGTACACGTCGAGAAGAGGTTATGGCGATCACGACAGGCATCATGCTGCACGGTCACAATAGCCCGGTTACCTTCCTTAGTAATCGTCGCTGTTGGCTCTTTGACACCCTTCATCTGCAGGTAATCTATCTCAACACGCGGCTTTTCAGCATAGCCGCCATAACTCGCCCTGGCAGTGCCATCAACCCGCACTGTAGTGGCATCGGCGACGTCAACCACCTTGGTGCGCTGCACGTCGCGCATTTGGCGCTCTAAGCTCATCCCCGCATTCATGCCACCAACCGCTAGGCCAGAGATAGCAACCGCCCCAACGAGGAGCATCGCCAGCATCGCAATGCCAACTGGTCGCTTCAGCCGCCAGGCAAAGATACTCCATGCGCCAAGTGAGAGCAAAGCAGTCAGCGCCACGCCGCCGAGCACTGCACAGCCATACGCCAACCACAGCCAGCTCTGCGCAGCAAAGTCGCCCATGCTTGAGACCATAGTCGCGCTCATGACGCCACCGACCATCAGGGCGACGAGTGCACCCAGCGCCATCATCAAGACCCCACAGCCAATCATAATGCGCAGCACCTTCGCTGCAGTCTGGGCCGCTTGGCTACCACCGGCAGGCTCGGCAGCGGCTTTTTTTAAGCTATCAAACGTCACTGGCTTACCGGCCATCCGCAGCTTATCCGACGCGGTCACTGCTGGTGGAATAGAAAGCCACATCACGATATAGATCAGCAGCGCCGTCCCAAACGTCATAAAAGGTGAGACGATCGCCAGCAGACGAATCCACAGCGGGCTGATCCCAAAGTATGCCGCTACCCCAGCACATACCCCACCGATCAACGCATGATCTGTATCGCGCATCAGCTGCTTGGGTGCCCCATCTGCGAGAGCCGCCTCAGCTGCATCTCGCAGCGCAGCATCGTCATCTCCTGCCTCGGCTTCACTGGCAAACTCCCGAGGTTCGCCCATCTGACCGCGCAGCGCCGTGACATCCTCAGCAGTCACCACACCATCGCGCGTCACACCGCGCTCGGCGAGCAGCTCAACCATCCGCGCTTCGATCTCGCGCATTGCTTCTGGCTCGGCATGCATCCGCTGCTGAATCGACGCCAGATACTCTCCCAGCGCGTGCTTCGCCTCAACCTCAACACGAAACGGTGTCTTGGCAAGGTGGATATTGGTAATTTCCTTCATGACATGTCCTCCTTACAACTTCTCTATTGTACTACTTAGTGCCGCAATATTGTGTTTGAGCTGCTTGGTTACCTCTGCGCCAAATGATGTGGCCGTGTAATATTTGCGCGGTGGCCCTTGCTCACTTTCTTTCCATTCGTGTTGCAAGAGCCCGTCCTTTTGCAAGCGACTCAGTAATGGGTAGATCGTCCCCTCCACCACCATCAGGTCAGCCTGACGGAGCTGCTGGATGATCTCGCTGGTGTAGCGCGGCTCCTTGGCACACACCACCAGCACGCAGTACGATAAGAAGCCTTTGCGCAGCTGCGTCGTCAGCGCCTCGGCATAGTCAGTTGCATTCATCAGTGCCCTCCTGGGATGTTATGGCGTGTGACACGCCCGTCTTTGATCACCACTTGGTAGTCACATTGCTTAGCCAGATCCGCATCGTGCGTCACAATAATCAGTGTTGTGCCGTGCTCACGCTGCTGGCGAAAGAGCAGCTCCTCGATCTGGGTACCCGTCTCGCTATCCAGGTTGCCAGTTGGCTCATCAGCAAACAGGATCTTCGGCTCGCCCACGATTGCTCGGGCAATCGCCAGGCGCTGCTTCTGCCCACCAGATAGATCCTTGGCCTTATTGTGCTTTTTGCTAGCCAGGCCAACCGCCTCGAGCGCTTGGTTCACCTTGGCGCTGCGCTGCGCCCGCGGCACACCAGCGATCTCCAGTGGTAGCATTACGTTGCTCACCACGCTATCGTTACCCTCGACAAAGAAACTCTGGAAGATGAAGCTAATCGTCCGTGCCCGGAAGGCATCAACCTGCCGCGGCTTCATCTGCAGGATATCTCGCCCGCCGATCACTACTTGCCCCGTCTGTGGCCGGTCGAGGCCAGAGATCGCATGCATCAAGGTGGACTTACCCGAGCCGGACTTGCCGAGGATAGCTACACTCGCGCCTCCGGGGATGGTGAGGTTGATGTCATTGAGTGCCTTAAATTGGTTGTGCTTTTTGCCATAGGTTTTGGTAATATGCCGTAGTTCAATCATGTCCTTCTCCTTATTCTATTCTGTCCTTAGTGCCTCGATTGGGTCAAGCTTGGTTGCTTTGCGGCTCGGTAAGTAGCTGGCAATAATGCCGAGGATGGCCAGTAGTGCCACGAGGGCGACCATCTGCCAGGCTTCCGGTAGAAGCAGCTGCATACCCTCCTCAAACTTGAGCTTCTCAACGATCCAGGGGTTGAGCAGGCTCAGCAGGCTAGCCCCGCCCGCGCCAATCGCACCACCGATGACACCGATCAACGCAGCCTCGTAGCGGAAGAGCTTACCAACATCACGGCTACGCATCCCCAGCGCCTTCATCAGGCCAATCTGCTGCGTTCGTTCCAGCACTGAGATGTACATAGTGTTAATAATCCCAAACATACTGGCCAGCAAGGCGAGAGCACCAAAGGCGAGCAGAGCATACTGTGCCCCATTGATGAGACTGAGCATACCTTCCTTTGCTTCAGTGAAGGTCTGGGCTTGGTAGGTACCACCACCGAGCTTGACGACTGCGTCTTTCACAGCAGCAGCATGATCATCACTATCTGCCCGTATCACGACGCTTGGGTACTGGTTAGCCGCGCCAGGGGCTTTGGTCTTTTGGTTGATAAGCAGTGCATCATCGGTTGCAATCGTCACACCAGGCTGGTAGCCAATCGAGGCCATACCGGCTGTTTCGACCGCCACAATAGTCAGCTGGGCATCATGCGTCCCGCCCGGCCCCTGAGCATGGAGCGTAACCGTCTTGCCGACCGCATCCTGGGCCGAGTCAAAGCCAAAGTCAGCCAGATATTCCTTGGCAAGGATGGCTTGGCCAGGCACGAGGTCTGTACCATCATCAGTCTTCGTCAGCTCACCGGCCACAATTTTCGATGTTTTGCCTTCATTTTTGACGTTAATGGAGGCAATCAACCGCTTGTGGTTGGCTGGACTCTCTACATAGCGCACCACTTGGGTCACATTCGCATACGGCCGCACCGTCTTGACGTGATCCAGTTTGCTGAGCTTGGCGACATCATCATCGCTCAGCACGAGGGTGCCGCTCTCATTCACCGCCTTATTTTTGCCATATTCAGGTAATTTCTTTTCGTCACGGGCGTGCGTCACATACACCGTCGAGGCACTACCGGCACTATCAATCACCGAGGTCAAGAAAGCCCGGCCGCCATTGCCCAGCATCAGCGCCACCCCAATCGTAAACGCCCCCACCGACATTGCCAGCGCCGTCAGCGCCGTACGCGCCTTGGCTTGGCGTAGGTTCCGCCCTGCCCGCTTGATTATATCGATTCTCCTCATTCGATACTCCTTACTATATTATTGTTATTGCCTGGTACTATGCTATACAAGGTATATTGAAATGTCAAGTAGTTTGAGAAATAAAGTACTGGTTACACCACACTCACCACAGAACAATGCCATCAAAAATAGACACCAGTGCCCTTTACACCAGTGTCTATCTGCTTCTTCTCTTGCGAGATCCTACGACACAATAATCGTCCCTTGCTCGCCTGCCACAGCGGCAGCGGCATGCTCGAGATTAGCAATGATGGCGCGCCGACCAGGCTTTGCTACGAAATTCAGCGCGGCCTGCACCTTCGGTAGCATACTGCCCGACGCAAACTGCCCCTGCTCGGCATAGGCGCGCATCTCTTGGCTGGTCGTCCGGCCAATGGCACGGGCCTGCGGCGTACCATAGTCGACCATCGCGTTATCGACAGCCGTAAGGATCACCAAAGCTTCGGCATCAATCGCATCAGCCACCACCGCAGCGGTAAAGTCCTTGTCGATCACCGCCTCGACCCCGGCCATACCTTGCGTCTCATTCTCAACTACCGGAATTCCGCCACCGCCAGCCGTCACAACAGTCAAGCCGGCATCAAGCAAGGCACGCACCGCACCTTCTTCTACCACGCGCTGCGGCCGTGGCGATGGCACAACGCGGCGCCAGCCTCGCCCCGCATCTTCTTTGAAGACAAAATCACGCCCAGCGGCCGACTGCTGCGCCTCAGCCTCGGAGGCATAAAAGACCCCGATTGGCTTCGTAGGATTTGCAAACGCCGGGTCACCCGCATCAACTACCGTTTGCGTCACCATCGTCACCGCGTGGTTTGGCATACCACAGCGGGCAAACTCATTCGTCAGCGCCTGCTGCAGCCAATAGCCGATCTCCCCTTGGCTCATCGCGCCGCACGTATCAAGCGGCATCGTTGGCACCTCAGGGGTATTAATCGCCTCCTCATGGAGGACAATATTCCCCACCTGTGGCCCATTGCCGTGAACGATCACCAGCCGATGCCCAGCCGCAATCAGCGGCACCAGCTGAGCTGCCGTCTCGCTCGCCACTCGCTGCTGCGCAGCCGCACTTGCTTCACCTTGTTTTTGGAGGGCGTTGCCGCCCAATGCAATCACAATTGTACTCATCCTAAAACCTCAACGACATGCAGGTCAAACTGCCGGTTATTTTTTCAAATTCACTGGTATCGATTAGTTCTACGTGGTAGCCACAGTTGCGGATCTGCTGCTCGATCTTGGGAAAGCCCTGCGGCACAATCACCGTGCCATTAATCCACAAGCTATTCACCGCATAGTACTCATCGTCATCCACCACCAGCTTATTAAATGTTGCAAAGGCTGGGTGATGCTCATAGGCCTTAGCAACGATCAGGTTGTTATTGTCCAAGTAAACCACATCATCCTTGAGGTGCAGAACGCCCGTCACCTCAACCGTCTCGGCCGTCATGCCATAGCGCTCAAGGATAGCGGTGACCTGCTCGGCCGCCGCTTGGTTGGTGCGGTGGCTCAGGCCAATGTAGTAGTGGTCACCCACCATCATAATATCACCAGGGTCGACGGTGCCGGGTGCTTCGACCTGCTCAATCGTATCATAATGCTGGCTGAGCGCCTGGCGCAAATCGGGCAAGCTCGCCTCGCCGCGCCGGCTCTCCGCCCCAGGCCGCGACAAAATCGCCACCCCATGCGGCGTACACAGAGCATTATCCTCAATGAAGACGCTATCCGGATACTCCTCATTGGGCTCCAAGACCGTCACTTCAAGGCCGCACTGGCGGAGCAGCGCAACGTACTGATCGTACTGCTGCATTGCCCGCTCATAGTCTGGCTTGCCCTTCTCCGGCGTCTGGCTAATACCGTTGATCAAGCTACGGCTTGGCCGACGGGTAATCGCGTAGCGAAACATCACACTCCTTTCTCTTATTATCAATGCGGTGCGCCCTATTCTTGGCGCACCGCATGGCTCCTCATTAGTTAAACAGCTTCGGCATCGTAATACCAAGTGTCTTATCCAGCCCGCCAGTCAGCAGCTGGAATAGCGCATAGGCCAGCGCCACCAGTAGTGCTACGACGAGCAGCCACTCAAGCGTCGTAAATGGCTTCTTGCCTTGCTGCTTGCGCATCAGGCCATAAACCACAATACCCGGCACATACAAGAACACCGTCACCAGTAAGTTTTCCACTCCCGCGGCATAGACCAGCCAGACGCTATACACACTAGCCATCACACCAATCAAGATATTGGCCGCCCGACCCTTTGTCTCTGGCTTCTCCAGAGCCGAGTACTTCAGCTGGTAGAAGGCCGTCAAGGCATAAGGCACGAGAATTGCCGATGTCGCAATCGCAATACCAATGTTATACACCGAGCCACTCGTCAGCGGTATCGTCAGGATAAAGAGCTGCACCAAAGCGTTGGTCACCAGCAGTGAGTTCTTCGGCACGCCAACCTTGTTCTCTTTTGCAAAGAATGTTGGAAAGGTACCAGCCTTTGCTGCCTGGTAGGGCAGCTCAGCTGCAAACATCGTCCAGGCCAGCCAGCCACCAAGCACCGCAATGATCAAGCCAATATTGACCAGCCAGGCACCCCACGGCCCAACCACCTTCTCAAGCAAGAGCGCCATCGCTGGGTCTTTGAGACCAGCCAGCTCCGGCTGCGTTGCCACGCCAAAGGCCAGGACGGTCATCAAGACATAGAGCGCAAGCACGGCGGCAAAGCCAATGAAGGTCGCCTTAACGACGTCGCTGCGCTGCTTAGCCCGGCCAGAGAACACAACTGCACCCTCAATGCCAATGAACACCCAGACGGTAACGATCATCATGCTCTGCACCTGGCTGAGCACCGACCCAAGACTGAAATTACTGCCAGCCAAGCCCCAGAGATCCTTCGAGAAGATATCGAGCTTAAAGGCGGCAATAATCGCCACAAGGAAGACCATCAGTGGAACAATCTTGGCAATCGTAATAAGCAAGTTCACCGCACTCGCCGTGCGCACACCTCTGAGAATCAGGCAGTGCACGCCCCAGAGCAAGACTGACATACCAATCGCCGAAGCCCAGTTTTGGCCATCAGCAAACAGCTGCGGGAAGAAATAGCCAAGCGCCGAAAAGGCCGTTACAGCATAGGCGATGTTGCCAATCCAGGCCGAGATCCAGTACCCCCAGGCCGAGTTAAACCCGACATATTTGCCAAACCCTGCCTCGGCATAGCTATAGATACCGGCATCAAGATCAGGACGCTTCTCGGCAAGGTTGCGAAAACTCAGGACAAGGAACACCATCCCCACCCCAGTGACAAGCCAGGCAATGATCGTTGCCAGTGGCCCAGCCGACTCTGCAGTATTACGGACAAGATTGAAGATACCAGCCCCAATCATGCTGCCGATAACAAGCCCGGTGAGTGATCGCCACCCCAGCTTGCTCTCTTGTTGTGTTTGTTGTGTTGTCATACGTGAGGCCCCCTATGCCTCAGTTACTTGTTATAACGTCAGTGCCATCACTGCCTTAATCGTGTGCATGCGGTTCTCCGCCTCGTCGAAGACCACACTGTGCTCGCTCCGGAACACCTCGTCTGTCACCTCCATACTCTCAAGGCCGTAGTCTTGGTAGATCTTCAGCCCCGTCTCGGTATTGAGATCGTGGAAGGCCGGTAAGCAGTGCAAGAACTTAACGTGTGGATTGTGCGTTTCATCGAGCATGGCACGATTCACTTGGTATGGCTTAAGCAAGGCAATCCGCTCAGCGAACTGTGCTTCCTCGCCCATCGACACCCACACGTCGGTGTAGATCGCATCTGCTCCCTCCAGAGCCGTAGCGCGATCATCTGTCACGGTAATCTGCGCGCCAGTCTCGGCAGCAATTGCCCGGGCAAGATCAACCAGCTCGTTACTGGGGTGCAGCTCAGCTGGTGCTAAGATACGGAAGTCGACGCCCATCTTGGCAGAGCCAATCATCAGGCTATTGGCCATATTATTGCGCCCATCACCGACAAAGACCAGCTTCGTGCCAGCCAGCGGCCCAACATGCTCCTCGAGTGTCATGAAGTCGGCCAAAATCTGCGTGGGGTGGAACTGGTCGGTCAAACCATTCCACACTGGTACGCCAGCGTGCTTGGCCAAGTCTTCCACTGTCGAGTGCTTAAAGCCGCGGAACTCAATCCCATCAAACATCCGGCCCAGCACCTTGGCGGTATCTTCAACCGACTCCTTCTTGCCGAGCTGGATGTCGTCTTTGCCGAGAAACTCCGGCGCAACGCCAAGATCATTGGCCGCTACCGTAAAGGCACAGCGTGTACGGGTCGAATTCTTCTCAAACAAGAGCGCAACCTGCTTACCCTCATGTAAGCGGTGCGGCACACCCTCACGCTTGAGCTTCTTGAGCTCGTGCGCAGTGTCGAGCATCTGCCGAATTTCCTCTGATGAAAAGTCCTTGAGGGCTAAGAATGAGCGGTTTTTTAGATTGGTTGGTAGATTCATTTACACATCCTCTCGTATTAATGGCATACTCATGCAGCGTGGCCCGCCACGGCCCCGGCCAAGCTCCGAGCCAGTAATCTCCAGCACTTCGACGCCTGCCTCACGCAGTTTTTGGTTGGTGACGTAGTTGCGGTCGTAGGTGACCACCACCCCAGGAGCAATCGCCAAGGTATTGCTCCCATCATTCCACTGCTCGCGCGCTGCAGCGATATCGTCACCGCCACCGCATTCGATCAAGGTAATCGACGGCACGCCAAGGGCTTGGCTGAGCACCTGCTCGAGATTATGTTCTTTGGTAATAGTTGGGTAGGCCTGCCCGTCTGCCTTATGCAAGACGAAGATATTCATCCGCCCCTCAAAGCCTCGAATCTCTGGGTGGATGGTAAATTTATCGTGGTCAATCATCGTAAATACGGTATCCAGATGCATAAAGGCGTGACTCTTAGGAATCTCAAGCGCAATCACCGTGTCAAAATTCGACCCGGCAAAGAGCTTCGTCGCCATCAGCTCAATCGCTTCTGGTGAGGTGCGCTCACTAATACCGATGGCCATCGTGTGGTTATTAAGCACCAGCTCATCACCGCCCTCAATCGAGAATGGTTGGCTGCGATCATACCAAACCGGTACATTCTTGCCAGCAAAGCGTGGATGGAAATCGATAATATAGCGCATAAAGAGCGACTCACGCCGCCGAGCTGGCCAGTGCATCTTGTTGATCGTCAGACCTTGGCCAATCGCCGCTGCTGGGTCGCGCGTAAAGTAGAGGTTCGGCATTGGGTCAAGATAGAATGGATACTGCTCATGCGCCACCATCGTATGAAGTTGCTGTTGCTCAGGCGGCAGGCTAATCTCATCCTTACGCACCCCCGCCATCAGCTTACGCACCATCTGGCGCGGCTCCATCCCAAGCAAATACTCAGCCAGTGTCCGCGATGCCCGTTGGTTGTCTTGCTTTGACGCCACCAGCATCTCAACAACAAATTGCCGCCGCACTGCTTCGTCAGCGAGTGCCTCGGCGGCAAGTTCATCCAAGTACAACACTTCGACCCCACGCGAGCGGAGCAGCTCCGCAAAGCGGTCATGCTCCTCCTGTGCAACCTTGAGATACGGAATATCGTCAAACAATAGGCGCTGCAAATGTTCTGGCGTGAGATGCTCGAGCTCCTCACCCGGCCGATGCAAGAGCACTGTCTTCAACCGGCCAATCTCTGATGTAATATGAATTGGATCGTCCACCTTTTCCCCCTGTGTGGCTTATAGTTGATGCTTTCATTGTAGCATGTTCTGAGGTAAGTGCAATGGATAACAGGTGTCACATTGGCTCAAACAAGCTATGTTGACACTACCCACTGTCATGCCTTATACTAAAAATATCACCATGGCCAGACAAGCCTAAGGTTTCGACCGACCGCTGTTTCTGGCCTTTTTATATGCTAGTTTGTCTCGAGCGTTACCAATAATGTGAATGTATCCACGGTATTTTCTGAGCAAGGCAAAACGAGCATGCAGTGGCACCTTACCAATCACTCTATCGGCTACTACTACACCGCTCGAGTCATAACCGCCAGGCTCGCTTCCACCCGGCAGCGGAATTCAGGGTGCGCTTGCAGCCACTCATCAGTTGCCTGGGCCGCGCCAGGCAGCGCTTCGTTAGCATAATCGTCCACCACCAGCACCGCATCAGTAGTGAGCTTGGGTGTTACGAGCCGGAGTGAGTCCATAATCGACTGGTAATAGTCGCCATCAAGAAAGGCAAACATAATGTCCTCCGGTACATCCTGCGGCGTAAGCTCGGCAAACCACGCCTTGTGCACCACTGGCGGGCGCAGGCCAGCTTTCTTGAACTGCTGGAAAAATCCCTTGCGCGTTGCAGCAAGCTCCCCTGCCACAAATTGCTCACCAGCCGCGCTCACATCCTGCGCCGTCTTCTCTGGCAAGCCAGCAAATGAATCATAGACATGAAATGCTCCCACGTGCCGATACGCATCAAGCAAGCGCCGAATAAACAAGCTCGTCGTCCCCACATAACAACCAAATTCAACAATCGACCCCTGGCAGCCAGCCCTAAGGAGCCGCTCGAGCTCACGCAGCAAAACACGCAGCTCACGCTCATCCACTTGGTCGGAGATGATTGGATAGGTGCGGAGAAGTTGGTCGGTGATCATTATTGGCCCACTATAGCAAATAATTGCTTACGATGCTATTGCCTGGCTTATTTTGGTGCTTTCTCCCGTACATATCCCCATTTGTATGCCATTTGATCGAAATTATTCTGGCGAGCATGACCAGTATACGGTATACTATAGACATGAAAGTCACCAGCCCCGCCTTCAAAAACAACGCCAAAATACCAAAGATCTATTCGCGCTTCGGCGGCAACCAGCGGCCGCCTCTCGCCATCAGCGACGTCCCTGACGGCGCCCAGAGCCTCGCCGTGGTGTGCTATAGCCCCGACGCACCCTTCATTGGCGGCTTCTACCACTGGATTGTCTGGAATCTCCCACCTACCACCACAGAAATTGGCAGCGATTATCTCCCTCACGGTGCCGTCGAAGGCACCACCACCTGGGGTAAGCCAGGCTGGGGTGGTCCACACCCTGCCTTTGGGACGCATCGCTATCAGTTCTTCGTCTATGCACTCAATACCGTGCTCGACCTCCCCGCCAAAACACGCCCCAAGAAATTCTCCAAAGCAATCGCCCCGCACATTATCGAGCGCACCATGCTGACAGGAAAGTTTGGCGCACTGGATATATTTGATTTACGGTAAGATCAACCTATAGCACGCTCTTTATCAATTCCAGTGCTATCTGTCGCCATTTTCGGACACGATACACGTATAGTGCATTGCCTAAAGTACTCTATGCAATCACGCATGATCAAAAAATTGTGGTGGCACATCACCATCACAAGAAGCTACGCTCTGCATACCACTGATCGCTATTGCCTTTGGCGTGCCTGTTATGTCAAAATCGTAGGTGATATCCTCGCCATAGTAATTAAAATGGCTACCGCGTACAATACGTAGTGTTGTATCATCCACAACTTCTAATGATTCCGCTGCTGCAAACGGCTGCCATGTATTTGGGTTGATGAGCTGCAGCCCGTGGCGCGTTGCGACGACCTGGTATATATTGTACTGATTGGCAAAGCGCCCCTCAAAGCGACGAAGCTTGGCACTCGCCTGCTGTTCATCACCAAACGCATCAATAATAGCCAAAATCGAGCGCGCCATCTCATCTGGTGCGGCATCTCGTGCATTCGCCATTACAGACACAACCACATGGTCGCGCGTGCGAAGCCACGTCCGGCTGACAAAACCAGGAAAGCGACCACTGTGGCCAATGAGCGCAGTACTATCAGTACATTGCTCGACATTGACACCCAGGCCATAGGCCATTGCTGTATTTGGTGCGTTGGTGTAACCCCAGGCGCGGCGCTGCATTTCGCGCTTAGTCGCATCACTCAGCAGCTTGCCTGAACCAACCCGCAACGCAGCCACAAAGCGGGCGAGATCATGAGCAGTCGTGCAAAATCCAGCTGCTGGCTGTAGTACTCCCGTTGTCAGATGCGGGTAGGCCTGGCGCTGCTGGGTAAGCGTCACACGGCTATAGCCAGTTGCCATCAATACATCAGGCGAATATTCTGGTACGGTGTGCAACAGGCCAAGCGGCTGGATGATATGCTTCGTCACATACTCGGTATACGACTGGCCACTCACCCGTGCAATCACTTGCCCAAGCAGCGCAAACCCAAAGTTCGAGTACTTAAACTCCGTATTTGGCTCGCATACCAGATGGGTCTGCATCATTTGCTGCTGGAATGTAGCATGATCAGGAAAGGCCGTTTCTCCTTGCCAAAACCCTGCTGCCGTCCCATCGCGAATCGCACCGGCTGAATGACTCAGCAGCTGCCGCAATGTGATGGTTTGCCAGCGGGTATCTGGGTGTCCAGCCAGCCATGGCAGGTATGTCGTAATGGTATCATCGATCCGCAACAACCCCTGCTCTTGCAGCTGCAGTAGTGCCGTTGCAGTAAACATCTTGGAATGTGATGCTGCGCGCAGTAGATGGTTTGGCGTGAGGGGCGTGGCAGTCGCTTGATTGGCAACACCGTATGTGTGATGAAAGACAATCTCATCCTGCACGGCAATCGCCACCGCAAAGCCTGGCCACGAAAGCCACTTGCTCCGCAGTGTCAGCCATGAGTCAATAAATTGCATCGTTCGCTCGGGTAGTTCCATGCTCATACTACCGAGTATAGCATGGGGAGCTATCTCATATTACACCTTTTCCGCAAACTGGCTCTGGTACAGCTCCGCATAAAAACCACTTTGGGCGAGCAGTTCGTCATGCGTGCCCTGCTCGATAACATTACCATCCTTCACCACAAGGATAAGATCGGCGTCACGAATCGTGCTGAGGCGGTGCGCAATAACAAAGCTTGTCTTGTGCTGCATCAGCCTATCCATCGCCTGTTGGATGAGCACCTCTGTGCGGGTATCGACCGAGCTGGTTGCTTCGTCCAAGATGAGCATCGGTGTCTTGGTAAGCATAGCACGGGCAATTGTCAGCAGCTGCTTCTCCCCTTGCGAGATATTAGTCGCCGCTTCGTCGAGCACCATATCATAGCCACCTGGCAGCGACCGGACAAAGTGGTCGACATGCGCATCACGCGCTACCGCCAGTAGCTCAGCTTCGCTTGCCTCAGGATTACCATAGCGCAGGTTGTCGCGAATCGTCCCATGGAAAAGCCACGTATCTTGCAGCACCATACCAAAGAGCTGCCGGACACTGCTGCGCGTCATCTGGGCAATATCCACCCCATCGATCAGGATCTGGCCACTATCAATATCATAAAATCGCATCAACAAATTAACCAGCGTCGTCTTGCCCGCACCCGTTGGCCCAACAATCGCCACCCGCTGGCCAGGGCGAATATGAGCCGAGAGGTGCTTAATAACCGGCGTCTTTGTGTCGTAGCCAAAGACAACATCGCGAAACTCCACTTCACCGCGCACCACTGGCAGCGTCGTAGCAGACACCGGGTCGGGCGCTTCGGCTGGCTCTTTGAGAAATTCAAAGACTCGCTCAGCCGCCGCTGCTGTCGATTGCAGCACATTAGCAATATTCGCCGTTTGGGCAATTGGCTGATTGAACTGCTGCATATATTGAATGAAGGCCTGAATATCGCCAATCTTAATTCTCCCCTCGATCGCCAGCCATCCACCAAGCACCGCCACGCCAACATAGCCAATATTCCCCACCACATTCATCACTGGATACATCAAGCCAGAGAGGAACTGCGACTGCCACGCGCTCGAGAAAAGCCGCTGGTTAATCTGCCGAAACGTCTTCAGCGAACGCTCCTGTCCGCGAAAAGCACGCATCACCTGGTGGCCAGCATACATCTCTTCAATATGGCCATTAAGCTCGCCTAGCTCATCTTGCTGGCGGATAAACTGCGTCTGCGAGCGCTTGGTAATCACAACGATCAACCCCATCGACAGCGGCACAACCAAGAGCGCCACCACAGTCAGCAGCCAACTAATCGACAGCATCATTGCCAAAATTCCGACTAGCATCACAACCGCACTCATCATTTGCGACAGGCTTTGGGTAAGCGTTTGGCTCACCGTATCGACATCGTTGGTAATGCGACTGAGGACTTCGCCGTGGGTTTGTGTGTCGAAGTAGCGCAGCGGCAAGCGATTGATCTTCTCTGAGATATCGCGGCGCAGCTGGTATGTGAGCTTCTGGGCAATATTAGTCATGAGCCAGGCCTGCCCATAACGAAACAGTGCACTGATTGTATAAAGCCCTACTAACCAGAGGATAATCTGCAAGATCGCATCGTAATGGAAGGTGGGGCGCGTGCCGAGGTCAAGCGTCTTGGCGGCTTCGCGAGCCGAGGTAGGTAGCGCCTGCGCCAGCTGCCTGCCCTGAGGCGATGCCATAAATTGCTCACCCGTCATACCCGCAGGGATCGCTGCACCGGCAGGAAGCTTCTCGTGGATAGCGTCGTAGGTACGCAGGCGCGTATAGTCATCGACGATTTGGTTAGTCGCGTTGCCGAGCAGCTTGGGGCTAATGATTGCAAACAGCGTGCTCATCATCGTCAAGCCAATCACCAAGACCAGCTGCCAACGAAAGGCGCGCAGATACTGCAGCAGCGTACGCACCGCCGAGCGAAAGTCCTTAGCCCGCTCCGTACCGCCACCAGCGACTGGCCCACCCATTGGGCCGCGACGCACTCCTGATGAGCGCGACTTTGGAGACGACTGCTGGCTCATCGCACCCCTCCTTGCGCAGCGACACCGAGCGGAGCAGGCCGCTCGAACGCGGCCAACTCGCGCTCACTGAGCTGCGACGCAGCAATCTCTTGGTATACTGCACAGGTCTGCATGAGCTCGTGGTGCCGACCCTGGCCAACGATCTTCCCTTCATCTAGCACAATAATATTATCTGCTTTGACAATTGTATGGATTCGCTGCCCGACGATCAACACCGTCTTGCCCGCCACCTCCTGCGTGAGCCGCTGGCGCAGCGCGGCATCCGTCCGCGCATCAAGCGCTGAGAATGAATCATCAAAGATATATACCTGGGGCTGCGCGGCCAACGCCCGGGCGATCGCGAGGCGCTGGCGTTGCCCACCCGAGACATTGGTGCCGCCTTGCGCTACTTCGCTTGCCATGCCATCATCGAGCTGGGCAATAAAGTCGCTCGCCTGGGCTACCTCTGCTGCATGAGCAATCGCCGCCTCATCGGCCTCGGGCGCGCCATAGGCAATATTGCTGGCAATACTCCCCCGAAATAGCACACCCTTTTGCGGCACATAACCAATTTGGCTAGCTAGATCTGTAAGCCTGAGCTTGCGAATATCTACCCCATCAAGCAAAATCTGCCCAGCCGACACATCATAAAACCGCGGAATCAGGTTGACCAATGTTGACTTACCCGAGCCCGTGCTGCCAATAAACGCCGTCGTCTGGCCAGGCTCCGCCACAAAGCTAATATTACTCAGCACTGGCTCGTCTGCCCCTGGGTAGGCAAAGGTAACATTACGAAATTCAATCCGCCCCATGCCACCCGGCGCGAGTGGCTGAGGCCTAGCTGGGTCAGTGATCGACGGCTTAGTATCGAGCACCTCCGCTACCCGGCGCACCGACACAGCCGCGCGCGGTGCCATAATAAACACCATCGAGATCATCAAGAACGACATAATCACTTGCAAAGCATATTGCAAAAAAGCCATCATATTGCCAATCGCGAGGTGCCCATCACCAATTGCCAGCGCGCCATACCACACCACCGCCACGCTCGCAAGATTCATCACCAGCATCATCACTGGCTCCATCACCATCATCAGGCGATTGACTACCAGGTTGAGCCTGGTGAGCTCGTGGTTGACAGCATCAAATTTCGCTTCTTCGACTGCCTCGGTATGAAAAGCGCGCACAACGCGCAGGCCCGTCAAGTTCTCGCGGGCGACTAAGTTCAGCGTGTCCACCACGCTCTGCAAGCGCTGAAAGCGGGGCATCGTCGCAATAAACAAGCCAATAATGACCACCAAAAGTACCGCAACCGCCAGGGCAATAATCCAGCTCAGACTCGGTGCATTAGCCAGCGCCTTGTGCAGGCCAGCAACGGCCATAATCGGTGCCATCAAGGCAATACGCAGCAGCATAATCGCCGTTGATTGGATCTGCTGAATATCATTCGTCGAACGCGTAATCAGCGACGCTGTCGAGAAACGGTTAAAGTCCGCCACAGCATAATCCTCCACCCGGGCAAACACTTGGTCGCGCAGCTGCTGACTAAGTCCAGTCGCAATCCGCGTCGCAAAGAAAACTGAGACAATCGTCCCCACTGCACCGGCCAGCGTCACGGCAATCATCTGCCAGCCATTATGCCACAGAATGGCCATATCTGCGCCAACGATACCCTTGTTAATAATCGCCGCCATAAAGTCTGGCAAACTCAGCGTTGCCATCACCGAACCATACGTTGCAGCAACCAGCAGTCCGAGCTGCCACCAATAGCCCCAGAGTAGTCGCCAGATATACGTCATGTTCGCTCCGCCTGGTAGCCCTGAGCCACTTTATCAATCAGCTGGCCAAGCTGCGCCAGCTCAGCATCGCTCAGCACCACAAAGAGGTCGGCAACAGCCTCTGTCATATACTGCTGAAAGCGGTCGGTCATCAGCTGGCTCTGCGTCGTCAACTGCAGACGCACTACCCGTCGATCGTGCGGATCAAGCGTGCGCCGAACAAGCTTTTTTGCCACCAGCACATCAAGGATCTGCGTCGCTGCGCCCTTAGAAACACACAGCTTTGCCGCGACATCACCCATTGTCTCGATAGCTCCACGATGCAGCAGACTCAGCACGTACCAGTGGACTGGCGTCAAACCAAACTGCTGGTCGGTCTGGCGCGCGGCATGGGCTAGGCGCTGCTTGAACTGAAACACGCAGCTCGTAATATGCTCAATCCATTCTTGGCGCTGCGACTGCGCGCCTGGGCTTGGTTTTATCGTCATAGACTAATAGTTTACTAGCTAAACTATTTATTGTCAACGCCGCACGGCGCGTCGGCGACGCTTGGCAGACACTGCCGCGCCAACTCCACCCAGCACAACCAGCGCCGCGCCGCCATAATAGAGCAGCGGAACATTATCACCAGCCGCTGCCAATGCCCCGTCACGCTGCGGCTGGCTCGGCTGCGACTGCTCAGCCTGCGAGATATGCATCACCTTTGGTGGCAGCGTGGTATTCTGTGACTGATTTGATTGCGGCTGAGTCGACGATGGCGTAGCGCTGCCATGCAGCGTGTGGTCAAGTTGGCGCAGCAACGCATCATTACTCTGCGGGTCAGAAAGATAGCGCCAGACAATAATCCCTTGCAAGTTGTGCTGCTGGACATACTCTGCCTTGTACTTCATCGACTCCGCATCGTCGTAGCTAATAAACTCACGCCGCGCAGCATTATAGAGATACGGCGCTTTGCTTGCGTCGTCCCAGTAGCGAGTGTAGCCATTCTTATTAATATACTCTCGCTCGAGCCGGTCATACGTGGTGTGGTACTCACCAGCCTTTTGAGTATCCCCCACAGGCTGATGCAACCCATGATTCACCTCAGCAACAGAGGTAAACCGCCGGCTATACCACCCCGCCCCGATCGTTAATTTGTTTGTTGGCGCGCCATGAGCTTGGTAGTGCTGCACCGCCGAGTTGGCACTCTGGTCGAGCGGGTCATCCGGCGCGGTATAGAGCCCAGCATGGTGCCCAGCGTGCGTCTTGAACGAGCCAAACCCTCGCATGTCATACGTCATGATCGCAATCTGGTCAAGATACTGCTGGTACTCAGCAAACTTATTTTGCTCGGCATACCACTTGGCTGGCGCACCTGTCATCGAGATACTTGGCTTGCGTCCGCTGGTGGTCGTTGCCGCGCGCAATTCGCGCAAGAGAGCAATCAAATCAGTCTGCTGGCTCCCCTTTGGAAATTCCCAGTCGATATCCACCCCATCTAACTGATGAGCCTGCAGCGCCTCCTTAACAGAGCTCACAAAGGCCTGCCGGGTACTTGCTTGGCGCACCATCGCATCGAACTCACTCCGCGCGGCATCATTACCACCACCAATTGAGAGAATAAGGGAAATACGCGGATTAACCACCCGAATCCGCTGCAGCGTAGCCGCCTGCCTAAGGTGCGGCAACGTATCAAGCGTTAGGTGTCCATCAGCTGCAATACGCCCAAAATGAACAATGAGCCGATCGATCATCTTGAGATGGTCGTCAGTTACCTTTGGGAGGTTCTCGTCACTGACATAGACCGAGATTGTCCTCCGCTCCGCAGCCTGAGCTGGCACTGGAGCCATCAGCTGGCATCCGACTGCTATCATCATGACACTGAGCACACTTTTCACCATTGCCGTCCGCATATCGCCTCCTTGCTTTTGCTAGCTGTCTCCTTCTAGTCTATATCGTTTGCCAGAATAGGTAAAGTGTGAGGTGGTATAGATTACTCGTCATCAGTGGTTGGCGCGCGATGAGTTGGCCAGTACCGATCAAGCACTGTATAGGGCAGCTGCTTATACCGACGCCATAGCACGATCGTGACAAGCAGCGTCATTAAAGACACAACCGGCAGATGCACCATCGACAGCACCGCAATATAGAGCAGCCGCACCGCATAGAATACCACGCGGTGGAACCACCCTCGCGGCCGATCATCCAGCGAAATACCCGTTAGCCAGCCACCGAGCGTCCTCCCCTGTGCCACCAGCGGAAGGATGGCATGCACGAGCGCAATAAAGCCATACGGAATGATTTGCGTCAGCATCTGCATCTGTTCAGTCCACTGCCGTGAATGCAATACATTGAAGAGTGTGAGTGCCACCATCACAATTGTTGAGCCAATCGCCACTCCAGTCATATCAACGACAAAGGCAACGATACGCCGCACAAGGCCTGGCTGAAGAATCGTCGTTGCTCCACGCTCCGTATCGCGAAGATTTGGCAATAGCCAACCCGACCAAAAACCCAGCAGTGCCCCGCTCGTATTGAGCAGCAAGTCATCGACATCAAATAGCCGATAGCTACATGGATACACACCAAACACCCCCGTGAGCTGCGTGAGTTCAATCACTACCGACGTCATAAGGCCAATCGCTACCACCGTCCACCAGCGCACCCGGTACATCGCCCGCAAAAACGCCCCCAGTGGCACAAAGAAAATAATATTAAGCACCACCTGTAGCAACGCCCGCACACCCTCGTGGGGAATCTCGAGAATCGACGCCAGTGGTGTAAGCTGCGGTTGGATATGGTGGCTCCCGCAAAAGCGCGCCGCATTATCTGGCATCGGGTAAAGCGTAAAGGCAGCTAGCGCCAAGCCATAGAGCACCACCAAATACGTCATAACTACCCGGCCAAACGCCACCCGGCGAAAGCGAATATAATGTACCAATAACAGTGGCAATGTCAACACAAGTGCAGCAAACGGCCACATCACAAGCGCCACCCGAAACGACGCGGTGAAATTCCCTAAGAATGAGAGCATACTGCGCGCTAGTATGACATAGATAGCCAATATCTGTCAATAACGAGGCTCGCGGCTTACACCACCACACGGCGCAGGAGCTGTGCGTTTGCTGCGACAATGATCGTCGAAAGCGACATCACCACCGCACCGATCGCAGGCGAAATAACCACCCCGACTGGTGCAAGTACTCCAGCCGCGAGGGGAAGCATCAGCACATTGTAGCCCGCTCCCCAGCAGAGGTTCTGTACCATTTTTCGGTACGTCGCCTGGGCCAGCGCGATCAGCCGGACAACCGCCTGTGGATCATCGCCAACCAGCATAATCCCAGCAGACGCTGCGGCAACATCAGTCCCCGTCCCAATCGCGACACCACTCTCGGCCTGGGCAAGCGCTGGTGCATCATTCACACCATCACCGACAAAACACACCCGCTTCCCCTGCTGCTGGTATGCCATGACAATCGCCGCCTTCTTAGCTGGTGTTACCTCAGCGTGAACCTCAGTGATACCAACGAGGCGAGCAATCGCGTCGGCTGGCCTCACACCATCCCCTGTTACCATGGCAACTGTTATACCGCGGCGTTGGAGCGCTGTGACTGCCGCTGCCGCACCAGGGCGCGGCGCATCACCAAGCTCAATTACACCACAGACACGCCCAGCTTGGGCAACATAAACCACTGTATGGTCCGTCGTTATCTCGTCTCGATCAACCTGATGCTGCTGCATAAAGGCCGCATTGCCAACTAACGTCGGCACGCCATCAACCACAGCCTGCACGCCATAACCTGGCACCGTTTGGAGATCACGCACAGCAGGTATCGCAACATGGCGATCGGCTGCCGCGCGGCGAATTGCTGCTGCAATCGGGTGTTCTGCTTCATGCTCAGCCGCCGCCGCTAATCCCAGAATAGCCGCCTCGTCCCCACCATGGACTGCAACCACTGCTAGGTGGCCAGTCGTCAGCGTACCCGTTTTGTCAAATAACACCACATCAACCTGCCGCGCGGCCTCAAAGGCACGGCGATCGCGCACGACAATACCGCGCTGTGCCGCAAGCCCAGTCGAGATCGATACAACCAGCGGCACCGCCAAGCCCAAAGCATGTGGGCACGCCACCACCAGCACCGTTACCACTCGCTGCAGCACTTCACCCAGCGATGCACCAGCCAGCGCCCAGCCAGCGCCCGTCACCAGCGCAGTAGCAAGCGCTGCATAGAAAAGATAGCCCGCTGCCCGATCCGCCAGCACCTGCGTTCGCGACCGACGCTGCTCAGCCTGGCGCACCAGCTCCATAATATGCGACAACGTTGTATCATCACCAATGCGCTGAGTCGTAACATGAAGCGCACCAGTGCCATTGATCGTGCCTGCCGTCACAAGACTCCCTGGCTGCTTAGCAACAGGGCGCGACTCGCCCGTGAGCATCGACTCATCAACCTGTGACGTGCCAGATATCACCTGGCCATCCACCGGCACACGCCCACCCGGGCGCACCAGCACGGTCATCCCCACAGCCAGATGATCAAGCGGCACTGTATTAATCGATTGCTCCGTCACAACCTCTGCCGTCTCGGGTAAGAGCTGAGCTAAGGTATGAGCGGCATCCGTTGCCCGCTTAATCGCTGCCATTTCAAGCCAGTGCCCGAGAAGCATAATGGTAATGAGCGACGCGAGCTCCCACCAAAAATCCATCCCTGCTACCACGCCACTGGTCACCAGCAGGCTGTAGCCATACGCCACACTGATCGCCAGAGCAATCAGCAGCATCATGCCAGGCTGGCGCTGGCGTAGCTCCTGCCACCCCGCCCGAATAAAAACTCGGCCACCATACCACAGCAATATCGTCCCGCTTATGGCCGGCACATACCGACTCACCACCTCAGGTAGTGTATACCCGAGCCACTGCTGCAGCAGTGGTGAACATACCAATACGCTGATAGTTATCAGCAGCGACAGCCAAAACCGCTGCCGAAACTGGGCCGCATCATGCCCGCAATGGCCACCCTGTCCATGCCCCTCATGGTGAGTATGCTCACCATGAGTCATATGATGGTGCTGTGACTGTTTTTTATCCATAACAAACCCCTCGGTGCTGCGCACCGCATTATCCTTTCCATTCTTATATCCGCTTGCTACTAGCGGATGTTCGTCAGGTCGTAGAGCTGGTCGAGCTCTTTGAGCGCCTTATCGCGCTGCTTCGTATCACTTGACGCCAACATCTCAGCCACATGCATCTCGAGGTGCTGCTTGACCATCAGCTTGTTGAGTGACGCCAGCGACTTCTGGATCGACAGACTCTGGATGATGATGTCCATGCAGTAGGCATCGTCGGCCACACGCTTTTCTAACCCCTCCAGCTGGCCCTTCATAATTTTGATACGATGTAGTGCTCGTCTGGTAATATCTTTACTCATACTCCTATGGTATACCCCCTGGGGGTATCTGTCAACCGATTCTTTCCCACATAAAAACCCACCACAGATACGGTGGGTTTTTGCAAAACAAGGCAGGACGAGACTTAGTACATACCCATACCGCCGCCCATGCCAGGCATGCCAGCTGGGCTTGCCGCTTCCTTCTCAGGCAGGTCGACGACAAGCGCACCCATCGTCATTGCGGTGCCAGCGATGGAGGCAGCATTCTGGAGTGCTTCCTTGGTAACGCGAACGGGGTCAACCACGCCAGCTGCTTTGAGATCGATCAGCTCACCCGGTGTGTTGACGTTAATACCAAAGCCAGGCTGCGCTGCCTTCACCTGTGGCAGCCACTCATCAGCATTGAGACCAGAGTTGGTCAGCAAAATGCGGAATGGTTGCTCGAGCGCGTGGATAAGCAAATCCTCACCGGCAGTCACTGACGCATCGGCATCACCAGCGTGAGTGTAGCTTGTCGCGAGGTTGACCAGTGTCACCCCGCCACCAGGCACAACACCCTCAGCCAGAGCAGCCTTAACAGCAGCCACTGCATCATCAACGCGGTATTTCTTCTCTTCGATCTCGGTCTCAGTTGCCCCACCTACCTTAATCACCGCCACTTGGCCAGTCAGGGCAGCTTGGCGCTTAACGAGATTGTTCTTGGTATAGTCGCTCGAGGCGTTGGCAATTTCAACGGCAATCTGGTCAATCCGGGCATCAACTGCCGTCTTCGCACCAGCCCCTTCAACGATCGTCGTCAAATCCTTGGTAGCAATCACCTTGCGAGCTGAACCGACCACATCAGGGCCAACCGTATCAAAGCTCATACCAGTATCCTCGGTAATAACCGTTGCGCCCACCAGAGCAGCAATATCGTAGAGGACATCCTTATCGCTCGGCGCTTTAATAGCCAGGGTATTAAAGGCACCCTTAAGGCGGTTCAGCACAAGCAGGCCGAGCGCTTCGCCATCCACATCGTCAGCAATCAAGACGAGATCTTTCTTACCACTCTGAGCAATCATCTCAAGCAGCGGGACAAACTCCTGCGCCGAAGAAATCTTCTTGTCGGTAATAACGATAGCTGGCTTGTCGTACACCGCTTCCATTCGCTTAGTGTCTGTCGCCATGTACGGGCTGACGAAGCCGCGCTGAACGGTAAAGCCTTCAACCACTTCGCTCTCTAGCTCAAGGCCGCGACCTTCCTCAACCGTCACTACACCATTGGGCCCGATCTTCTCCATCACATCAGCAATCAGCCGGCCAATCGCGTCATCACCCGCCGAGATAGTTGCCACCTCTGCGACGCGTGTTTCATCATTGCGAATGTCTTCTGCCTGCTCGCTCAACGCTGCTGTTACCTCTGCCGCAGCGCGCTCCAGACCCTTGCGCAGCAGCATCGGGTTGTGACCAGCAGCAATCAGCTTGTTTGCCTCACTAAGGATATGGTAAGTCAAGACCGTCACGGTAGTGGTACCATCACCTGCTACATCGTTCATTTTGTTGGCGGCTTGCTTGATGAGCTCTGCCCCCACCTTAAAGCCTAGTGTCTCGTCATCAACATCCTCAATGTCGATACCCTTGGCCACCGTCACACCATCGTGTGTCACACTTGGGCCACCGTAGCTTTTGCCAATCACGACATTGCGGCCCTTTGGCCCCATCGTTGTCTTCACTGCGTTGTAGAGAATCTCTGCCCCGCCCAAAATTCGGCGGCGCGCATCTTCATCATAAAATACTTTTTTTGCCATAGACTAGTTCTCCTATTCTACTGTCGCGAGGATATCCTCGTCCTTGATAATCAAATACTCTTCTTTGTCGAGCTTAATGGTGGTAGCTGCGTAGTTCTTGTAGACCACCCGCGCGTCGACTGCGACATCTTCTACTGCCGATCCAACAGCAATCACCTTGGCAGCTTCCGACTTCTCCTGAGCCGACTCGGGCAAAAAGATCCCGCTGGCAGTCTTCTCTGGCTTTTTCTCCTTAACCGCCACGACGAAATGCGCCATTGGCTTGATTGGTGAACTCATTGGTTACCCCTTTCTTATACTTATCACCGCGCCTGGTATCAATCAAGGCGCTTCTAGCACTCTAGTATAGCGAGTGCTAATGGGAAAATCAAGAGAGGTGACTAAGCCTGCTACCTAAGCACGCAATACATCATTTTTTAGCGTAAAATAAATACAGTATTTATCCATAAGTCATATCAATCACCGGAGGCACCATGCACAGACACATCAACGTACGCGGAATTATCATCAACGACAGGGGCGAGCTCTTTTGCCAGCGCTTGACAGCGCGCACTGGCGATGGCCGAGATTTTTGGTGTACACCGGGCGGTGGGCTGGATCTGGGTGAGAGCGTGATGGACGGCCTACGGCGAGAGATGATCGAAGAAACTGGCGTTGAGCCAGTGATTGGCCGGCTGCTCTTCGTCCAGTAGTTTGCTATCGCAGCGCCAGCAGCTGACGAGCCACGCGAACAGCTTGAGTTCTTGTTCCACATCACCAATTGGCAAGACTACCAGTCGATTGACCTTGCCGCTACAACGCACGGCTTGGCGGAGGTCGCCGAGTGTGGCTTTATTAGCCCGCAGCAGTACCCAATTTTGCCTCACTTCCTTGCCGAGGTTGATCTGGCGCAGCTCATCGCTCGCAATCAGCCGGTGCAGTGCCTGAGCTCCTTAGCATAAAATTGACAAACAGTTCTATTCGGCGTATCATAGCATATTTGGTTAACAGTTCTCTGCTTGACGTATCTCAAAGTCATATAGGAGGAGTATATACTCTAGCGAGAGCGAGAACCTTATTTACATTTTGGAATATTAACACAGTAACCAACCAAGGAATTGTATGCTCCATCATCTGCCCCAACGTCACAAACTCATCGTCATGCTTGCCGTGATGAGCGCCCTCTTTCTCGTAGCGCTCGACCAAACCATCGTGGCGACAGCACTAGGCGCAATCGTCAAGGAGTTCAATAGCTTCTCGTCACTTGGCTTTATCGTTACTGCCTATATGCTCACCACCACTGTAACGGTACCGCTAGCCGGTAAGCTCAGTGATATGTATGGCCGCAAGCCGCTTTTGCTTAGTGGTGTGGCAATCTTTACTATTGGCTCCTTACTCAGCGGTATCGCGCCAACCGTAGAATGGCTCATTGCGTGGCGTGCGCTGCAAGGAATTGGTGGCGGTATTATCACCGCCAACGCCTTTACTATTGTTGGCGATCTCTTTACCCCTAAGGAGCGGGGCCGCTGGCAAGGGCTCATCGGTGCGACCTTTGGTATGAGCTCGGTAGCGGGGCCATTGCTTGGTGGCTGGCTAACCGATGGTGCGACCATCTTTGGCGTCACAACCGACTGGCGCTGGACGTTCTTTATCAATGTGCCCATTGGCATCATCGCCACTGCTCTCATCATCCGCTATTGCCCACAAATCAAGCACGACAGCCAGCACAAGCCAGACTACCTCGGCGCTCTTTTTATCACCATTGCTCTGGCAGCACTTGTCTTGGCAGTAGATAATACAGAGATGGTCTTTAAGAGCGTCATCGACCATGGCATGAGCCTTACCTTCATCAAGGGTGTGCTGCTGGCTATTGCCGTCCTTGCAAGCGGTATCTTCCTCTGGCTTGAGCGCAACGCCGCTCAGCCCATCCTCCCTCTCCGCTTCTTCCGTAACCCCACCTACCGCCTGATTATGCTCATTAGCCTGCTCTTCGGTGCCGCTTTTCTCGGAGCGATCCTCTACCTCACGCAGTTTAACCAGCAAGTCTTTGGTGCAACCGCCTCGCAGGCTGGCCTAATGCTCTTGCCAATGGTAGGCGGGATGATGATCAGCTCTATTGGCGTGGGGCAACTCATCAGCCGGACAGGTGTATACAAGCGCTATATCGTCATTGGCTGCGCCATCACCGCAGCAAGTATTCTCTCGCTTATCACACTCCAACCCACCTCACCCTACTGGCACGAGGCGATCATCATGACTATAGCTGGCTTTGGCATGGGGATGTGTATGCCCATCCTCACCCTCGCCGTACAAAATGAATTCCGCCAGCAGGATCTTGGCGCTGCCACCTCGAGCGTACAGCTCTTCCGCGGGCTTGGCTCGACGGTGGGGACGGCTATCTTTGCGGGCGTGCTCACTAGTGGCATTCTACACAGCCTTGGCGATGTCAATCAGATCCCCTATATCCAGACGCTGCGCCACGCGCCACAAGCCGCTCGGCAGTTTGATGGCGAGCTCAATGCCGATACTCTGCTGCGCATCAACAGCCAGCGCGATGCCATTAGCCAGGGTGCAGCCAAAGGCATGGCCCGCCTGCCTGCTCCAGCTCGCGCACGTGCCCAGCAGCAGCTAAGCCAACAGCAAGACGACTACACGACGCGCATTCTCAATGCCTTTAGCGACTCCTTGCACCAGATTTTTATCATCAGCGCCGCGCTTATGGCCACAGGCTTCCTTGTTGCCCTCTTCTTGCCTCAGCGCACCCTCACCACCAAACATGCAGATGATTAGACAGTAGAGAATGATTATCCCGCAGACAGTGCTCGACGCTCTCGATGTTATGTAGTTGGGTTTGTCTACTGAGCAAAATACTTCTCTTCAGCTTCAGTAAGATCAGTCATCGCTGGCGATTCAATTACGACAGAAATAGATCGATGAGTGATTCCGATGTCGACGCTCACACGTGACGGCAGGTGCCACAAAACACCATCTACGTCACTGCTGGATCTGGCTTCGCCTGTGCCGTATTGCCTGGTGAGAGCTTCGACGTAACTCGAATATACTGACCGCATTTCTGACTGAATGTCGGGATCTGGATTTTTAGGGAGTTGGGAAGTTAAGTTGAAGTCGATTCCTGATATATAAACTCTGTTCTCTCGGTCGATGCTTATTGCTCCGTCTTCTTCTCCGTTGCTGACGGGAGTAACAAAAAACCTTCCATCGTCGGGAGCGGGTGTCCAGCCGAACTGGTCTCGCAGTGAGAAAGCCTCTTCGACGGTCATGGGCCATCGATGCTCAGCAATCGCTCGAATAATATCAATTGCCTGGTCAGTCGGGTAAGCACGAAAATCTGGTGTATAGTCGCTCATAGAATGCCCCTTTTTCTAGTTTGCAATTCTTTTTATATTGTAGCAAGTATACAAACTAGCCAACAACTGGGCGTAGGAGTTATATCACCCTACCTGCCGACGCGGCACAATCCGCTTCGTCACCGCATCGACAAAAAGCCGATAGGCCAGGCGATTTTCCTTGGCATACGTGATGAGAATACCAAGGACGCGCTGGCAGTACGGGCAGCGCAATGCATCACCAGTTGGAGTCATATCGATAAAACGGTCGACATACATGCGCCGCAGCGAGCCTGGGCCATCCTTTTGGTAAAACGTCACATGCTTGGCGCAGCCTTCACAGCACACATCAAGCACCCGCGACGACCCACCACGCCGCGCTTGGTATGCATCTTGAATGAATTGATACGTCATGTTGTCTCCTCTTGTTAGTCACTTCGCTATTCCCACCGGAACAGCTTTATCGCTGCTACGTATACCACCAGCATCCATAGGCCAATGGCGCCGGCGTACGGCAACACCTCTGCCAGGCTGGCGTGCTCGGTCATGATGAGGCGCAGGCCATCGGTCACAGGTGTCATGGGGATGAATTGACTGAGCGTGCGCAGCCACTCCGGGAACATAAATGACGGGAAGAAGGTGCCAGAAAGAAACATCATCGGGAAGGCTACCAGGTTGCCCAGCGGCGCCGACTGGTTCTCGTTCTTGGCCCAGCCGCCAATCAGCAGGCCAAAGCCCACCATCAGCAGCGCCGCCAGGGTGATAAACGGCACGGCCAGTAGCCAGTCGCCCCGCATAGTAAAGTGGAAGACACTCATCCCCACCACCAGCATCATAGCGGCACTCAGCAGCGACACAATCGTGTAGTGGATGCCCATTGCCAGAATCAGCTGCCCTGCTGTAAAGGGCGACGCCCGAAGACGCCGGTAGGAGCCCTTTTGCTTCTCTGTCGGCATCTGGTTAGCCAGGCCAAAGATCCCCATACTCAGCAAACTAAAGGCCAGCAGGCCGGTAAAGGTATAGTCGAAGGTCTTGAGCTGCTCATCGCCCACAGCTTGGCCAGCCACCTTTAGCGGTGGCTCGGGCTGGCCCATACCCTTGTTAATGCCATCAATAATCTGCCCCATAATAGCCGTTAGCGTGTTGCCAGACTGCTCCGAGCCCTTGGCGTAGAGCACGCGCAAAGTGCCGCTTGGACGCCCTTGGGTTTGGCCAGTGGCACTGCCCTGCCCTGGCTGAGGGGCGCCCGCTTGGGCTGGCTTCGCTTCGCCAAAATCGGCTGGCAGCTCAATGATGCCACTGAGCTCCGAGTGCTTTAGCTTCTCACGCGCTTCCTGCATATCCTTGACGTCCTTCACTTTGAGCGTCGTGTCGTTATTTGCTTTGGCCCTCTCCACAAACTGCTTGGCAAATTCGCTCTGTGAGTGGTTAATAATCGCCACATCAAAGCTAGTGGTCTGGTTATTAAAAATCGCACCAAACACCAAGAGGAATATCAGCGGGAACAAAAAGGTAAAAAACAGCGACGTCCCATCGCGCATAAAGCGCTTCTGCAGGGCGCGCACCTGCCCATATACTCCAATCCAATATGACTTGACTCGCATCATCTACTCCCGAATGGCCTTGCCGGTTAAATCAATAAATACATCCTCGAGGTTGGCGGGCTCGACCGTTTGCTGCTTGGTAAAGCCGCGGGCCAGCAACTGCTCGATAAGATGCTGCGGCGTATCGATGGTGATGATTTTGCCCGCATCCATAATCGCCAGGCGGTCGCACAGCAGCTCGGCCTCATCCATATAGTGGGTGGTCAGCACAATGGTAATGCCTTCATCGCGAATCGTCTTAATCAGCTCCCACAGATTGCGCCGCGCTTGCGGGTCTAGGCCTGTCGTCGGCTCATCCAAAAACAGCACCTTGGGCTGATTGACCAGCGTGGCGGCAATCGCAAAGCGCTGCTTTTGCCCACCGCTTAGCTGCTCGACATAGCTGCCGGCCTTGGCACTGAGCTGCACCTTGGCCAGCAAAGCATCAGCATCAACCCGCTGGCCGTAGAGGCTGGCAAACATACGCAGCTGCTCACGCAGGGTGAGCTTATCGTAAAAGGTGGTCGACTGCAGCTGAATGCCGATGATCTGCTTAATTTGCTTGGGCTGTTTGGCGACATCAATGCCGTCAATAGTGGCCCGGCCAGCGTCAATCGGCCGCAGCGCCTCCAGCATCTCGAGCGTCGTGGTCTTACCAGCGCCGTTGGGCCCCAGCAAGCCAAAAATCTCACCCGTCTTAACTGTGAAGGATATCCCATCCACCACTGGCGTGCCGGCATAGGCTTTAGTCAAGCCATCCACCGTTATGATTGGTTTGGTCTGAGTCATACAACTCCTTTCTTATGCTACGAGCCCCACACCCAAACGGGCCTCTGCTTGAATCACTCCCAGGGCACTATATTGTTATAAGCCAACCAACCATCCGTTGGGCTGGATTATAGCATAGAGGAGAAGAAAGCGAAAGATGAACAATATACAACCTTGACAGTAGCGCAATCACATTCTACGATAGGTACTACCGTTATCTCGCATTATCCAAGGAAACCATCATGCATTACCTCTTCAAACTCCTCAGTCTCATCATCTTTGGTCTCGCACCTGCGGCAGGCTACTATGCGCTGCAGCTATTCATCAGTCAGTCATCTCTCGCAGGGTATACCTTAGCTATGCTACTTATTATCATTGGGGCAGCGCTACACATTACCGCACACGACCTGTTTCGGTGTCGCCAATGGAAGGATGTCGGCAAGGCACTTGGTAATTTCGCCGCTATGGTATGCGGCTATTCAACAAAATAAATCCTCGCTCACAGCCCGAAGCACCTCTCCTGCCATCCAAACAGCAATTAACCAGCAAGCATCTCATCACCATGCGGTGTATACTATACGTATGAAACGATTATTCCCTCTCAGCCACCGAGCAACCATTATCACCATCTGCTTTGCCCTCCTTCTCGTTATTGGCGGCATCGTTGGCACAGCGATTGGCTGGCGCAAAATTCTTTACAAGCTCCAAGGTACGTCGCATGTGGCCACGCTCGATCGTTCGCCAGGGCTCGCCCAGTTTCCTGAGGTCAACACGCAAACCCTCAGCCCTACTCGCCGCAAGGTCATCCAGCTTACCCAAGCAGAGTTTGCCGCTCAGCCCGCTGGTACAAAATACAGCCAAGGAGCGCACGAGGCATGGTGTGCCGACTTCGTCAGCTGGACGATGCAGCAGGCTGGTGCGCCGCTCAAGAACCCACACACTGGTAGCTGGCGCATCCCAGGCACCTTCACGCTGCGTGAGTATTACGAGTCTACTGGCCGCTTCAAGCCAGCCGATAGCGGCTACCAACCCCGCCCTGGCGACGTAGCAATCTACCGCGCTTCGCCCGTCTTTGGCGACCATACGCACATTGTCCTGCGCAATGATGACGGCATGCTCACCACTGTTGGCGGCAATGAGAATAACAAGATACGTGTCTTTGCCAACCAGCAGCGCAACTATACTGGCCTACTTGGCTACGGCGTCATAGAGTAACCATCAATAAGATAAGCACAGAGATTTGCAGCGCTCAGTGGTATAATAAAGATACTGATGAAACATCGCCTTTCTTCGCTACACCATGCCACCCTCGCCGCCCTAAGCGGCATTGGTCAGGTGCTGCGCCAGCCACGCTATGCGGCAGGAGCGCTAGTTAGCGCGCTTGGCTTTGCCTGGTTGATTTTTCTCCTAACTAATGGTGGGTTCTATGGCGCGCTGCTTATGTCTCGCTTGCCGCTTATCGATAAACTTAGCGTCATTGGGACGATGTTCGCGGAGATCGCTCGGCAGGCCGCGACATCGCTGACGGGTGCACTGCTTGTGCTTGTCTCAATGCTACAAGGAATATCGCTCACGCTTATTATCTTCACTGCCCGGCACAACAAGCGCAACCAGCAAACCACCCAGCAGCTCGGCCTCAGCGGTATTGCCTCCGTCGCGGCGGCAATTGGCCTGGGCTGCGTACCCTGTGGTACATCACTCATTCTCCCCATCGTGGCAGTGTTTTTCTCGGGAGCAGCCGCCGCTTCGGCCGCGACGGTTGCCAGCACCATCGTGCTTATCATTGCCCTTGGGCTCAGCCTCTTTTCGCTCTATCGATCGGGCCAGATTGCCGCCATTTACATAACATTAGCTCAGCAGGAGGAGCATCATGCAGTCACAACAAACAGGGGTTAGCTTGATCCATATCATGCTTGGGATTGTCGTCGTCACAATCATCAGCCTCTTTGCCTACAATCTCATCAACCGCCCACCCAACAAGCACATTGGCAAAGGTGAACCCTGGCAGAGCGCGATGTCGCAGGGCAGCCACACTGCGCCCAATGTCTTCGTCGACTACACCGACTATTTCTGCTCATTCTGCGCGCAGGTCGAGGCTGCCACGAACACTGCAGACTTCCAGCAGTATATCAAATCGGGCAAACTGCGCTATGAGCACCGGATTGTTGCCGTTCTCAAAGATATCGTACCCAACACCGAACGTGGCGCCGAGGCAGCATTTTGCGCGGCCGACCAGCATAAATATTGGGAATACACGCACCACATTGTGCCCCGCATCAAAGCAGATTACTTCGACAAAGGTATTGGCGTCAAAGGCGTTGCCGTACCCAAAGAAATTCCGCTCCTCCCCGTCAGTTATTTTGAAGCATCAGCCGAAGCGATTGGACTCAACGTCGAGACCTTCCGCGACTGCGTGACAAACGAGAAACACAAAGACGACATCGCCACAAACACCAGCCGCGCTCTCAAGCTCGGCGTCACTGGCCTCCCCTACATGATCGTTAACGACTACACCACCAGCGGCTTTGGTGGCGGCGAGCACGGGCTAAAGACATTGCTTAAAGCAGGTGGGGTGCAATAACCCCTACCGCCGGCGTAAGAAATAATACCCGGTTGCCATGGCAGCTATCACACTCACGGTGGTAATCTTCCAAAACATCGTCGGGTCATCCGCCCCTGGCACAGGCACATTCATACCATAAAGCCCAGCGATCATCGTCGGGATAGTCAGAGCTACCGTGATCACTGTTAGCAAGCGGATTGTCTCGTTCAGGCGCGTGTCCATCACGGCGCGGTAGCTATCACGCACATTAGTGATGGTGCGCAGGAGCGATTTACAACGTGCAATCACCTGCTCCAAATCAATCGAGATATCCTCCACATCATCCTTATCATCCTCTTTGAGGCGGAGACTGCGGTTTGCCATCAAGCGCTCAATCGCCCAGTTCATTGGCACTAGTGCATTGAGATAGTCGTTGAGCTTGCGCTCATACTCGGTCAGCGTCACGATATCGCGCGCCCGCAGCGTATGGAGGTCGTCCGTTGCTGCTCGCATCTGTCGGTTGATCGTTGCCACTCGCCGCTGGTACTGCAGCGACACCGCCTCGATCATTGCCACCACGAGCTCTATTCGCCGCGCCGTATTCATCCGCGTCTTGTCAACAAAAGGCTGCCAGAGCCGGCCCAGGCTATCGCGTGAGAGTGTCACCACGTAGTTTTTGTGAATACCAAATAATATCGGCGTCGTAAAGTCATTAAAATCATCGTCCGTATCAGGCAAGCGAGCAATCAAATACGTCCACTCATCCTCAAACTCAACCCGCGGTACCTCGTGCGGGTCCAGCGCATCTTTGATGATGTTCTCGTCCATACCAAGCGCCAGGAGCGTATCGATCTCCTCACTGCTGGGCTTCTCACAGCGCAGCCACGACCCAACCCGCAGCGTATCACGCGGCGTAATCGTCTGATCTGCCTCACTCGAACGAAGATATTGCAACATACTAGTGATAAGTATACGATGAAGCAGTCATAATTGCAAATACTACGCCAACTTCGCTCCCGCGTTCTGCGTCGCATATGAAGTCATAGTGGCGTATCGCAGCAGCTATTCACTCACAAACAGCTGCTCAAGCACCCCATCAACCATAAACTTCATCGTCTTTGGTGCGATACCCTCCAGTGCGTCGATTGCTGCCACTACCGTAAAGAGCTCACTAATTATCTGGTCAGTCGCTCCTGGCCGTAGTATGCCATCGCGCCGCCACTGCTGCACCTGCTCGGCAAAAAACTCACCACGCAGTGCCAGATTATAACCCACTCCTGCTTGCTTGGTCTCGTCTTGATAGGCTTGGCGCACCTGCTCGCCAGGCACATCACTCTGCCACTCGGCCAGGATTTTATTACGCCGCATGGCTTGCGTCGCGGCACGTAGATAAGCTGCAAAGGCTGCCCGGGGCTGCGACCAATCGATCCGTCCAACAATCCGGTTCTTCGTCTTTTCGTCCTCCGCGCGATAGACCGCAAGGAAGAGCTCTAGCTTAGACGGATAGAGCAAATACACACCGCCCACCGCAATGCCCGCCACCTGAGCAATCTCCACGATCGATGCCGCCTTGTAGCCATCCTGGGCAAAGACCCGCCGCGCTGCCTGAATTAGTTTCGCCTGACTGATTGCCATATCGCTCCGACCTCCGCTTGCGTTATCCTGCCCGATAACGCCTCTTTACTTTCTACTCATATTCTATTATAGCAGGTTTGGAAACGGCTACGCAGCGAGACTGGTAATACGGTGTATAGCAACCAGTTCTCTCGCATTAGCCTATAGTAAAAACAGAGGTACAGCCATGCCATATCCATACAAGCACGATCTGGTGCAGTAACCTTTTTCTCGCTGCTCTGCTATACATCGAGAAAAATTTGTTGCCTCCTTCATCAGGCTTTTGCTGGCAATCGTTGTGCATTCACTCTATATATCCGATAACGACTCTCTTGTATAACGCTCATGCTTCTGATACACTGATAGCTAATATAACCATAAGGGGGATTTTTATGATTGCAACTCAAGCTAGCCAGGGCAAGAAGCGGATCGGCCTTATCTCAACGGGGATTGTCGGTGCGCTGCTCGTCGCCTTCACCTTTACACCAACCTTCGCGGGCTTTGCGGCAAGCATCCAAAACACCGTCAACAGCGCCTCAACCGGTACACTCACCATGAAGGAAACATCAGGCACCTACACCTGCAACAGCACAGACGGCGCTGGCGCAACGACCAACTCTGCCACCTGCTCTACTATCAATAAGTATGGCGGCACTGATGCCGCACTCGTTGCTGGTGGTCCAGCCAAAACGACCAACATTACTTTGCAAAACACAGGAAGCGTGGCCGCAACATCCTTTAGCCTCAACCCAGGCACATGTAACCAGTCCAAAGTCCCTGGTGCTTCTCTCGCAGGTAATGCAACCGACCTCTGCAGCAAGGTTAAGGTAGCCATCAAATCAGGCAGCAGCACGCTCTTTACGGGTACTGCCGCACAATTGCAAGCAGGCGGTGCTATTGACCTGCTCGCCAAGCTCAGCAAGGCAACCATCAACGCAGGAGAGAGTGTACCAATCACCTTTGAGGTGTCGCTCGACGCCAGTGCTGGCCCAACCTACCAAGGTCTGCAGGTCTCGCAACCACTGACGTGGACATTTGGCGCGTAATTCCTCTGGAGTAGGACGATGCGCATGCCGCGGCAACGAATAATTATCATCACTATCCTAAGCCTCTGTCTTGGAGGCTTCGTTACCGTGATGATGGCGCTCGGCATGCGTATCTTTTTTGTCACAACGCCAAGTATGGCTACTGCCGCGCCAGTTGGCTCGCTCGTCGTTACGCGGCCAGCTAGCAACTATCACCCCGGCGACATCATTACCTTCCAGCGCCACGGCCGGACGTATACCCATCGGATTCAATCTATCACCAACCAGCGTATCCTCACCAAGGGCGACCTCAACCACGCGGCTGATCCGCTCCCCATCGAGCACAGCGCCATCATCGGCAAAGCAATTTTCATCAACCCATGGCTTGGCTGGGTATGGCTGATGGCGCCATGGGTGGTGATTGGCTGGCTCATCATCCATCTAGCCACCCGCCGAGCTCGCCCAACATGGCGCTGGTATTATCGGATTATTGGCATGACGCTGGTGCTTTGCGCTGTGTCGCTGTGGTTTCATCCATGGATCAACTTTAGCGTGCTCAGTGTTTTGCCAGCCAATGAAGGTGCGAATATGCACATCGTCAACACTGGCGTCTTCCCGATTGACGCAGTCGGCACAGTGCTCTACCCCGGCCACGATGCCACCATTACCGTCTCGGTACAAAATAGCCATGGTCAGTATTTCTTCACACCAACGATTCATTACACAGCATGGGTTATCTTATGCATTATGCTCATTTGTCTTACCCCCTTTGGCCTCATGCTCTACGGCCTTCGCCAGCTATCTCGGCCCACCGCGGCAGATAGCTCACCGCAGCCACTGCCCATCACTTCTGTCATCGTCGCAGCAATTATTACACTGGTAGGGATATGCTTCATTATCTTTCATAATTTTTATCTAACGAGCGGGGCGTTTTCTGGTACAATCAACAACAGCGCCAATACCGCCCGCCCCGTGCTCTACAACTGCACGGATGCCACCAAGCTCACTGCCCCCTCGCACGCGCTCTTCATCTACGGCATGACATTCTTCGATACTGGCACCACCGAGCGCGACCTATCTGGCAATAACAATAAGGGCACCTGGCTGACGCGCACGGCCGCTGCTCATGGTTCACAATCATACGCTTGCCGCCGCGACCGTGTGCGTAGTACCCTCTTCAAAGATACTTGCCTTGCCTACCCCACAGCCATCGACAACCCCACTACCTTCACCCTCTCTGTCTGGTTTAATACCAGCAAATATGGGGCAGATAATGGGCGCATTGCTGGCTTTACTAGCACACCGGACAATGGCGCCGACCCAAGCTTAGACCGTGTCCTCTTTCTCGACAAGCAAGGGCGCATTGCCTTTGCGGTGTGGCCCAATGCCACGCGCTCAATCTTCTCACCAGCTGGCAAGAACTACGCCGATGGCAAATGGCACCACGTCGCCGCTTCACTCTCACCACAAGGGATGCGGCTCTATGCCGATGGCGCACTGGTTGCTCACGACCCAAGTGTCACGCAGGCCCAAAACTTCCGCGGCTACTGGAAGTTTGGCTGTGGACGCTTTAGCGAGTGGCGTAATGGCGATGACACACCTATTAACAGCACCAACACATTCTTTACTGGCATGATGCAGTTTGGGGCTGTCCACACCACTGCTCTAAGCGATGCTCAGGTGCAAGAAATCTACCTTGCTGGCACAAAATAGCGCACGCAGCGCAACAACATATCTTTAGCTATTACATCGTTTTGCTCTCATTGCAAGCATCCAGTGCCTGATATATACTAAATACATGAAATACATGCGCAATACACTCGCCACCTTTCTCACCCTTCTCCGCCATATGTGGCTGCCGCTTGTGGTGATTATTCTTCTCATCATGGCGGGCGTTGGCATAAGCGCTACCCTGCACGCAGTACGACCCGAGCCACTCTGGACGAATGCCACGAAGGAGCTCACGCAGCGAGTGAAAAGCGAGGCCACGCAGTCGCTCGATATTACCCTAAGCCGCGGTGAATTTATCAACATTGATGGGCCAGGCGGCATCGTCATTGGCACGATTACAGATGCAGCCGCACGCCAGCGTCTGCTCGCTAGCCAGCCATTTCGCGATTGCAAATTTGGCTGCACGGGGTGGATGGCATATTCGCGGCTTGGGCGCACATTGCCGCTTGATTCTTCAGAGCAGGTGTCTGGCCACGCACGTGCTCTGCTGAGCTCGGTCGCTACACCAGATAGCTCGTGTATTATTCGCTTCCATTATCTTGGCCAAACACTTCCAGACAAACACGGCTCGCCCGACCTAGACATCATCTGCCTCTCACAAAGGACAGGTGCGTTTGTGTATGAGTTTCGGGCAGCGTAGTTGTCATTCCCATAGCTACGGAAGTTTTACTACTTGATGGGCTATAAGGTTGTTATTCGCCTTGATCTTGCTGCTCCCAAGAACGCCGCTCTTTTTCATCTTCCTGTGTGAGAAATTCGAGAAGATCATCAAGCCGCTTCTACCCTTCCGGGGTCTCCAACACACAACACATTCTCTCATCCTAATATTAGCGAGCAATAAATAGCGCACACACTTAGGTATACAGCTGCGGACACCTGCTGGGATGTTGCAAAGGTAGGGAGATTTGTACGCATATATTGACTATCCATTATTTTTATGGTAAATATACAGTATGAGTGAGAAGATAGCACCCACCTTAATTATCGATGGTGATCCCATTCAACAAATCAACACCGTTGACTACCTTAAAAAGAAATATATTCCCACCAGCGAAACAGCCGCGAAGCGCGATTTCCGTAATGAACGACTCATCCGTAAGCTTGGTAGTCTTACAACAGGTGATTTACTCTTGTTATCACCAGAGCTGTCTGGTATTACCACCACGGTGAATAACCAAAATTTACACGACTGCAGTCTCAACCGAGTGCCCGGCCTAGAGCGCGGCCGCCAGCATAGCCGCACCAAGGTTGCTTTTGGCCAGCTCCACATGGCACAGTTAGAAGCTGGCACCACTACCGAACTTGTAGCTGTTAAGTACATACACCCCATTACAGCTAGTCGCGAGTTCTTAGCAGCCAAGGCCGTAAATGAGCGCTTTGGTGAACACAAAGTCTATACACCGCTTGGCTTTATTCGTGCAGAGAATACCGCCGGGGGAGCACAGCGCGTTGGCGTGTTAAGCCGTTACGAACATAATGTCAACACACTCGATAACTACCTATGGAACCCCAACACCCCAGCAGAAACTCGCCGGGCTATGTACCAGGTAGCGGGCCGTGCTATGGCAGAGCTCCACAACCATGGCTTTATTCATGGCGACGCCCAGGCTAAGAATTTCGCGCTTGATTCGTACGGCACCATCCGCCACCTAGATACCGAGACGTATACCGATATCCGCTTCAGCCACGATGCCACCATCGATCGCCTTAGTGATGTAAGCAACATGTTCAATCGTAAAACGTTGACACTTACTCCATCCCTAGCGGATATTGATGCGTTCGTTGACGGTTATCTGCAAACACAAGCAGCCGGCCCAAGCACACACGACAGCCTAGACCAGCTGGATATAGAAGATACTATCGCACTGGCGCGGCGATGATATTGCTGATTTTATATAACAACCACCCTAGTAATAGTAATCACAAAACCTCCCCACATAGGGAGGTTTTCATTATAGCTAGCAAATACAATTTGCTATTCCTAGATGGCAAACAAATCATTCAACGCCTCACTCACCGTTGGGTGAGTAAAGATCTGGTCGCGCAGCGTAGTATAGGGCAGGCCAGCGTCCATTGCTGTTTTGATAGTATTAATCACCTCTGGAGCCTGCTGGCAAAAGAGCGTCGCGCCAAGAATATGGCCTGTCGATGGCTGGACCACTGCTTTGAGTAGCCCCGTTGTCTTATTATCAACATGCATGCGTGGCACCGCCATAGCCGGTAGCTCCTTAACCTTCACATCATCGCCATACTGCGCACGAGCTGCTGCTTCGGTCAGGCCAACACGCGCCAGTGGTGTCTGCATGAATATTACATGAGGCAATACTGCACGCTGCGCCCGCGTATAGCTCCCATCACCAAGGAGCTGGCTCCTTACAATACGAAAGTCGTCGAGTGACACATAGGTATACTGTGGCCCACCATTGACATCGCCCAGCGCCCAGATATGCGGCTGGGTAGTTTGTAAATGGCTATTAACGACAACAGCGCCGCGCTCGTCAGTCTTCACCCCAGCAGCGGCAAGACCAAGCTGACTGGTATTAGGCCGGCGGCCGGCGGCCACAAGCACAGCATCATATACTTGTTCATCACCGCCGCTTATCACAGCAACGCCGTGGTCTGTATCACGCACCTGTTGTATGTCTGATGCAAGCACGAGTGTTATACCCTGCACCTCCAGAGCCTGGGCAACTGCTTGGGCAACAGATGGCTCTTCGTGCGGAAGCAGCTGCGCCCGGCGATGGTAGAGCGTGACCTCCACGCCAAGAGCTGCGTAGGTCGACGCGAACTCGAGGCCAATCGGCCCAGCGCCAATCACTGCTAGCCGCTGTGGCTTCAGCTGCTGGTTAAGTACCTCTGTACTGGTATAGACATGGGCCGATTGCTCAAGGCCAGCAATCGCTGGCATCACCGGCACTGCACCGGTATTAATGAACAACCGATCTGCCTGCAGCTCAATGCACTGCTCACCCGCTTGGACGCTCACTGTGTGCGTATCAACAAACGATGCGGTGCCATCAATAACCATCACGCCCGGGTTATCCGCGAGCATGTGGTAGTTCTTATTATTAAGCTTCTTCACGACCGCTGTCTTGCGGGCAAACGCTTCGTCGATCGACTGGCCAGCCGCTGCTGCACTCACCAGCGTTTTAGTAGGAATACACGCAATATTAATGCATGTCCCGCCATACATCTGCGGCGATTGCTCCACCAGCGCTACCCGCTGACCCGCCCCAGCGAGCGCTACCGCCAGCGTCTTGCCTGCCTTACCAAAACCAATAATCAGTGCATCAAATTGTGTGTGCATTATACTTCTCCTTCACTAAGATTATCGCATAGATGAGAGCTAATGTAAATGTATTACAATAGTGATTCGCTCTTCTATACCTACTAACAAAGAGCAGAATGAGCATACCGCCCGCTTTCGACACGCTTTGTGTTCACAACATACAACACTCAGCGCCGCCGTGCCAGCACTGGCTGCACCCGGTCAATCCGGTTCGTCCAGACATACCCGCCAAACTGTGGCGGTATCTGCGTCACACTCTCCGCTGTATCAAACCCAGCTGACCACTGTCCATCGCCTTCGACCAACATTACTCGCGTGTTTACCGCCGCCATCCGGTCAACAAACTTACCTGGCCAGCCCCATAGCAGTGGTGCATAGCGCCGCGGAATGTGCAGCTCCATATTGTGCAGCTCGTGCGGCACATAACCTGTCCAGCCAACCGCCAAGTAACGCAGCAATCCGGCCTTCATCATTGCCTTGGAGCAGAGACGCAGCGTATCACTTTGTTGGCGCAGCCAAGCAATGCCATCGTCATTACCGTAGACTGTAATTTGTTTGAAGCGTTCAGGGTTCATTGCCCGGAGCTTTCCCCACAGCACTTCGTATGTCTGGTGGTTGCCGTCCTTAACATGCAAAAGAAGATCTTTGTGCGGAAAGGCTGCCAGCACCTCATCTAACGTGGGCATCAAGCCCACCCCTTTGCCACGGAACGGAAAAGTTTTGCCACCATCCGCCGTGTAGCCATAACCAATGTCGAGCTGCTTGAGCTCAGCCATAGTGTAATTGCCAATCTCGCCCTTGGCTTCTGTGCGATATTCTAGTGTTGCATCATGGAAAACCGCTAGTTGCTGATCTTTCGTGAGCTTGAGGTCAAGTTCTACCACATCCGCACCATGATCAAAGGCAGCGCGCATTGACGGGATTGTATTCTCAAGATAGGGGTGCTCGGGTTTATCCATAATGGCTGCAGTGTTGGTGTCATTGCCAACCTTGCTGTAGTCAAAGGTCTGTGCCAAGCCTCGGTGAGCGAGTATCCGTGGGTGCTGCCTTGGCACAAAGAGACTCGTATTATTGAGCCACAGCCCCATTACAATCACTACAATTACTGTCAAACCCCGCCAGTGCTGCTGACTCCATCGTGCTACTGTATGTGCTATTTTTCGAAATTTATAAGGCATTACTCCTCCTTACCTCTGGTATTTTTTTGCTATCTCTTCACTCCACACGCCGAGCAAATAGTTCCTCTATGCCACGCAGGAAAATCTCCGCCGTCTTTGGCCCGACGCCATAGAATTTTTGCAGGCGTTTGGCGCACTCGGCTTCGCTTGGGCTGCTTTCTATCAGCAGCATCAGCGAACCATCATACTGGTCAATTAGCTGCTGCGCGCACAGCCGCAGGGCCGTCGCCGTTTTCTCGTCGTAGCGTGTGTATTTACCCTCGTCTAGCAGCCGCACGAGACGTCTACGCTCCACCGCAAGCAGCGCCCACGGCGTATCAAGCTGGTGCTCCACCAAGAGACGCCAGGTCTGCACCGCCACCGGTGATTGAATCGGCTTACCCAGCAGATACACCAGCAAAAACCAGCGAAAGAGATCTAGCTCATCATGCGCAATATTAAGCGCGAAGTCATCGGGATGGTGTGAGCGAGCAGAGCGAGCCATATTCCATATTATTCTCTAAATTGGAGCTTATTGTCAAATAAGACGAGCTGTATCACAGGTTCTGCATCATATATCAGTAAGCACAACCAATAAACAATTGCATTTCGTGCAACACATTGCTAGAATATACATAGAACATTTAGCTAACATCGATGGTCTATGGGGGTACATCATGTTTCGGAAACTCGTATCAAACTTATCGCTCAGCCCGGCGATCGTCGGCCAGCTGAGCTTCTATGCGAAGCGTTTGCGCAAAGAAGAAGCAACGCGTCGCTTGGGGCTGATCTTCACTGCGCTGGCGCTCGTCGTGCAGTCTTTTACACTGCTTGCACCGCCAGAATCAGCCAACGCCGCCGACCCAAGCGATATGATCTACGGTGGTATTAGCAATGGCTCGCAGCTCATGGCGCACTATGACGCCAACACCAATAACATCCGCGACCTCTACAGCACCATCGGCATTACTCGTGCCGAGCTGCAGCAAGCGACAACTCGCCTCGAAACCCGGCGCAGCGCCGAGAGTACCTACTCGTGGGGAATGACGCCGCACTTTAGTGCCGCTCAGGGAGAGGGTGTATATTCTGTTAAGGCAGCACAAGGTGGAATGCGCAACTTCTACTACCGGCCACACCACCTGTGGGGGAACTTCACCTACCGAGCATTCGTTGGCCACTCAGCAAAGTTTGGTTGGTTCGCCATTATGCTCAACTGTGGTAACCTCATTACCCAGACAGTACCGCCCGCACCTGTTTGCCCACCCGGCCAGGTCGGTACCTATCCAAACTGCAGCACGCCGCCATCCGTCGTCAAGCCAACGCCAGTGGCAAGCTGTAGTGGCCTTGCTATCAACAAGAACGACACTACCTACCAATTCACCGCTGCAGCATCTGCCCAGCATGGCGCTACTATCACCGGCTATGTCTTCCACGTCTACCGCGATGGCAAACTCGCCAAAACACTCGAGAGCAGCACACCCACCGTCAGCTACAGCGAGAAAACGCCTGGCTCGTACCGCGTCGTCCTCACTATCAAGACCTCTCTGGGCGACCGCACCAACGAAGCCTGCGCCAAGACCTTTGTCATCGCTGCACCTGCCCGCTGCCCCGTCAATCCTACCCTGCTCAAAGACGATGCTCGCTGCCAGCCCTGCCCAGGCAACAGCACCCTCTGGCTCGAAGATAAAACCTGCGCTGCTAAATTTGTCCAGACCAAGAGTGGCCACAACCTTACCCAAAACAGTGCTGAGACGACCACCGTTACCGCCAAAGCCCACGACCGCATTACCTACAAGCTTAGCGTCACCAACAAAGGCCTCAACGCCGAGAAATTCACCTTTAGCGACAACCTCGGCGATGTCCTTCAATACGCTACGGTCGTTGACGCTGGTGGCGGCACACTTGCCAAAGACACCAACCAAAGTGCCAGCATCGATGCAACCATCCTCAGCTGGCCAGCTGTGGAGATCAAGCCAGGCGAAAGCCAAGAGCGGCAATTTACCGTCCAGCTCAAAGATCAGATTCCTTCGATGGGTACTGGCACCAGCAACGCAACCTCCTACGATTGCCGCATCGACAATACCTTTGGCAATACACTCAGCACCAAGGTAGATTGCCCTGCTGAGAAGCGCGTCGTCGAGCAAGTGGTGACGGAGCTGCCCCACACTGGTAGCAGCGAGAATATCATCTTTGCCGGCATCGTCCTTGCAGTGGTAGTCTTCTTCTACGCCCGCTCGCGCCAGCTCAGCACCGAGATCCGCCTCGTACGCCGCAACTTTAACGCCGGAACAATCTAACCAAGGAGAAACCAATGGCAGAACGATTTACCACCAAGCGCCAACCCGAGCACCACACCGAGCAAACCATCGAGCAATCACGTGCTGAGCAGCTAACCGCCCTACGCCAATCTGGCGAACACCGCCAGTTAGAGCACCCCAGCCTCCAGGGCGAAACGCGTCAGCGACACGAAACCCTTAGGGCCGCTCGCCACGAAGCTGAGAAAGTCTACGAGCAAGCTGCCGAGCAAGAACGAGCCACTGCCGAAGCCGAGCGCCGCCAGCACGAAACCCGCGAACAACAGCGCGCCGAGCGCCAACGCCAAACCAGCCCGGCTGCCCAGCAAGAACGCTTCGACAAAACCATGGCAGCCGTCCAGTCTCAGCTCTCGCCCTCAAGCCGCGCCTTTAGCAAAGTCATCCACAACCCAGCCATCGAGAAAGCAAGCGAAGTCACTGGCAGCACCGTTGCCCGGCCCAACGCCCTCCTATCTGGCGCCGTTGCCGCCTTCGTACTCACCCTAGCCATCTACCTCATCGCCCGCTTCAACGGCTATCCACTCTCTGGTGCCGAATCCATTGCCGCCTTCGCCCTCGGCTGGCTCTGCGGCCTCGCCTTCGACTTTGTGCGCATGATGATGCTTGGTCGGCGAAATGTGTAGCTTACCTCTGCAAATCACTGCTCGCTCAACAACATGATTCAAATACTAATAATGTGCACTTCTCGTGTGAATAGTGCTCTATTGATAAAATGTCAATGTTCTAAGGGAGTCGCTCGGACTAGAGAGAAGTACTTAAGCGACGGTTGTTACGTATGTCATGAGCGAACGATATCACTGTCAGAGTCGCTAACGAATAGCTCAAATATCTAAGGAGTATCTTTGACAAAAGAACTATCGATAATAATCCTCCCAATCTGTATCAAAGAGCCAGTGTTTCGTGACATTGTGAAATTCTATATCATCTCCACACGGAAGATCAGGTGTCGGCGTAAAAATGTACTCCTCTAGTTTCGTTCGAACGAACTCAGAGATAACATCATAATCAAGCGTATTCATAATCAGGGGCTTTGCCTCATTATCGTCTTCAAAGTACCACCTGCCACGTGGATCATCAACGAAAGACGGCGAGCAGACAGTAAGGACGTAACGACTGCCTTCTATAAGATACGGGTCGCCGATTTCGACATATTTTTGTAGAGTGAATCCAACTCCAAGTTCAATGCACCAAGGGCAAGTGTCGTCGGCGCCGAACATTGTCGTCGCAGACGTGAGTTTGTTTCGGCACGTTGTGTTGTCAGGATCCAGTTCCCAATCGTCGCCGACATACTGTTGCCCCTGAAACAACTTTTGTAAAACATAATGAGTTTTCATAGACTGAGTATAATACGCACAATAACGAACATCAAAATATTATGCTTGCCTCTTGTGTTCTCTATCACCTGTATTAAGTGCTTATCAATGCAGCTTGATCGACACTTCCTGTGGCTCGCCGCTCAGGTCGCCATGCGTGTTGAGAGTGCCTTGACGGCGCAGAGCTTCGCGCTCTAGCTCTTCTGGCGATGGCATAACTGGCTCGGGAGCAGGCGATGGTGCGACTGGTGGAGTAGGCTGAGCACGCGCCTCGGCCGGCTGGCCACCAAGGATATTGGGCCGCGCAGCATGACGTGCTCTATCCAGCGCATCTTGCACCGCTGGTGACGGTGGTGGAGCAGGCTGAGCAGCCGACGATGGAGATGACGCGCTTGGATTTGGCATAGTGCGGGGAGCGCTAGCTGGCTGTGGCCGTGGTGCTTGGGAGAGCGAAGAAGCCGATGGCACGGCTGGTTGAGCACGCAATGGTTGAGCTGAAGAAGCTGGCGCGGTTTGTGGCCGAGCTGGTTGAGCAGCCGGGCTACCGGGCCGAGATGTTTGTGCACTTGATGGTGCTGCAGCCGATTGCGGTTTCTTTGCATTCATCTGCTTGCGCTTAGCTAGCCATTCATCGAGGAAGGACGACCCACCGCCAGCTCCAGCTGCACCCCCTGGGCGCCCTGCTCCGGCTGCTGGCTGGCTGGGCTGCTGCACACTAATGCGGGCAGCTATATCGCGCTCAACTTGGTCGCGTGGCCGGCCGTACTTCGCGGCCGAGAGTTTCTTGAGAGCACCGCTCAATTGCTGGTTTGGTTCACCCATTGGCGGAATCCACGCCATACTAAATGGTGCTGACGGTGTGCCATTAATCTGCGCCACACAGACCGACTCGAAGTTTGGTAGCTTGGTCAAATCTTCGGCAGTAAAGACAGGCGTATAGCGCTTAACCATAATCTCAGCATCAGTCGTACCAATTCGTCCGGTAATAGTTGTACCAACGTTACCAAGGATAGCCTCGCGCAGTTCTTCCTTGAGCTGTGTCATAAACTGGTTGGCCAAGACCAAACTCAAGCGATACTTACGTGCCTCACTGAGGATCGTCTCAAAGCTATCGGTGGCAAAGTTCTGGAACTCGTCAACGTAGAGCGTAAAGTCCTTGCGCTCGTGCTCGGGGATATTAGCCCGAGCCATCGCCGCCGCCTGGAACTTCATGACAAAGATAATACCAAGCAGCTTCGAGTTGAGATCACCCATCTTACCTTTGGAGAGGTTAACAAGCAAAATCTTGTTGTTATTCATAATCTCAGGGAAGTTGAAGCCACTCTTGGTTTGACCAATGATGTTACGCATTGCATCGTTGCTAATAAATGGACCAAACTTGGAGATCACCCAGCTAATCAAATCACCAGCTTCGTTGGAGCGCTGCGAGGCCGGGAACTCTTTCGTCCAAAAGTCGAGCACCTGCCGATCCGTCACATATTTGAGCTTGGCATTGCGGAATTGCTCATCCACCAGTAGCTTTGGCACGTCGACGAACGTCCCGCCCGCAGGATCGGCCATCAGCAGCAACGCACAGTTACGGAATATGTGCTCTAGGCGTGGCCCAACGATACCAGTGTGGCCTGGGTCGTACAAGCCGTACAGCATGTTGATCGCCTCCTGCACCAGGAAGTCCTTTTGGTCGGGGTGGTCGAACTCAAACATATTAAGGCCAATCGGGTTGCTCATATCACCTGGGTCGAAGTAGACAATATCCTCCACCCGATCACGCGGTACCTTGGCAAGCAATGCCTCAGCTAAGTCACCGTGCGGATCGACCAAGGCAAAGCCTCGCCCCGCCAGCATATCCTGGTAGGCCAAGTTCTCTTGCAAGACCGACTTACCCACACCCGTCTGACCAATGATGTGGATGTGTCGCCGACGGTCTTTATCTGCTAGGCGGATTGGCTTACGCACACCGCGGAACTCATTGTAGCCAAGCAGCAGCCCCGTCTCCATTACCTCTGTCGGGCCGTCGACTTGCTTACTCATCTGGCGCTTGACTTGCGAGGTAGGAATGCTATTTTGGTCTGGCAAGTGGAAGAGGGTGGCAAGCTCCACCGAGTTGAGAATATCGCGGTTATTTGCCTGCGGGAAGAATCGGAAGATAAAGGCCGTCGCGAGCTCGTCGACATTCTTGGTCAGGTTAAACTTAAAGCCATTGAAGCTTGGCGAATCAAATAGTGCAAACGCCGCCACGATATTCTTGAGCAGCACCTGTGAGCGCGCCGCCGTATTGGACGATACTACCACGCGGATCATTACCTCATAGCCGGGGTAGCGAATCTTCTCTTGGATGGCATCAACCTTAGCCTGCTCCACCGCACTGAGCGGCTTCTCGGCTTGGAATTCCTTCTTGTCGTTCGGCTCGGGTGGCTTCCACAGCGCCTGCATAACATCACGCGCCGAGAGGCCACTGCCACCACTACTCTTTTTCTCACCCTTGTTCTTGACGATCTGCTCAGCAGCCGAGATGGAGCGCTTCGTCCACTTCTCATACGCTGGGCGGATCAAGAATTGGATTCCCACCCCATCCTCGCGCCCAGCCGAAGACACTGCATTAAGCAGCGCCCGCGACGCATCGCGCTTAGATTCCATATAGGTAGAAATCGGATAAATAAATTCTTTGCGCAGAGTAAACTCACCACCAATCGTCCCACTCGCCTTGCCTACCTTACTAAACACCGAATGCTCCGACACCTCCTCGAGCCGTGCCGATGGGTAAGCTGCAGCAATTGCCTGACGCACTGTGTCCGTCAGCACTGTTGGCACCACTGCATAGTAATACACTAGTCCCTCGCGCGCCACAATCTCAAATGACACATGACGCTGTCCATAGATCCGGCTCATAAAGCCCTTAGTGCTGGTACTCGCAATGATGTTGTACATCACTTGGGCCTGCGATAGCACCTCTTCTGTGAGGTCACGCTTGTCGCGCCCCCCGCCGTCGATATCGTCACTAGCAGGCGGCAAGTGGATGAGAATCGGCACCATCTTAAGACCGCGCTCGTAGTTCTTAGCCTCGCGCATACTGTTGCGATAAACGATAAAGGCAACAAACAAGATGATAAGAATAAGGCCAGCCGAGCCAAAAACAATAATGAATGTGGTGACGGTATTCATCTAGTTCTCCGTTGCGCCAATTTTGCGCCCATAGCGTTTGTAGATATAGTCGCGCTGCAGAGCACTGACCTGCTGCTCGCGCTGGTAGGGGTCGTCTTGAGTATCCTTAATGATCTGCTTGAGCTTAATAACCCAATCTTTCTCAATCAGATCTTCGTCTGCAGCAGTTGCAGGAGCAGCTGTGACAGTCGTATCTGGGTCGGGCTGTGGCGCAGCAATAACCGTGGTAGGCAGAGCTGGCAGCGTGAGGCTCTGCGAGACCATCGGCATCATTTCATGCGTGTCAGCAGGCTGTTGCTCGCTCCGACGCTCAGGCATCAACGCAGGAAGCCGCTCATGCGCCTGAGGCGCTGGCGAACGGTAGATATTCTGGTTGTTTGCCCGAGGCTGCTCGGGAAAACTATTGAATCGCGGCTGTTGTGGTCCCATATTCTGCCTAAATTATACCATAGGCTGCGCTGGTGCAATAGGTGCGAGCATAATCATCATATCTATGGCGCTTATGCTCATTATTTTGCTATACTAGCGGTATGGAGCGTCAATCTCCCTCACCAGCATCGCGTTTGCAGCGGCACCACAAACGCTGCACCCAAGCGCGACGCCGCATGATTATCTTGCTTGCGCTACTTGCCTGTGCATTATGTGGCCTCATTGTTACCCTTGTTATCGTCCACGTGGTGCGGCCTACTGCACCGCGACCTTCCCCGCCAGCCGCCCGCACAACCGACAAAACAGATGAGAAATACTCCTTCGTCGATTCGCACTACCAAGGCATCCGCTCGAAGCTGGTCAGCCGCACCTCTGCCAAAGAAAAAGCTTCACTCGAATATCCACTGACAGGCAACCGCACGATCGACACCACCGTCGCTAGCGCCATTGACCAGCTCGACCACGAGTTTCGCCAAAGCGTCGCAGCTGGCCGCACCTTCCACCGACCAATGACCGAGGCAATTAGTTACCAAATTACCCACAATACCAATACTGCCCTATCCGTTATTGTCCAAGCTAACCAAGACACTCACGGTGCTCACCCCGCCAGCTTCACCCGATTTTGGACATTCAACAAGCAGACGGGCGCGGCTATCACCCTGCGCGACCTCGTTGGTGGCAACACCGCATATCTCCGCACTGTCATTGATGCGGCGCAGCGCTCCGTTGCTGCCACGATTGCCGAGCGCCAACAGCCAGCCGTCGATCTTGGCGAAATGGTCACAGAAGACGCACTTACCAACTTCACTATTACCAATGACAATGCGCTTGCCTGGCCCTTTAGCCAAGCTGCGCTCGTGCCGTCATCGTATGGCACAATGACGATCTCTCTCCCCTTCACCAGCATCCTCGCTGCATTGCAAACCACCCAGGCGCGGCAAATTGCCACCATTCCTGCCCTGCCCAAGCCGCAGCCCAAGCCAATTGCTACCCCTGCACCAGCCTCACCAGCGCCCTCTGCGTCCTGCGCTCAAGCCTGCATCGCCCTCACCTTCGACGACGGGCCTGGACCATACACCAACGAGCTGCTTGATACCCTAGACCAATATGGTGCAAAAGGCACATTCTTCATGATCGGCAGCAAAGTTGCAGCCCGTGCTGACGTCGTGCGCCGCATCCATACCAGTGGTCACCAGCTCGGTAATCACTCGTGGAGCCACCCAGTACTGCCGCAGTATAGCGCAGAAGCAATCGGTAGCGAGATCGACCGAACCAACAATGCCATCACCCAAGCAACAGGTGTTGCACCGACCATTATGCGTCCACCATATGGCGCAGTGAATAGCGTCGTCCTCGAGCAGCTACGCCAGCGCGGTATGGCCTCCATCTTGTGGTCGATCGATACGCGCGATTGGGCCGATCGCAATAGCACGATTGTCTGCAACCGTGCCGTTGCTGGTGCGCGGCCAGGCGCCATCATCCTCATGCACGATATCCACCCCACCTCTGTCAATGCCGTGCCCTGCATCCTCAGCACACTCAAGCAGCAAGGCTATCGCTTCGTTACCGTGCAGGCGCTGCTGGGCAAAACTACGCCAGGTGTGAATTATCCGTAGGGATATACACCTGAATATTAAGATTTTTTTGAGTATCTACTCTTCTTTCTTACGCTTATACAAATAAGCATTATAAGAGAGGACTACCGTACTGTTATGAAACATTTTGGGATTAGTGATCATGACAATCAAGACAAGAGCTGACACAAGGAGAATAATGGACACTTGTGATTTAAATGTCAGCGTTTCATCACACCTCACTTTTCTCGTAGGAGCTAAAATTATCGGCAATGTACTGTTTGCAAAATCTGCATTATTGTCATTTGTTGGATGCTTTGTATCCAACCACGCCCATGTGTTTTATAGAGCTACGTTATCGATATTAAACACCTTATGCTTCGACGTCGCACCTCGCACTAGCTTCACCCTCGACTGCGCCACGCCAAAATGCTTAGCCAGCAGTTTGGTAGCCGCCGCATTCGCCCGACCCTCAATCGCCGGCGCTTTAGTGTAGATGACATACGTACCGTCGCTACCCACCACGACTTCTTCGCGGTGGCGGGAGTTGGGTTTGAGATGGACGGAGATTTTCATGGTTAAGAAGTTTCACCTTTTCTTTTAAAGAATCTTCGTATATTATCAACTATATTCTCACTACTTCCTATTGACAAAAGATCCTTTACTTTATCAACTTCCTCTTGAAGTTTTACAGGACTTTCACGGTTTTCACCTTTATCACCAACACTATTTGATAAATAGATGAGACTCTTGGCAGCTTCAATAACATCTTTTTTCGACGGTAGCCCAAATAACCAATGAACAACTTTTAGCCTTACCAATATAAAAACAGCAAAGTATTTCTCTTCTAAATCACAGCTCAACTGCCGAAATTCTGACCGCACTTCCTGTATAAACTTTTCATTTAGGTTAGTACCATGAATAACATTTGCATAGTATCGCAAACGATTCCGAATTCTTCCTTTTACTCTCTGGTATTCCAATATTTGGTCAAACACAAAATTCTTTACCAGGTATGCCAACGATGCAACAACAATACCCCAATAAAATTCATTTCCTGCTGAAGTCATAACTTAATATTCCTATACTTATTGTATTTTTATAAAGTCACGTCATCCTCACAACTTCCCGCTTGAAACATCAAAGAATCGATCAAAGAAATATCTCAATTTTTCCAGCACTGTTTCACGTTTTTTGCTACGCTCTCCACTAGGCGAAAAACGAGACATTGGTGGCAGTATCCGCGATAGACCTGTGCCGGTTGATTGTATGTATCCGTCGCGAAAAGCATTTTCAACAAACCTATATGTCGCTTTTTTATCTAATTTTTCATCATTAATAATCTGGTCTAGTTCTTTGATTTTCCTTGATTTTACAAACTCCTGCCAATCACCGTCAACCGAACTATCAACGGTAAGCGACGCAATAAACTGCTCGATCAAATCCTTTTTATTACGCAACTCTATAGATGAGTTAACGGCTTTATCAATATCGACCAAAATCTCTTTATTATTCAAGTGGCTATCGTGATACTGCCGAATCAATTCCAGGATGTAATCAATATTTATCTCAACCTGCTTGATAAGCTCCATTTCAAATATCACATCGTCATTGATATTCTCCTTACTCTCATCAGATTTCGGTCGCAGTTCATTATAGAGGTCAATGTACATGCTGTGATAATCTTGCACATCTCGCTGGCTCAAAATCTCTTGGCCAATAAACTCGTCGAAGCTAGACAGAATATTCTTCACCCTCAGAATTGCACCATATAGCTTCACAAATTCCTTTTGTTCTTGCTCACCAGTAATCATCTCGCCCACTGGAAATTTATCTTTTAGCTCCACGATCAAATCAACATAACCCGGCATTTTCTTTCCAGTGTCTTCATAGCCCTCATAGTAATCCCGGAAAGGACGCAGCAATACAACACCCTTCGCATCTCTGTCGCCAAAAAGTGCTAAAGCTTTATTGGTCGCATCCTCCAAATTGCGAAATGTCACGATATTTCCATAGGTTTTAATTGAATTAAGGATACGATTCGTCCGCGAATACGCCTGAATCAGTCCGTGCATTTGCAAGTTTTTATCAACCCACAGCGTATTCAACGTCGTGGCATCAAAGCCTGTCAAAAACATATTCACCACGATCAACAAATCAATCTCTCGATTCTTCATCCGCAGACTCACGTCTTTATAGTAATTCTGAAATCGCTCAGCACTGGTATCATAATTCGTGCCAAACGTTGCATTATAATCACGAATTACGCCCTCCAGAAAATCACGCGACGAAACATCAAGCCCATCAGTACGTTCCGAATTTTCATCATCCATGCCGTCCATTTCTAGATCAGGATCATTGGCTCCGTAGCTATAAATTGTAGCTATTTTTAGCCGCCTCACCTCGGGAAGGCTAGCTTGCTGGCACTTAAACTCATTATAATAAAGCTTGGCCGTATCAATTGAACTCACCGCAAAAATTGAATTAAATCCACTTAGTCGAATTTTATCTTTCACCTCTTCAACTGCTACTCTATTTTGCACCGACGCAACTTCATGCACATTCATCAGCCGCGTAAACGCGTACGATTTGGCGTTGCGCATAGTTTTTTGATCAAAATGCTCACAAATATATCGCACAACATTACGAATACGCTCTGGGGCGTTTAAGGCCCGCTCACGATCAATATCTCGCACTTTCTGTTGATCATCGACCTCGTCCGCCTCGCGAATCGTCCGAATGTAGTCAATTCGGAACGGCAACACATTCTTATCAGTAATCGCATCAACTATGGTGTAGGTATGCAACTTATCACCAAACGCCTGCTCGGTGGTTCGTAGATCAACTCGCCCGCCACTAGACGCATTATCAGCAAATATCGGCGTACCAGTAAAACCAAACAAATGATAATTACGAAAACTTTTGGTTATAGCATGATGCATATCGCCGAATTGTGAACGGTGGCACTCGTCAAAGATGATAACAATGTGATCATCAAACGCCTTGTGGCCTTGATTGCGCTTAATAAACGTGTCGAGCTTTTGGATGGTTGTAATGATAATTTTAGCGTTTGGGTCGCCCAATTGCCTCGTCAAAACCCGCGTGCTAGTATTACTATTCGCTGCGCCCTCCTGAAACTTGTCGTACTCTTTCATCGTTTGGTAGTCGAGGTCTTTGCGATCAACCACGAAAAGCACCTTATCAATATAGTCCAGCTTACTCGCCAGCTGAGCCGTCTTAAAACTCGTCAACGTCTTACCGCTACCTGTGGTATGCCACACATAACCGCCAGCTTCAGTTGTACCGAGTTTTTTGTAATTTGTGGCGATCTGGATGCGATTCAGAATACGCTCGGTCGCCACGATCTGGTACGGACGCATCACCAGCAATAATTTATCGCTGCTAAATACGCAATACTTCGTTAGCACGTTCAGTAGCGTATGCTTGGACAAAAAAGTCGCCGTAAAATCTATCAAATCAGTAATCGGGCGATTATTAGCATCCGCCCACCAGCTGGTAAATTCAAAGCTATTGCTGGTCTTTTTACTGCGACGCGAATCCGATTTACCCGCCTCATTAATATGCTGCCAGCGCGTCGTATTGCTGTAATACTTCGTATGAGTACCGTTACTAATCACAAACAGCTGCACATATTCAAACAGCCCGCTACCCGCCCAAAAACTATCCCGCTGATAACGATCAATCTGATTGAAGGCTTCCTTTAGGGGAACACCGCGCCTTTTTAGCTCGATATGCACGAGCGGCAAACCATTCACCAGTAGCGTCACATCATAGCGATTATCCCGTGCGCCCGATACCTCGTATTGATTGATTACCTGCAAACAGTTCCTGTGAATGTTCGTTTTATCTAGCAGGCGAATATTAATCACCTCGCCATTATCGCGTTGCAATAATTGTGTACTGTCTTCCTGGATCTTGAAGGTCTTGTCGGCGATATCTTCATTGCCATTGGCGATCCGCTCTACGAAGAACCGCTTCCACTCAGCGTCGGTAAATATGTAATCGTTCAGCTTCTCCAGCTGCGTGCGCAGATTCTGTATTAAGTCATCCTCGCTCTTGATTGGCAAATATTCATACGCCTGCGTTTGCAATTGTTTGATCAACCCTTGCTCTAGTTCCGCCTCGCTCTGGTAACTTGTCGCCCGCTGATACGGCGAGACGTAGTCGCTGACGACAGTGCTATCGCTATTTTCAGCGATCACATCATATTTCATTTTGAACACTCCAACTCTTTGAATGTTAATAATTTATTGCGGTAATATTCGTATTGCTTGCGACGGGCTTCAATCTCCGCTGGCAAACCAACAGAAATGTCATTTACGAGTGCGTCGAATTTATCAAGGATAGAGACAATTTGCTTTTGTTGTTCGAGAGGCGGGATAGGGATTTTTAATTCTTCAGTAACCTTGAGTGATATCTGAGGCAAAGAGCCCATACCAGATGCGGCATCACGAAGGTATTCTTTATGATTTTTCAGTACATAATATAAATATTTTATAGAATCTTGATTATTGTGAGTATAAGCCCACATTTCATTTTTAAATGTAAAAGGTTTGTCATAGTAAACCACATCAACTACACCCCTCGACTGAACAAGTACAGCAGGGACCTTGGTAATATTTGCGTTCGGAATATCAAATTCAAACGCATCAATAACAGTACGACCACCTGCAAACACTCGAATATCACCATCTGGATTAGCAATCTCTTTCATTTTACCAGCAGTAATAGGCGTCCCCTTGAGACGTGAATAGACGTCTTTAATTCTTTCGTATTTTACCCCCTTTGGACACAGCTCTTTAATTAAATCACCAATTTTACTCTCCCTCTCGTTAAACGTCAGGAGTGTATCACGATAATATTCATACTGCTTCTTTCTCGCTTCTAGCTCTGCTTCTAGCTCTGCTTCTAGCTCTGCTTCTAGCTCTGTAAACGAGTCTAGCACACGCACAATCTCTTTCTGAACCTCAAGAGGCGGAATAGGGATTTTTTTCTTTGACCAAGAACTTATCCACTGCCGCTTGTGATCACCCTCTACAAGACCGCTTGGTAATGTATTCAACCAGTAGTAGATATACTTAAGTAACACAGCACTCTCATCTGCTGAAGTAATCATTTTCATGGCTGAAGATTTAACCTTAAAATCGAAATCCACCCATTTATTAGCCGTGGTAAAATCATCAAATATAATCACAGGATAGACAGAAGCGTTATAAACACCACTTGATTCATCAGTATATCCAAGTATGAATGTTTTGCCGGCTGTTAAGACGGGTGTAGAAAAACTATCATTGTAAATACTGGATCGTACTATGTATTTAGTTGGCTGCTCATACTTAGTGACCTTATTTAACTCTATCAGTTCAACTCCATCCGGACACATCTCTTTAATTAAATCATCAATTTTACTCATAACTCTCCTTTACTAATCGCATCTTATAGTTCTTCCATTTAATTTAGTTACCGTCATATAGACATTGCTTGTCGTTCTTGTCATAGCAGTATAGAGATTATTAGTTTTTAAGTCATTAGCTAAAATCACAATATCTTGCTTGATCGTCAGACCTTTTGCCTTTTTAATCGTATACACTTCACCGGACCAATTATCTATATACTCATTATTACTTCTTTTCGTATAGTAAAGTAGGACACGCCTACCGTTATCTAAATCTTTTATCGTTTCAACTGTAACTTTACGGACAATACCATCGCTGTCTTTTCCATAAATTTCTACACCAACAACTCGCCTAATCCATTCACAGATACCATCAGGGCATCGACAACTTCGAGTCTTTTCCTCATCAGGGTTAAGCTGATTAAACCAATCTCCACCGCCATTTATGTTTTGGTTACTATCTCCAAGTAGTCTTACGGGAAAATCATTATCATATAAAAGCTTTGCAAAATCCTCTCTAAAACCCGGCTTCAGGTCTTGAGCTTCATCGATTATAATATAGTCAAACCTAGATCTTAAAATCCACAGAATTTGCTCTGGATATTTTTTTATCAAAAAACCGCCTAAAGCTCCTGCTTGGTCATACGTCACATGAAGTTCATTATTAAATATATATTCAAGCGCATCACGATTAGGGAAGTTTCTGGTTGCAATGCTCACCACAGTATCATTAAGAGTAGCATTCACTACGCTAGTTTGGTTCTTTATAGTACCGTCGGGACTAAACTTAATATTTCTCGCATTCTTTTTTTGAATTGACTCTCTTGTAGCCTCCTGATTTAATACTACACCCTTGCAATTGGCAGCAAGCGGTATAAAAGTAAGCATTTTTGATAAGATATACGAGAAAAATAATGAATCTATAGTCAGCCCAAGATATCCAGCATTAGAGATTTCATTCACCACTTTATTATTGAATGCTAGATATAAACCGTTCTTATTAGATTTCATAAACCTTATTGAATCGGTCGTCTTGCCAGATCCGGCAACGCATTTAATCACCTTCTTTGAATGCATCTGTAATTTCCTTTATGACATGCCAATCTGATAAATCAAGACTATCAACGAATTCCAGTGCAAAGCTGGCTTTAGATTTACCGTCTTTCATAACCATAATATCTGCGTGATTTGCGTGCGGCTTAAGATAATTCGTGTATTCCGAAAGCTTACCGTTATTATACAAGTCAGTCTCAAGTGTGTTATCGACCTTTATAATAGTAATTCCACGTTCCTCACACAATTCTCTTAGATTCTTAAACCTTGAAGTTGGCTCCTCACCATTATCACTCTGAGCTCTGTCGTTGTCGCTTACTACAACACACCTCTTATCCAAAGATTGAGCTAATATAACATATGGCTCAAACATAATTCCAGCCACATTAACAATCGTCCAATTTAGTTTCTTATCGCTTACATATTTTCGTAATAGTATTTCCTCTGAATAGCCTTCAACTAATACTATATTGTCTGCAACCAACATTTCGCCTCTACTTGGACACAGAAACACATTAAGTTTATTAAGGATATCTTCATTGATAATTAGATCCGATATACTGCCTTTTATTGAATCTATAATTCTTTCAACTTTGAACTCATTTACAGCAACTGGTGAGTGGGTAGTGGCTAAGATAAATACATTCCTAAACGCCTCACTTTTCATTTCAGAAATTAAATTTCTCAACAACGCTGGATGAAGATGGTTTTCTATCTCATCTAGTAGGATTACTGTGTTTTTCCCACTTAAGGTGTTCAATAATATGTTCGCTATTGCCCTATATCCTGAGCCTACCTTATGTTTGTAGGCGGTATCTTCTCCATCAACAACGTATAGTTTTTCGTTACTTATCTCTGGTACAGTTGAATCTATATCAAGATCAAAATTAAACTTTTTAGCTAAATCTTTAAATTTATCCACTTTTCCTTTTATTTGCTCTTTTATGCCTTCTCGTGAACTTTGACGGAAAGCTTCATACTCCTCTTCTGAGTCGAGCAAGTTTCTTACCCCGGTAATCAAACCGGGCGATACAACATCCTCTATGCGCATCAATGGTATCATATGGACATCTGGCACTTTATCATCAGCATAAACTACATCACGATTGACAGTGTTTCCCTCTATGTCGAAGAATTCTTTTATATACCTACCTCTTGGAGCTTTTTTAATTACAACCTTGAACCCACATTTCTCAGTCCCGTCGGGTAGTGGTATATTAAAACTCGGTATTGAATCTTTATTTAGCTCTAATATTATCTCGATCGGATTATTATCATCTCCTTTATAAAAATCGCTTTTATCGACTTTCATATAGGAGTTGTTTATGGCACTGAATGCTAATTTTATACCTTCGAGTATATTTGTTTTTCCACTATTATTCTTTCCGATAATGATATTTAGCTTATCGTTAAAAATAAACTTCTTATCTTGCATGTTTCGAAAGTTATGAAAAATAACTGATTTGATCATACTCCTAATATCCTCACATTATTGCGTTAGCTAGGCTACGCCTTTCAACTTCTTAGCTGTTTTCTTAATATTCTCCAGATAGTCCTCTTCCACACCACTCAAATTTTTCGCCTTATACTTACGGTACTCAGCCAACGCTTTCTCTTTAGCTTGCTTAGTGCTGATTTTTCCAGCACTGTCTAGCAGTTTGCGACCAGTAGAACTAAGAATGGTATCAAGCTCGCGAAGATGATCAGCCATACTCATCGGTTTTTCTTCCATGGCGTTAATTTCAGCAATATCAAAATAAGCTGAGACTAGATTGTTGAGAACTTTCAATTCTTTTTGGCTGAGATAGTTCTTTGCTATCATAGCCTCTGCCCGGGTCGGCTGTTTACCTTTGAAATTAGTCATTCCCGCAAAAGGCTTATCACTGTCAACACGATAATAAATCACTTCGCCGGCCGTATTGCCATGTGCTGCATAGTGTAGTTTGTTTTGCACTATGGCAAAGAATCTTTGTGATTGGTCAGTTTTTGGGTCGTAGTCTTCTGCGGTAGCATATAAATCCAGTACCTGGCGATAGAGAACTTTTTCACTACTGCGAATATCGCGAATTTCATCAAGCAATTCTTTCCAGTGATTACCGCCGCCAAGATTTTTAAGACGCTCACTGTCAATAGCGAAACCTTTGGTGATATATTCCCGCAAACGATCGGTCGCCCAGATACGAAACTTGGTGGCAATATTTGACTTGATGCGGTAGCCAAGCGAGATAATCATGTCGAGATTATAGTAATTTACTTCATAATTCTTGCTGTCGGAGGCAGTTGTTCGGAATTTCCGAACAACTGAATTTTTATCAAGTTCACCTTCGTCAAAGATATTTTTTATATGCTCACTAACATTCGCTTTACTTGATTGATACAAGTCAACCAACTGTGCTTGCGTCAGCCAAACCGTCTCGTCCTGAAACCGCACATCAACTTGTGGTTTACCGTTATCATCAACATAGACAATGACATTGCCGTTATCTCGCATCATCATTATCCCTTTCAAGGTCCGCAACTATCGAATCGATCTCTGTGCGCAATTCAGACTGGCGAGCCACGATCTTTGCAATGTCAGCATTGAGTTCAGTGATGTCGATCACTTCTTGCGTATCTTCCGCCTCAACATACGAACTTACTGATAGATTATAGTCATTAGCGACGATATCTTCATAAACGGCAACTTTCGCAAAGTAATCGATATTTTGCCGATCGGTGAAGCTGCCCAGAATCTTTTGACGATTTTCCTCGCTCAGCTTATTTTTATTGCCTTTACGCACAAACTCAGCGCTAGCATCAATAAACAATATGTCATTTGTCGCCCGGCTCTTTTTCAAAACAAGGATACAAGTGCTAATCGTCGTACCAAAGAACAAATCTGGCGGCAATTGGATGACGGTATCAACATAATTACTATCTACCAGGTATTTGCGAATTTTTGCCTCAGCTCCACCGCGGTATAGCGCGCCAGGAAATTCGACAATCGCTGCCGTACCGCTCTCGCTGAGCCAGCTCAACATATGCATCGTGAATGCCAAGTCGGCCTTACTGCGCGGTGCCAAGACTCCAGCTGGGCTAAAGCGAGGGTCATTGATGAGCGTTGGATTACTATCGCCGTCCCATTTGATGCTATATGGCGGATTTGAGACAATCGCATCAAAGGGCTCGTCATCCCAGTGCTTTGGATCTTTCAGCGTATCACCGTGAGCAATGTTAAATTTTTCATAATTAATGTCATGCAGGAACATGTTGATGCGGCAAAGATTGTAGGTCGTAATGTTAATCTCTTGCCCATAAAAGCCTTGCCGGACATTATCCTTGCCCAAGACTTTCGCAAACTTTAGCAGTAGTGAGCCGGAACCTGCCGCTGGGTCATATACTTTATTCACCGAGGTCTTACCGACAACAGTAATTTTTGCCAAAAGTTCGCTCACTTCTTGTGGCGTGAAGAACTCGCCCCCAGATTTTCCGGCATTACCAGCATACATGGTCATCAGATACTCGTATGCGTCACCGAAGGCATCAATGGTATTATCTTCAAATTTGCCAAGCTCCAATTCGCCAATAGCGTCCATCAGCTTCACCAATCGCTCATTGCGTCTGGCGACGGTCGGACCAAGTTTATTGCTATTGACGTCCAAGTCGTCAAACAACCCGCGAAAATCATCCTCACTATCAAAACCTTTAGCTGACTGCTCAATGTTACGGAATATTTTACTGAGTGTTTCGTTCAAATTTTCGTCATTTTTGGCGCGTTTACGGACATTCTCAAACAGCTCGCTTGGTAAAATATAAAATCCTTTGTCGTTTACCGTATCCTTACGACCGAACTCCGCTTGATCATCGCTCAGTTCAGCATAATTAAAGTCAGCTGCACCAGTTTTGCGTTCTTCGGCATTAATATAATTGACTAAATTTTCCGATATAAACCGGTAAAACAAGAATCCCAAGACATACGCCTTAAAATCCCAGCCATCCACTGACCCGCGCAATTCATTAGCAATCTTCCAAATAGTATTGTGAAGCTTAGTACGTTCTTGTTCTTTACGATTATCTCCTGTTGCCATGCCCCTCATTATACTGCAAGCAAGCCTAATTAACGAGGCTGGTTTGAGCACCTTATCGTCGTCGGTTGTTCCCTTACCCCATAGTCTGCTACAATAAAATCATGTCCGAGCCGCGCGGAGTGATTTATGTTATGACCAGTGCCATCGATGGCTTGGTCAAGATTGGCAAGACCAGCGCCGACCGCTTCGAGGCACGCATGCAGTACCTTGAGTCCAACGGCTATTCTAATATCACTGGGCTGCAGCGGCTGGTCGCCATTGAGGTAGATAATTACCACAAGAAGGAGCAGCTCCTGCACGAAGTCTTTAGCAAACACCGCATTGGCCGGAGCGAGTTCTTTGCGCTCGATGAGTATCTTATCCAGCGGCTGCTGCTCGCCCTTGATGGCACGCAAATTTACCCCAAGCCAGCTCAATCCACCAGCAAGGCCGACTCGTTCGAAGCCGTTACCACCGCGCATCAGCAAGACCAGCGCTTTAGCTTTTACAAAAAAGGCATCGAAAAGGGCGCAACCATCTGCTTCATCAAAGACCCAACTATCACCGCTATTGTAGCCGGCCCACGCGAAGCATCCTACGGCGGCAAAATCTGGCGCCTGTCTGCCCTGACCCGCCTAATCTACACCCAACGCGGCGAAGTCAACAACTCCGGTGCATACCGCGGCGCCGACCACTGGATGTACGGTGGCGTGAAGCTGACGAAGCTGGTGGATAAGATACAGAGCCAATGACACACTCTCGTTAGTTCAGGTATCGATCTTTACTGAATCGCACTCAATCCAGGCTACATGGCACTTAATGAGGTAAGCTCATCAATCGAGCTACCAAGCAAAAGATAATCAAGAAAATCCCTCTATTGACAGACCCGTTATTGTTTTAATATACTATGAATGAATATAAAAATTTATTCATTCAGAACATTATCAATGAGGGAGTCACGAGCATTGGACAAGAAGCAAGCATTAAAAACCGCCGCCTATAATGTCTTCTCAAAAAAGGGTTATAAGGAGGCCGGGATCTCAGAAATTGCAAAACAAGCTGGTGTAGCAGTTGGTTCTTTTTATAATTACTACAACAATAAGGAGGCTATCTTTCTAGATGTGTACGTTGAGGAGAATAACCGCGTTCGCCAGGCAATGATGGATGATATCGATTGGCAGCAAGATTTGGTCAAACTTGTGAGGCAGATTTTTGAGCAGTCACGTAGCCTCGTTTCGTCCAATAAGATTCTGGCGGAATGGCATAATCCAGCCATTTCTCGTACGCTGCGCAGCTATTATTCTTCAGGTAAAGGTAAATCAACCAATACTTTTCATCAGTTTTTAGTCGAGACCTTTACTAGTCGCATGGTGGCGGAAGGATATTCAGAGGAAAAGATTCAGGATATTTTACAGGTTTATAATTTGTTTTACTACATGGATATACATATCACGGAAGGCGATTTTCCAGGTATCGGTAGGACGCTAGAAGTACTTGCCACTAACTTTGTGAAAGGTATTTTACATAATGAAAAGGAGTAAAAAAATGGTAATCATCGTTATATCTATTCTTGCGGCTACAGGCCTTATCGCTTGGGGTGTCATCGCCTACTTAGGGAGGGGCCAAACGTTATCGGTCAAATCTATCGAAAACCCTAGTGGAGACCTTCATGTCATTCGTCTGGCAAAGCCTGACAATATGACATGGAAGGCAGGCTCTTATGCCAAGGTCACGCTACCGAGTACGGCATCTGGTGGTGAAAAGAATGATCATAAGGATGAACAGACAAGTCGTTGGCTGAGTATCGCCTCTAGTCCTGAGGATAATGAAATTATTATCCTAACCCACAATAGCGGTAGTCCTTATAAAAAAGCTTTGACGAGCCTACCAGCAGGTAGCCAGATCAAGATGAGTTGGCTGGAATCTTCTTTGTCAGTTACAGACGGCAACGAGCCGCTGGTTTGCTTCGCCTCTGATGTCGGTATCTCAGCAATGCGACCAATTGTCAGGCAGTGGGTCGGTAAACGCCCTATCATGCTCTATCACCTAGACAAGGGGGTAACGGTCTTTGACAAGGAACTCTTAGAGCTAGCAAACAAAACAGCTAATATGACCTATGAAACCAATACCAGCCTTTCCCAGAGCCAAGAGCACTTTAAAAAGTCGATAGATACGTATGGCAAGAAAGCTCAGTATCTCTTAGCTGGCCAGCCTGACGATGTAAAGGCAATGAAGAAACTCCTTCAAGACAACGCGATGTATGATAACGTCAAATCAAGTACTTTTCGGGGGTTGAAGTAAGGGCTATTATGCACGCCACACGTAGCGCGCCAATAGCATTCCACTGGCAAGCAACACCGCTGTCGCGAGGACAAATTGCCAGAGCGATACACCTGTGTCAGCCAAGAGGCCGTGGAATTGGCTTGGCTTGGCTGGCTGAGTGGGCTGGTTGGGTTTATTTGGATCGAGCGGATTTGTCACCAGTGCCGCGCGGCACTCCGACCAAATTGCTTCTGGGTAGCTGGCCGCCAACACATACCACGCCGTCGATGCCACTGAGTTTGCATTAGTTAGCTCATTTGGCAGATCTGCCTTAGATGCGTACTGCCATGCACCATTGGGCCGCTGTGCCGGGTACGTGTCTGCCAAGATTGCCCGCGCCGTGGCCGTGTCCCCAGCGATAGTATGCGCCTGTGCTACACCATACGTCCCTTCAAACCATACGGTTGGCACGTAATTACCTGTCAAATACGGCGTGTAGCCTTTTGCCGCACCATCGGTTGTTTTGTAGATGGCAGTATGAGCGAGTGCTTGCTTAGCTTTGTCGTATTCACCAATCGCATTGAGGAAAATCGCACCCCAGCTTGTTGTATCGAGCGCCTTACTACTGTCGTTATACCCTTGGTTAAAGCGCCCTTCAGAGGTATTCCATAGTTTCGCTACTGTCACTTTGGCAAGTTCGTCTGCCTTCTGGGCATACTGCTTATCACCCAGCACGCGGGCTGCTCGCTCGTACACATGCCACATGTCAGTGTTGTGCTCAGTAGCATGCCACGCAATATCCTTCTTGATGCCATTATCAATCTTCACCCCGCCACGAAATAGCCCAGCAGCATCACCAGTCGTCGTCTTCATCGTCTCAAGCCAACGGAAGGTATCGAGAATCATCTGGCGCACCCCTTGCTGGTCACCATATTTTTCCATATAGCGGATGAGCGCATACTGCACAAAGGCGATACCGCCAGTATAATAAATCGGCTGCTGGATCCCTGTATAATCAAGCTGGTGCGCACTCGCCGGAAACGCCCCCTTCTGCTCGCCCGTCTTGACTTGGATTGCGCTTAGACCATGCACGAGTTTATCCGCCATTGCTCGATCATCCGCACCAATCGCCACGAGTAGCGCCAGCGACTGATCATACACATAGCTGTATGACTCACGCGGTGTACCATAGCCATCTTGACCTGGTGCATACTCATACGAGCGAATCAGCCCCACCAGCTCTGGCTTGAAATACTCGGCAATGATAGTTTTGGTTGCCGTGTCATAGAGGCGAATTAATTTATGCCCCTTACCTACTGCATCGAAACTAAAGGTATTATCTGCCTGGGCTGGCTGCGTAGCTTGGAGGTATTCTTTATCAGATACCGCGTAGAGATGCACCTCAAGATTCTTATACGTCACAGGTCGCGGCCAGCTCTCGCCAATCTGCTGCCCCGTCACTTTGTCGTATAACCGGAAGTGCCATGACCCTGCAAATGCCGGGTTGACAGGTGAGAGATCAAGCGTCCATGTGCCATCCGGCTGTACCACCGCTGGCACAACGGTCGCTTGCTCATATTCAGCATCACTGTAGAGATAAGCCCGCACTTCACGTGGATTCGCCCCAGTTGGTGCTGTTCCTTTTACTGTGCCGCGGTAACCTTCGGCAGCATGTGCAACATGAGGGACCGTGAGCGGTGTCGCACTTTCGGTTTGTCGTGGGTGCGCAAGCGTAAAGCGTCCGCTCACCTTTGCTTGGTAGTCAAAGCCATAGGCTTGTGCTGGCGTGATGGTACTACCATCACCCTGATTGCGCTTAGGCTCCATCATCTGTTTAAGCCATGCCATCGCGCGAGCTGCTGGTGCTGAGTCAGTCGCTAGTGGCCGACGCACTACTCTAAATAGCTGATCATTTGTGCCGCACAGCGACGTATTTGCCCGCGCTGGCGGAGCTATCGCCAGCCCATAGAGTGCACCACACAGCAGCACGACGCTCAATCCCCATCGTTTCATTATTCCCCCTCCGAAATACTCTTATGCTTATATTTATAGCACACTTTAGCTATATCGCATATATGTCATAGCAATTTTATCCATAATTATGAGTCACTAATGTTGTATACTATACTTTGGCCAGCTCAAGAGTACTCGTGTATCACCATCAACCTCATCTGTGATATATCAAACCATTATTTCTCCACTTGAAGCTTACTTCAACTCATTACTCCCTACAGTATCAATTTGCCTCATCAGCAATCTTGTATTAGGCTAGAAAGAGGCAGGGTTGGCACCTTGCGTACCAATATCGTTAAAGCCGCACGAGGAGTACTCCATGGCACAAAATTTTACGATTAGCGGTAACAAACTCAAAGGCTACCAAGCAGTCGCCGACGGCACTGGCCGCGTCCACTTTGTGGGCACGACTCAGGAGGAAGTCATCGACCAAACCAGGCGCTACATGCGCCAGCACGGTGGTGGCGAGCTCAGAATCCAGCGCGCCGACGGTAGCGCCCAGTATCGCGATGCCGATACCGTCCCACCCAAGAAGGATCCCTTCCCGCCGCAAGGATAGCACTCAAATGCACAATACCTCTGCTAAGAGCAGAGGTATTGTTGTATCAGAAGGACATAATAATTACTTGAGGAGTGTATCAGGCACACCAAGCATCCGTGCTAGCGCATACTGGAGCAAAAAGCTCAAGGATGCCATGCCAGCGCAGAACACTGCAACGATCCGCACCACATGCTGCGATAGTGGTGCCGCACCCGGCCAGATCATTAGGACAATCACCGGCACGACACAAGCCAGCGCCTTAATGCCTGCCGCAATGCGCGCGTTGAGGATGGTGCGCTGCTTCTTGCTCACTGGCTGGTGGGGTTTCGTCGCCAAGGGTGCAACTGCTTTCGTTGTCTTTTTTACTACGCGCTCGCCTGTTTTAGCTATATTGCGCGGTAGCATGACCAGCATATAGAGGCCGCACCCAATCATACCGATAGTGATGATTGCTACGAGTGCAATCGCTACTGGCTGCGGCAAGTCCGCCCCTGAGGGCATGCCCTGTGGAAGCGTGATCTCTGGCTGGTCGTGCGGCTCCGGTATAACCCAAAGCGCCTTATCTCGCGTAATGTATGGGTAGAGTAGCTGCATTGCACACCACACCCACAGCAGTAAGCAAAAGAGATACCCCACCGACGCGCAGAAATGCGTCACCAAAAGCGCAAACCGCCGCGGCTGTGACTGCTTGGGCTGCTCCTTCGACTTTGCTGGCTGAGAAGACTGCGCTACCATAACTACTGGTCATTATACACGACAGCACAAACTGATGCTATGGTGTGCAATTTTACCACTGTTTTTAATTAACAGAGCTAAGCCATCGCTAACCAAAGAAGATCGTTTTGTAGTCACATTTTCCTATCACTTGACATTATATCTCTATCTATATAGAGTTAGAAATATGAGTATATACCTCCGCCTGACACCAGCTACCAAGGATATTCTCTATCAACTCTATTGTGCAACAGAGGATGTATGGGGACTCCAGTTATCACGGCGTGCTGAGCGGCCAACTGGCACAGTCTATCCGCTCCTTGAGCGGCTCGAACGCGAAGGATTCGTGCAGTCGCATTGGGATGATAATTCCATAAGGAGCAGCCCAAGGCGACGGCTCTATATTCTCACGCCAGCTGGCCGCGTTTGGGTGCAACAAAAACTCAAGCTTGGTAGCGAAGCTGCCAAGCAACAATATTCGAAAGGGGTAGATTATGACACACCAAAAGCTACTAGACAGAACCAGTCGCATCCTGGCGCGAGCAGTCAAACTTGTCCCGTATAGCCAACGTGAACGCTATACACGCGAGTGGCACGCCGACCTCACTGCAGCAACCTCACACGAGTGCAATCATATCGCGCGTGCGGCGCTGGCAATGGGGTGGCGACTGCGCCTGCGCGATATAGGGGCATTACTCCTTGGTGGACGTGGAGCGGGTAAGGCAGCAGCGTGGTGGATTGCTATAATTGCGTTTGTTGTATTGTGGCCCCTTTTCCCATTGGTCTTCGTCTCTCTTTGCGTGGTCGTTGTATTTCTCTCGCTTGTCTATGTTGGTGCGCCTTCACGATTCAGTCACTGGCTTATGGTACTGAGCGGAGCGCTATTTCTTGGTGCGACAAGCTTCTCTGTGTGGTCATTTGTTACCCAGCTCAATGCGGCCGACCAAGGAGAGGATATGTCGTTTCTTGCACCATGGACAGAAGCTGCGTTTGTAGTCATTGCAATAAGTGTCTGTTTATTTGTTACTGGAAGCTTTCTTGCCTTGCAAAGAGAAAAATCACTAAAAAAGTAAACTAGTTTTATTCTTACCGCTGCAGTATTATCAAAAATAATAATCTGGCCGCACAAGCCAGATCACGATTGCTCACAAAATATGGTCGGGGTGACTGGACTCAAACCAGCGACCTCGCGGTCCCAAACCGCGCGCGCTATCAACTGCGCCACACCCCGATACGTTTTATATCACACGGGCGACCACTCTTTGCCGGAGCAAAATATGGTCGGGGTGACTGGATTTGAACCAGCGACCTCACCGTCCCGAACGGTGCGCGCTACCAAGCTGCGCCACACCCCGCGATACAAGACTTTGCCATCATACCACACAATATAGCAACTTGTCTACTGTTCTTACTATCAAAGCCAATGCCGCCCGCAAGCACAAGACCACCCTGAGGCGTTCACCCAAGTAACGCAAACGCAATACACGTAAGCACCGACTTATATAGCATAAAACGTGTGCGATATGTATTACGTTATGCCTTGGGTGGTACAATATCTGCTTTAAGCACATCACACGCAGTAGGATATGCTATGCCAGGCTCAAATGTGTAGACAAGAAATTGGCCAAAGGGCATCTCTACTGTGCCCATATCTTCCTCTGGGATTCGGTCAAGGTACTTCATAAGCGCGCGAATCGTGTTGCCGTGCGCCACAATCAGTACGGTCTCACCTGCCTGGAGCCGTGGCAATATCTCTGCCTCAAAATACGGGATCGTGCGCTCATACACATCTTTGAGCGTCTCACCACCAGGTACGGGATAATCCCAGCCGCGCCGGATACCATTAAAGGCCTTCTCGCCAATCTCTTCTTTGACCTCCCACTTGTTCTTGCCCGTTAGGTTACCGTAGTCACGCTCGTTGAGCTCAGAGGCGTGCACCACCGCAGCATCACTTGAGCGGATTGGGTTATCTGCACCTTCCATCAACGCATCAAGCGTCTCATGCGTCCGTTTGAGCGCCGAAGTATATACCGCATCGATGGTGCGGCCACGCAAGAACTCACCAAGCTGACGTGTATCGCTCTTACCCTTCTCGGTGAGGCTTACATCTGTCCAGCCTGTCCATTTGCCTTGTAAATTCCATTCGCTTTCGCCGTGCCGGCTGATGATAAGTGTTCCTGTCATGCCTCTATTATACGGCACTATTGGCGCGAGTGCTATATATGTCTACCAATCATTCTATATTTGGGGTCCCAAAAGCCCCCTCAGGAGGGGGCCGCGACAACGGGGGTTTTCATTTTCGTTTTTGGGTATATCGGGTATTTCAGTGAGTAGTTATTTAGCGAACGAAATCGCCTTGGTACACCGATCCATCGGTGTGAGACAACAGCCAGTAGTGATATGCTGCTCCCTCTGGTGCTGTCTCAAGACTGACACAGCCAGTCTCGCCAGCGCCAAGGATTCGGCCATAGCTTGGACCATTACCTTGGGTTGGCGCAACCGTAAAGGCTGTTGTGCCAGGCGTGCCGTCGGGGTAGTTTGCATCAGAAACGCAAAACAGTTTCGTCCCATCGTAGTATTGGACAACGGACGTACCGTTGTCATTGGCGGTCGGCCCGAAACTCTCTGCCGACGCTGGTGCTGTATTAAACAGCAAAGATCCCGCCGCCATTGAGCCAACTGCCAATACGCTAAGGATACCTACTTTTTTGAATGTCATGGGAATAGCCCTCCTTACTGTGTAGGTGCGAAACGAAGAACGCAGGGTTACTGCCACCCTCCGCTTCATTAACCGTTGCCGTAATTATATTGTACCATGTGTGTCAGCAAATACAATGCTTGAATCTACAAAATGACCTTTTGTCAATATCCTTGTCTGGCATGAAAATTTTCGCAGTTGATTCATGCTATTTCAACGGTAATAGCGATCGCCTTCCATTCGATGGTATACTAGAAAATATGAACAACTACTCTATCCAAACCATAAAAGCACGACAAATTTTAGACAGCCGCGGCAACCCCACCGTCGAAGCGGACGTCATCCTTGCTGATGGCACGCTGGGCCGAGCGGCCGTCCCGAGCGGAGCAAGTACCGGTGCGGGCGAAGCACTGGAGCTACGCGATGGTGGTAGCCAATGGACTGGCAAAGGGGTGAGCCAGGCAGTTGCCCATGTTAACGACGTTATCGCTCCTGCACTGGTGGGTCACGATGCGAGTGACCAGCGAGCGATTGATAATGCAATGCTTGCTCTTGATGGAACAGTTAACAAGTCTAAGCTTGGTGCTAATGCCATCCTCAGCGTTAGCCTGGCTACTGCCAAGGCTGTTGCTCATGCCAAGCAGCAACCACTCTGGCGCTACATTGCCGAGCAAACTGACAGCACACCAAACCTTCCCCTGCCAATGATGAATGTTCTCAACGGTGGTGCGCACGCCGCCTTTGCGACCGATATCCAAGAGTTTATGATCATCTGCAAAGGTGCAGCAACTTTTGCAGACACGCTCCGCATGGGCACCGAAATCTTCCACGCTCTTGCTAAAGTCCTCAAAGCACACGACTACCCCACCACTGTCGGCGACGAAGGTGGCTATGCACCACGCGTCCGCCAGGGTAACCGCGAGCCACTCGCCTTGCTGAGCGAAGCGATTACCAATGCTGGCTACACCGTTGGCACAGACGTCGTCTTTGCAATGGATGCTGCCTCGAGTGAGTTCTACCATGACGGCCGTTATGAGCTCAAGTGTGAAGGCAAGAGCCTGACTAGTAGCGAGATGATCGACTGGCTTGCTGCCCTTGTCGACGAATTTCCAATTGTCAGCATCGAAGATGGCCTGGCCGAGGGCGACTGGGCAGGCTGGCAGCAGCTCCGCCAGCGCCTCGGCGATCGCGTCCAGCTAGTGGGCGATGATCTACTCGTCACGAATACAAGCCTCATCCAACAAGCGATTGACCAAGACGCAGCAAATGCACTCCTCGTCAAACCTAACCAAATCGGCTCTCTCAGCGAGACAATCCAAGCCGTGCAGCTTGCCCAAAATGCTGGCTGGCGCACTGTAATGAGCCACCGCTCTGGCGAGACAGAGGACACCACGATCAGCCACTTGGCAGTTGGCCTAGGCTGTGGACAGATCAAGACTGGCTCGCTCTCGCGCACCGATCGTGTAGCGAAGTACAATGAGCTACTCCGCATCGCCGAAGCAGACAAGAGTCTCACTCTCGCGCAGCCATTTCAGCAATAATAGCCTGGCCCACCACACGGCACTACTTTTATGCTACCCACCCTCGCTTGGGGTGGGTGGCTTTTTTAGAATGCATCTCCAGGATCATCTCTTCAGTGTCTGGTTATTCACTCATTGCTCATTGCTTCAGATCGCTACAAGAGACAACACCCCGCACTTACCCCTACTGCCAGATTATAATTAGCTTCCATACACATCAAGTAGACCTGTGGGTGAAGAAATCTGAGAAATTTAGCATTTAGCCTTAGATATCTTTATCCATCCATCCCACTCTCTAGTAGGATTACACACTATGCTCGTTGATACCATGATGGTCATGCTATTGGCGTGCTGCCCATCGTGCCGTATAATAGACAGAGATGAGGAGTTATTATGCTAGCAATGAATAAATCAAAGCGGCAGCCATCTGCGCCGCGTCGTTCGCGTATGCGCTTGCCGCGTATTTCGATACCAAACTGGATATTTGGCGCCATTGCAATCATTTTTTTGCTGGTGGGGGGGTATCTACTCCTGCTCACTACATCACCAATTATCGCACCACATTTTACCAAGCCAATCACCGTAGCAACACTTGCCAAGCCCGAGGCCAAGGATAATCGCATTATCATCCCCAAGATCGGCGTTAATATCCCGTACGGCACCAATGGCAAACTCGCGCTCGATCGTGGTGCGTGGTGGCGCTACCCAGACCACGGCAACCCTGAGAAGGGTGGCAACTTCGTCGTGGCAGCCCATCGCTTTAGTATCCAGCCAACGCCTGGCGGCACAGTAGAAAAATCACCATTCTTTCATATTGACAAGCTCGCTCTAGGCGACCAAATCCTCGCCGACTACCAAGGCAAACGCTACAACTACAAAATTACCAAAAAGTTTGACGTCAAGCCCACCAGTGTTGAGATCGAAGCCCCTACAGAAGACGCCCGCCTCACACTCTACAGCTGCGACTTAGGTGGCGCCAAAACTGGCCGAGTCGTCATCGTTGCCGAAAAGCAGGGTGAGGTTGCATCGTAGCATCGGTGTTCTTGCACGCTACAAGATCATTCTTAGATAAAGCAAATTCATATATCGCTCGCACAATAAACTACCTTATTAATGATTTTATTGGGGGTAGCAACTCTTTTTGCCTTTGCAGTTGTCTTGGTCTTATGCGCTATCATGCATTTTGCGGACTCCAAAAGTTATTATTCCTCCTTCTTCCTTCTTGGCCGCTTGTTACAGAGCAAAAGATTTGTATTATATCCTAACTCTAATCATAATATCCCTGCCTCCACTGTAGAAAGGTAGCGTCTCGTCCACACCAGCCCTTTTGTGGTGTTGAGCTTATAGACCTAAGGCTATCACTTTTTTACATCTATTCACACTCCTGCCATTCATACAAGAAGCGCATAAAACACCTACTAAGCTGATAGTCAATCCTGGAGCTGAAGGATGATTAACTCTCAGGCGATTTGAAAGACGTATACCCCTCATTAGCCATCACAACGTCACGAAATGGGGATATACTTGAGCTCATGTGCGCATTCACGCTTCGAACTACACACCCACACGGCAAAAAACCGGCCAATTTACTTGACCGGGTTTTGTCTGTAATGAGTTGAGTCGTTAGACTCTATTTAGCGAATTCAATCGCTCGTGTCTCGCGGATTACGTTAACTTTGATTGTGCCAGGATACTGCATGGTGCTCTCAATCTTGGTGGCGATATCGCGCGCGAGTTTAATAGCACTGAGGTCATCCACAACCTCTGGCCGGACAATGACGCGCACTTCGCGACCAGCACTAATTGCGTAGGCTTTATCGATACCACGGAAGCTGGTGGCAACATTCTCCAGGTCGCGCATGCGCTCAACGAAGTTCTCGGCGCTCATGTTGCGTGCGCCAGGCCGAGCAGCACTGGCTGCATCGCATACTCGCACAACGATCGCCTCGGGGGTCGTGGCCTCGATATCATCATGGTGAGCCTCAATGGCGTGGCAAATTGCCTCGCTTAGGCCTGCCTTGCGTGCTAGCTCTGCGCCAATGTGGTGGTGCTTACCTTCCATCTTGTGCGTCACCGCCTTGCCCATGTCGTGGAGTAGCGTGGCGATCTTGACGGTACGCACATCTGCCCCAATCTCTGCTGCGATTAGCCCGGCAATCTGGGCCATCTCAGTGCTGTGCTTCAAGACATTTTGGCCGTAGCTCGTCCGGAACTTCAGCTCACCCACAAGGTGGAGCAGCTCCTTTGGAATACCAGCTACACCAATCTCACGCGCCGCATCTTCACCAGCCCGCACGACTTCTTTGTCAATCTGCTTATTTGCCTTGGCCACAACCTCCTCGATGCGACCAGGGTGGATCCGCCCATCCTTCATTAACATCTCGAGGCTCAGGCGTGCCACTTGGCGCCGCACTGGATCAAAGCTACTGAGGACAATCATCCCTGGCGTGTCATCCACCAAGATATCAACACCAGTGGCTCGCTGCAAAGCCTGAATATTGCGCCCTTCTTTGCCGATGATGCGACCCTTCATATCGTCGTCGGGCAGCTTAATGGCAGTCACTGTGCGCTCGGCCGTCACTTCGCTACTCATGCGCTCCATCGCTGTCACGAGGATCATCTGAGCCTTCTCCTCGGCATCGTCCATCGCTTCGCGCTGCAATTTATCCACTAGGCCAGTCAGGTCTTGGCGGATATCACGCTCAGTCATATGCATCAGCTTGCTGGCGGCGTCTTGCTTGGTGAGGCCAGCGATTTTCTCGAGCTTGGCCTGCTGCCGGCCCCGAATCTCACGGATCTCATTCTTGAGCTCATCGACTTCTGTCTCGCTCTTGCGGAGCTTCTCACTGCGGCGATCGAGCTCGTCGAGTTTGCGATCTAAGCTCGCCTCGCGCTCGAGCAAGCGATTCTCTGTCTTTTGCATGGCGCGGCGGCGCTCGTTCTCGATCCGTAGCGCCTCGTCCTTGGCCTTGAGGACGATATCGCCCGCCTGCTGTTTGGCCTGAGCCAATTCTTTGTCAATTGTCCGCTGACCATTGGTAGTTTGCTGGCGATCGTAGGCGTACTTGCCACCAAAACCAAGCGCCACGCCAATCGCCGCGAAGAGTACTTCTATCATGGTATTCCTTTCTCCGGATATGTGTTGTTCTTATTACATCAGACTTACGTCAGCCCACACCGGTGTTATCAAACATTAAAACTATCTACAGACTAGTATATTGTATCGCGTTTTGGCCAATTTGCGCAACTGGCAATATAAAGGTCTATCTATTTACAGAGGTAACGATTTATTACCCTTATGCTTCATACTAGCTACTTCTTTGGCTGGGTAATGTGTGCAGCTGCGCCGTACTGAGGCAAGACAATGTTATCATCCTCACCATGTGCTAGCCGCTTAAGGCAGGTAGCGCGCCAATCATCACCCGTCGCACCAACGATCGGGATATGCTGCTCGTGCGCAAGTGTATTAAGCACCGTCAGACCAATCCGTAGCCCCGTAAAGCTCCCCGGCCCAGGCCAGGCCCCAATGCCAGTTATATCCGCCAGTGTCTTGCCATGCTCGGCCAAGCGATCACGCAGATAAGCTAGCATATCACGTGCCAGTGTGCGACCAGCTGGCCACTCATAACTCGTCTGAGCACCAGCGTCATCTACCAGTGTTAGCTCCACCACCATCCCTGCACTATTCCACAAAATAATCATGCCGATACCTCCTGGAGAAGCTGCGCAGACACTACACCACCCGCCTCAATATCGAGCTGGCGAGCGGTTTCACTCTGTGCAGTAATGGTGATCGTTAGGTGGTCGGGTGGGACGACATCCGCTACAGCCTGAGCCCACTCAATGATAGTCACTGTGCGAGGCTCAGCAATCGCCTCTGCCAGCTCAAGCTGCATCACCCCTGCATCGCCTAAACGATAAAAATCATAATGCGCAAGCTGGATATCATCGCGCCCGTGGTAGAGCCGGCTAATCGTAAAAGTTGGGCTCTGGATATCATCAGTAATGGCGAGGCCACGCGCGACCCCCTTAACAAGCGTTGTCTTGCCTGCGCCAATATCCCCTACTAGCACAATCACCTCACCACCGCGTAACGCCTGGCCGAGGCGTTGACCAAGCTGTAACGTATCAGCAAGTGATTGACAGATAACACGCATACTGGCTCTAGTATAGCACAGCCTTACCTCCGTTGATACGAATATCGCTTTATCCTCTAGTCAGCATAAGCATAATGAGCTACAATAAGCGTAAGTACTATGCATATATCTGATTCTACTATCGTCAAACTTCTCGAGCGCAGTGGCGCTGCGACCAGTCAGCAGCTCCAACCACTGGTGAGTGAGGCTGCGTCATCTAATTTGCGGCTGCAAGATATTGTCTTGCAAAACAACCTCATCGACGAGCGTGCCCTCACTAAGCTCTATGCCACCTACGCCGACATCCCCTACATCGAGCTCGACCCCCGCGATATACCATCCGACATCCTTATGCGCATCCCTGAGCGAATCGCGCGCCAGTATAACGCTGTCATCTTCAAGATCGACCCTAATGGGCTCATCCACCTTGCGATGGACGACCCAGACGATGTGCAAGCTGTCAACTTTATCGAAAAGGAAATTGGCACCAACACTCGTGTCTACATTGCGCCGCGTAGTAACATCTTGGAGTGTCTTGAGGGATACCGCGGCGATGTGACGCAGGAGCTCAAGGAAGTGATCGACATCCAGCGCGAGGATGATGGCTCGAACCAAAAGGTGACGGAAGCAGAGGTAGCGGAAGACTCACCAATCGCCCAGACGGTTAACCTGTTACTGGAATATGCCATCCGCAGCAACGCCAGCGATATCCACATCGAGCCCCGCGAGCAATTCGTACAGGTACGTTACCGGATTGATGGTGTCCTTAAAGAAGTAAACCGCCTACCCAAGAATGTGCTTGGTGCGCTCGTAAGCCGCATTAAGATCCTCTCCAACCTCAAGATAGACGAACGCCGCATCCCACAGGACGGTCGCTTTAAGATCAAAGTCGCAGGCAAGCAGTATGCCCTGCGCGTTAGCACGTTACCCATCGCTGATGGTGAGAAGGTGGTGATGCGTATCCTCGACGAATCGAACCAAGCAGTGACACTCGAGCAGCTCGGCTACTGGGGTCATTCGCTGGCTGTTATTAATCAAGCACTGACCGAGCCCAATGGGATGATCCTCGTGACAGGTCCAACCGGAAGCGGCAAGTCTACCTCACTTTTCTCCGTCCTTTCGATGCTTAATACACCTGAGGTCAATATCTCAACCATTGAGGATCCAGTAGAGTATAAGATCCCCGGCGTCAACCAAACCCAAACCAACAGCAAAGCTGGTATGACTTTCGCCAGTGGCTTGCGCGCTCTGCTGCGCCAAGACCCAAACATTATCATGGTGGGTGAGATCCGCGACGGCGAGACAGCTAACCTTGGTGTCCAAGCTGCCCTAACGGGCCACTTGGTATTTAGTACACTCCACACCAACAATGCCGCCACCTGCTTGCCACGTCTGCTCGATATGGGGATCGAACCCTTCCTTATCGCCAGTACCGTTAAGGCCGTGGTGGGCCAGCGCCTGGTGCGCCGCCTCTGCATGAATTGCCGCCAGAGTTACGTACCCGACCAAACAGAAGTCGCAGAAATCGTCCGCCTCTTTCACCTTGCACCGGGTCAAAATTTCTATTACATCCACCAGCTTGAGGCCCAGGCGATCGTCCAAAAGGTCGGTGGTGAGACACCCTGGGGCACGACGGACACGACCATCGCCGCCCTCTGGCAGCCAAACCCAAACGGCTGCGATGAATGTAATCACACCGGCTTTAAGGGCCGGGTGGGTATCTACGAAGTCCTCGGCACTTCGCGCGAAATCCAAAAGATGATTATCGGCGGCAATACCAGCAATGAAATCCAAGACCAAGCCGTCGCCGAGGGGATGACCACTATGCTCACCGATGGATTAATAAAAGCAATCCGCGGCAACACCACCGTAGAAGAAGTGCTCCGCGTCACAAAGGAATAATATGCCACAATTTCGCTACATCGCCATCACCAACAAAAACGACTCCATCAATGGAACGATTGACGCCCCCGATCGTGCCAGTGCCTTAGCCAGCCTAAGCCGCCAAGGCCTGCGACCAATTAGTGCTGAGGAAGTCAAGCCAAAGCGCGCCAGCTTTGCTCTCTTTGGTGGTAATAAGGTCAAGAGTGAAGATTTGGTGATGTTTACCCGCCAACTTAGTGCCATGGTGTCGGCTGGTGTGCCGCTGCTGCGCGCCATGGGTTCGCTGCACGACCACACGAGTAGCAAAGCCCTCCAAATGGTGACAGGTGACCTGCTACGCGATGTCGAGGGCGGTATGGCACTCGCCGACGCACTCGAAAAACACCCAGAGACCTTCAACACCGTTTTTATTAACATGGTGCGTGCGGGTGAGGCAGCTGGTATTCTCGATGATATCCTCAAACGCCTCGCCATGCAACAAGAAAAAAACGCCAGTATGCGCAAGAAGATCAAAAGCGCCATGACATACCCCACCGTGCTCATCGTTATCACTATTGCCGCCTTTTTTGGCTTGATGGTCTTTGTTATTCCGCAAATCGGCAGTATTGTGCGTGGCCTCGGCGGGCCAGATGCCAAGTTACCCGCCATTACCGAGTTTATGCTCGGATTGAGCGCGTTTATCATTCAGTATGGAATCTTTATCATTGCTGCGCTCGGTGCGGGGATATACTTCTTCCGCCGCTATATCAAGACACCAGCAGGCAAGCTCTGGCTCCACACCATCATTCTCAAGATACCAAAAATCAACGATATCATCACCAAAATCGCCGTTGCTCGCTTTGCTCGCACGTTCTCGGCGTTGATGGGATCAGGAGTAGCAGTGCTCGAATCCCTCCGCGTGACTGCCCGAGCAGTGGGCAACAAAGTCTACGAAAATGCTCTCAATGATGCTGCCGAGCAAGTCAAAAATGGGCGCAACCTCTCGAGCATCATCGAAAAAAATCCACTCTTCCCACCCATCGTGGCGCAAATGCTTTCCGTTGGCGAAGAGACTGGCCAGACCGATACCGTGCTTGTAAAGGTAGCAGATTATTATGAGGAGGAAGTGGATGTCGCGATCGATGGCATCAGCTCCATCATCGAGCCCGTCATGATCGTCATCATGGGCGGTATGGTCGGGCTCATTGCCGCCTCGGTGATGTTGCCAATCTCGAATATGGCAAATCAGATTAAGTAAGGCTGGATTCCTATTCTCCGTCAGTGTTTCATGCCACGCATCAGTTCTTTATCGGATGGCCGATCCGCCATTAGTCAGTGAACCAATCTTCGCACCATAATCGCATAACCATACGGAAGCAATTCCCTGGTAGATTACAGCCATACCAGCTTCGCAGTAGCCTGTCATTCCTACCATTATCACACCACGAACAACAGTCTACCGATCCATGACAATCCTCCTCAAAACGCTAGCGTTTATCATATCGCTTATGCTATAATGACGGAAACGAACGTATCATGGCAAAGTTATTTTATCGCGACAAACCAATCATCGGTCTCGACATTAGTCAGACAGGCATCAAAATCATGTCAATCGACTCCAAGCGCTGGCTCGTGCTGGGCTATGGTTCGCTCGACCTCGACCCCAAGGAAGTCCAGACATCCCTCGACAACCCTGATGACTCCTACCTGGCCGAGCGCCTTAGCTCGCTCATCAACGAACATCTCATTGGCAACCTTGGTAGCGATCACGTAGTGATTGGTGTGCCAACCAGCCGCACCTACTCGCGCACTTTCATGATCCCAGCTAAAGAAGCAGCTCACCTCGATGGCGCTATCCAGGTGGAGGTCGACCAGTATATTCCGCTGCCGCTCGATTCGCTCTATGTTGACTATGAAGTGATCGAGCACACCAAAGAGCAGCTCAACGTTGTGATGTCAGCCGTGCCTAAGCAGCTGGTCGACGCCTGTTTGCAAGCAGCCGAAGCGGTGGGACTCGTGCCAGTAGTTGTTGAACCTAATATTAACGCTATTGCGCGCGTGCTCGACAGCGCTGATGCTGGTAACCTTCTCACGCTCGTCGTCGATATTGGCCCAGCGAGTACCGATATCGCTGTGCTGGATAAAAGTGCCGTCCGCCTGACTGGTGGGGTAGCAATTGGCGGAAATACCTTCACTATCGACATCTCGAAGCATCTCAACATCACACTTGAGAATGCCCACCAACTCAAGGTGCTCAATGGCCTCTCGCCTGGGCCACGCCAAGCTGGCATCACTGAGGCACTCAAACCAAGTCTCAAGCGCATTAGCACCGAAATTCGCAAAGTGATCCGCTATTATAACGACCGGATTGGTGATGAGCGCAAGATCGAGCAAATCGTCATCGTCGGTGGTGGTAGCAATGTACCAGGCATGGGTGACTTCTTCACCAACGACCTCGTCATGCCAGTGCGCGTCGTTAATCCATGGCAAAAGCTCGACTTTGGCAAGCTCCAGCAGCCACAAAAGCAATTTCGGCCACGGTATATCAGTGTTGCAGGCCTGGCCAGCCTTAGTAGTGGGGAGATTTGGAAATGATCAATCTATTGCCACCAGCGTATAAAAAACAGCTCGCTGCGAGCCGCACCAACACCTTACTGCGCCGCTATGTTGTACTGCTCTTTGTCTTGGTCTTTGTTGTTTTGGCTGAAATCGGCGGCGTGTACTTCTTCATCGCAACCGAGCGTGGCCGCAACCAAGCCGCCGTAGAGCGTAACCACAACAAAACTGCCGAATACGCCACCGTCAAGCGTGAGGCTACTGAGTTCAAAGCTAACCTTACCACTGCCAAAGCCATCCTTGACCAACAGGTCTCGTACACCCGCCTCATCAAGCTCATTGCCGATCGCCTTCCGCCCAACGTTATCATCGAGCAGCTTAATATTGACCCAACCACCTTTGGCACCCCCACCACACTAAGCATCCGCGCCAAAGGCTACAACGATGCCATTGCTCTGCGCAACCGCCTCAATGACTCCGCCATCTTCTCCAGCGTCAGCTTCCAATCCATCACGCTGCAAGACAAAGACACTGGTAGTTATCCCTACACCTCAACCTACAGTGTCACATTCAAGAAAGGAATCGGCCAACAATGAGCAAAAAATTCACGCTAACGGCGACAAACCTCCGGATTATCCTTGCCGTGTCGCTCGTAGTTATTACTGCAATTGGAGCCGGTGGTTTTACCCTTGCCTACAACTGGCTTGATGGCTTTGCGGCCGATGCCAGCACTGTTGCCTCGCAAGCTGCCGCCAGTGAGTCTGAGCTGCAAGAGCTCTCCCAGACCGAAAAGATGCTCAAAACGCAGCATCATGCCGTCGAGCGCGCCTCCAAGATCGCTGCCGAAAGTAAAAGCTACCAATATCAAGATCAGATTATCAACGACCTCAACGACTTTGCCCGCAAGGCTGGCATTACCATCTCAGATATCACCTTTGCCGATGACAACGCCAAGGGCGGCTCATCGAGTAGTTCGTCAAGCAGCTCATCGAGTAGTGGCAAAACTGGCACATCCCTCCCTGCCATTGCCGGTCTCAAAGCCACTACCGCCTCTGTTACCGTCAAGAACCCTGTCGAGTATCGCAAGCTTCTCACCTTCATGTATCTCGTTGAGCAAAGCCTGACAAAGATGCGCATCGCCAATGTCGACCTCTCGCGCAGCACCGCTCAGGGCCAGGCACCCGATAGCATCACTAGCAACACATTAACCATCGAGGTATATCTCCGATCATGAACAGCGATCTCTCACTCGCCGCGCTTGGGCGCGCCAGTAGCAAATTTCTCCACCGTTACCACATTATTCTCTTCGTCATTATCGCCTTTGGCGGCCTAGCGGTTACTACCTTCTTGCTCAATACCACTATCTCCAAGGCATCAGAGGCTGCGCCACCCCAGCCTACCAATGGCATCGACCAAACCACCATCAAAAAAATCGAGCAACTCAAAACCGCCAGCGAGTCCGACCAAAGCGCTAGCCAGCTGCCAATTAGCTCGCGTAACCCATTTGTCGAGTAATATTTTGCGCGGCCGCTAGTGGAGCTTTTTGCGGCGCAATGCTATACTACACATATGATACTGCTCGGATCTGCACTCGCCAACTATCCCGTGATGAGCTTGCAAATGGGCGGTAAAGTTGGCAGCCTCGCGCAGCCGCTTGTCGATCCAGCCACTCTAGCCATCGTTGCCTACACTGTAGATGGCTCATTTGCTAACGACACAACCATGCTGCTCCGCCTCGCTGATGTGCGTGAGATGAGTGAGCTTGGTATGATTATCGACTCTGTCGACGAGCTCATCACCCCCACCGACGTCATCAAGATTCAGCGCCTCTACGAGCTCAAGTTTCACCTTTTGGGTATGCCCGTCCAAGACAAGCGCGGGCGACGTCTGGGTAAGATTAGCGATTATACGATCGAGACAGGTAATTTTGTCATCCAGCAGCTCATCGTCCGGCGCTCGTGGCTCCACCGCCTCAATGATGCTGAGCTAGTTATCCATCGGTCACAAATTATCGAGATTAATAACGATGCTATCATCGTCCAGTCGCAGGCTGAGACCAAAAAACCCGAGCAAAAGGCCACCCAACCGGCCATGAGTAGTGGCGAATACGTCAACCCCTTTCGTAAGCCATCGCAAGCCCGAGAATCAATTAAGAGCGACGAGCGTCGCTAACACAATCAGTATTCATCACCCGCCAAAGCGGCTCGGATATCATCATAGGCAAAGCCTTGGCGCAAAAGATACGCGATAAGCTTTTGCTCGTCTGGGTAGCGGGGGCGTTTTTTGGCAATCACCTTCACTAGCTCGTCTTCATCAGTCCGCCTCGACTGCGCTAATGCTTGGTTTATCACCTCTGGTGCAACACCCTTAGCACGTAGCTCTGCCTCCAGCTTGCGGCGCGACGCACCCTTACTCTGGTGGCGATTTTCCACCCACCACTGGGCAAATGCCTCATCATCGATATGACCACGCTGCCTAAGATGCGCAAACACCCGTTGCACAACCGCTAGTGAAGCACCAGGCTTCTCAACCAGCGTGCCAGTTTTGCGTTGTTTATACTTGCGTGGCAGTGTTTTGCGCTGGAGATAGTCACGGATTTCGCGCGCACTGTGCGGCCGCATCAGAGTGTACTCAAGCGCCCGTGCGTAGAGCTTACCAAACTCCCCCTCGCGGCGCAGCTCAGCCAGCTCGGCCTCAGTCAGTACCCGTCCTACCTTCACGCCACAATCCACTACCTGCGCCACATCAAGGCTAAAATCATACGTACCATCGATGAATACATTCACCCGATCGGCACTCCGCACCTGTGCAGTAAGCGCAGTGATGGTGTAGGTTTTTTCTGTCGGCATATATTTATTATACGCAGGTTTGTCTAATCATGTCACCCAACGCCCTCTAGAAATGAGCTGCGTCAACCCCACTACTGAAATGCTTTGAGATAGATGTTATATGCTTTATCGATGAAGACGGCTTTATTGGTACGAAAAGCTGATTGATCTCTATTTATTTCCTCAACCCTCTCGCCATCAGAAACAAACTCTATTTTCTCTACTGGTACCATATCTCCAATCATAACAGTTGGCCGGCGCGTCTGCTCATCTCGAGCGGGAGATACGTCAACAACATAGAACGTACTGCGTTGAGTATACCCTTCATAAGCAAGCAATTTATTAGCATTATCATAGGCAAGAAAAGCTCTCATACCATTAATACATGGTTCATATATTGTGCCTACGTCTGCTGGACTAACCTTTCTTAGTTTAAAATCAGATATATCTTTGTACCAAAAATTCTTGCACTCATCAAAGAACATATAGATGACTTCATCTCGCGTGAACGCCGGGATCTTATCAGAGTTCTTTCGTAGTTTATCATCCCACGCTCTCACTCCAAGGCCACTGATTGGATCATCCCACGCATATACGCCTTCATCAAAATAGCTGGTGATGATGTCGCTGTTCTCTGTGACAATCACCCCGCCAACCGCATCACCCAAGCACCCTAGCATAATTCCTTTACCAGTTCTATCAACAATCTCTGCATTATTACCCATAGACGGCTCCTCATAGTCCATCCGTGGGCAGACCAGCAGCAGCTTATCACCAATCGGCTGAATGTAGCAAAAATTAATAAAATGCTGGCCAAGGTCAAGGTATGTTACCTGTTTAACCGCCTCTTTCTCCCAATCAATGACAAATTCAAGAACCGAAAAGATACTATCTATCTTGATTTTTGTAAAACAAGCTATCCCGCCTCTCATTGGGATATTACTCGAGAGCAAAACATAGAGATGATTATCATAACCAAGCTGTATGCTACATATTTCTGTCGTCTTGTGTCCGTACTCTTTGAGTATCTCGCGCAGATTTGCTACGCGCGTTATATCAATCTGTGTCGTGGGGAGCGCATCTAGCACGCTACTTTCGTCTTTCAAGTCATCATTCTCAGTCATTTCTTCTCCTCTCTTAAACAAATCTCTACCAGCTCTGGAAACACTCGCGTCTGCATTGCACTGAAGGTGAAGTGGCCATGGCCGACAAATCGATGGTAGCGTAACTGGGGTAGCTCACGGCGGAGCTTTGCCGTGGAGCTTTGCAGGTGTGGGTAGTCGTCGGTAGAGTAGAGCACATCAATGCCGTGCACTGCTTTGCGGTCTATCTGGCGGTCGAGTGCAAAGCGAAAGAAATCTCCTGCCTCTCCCTCAACATCCAGCCACGGTGTCACCAGTACGACCCGGCCAACCCGGCAGTTTCCCTCACTCAGCCAGCGAAGCAAAAAACCTCCACCACAACTATGGCCCACTAGCAGCGTACGCTCATCCACTGGCAGATGGGAAAACTCTTGACACCACGCTTCGTAGTGTGGCTCGTATGGGCGAGGCATCTCGGGTGTTTGCGTTAATATCCCACGTATCAAGAGTTGTTGCTGGAGCCAAGGCAGCCAATGTGAGTTGCTTGTACTATCAACCGTGGGGTTATGATATTTGTCAAAGCTTCGCCGCCCATGGAGAATGATTGCCCGAGTAAACGGAGTGTCGTTTCTGTAGTGGTTTTCGATATCCATGCTTTATTTTTACTCCTCTGGTGTCGACTCTGGACTCGTTGCCTTGGTCTTTTTTCTCTACCCCTATTTCATGACTCGCGCGATATTCGTCCTAGTTCTTCCATTAACAGTGCAAAATAGAGTGGCCGATGCGGCACAAGCATCGCATCTTCTGGCTGCTCGACCATCCGGCGGAACGTGTCATACGGCACCCAGCGCAGTGCCGCCGCTTCACCATCAACCATATCGAGCGGCTCATCATGATATTCATAAGTATAAACAAAGTGAAACTCGCTATACGCTGATTTGCGCTTTGGCAAACTTCCAATAAACTTCACTCGAGAAGTATCAAGCGTCATACCAATCTCTTCTTGAGCCTCACGCAGCGCCGCATCGAGTGGTGTCTCGCCAAGGCTCACGTGCCCCGCTGCCGAAATATCCCAATAGCCTGGCCAGTTTTTGACCTGATCAGCCCGGCGCTGGAGCAGCACATCACACCCACCATCACTGTTACGCCGCCACAACCAAACATGCGCTGCCGCGACAATAGTATCCTTGGTCAAATCTTTGCGGGTAAGGCCTTCGCCCTGTTTTGGCACTCCATTTGGGCGATAACTCTGCCATAGATCATTATGCATCACTTACTCCTGTGTGTTGTTCTTTATATCAGTTACTACTTTTCGCATGTGCTGCGCTAGGCGAGTCAGCTCAGCCGTCAATTTACGCCGACTTACGCCTTTGCTGAGCTGACGATTTTCCACCCACCACCGCGCAAACGCTTCGTCATTAACATATGCTTTCTGCTGGAGCTTACTCAGCACTCGCGACGCCACCCGCTCTGAATAGACCACAGGATTATTCATACCAGTTTGCCTCTTACGAAGCGCTGGCTGGGTTTTTCGCCATAGATAATCCCTGACTTCCTTAACTGAATGTGGTCGCCGCAAGCAATATGCAAGTGCTCGCATATACAGCTTGCCAAATTGGCTCTCTTCTTGCAGCTCTTCCAACTCCCCATCACTCAATTCACGGCCGACCTTAAGATTTAAGTCAGTCACCTGAGCGATATCCAAACTGAAGCCGTATACGCCATCAACACTCACATTAACGCGGTTGTTATCGCGAGCCTGAAGCGAGATATCAGTGATTTTCATAAAAATATTATAACGCGAAGACGGTGAGCTCGCTACTGGCAGAGGTTACTCGACTACCTCGACCACCTTGCCATGCACGCCGTTGTAGCAAGCAGCAGCACGCGGCTCGGTGATGACCGGTAGTTGCCCTGGAATAGCGCTCGTATTAACGTCGTCAAGCGTACCGGCCTCGACGCAACCAAGCGTGATGTGCGGGCGGAAGCCATCGACATCCAGCCCCGGATGAATACCATCCAGTGCCGCGAGTAATTGCTGGCGCGCCTCAACCATCCAGGCAGTTTTCTGCGTGCGCAGCTCCACCCAAACACAGTTGCCCGCTTTATCTGGCAGGAAATTAACTCCATCAAGCACCAACTTATCGAGGACGGGTAGCGCCGCAGCGGCTGCTTTGAGACGTGGCATATCCTGCTCAGTCACGTTAATCAATGTCACGTGTGGGATAAACTCACCAAAGCCAAGGTTCATTGTTTCTGACAACTCGCGAAGATACGCGTTTTGCTCATCATCAAAGACCAGACTGACTGACGCCATATGTTTTTCGACTGGATATGCAGCATCTGCTGCGCGCATTAGTTTTCTCCTTCTTTCACTTTGTCGCGAACCTTCTGATCAATTTCCGTCAGGACCTCAGGATGTTCTTTCAGGTACAACTTAGTTTTATCACGGCCTTGACCAATAGTCTCGCCGTTATATTTGTAAAAGGCACCAGATTTTTCAACAATGCCGTGCGTAGCTGCCAAATCCAGAATGTCGCCAGTCTTAGAAATGCCTTCATTATACATAATGTCGAACTCAGCGATGCGGAACGGCGGCGCGATCTTATTTTTAACCACCTTGATCTTGGTGCGGTTACCCAGGATATCATCGCCAACCTTGATCTGCCCGATGCGGCGGATATCCACCCGCTGCGAGGCATAGAACTTGAGCGCATTACCACCAGTTGTCGTCTCGGGGTTGCCAAACATCACACCGATCTTCATACGGATCTGGTTGATGAAAATGACGGTTGCTTTGCTCTTGTTGATAATCCCCGTTAGCTTACGCAGTGCTTGGCTCATCAAGCGAGCCTGGAGACCCATATGCGAGTCACCCATATCGCCATCAATCTCAGCCTGAGGTGTTAGTGCTGCCACCGAGTCTACGACAATGAGATCAACGGCGTTCGACCGCACCAGCGTCTCCGTAATCTCCAACGCTTGCTCACCATTATCTGGCTGCGATACCAAGAGATTATCGGTATCAACACCAAGCTTCTTGGCATAGCTCGGGTCGAGCGCATGCTCAGCGTCAACAAAGGCCGCTGTGCCACCCTGCTTCTGAATCTCAGCAATAGCGTGCAGCGTCAGCGTCGTCTTACCGCTACTCTCTGGCCCATAAATCTCGATAATGCGCCCCTTAGGATAGCCACCGCCCAGTGCAAGATCGAGGCTCAGCGAGCCAGACGGAATCACCGCTACATCTGCCTGATGGAATTCACCAAGCTTCATAATGGCACCGTCGCCAAATTGTTTTGTAATCTGATCCATTGCGAGGCCAAGCGCTTTGAGCTTGCCGTCGTCTGTGGTTTGTGTCGTATTCGATTGTTTGGTCATACGTCCCCTCTCCTTCAAGAATTTATTATACCAGAATCTCTTGCCGTTGTCCGCGTGGAGATTGGTTTGTACTTACAAAGACTCAACATCACCGATTTATTTATTTTTATTAGCCTCCAGCTTCCACTGCTCTATCAATGTGGAGTACGAAACAGCAACAATCTTCTAAAGAAATTTTCGTGGTAGACATGCTATAATAACACCATGAAGGCACGTAAAGGATTTACCGTTATTGAGCTCATCGTTGTGATCGCTCTCCTTGCAACGGGCAGCTGGCTCTTTTTCAGCGAGAAAATCGCGACCGAAGCGACGCAGCGTGACAACCAGCGCAAAACCGCCATTAACGCGATGTACTATAGCCTGGAAGAAGTGTATTTTGAGAAAAATAACCACTACCCTAACACAATCGATAGCAAGACACTGCGCTCGGTTGACCCATCGCTCTTTACCGATCCAAACGGCCACAAGCTTGGCAGCGCCCAATCTAGCTACCACTACAGTGGCACCGACTGCACCACCGACAACCAGTGTAAAGGCTACAAACTCACTGCCAACTTAGAGCGTGAGGCAGACTACACCAAGACCAACCGCAATAATACCTAAGTCTCTATTGTATAGATGTGCAAAAACACCAAGCTTTGTCTGCTCGGTGTTTTTTGTCATCAACGCTGCTCACATTAGTCATTTGCCACTGGTCGGCCGTTCTTGAAATCCTCTACTGCGTTATTAAGCGTCGCAATTTCTTGCTTGGGGTTGGCTACGAATGAGAAGCGATAAGTCGTCTCGTCACCCTCCGTACTGAGGCGGATGGAGCCATAATTAAACATCGCTTGGAGGACACCGCGTTGGTTGTAGCTGGCATCTTCGATATTCATTAGGCTGACCGTTTGCTCGGTGTGTGAAAAAATACTCGTCTGGATCTCCTGGATAACACTCTCGTTTGTTAAATAAAACATATTGCGCGTATAAACCCAGACCGACACATAGCCACCAAGAACAAAGGCCAAGATGAGCGCCATACACAGCAACATAAACGACCCAGAGGCAGAAGCTGGCAGGTGGAGGAGGTCAAAAATATAGTCGTAATTAAACATCAGTGCCAAGACAATGCTCGTCATCAAGGTCGACATAACAATCGCTGGCAGCATACCAATCGGGTGGCGACGCACCACACTAATGATGTATTCTTGCTCACTCAGGTTGAGATTCGGGAAGGCCATGACTGATTCATCATGGCGGCGGCGCACTTCTGATGACATCCGTGGCAGGTTCGCTTCTGGGCGCGGCGCATGGTAGTGAGGAGCACCTTCTTTGCCGCTCACATCATAGAGTGTACTGCTCGCGCGTGGTGCCGTGGGCGGCTCGGCATAGAGTGGGTTACCATCGACATCATAGGCGACAGGCCGTGGTGGATCATTGCGTTGCAATCGTTGTGAATTCATGGGTATATTGTAGCATATCTTCGGCTCATCACCTCATGCCTCTTATTCCATTGCGCGGCCAAGATGCTGTCGTGCCCGTGGTGTCACCCGCCGGCCTCGCGGCGTTCGCTCTATAAAACCAATCTGCAGGAGATATGGCTCATAGAAGTCTTCGATCGTCGTTGTCTCATCACCTGTCAGAGCAGCAATTGTCGTCAGGCCAACCGGGCTATCGCCATAGGTATCGAGCATCGAGAGCAGCAGGTTACGGTCGGCTGGGTCGAGGCCAAGCTCGTCAACTTCCAGCAGAGTCAGCGCCTGCGTTGTCGTTGTTACATCAATAATACCATCACCATTCACGTCCGCATAGTCGCGCACCCGCTTGAGCAAGCGATTAGCAATCCGTGGTGTGAGGCGTGCCCTCGTGGAGAGTAATCGCGACGCCTCTGGCTTGATGCGCGTCTCGAGGATAGTCGCTGCCCGCGTGATAATCTGCGCAATCTCCTCTGGAGTGTAAAATTCCAAACGATAGATATGCCCAAACCGGTCGCGCAGTGGCGCTGCAAGACTCCCCGTCCGCGTTGTGGCACCAATCACTGTAAAGCGTGGTAGATCGAGCCGGACACTGCGGGCCGCTGGCCCTTTGCCAATGACAATATCGAGCTTAAAATCCTCCATCGCTGAGTATAAAATCTCTTCCACGGCCCGCCCCAAGCGGTGGATTTCATCGATAAACAATACATCACCATCATTAAGGTTGGTCAAGATCGACGCTAAGTCGCCCGCTTTCTCGATCGCAGGGCCACTGGTGACCCGCAAGCCAGCCCCCATCTCGTTGGCAATCACCGCCGCCATCGTTGTCTTGCCAAGGCCAGGTGGGCCATAGAGCAAGACATGGTCGATTGGCTCACCACGCTTCTTAGCTGCTGTAATTGCCAACTGCAAATTCTTCTTCAGCCGCTCCTGCCCCACATACTCCGCAAAGCGCTGTGGTCGCAGCGTCACCTCAATACGCTGCTCTTCGCTATCATCCGCGTGGCTACTGGTATCAACAATTCGTTCTATCGCCATAGGTCTATTATAGCATTGGTAGTGGGGATAGATTGCACAGCAACCTCATCATATGGTTTACTATACTCATGCATACTGTCTCACTTGTCGTCACAACCCTATCATCCATAGCAACGATCATCGCTGCACTTATTGCACTCGTCAAGCCTGGTATGATGAGCCGCTCGACTACCATCACTCATGGCGAGCGATTCTACGCAGCAATGTACGCTTCTCGAGCACTGCCACTGGGGCTACTTACAGTAGTTGCTCCCTTTGTGTTTCATGGTTCTGTGCTGCAGCTTGTCTTTACTGCAGCAAGCATAGCGCAAATTGGCGATGTTATTATTGGGCTCAAAAAGCAAGAGTGGGGTATGGTAATTGCACCGGCTATATTGGCTGTTATATACCTTGCAGTGGCATGGCTCCTTGCTTAGGGTAAGTTCTCTCGCACCGCACGGGCAATCTTGCCAAATAGCTCCTCGCTCACATGGTGCTCACCACTCTCTAGATGCCGTGGCCACTTTGGGTCAGGAAAATCCTCTCCCGCAAAGTGTGTGCCACCAACGTAGCGTGGGTAGAGGTGCCAGTGCACATGGGTCGACTGCCCAGCCTTGACGGCATTGTTCATCAGGCATTCCCAGTTGCACACGTCTGCACCAAATGCCTGGGTAATTGCGTGCTCCATGCTGCGGATCACCTCGTGGAGTTCGCGCCAGTCAGTCTCATCGAGCTCCCCAAGCGACGATTTATGTTCACGTAGCGTCACAAACCCCTTGCCAAGATATAGTTGATTGCGATCGAGCACCACATTCCATCGATCAGTTTGCATGACCACCGCCGGGTCATCAATTGTTTGCTCTGCCACAAATGGGCAAATGTCGCAGTTTTTCATTTTTATCACCTCCTCTCGTTTTATTATAAGCGAGGAGATACTTGTTGTCATTGTTCTATTTACAAACTAAGCTGAGCTGGGCCACGGGTTGGCCTTTTTCATAATGCGCTTAAGGTGAGATTTAAGAGTATCCAATCGTTTTTGGATTTCGTCCTCAGCAATACCAAGTGATTGAAAGTCATCCCTTAATGACTTCATATATTTTGCCAAGAAATCTGCCTCAAACTGCTGGAAGTCCTCCCACGACATATCCGGATGCTCCTCATGATGGAACGCCTCGGCACCGTGCCAGAATGTCTCCCAATCAGCTGTCATATAGGCCATATCAGCGTAATGGAGCAGCTTCGCCTCGGGCGTATCACGTTGCTTGAGTGCGGGTACCATAATTGTGCCCCTAATAGCCCGATCGAGGAAAGCAATATCGTGATTAGTCAGATCAATCTTATTGCTTTTGATATCTTCCTTCATGAGTGCTATTGCATACTCTTCCTTCGTCGGATATGCCTGAGCTGCCTCTTCATCAAAACCAGCATCATGCCAGGCCGCCGCTAAGGCAAGGAGGTCTTTTTGCCATGGAGTGATCACACGCGGATAGCTATCATCAGGCAAAAGCTCTACAAGCTCGCCAACTGCCTCCATCACATCTTTCATGTGGTCAGGATTATGATAAGGTAATTTGGGATAGCGCTCACAAGCACGTTTCACCGACCCCTCAAAGGCTCTTACATAATACTCCTTTGACTGGTTAATTGATTCATGCGCACTATCAACCTGAGAATTAGAGGAATGAGGAAATTTATCAAACATAGATGTCTTATTATATGGATAAATCTATCAGTTGTCAACAGAGGTGCCTACACACCTCAGCTGTGCGTATTATAACCGACGAACTTTTTTGCCAGTCGGCTTGCCAATTCCACGTAAGTGCGGTACTGTTGTGGCTGCAACAACGCCAGCCGCTATACCGCCTGCTAGGCGCGTCCGCCTTGGATTGCCACGTGCCGTTATAATAGCAAAAGCCGCCGTAGCGATATTAGCGGCTCGTTTGTAGCGCCCACCCTTGGTCACCTCACCAGTTTTTGCCAGATGGTAAGCATTGGCTGCGCCAGTTGCTACCTGCCCAAGGGCAACGGCGGCAATTCCCGCTCGCGCCTCAGGGTAACGCTTGCCTAGCTCATACATCACGCGTACTACAGCGGCTGTATCCACCACACCATCAGTTACACGGCGCAGTGGCGTATCGTCAAGAACTTGCCCATCAGCGACATCAGCCACCATAAAAGCTGTAAGCGCAGGCCCAATCGGCTTACCATCTCGTGCCTGCCGTGCAATATATTCTACGCCACCATAGCGCAGGGCCGTTAGTCCCACACTCGCCATTTCTCTTAGGCGAGATACATGATGCGTATCAGGCTTCTCCGAATTTTTCTGCTCAGGATTTTTCACACTATGTGCTAGTATCTCATATTTTTTGCATTGTTGCTACTACATGAAATATTATTTTGCAGTATGATCTACTGGCTCTGGCATACGCGCAAATTGCTCAATATGCCGTTGCAGTGCTGCGCAATACTGGTCAATAACAGCTGGAGCAATACCTAGCAGCAAACCATCTGTCTGCATCTCTGCTAAACATATTACAAAGAAGCGCTGCTGCCTCTGCAAAAACTCTACCCATGGGGTATCTGGCTGCTCCTCTACCCGATAAGCCATCATGCCCCGCCAAAATGTCTGCCAATCCACAAAGAGAAACCCGATGTCGGCCAAATGAAGCAACTTAGCCTCAAGGGTGCTGCGCTGCAGTGGCGGTACGACAATCGTGCCAAGAATTGCTCGCTCCACAAAGGCATAGGCCTCGCTATCTAGCTCAAGCCCTTCTCTTTGGCTGTCTTGTACAAACAATGCAACCGAGTATGCCTCTTTGCACCAGTATTCGTTGGCTGCAGCATGGTCGTAACCAGCGTCATGCCAGGCCGCTGCTATAACGAGAAGTTCATGCTGCTGAGTCGAAAATGTATATCGAGGTACAAGGCGTATCAGTTCTTTTGTCATTTGCACCACATCATCCATATGTTGCGTGTTATGGTATGGTAGTGATGGATAAGCCTGACGAGCCCGCTGCACTGTAGCCAACAACAAAGGGGTGTTATTCATAATAATCACTATCGTATTCCAATGTTGTCAGTATGTCAAGTTACTGATATTATGCCAAATCCTCAGCAACTATTACACTTCTCACTATTTTCTCGATAAAGTATGATTCCCTTGCATAATAACGAGGTTTGGTTCTAGCACTCAGAGATTGGTATCTTAAGAAAGACGATTGATTCCCCAAGAGGAATTACAAAGGAAATATTAGCCCAAGCAAGTAACGTTTTACTTGTTTAACACAAGAAATACCTCTTCATCACCAAGAGTTTTGGCAATTTACAACACTATCCTCTGTTGATATCAATGCGGCTTACTGCTTCAAAGCCATCGTCACTCGCTGCGCCGTCGGTAGGCTCGTATCAATATGAGCAAGTGCTTTGGTGGCATCTGCCAACGTATAGCCCAGCGCGACCAACGCTTCGAGTGCTTCGTCGTTTGTATCAAGCTCCGCCTGCACAGGTGCGTCGTGAGCAGTATAGTACGTCGGTACACCCACCTTATCTCGCAGGTCTACCACCACACGCTCAGCAGTCTTTTTGCCCACCCCACTGGCTTTTTGGATAAAGGCCGCATCGGCATTGGCTAGGGCATTACGCACCTGCTCAGCCTCACCAAGACTGAGAATGGCCAGTGCCGCCTTGGGGCCCACACCCTGCACAGTGATGAGCAGTTCAAATAGTTTCTTAGCTGCCCGAGATGAAAAGCCAAACAGTTCCTGAGCTTGCTCTCGAATGTGGTGATATGTATAGAGCTTGACTGTCTCACCAAGTTGCATCGCATCATAATCATGCGCTGCGACCGCTATCTCGTAGCCAACCCCCTGCACATCAATGATGACACTACCTGCAAACTTCTCATCAACTTGGCCAGCAATATGAGCAATCATCCGAGCCTCCTCGAAGTACTAAAAGTTAGTCCTAAAGAAGTTGTTGTTATTGCCACCAGTATTGTTCTGACTATTCTGCCCAGAGCTATCATCGTCGCTCGCACCACCAGTACCAGAACTATCACCACTCGTACCACCGGTATTACCACTGTTGCCGGTATTATTGCGGCGGCGAGTATTACCGTTGATAGTTGAGCTATTATCACTGTCGTCGCTTGTGTTACCAGAGCTTCCACTGCTGCTTGACCGACAGCTCGCGATATTCTTCGAGTAGCGGCTACTGTCAAAGTCTTTTTCGTCGATGGTAATGATGCGCTTTTGCTCAACGTCACAGACACGGATTTGCTGTTTCGTCGTGGAGCAGTCTGAACTGTTCTTCGAGTACTTCGTGCTGTCGAAGTCATCTTCGTAGATAGACTCCATCTTTTTGTCACTGAGATTACAAACTTGGATCTTGGTACGCACAACATTACATTGCTTGGTTGGCAATGCACCAGTTAGGAAGTATTCTTTGTACGTCCCCTTGGCATTCTCAGTAGTAGCCAGGCCACCGTCGCTCGTACAGACCGAGCGCTGCACAACACCACTTGGTACAGGGAATTGGGTATTCGACTGGCCTGCTAAGAGTTTCGTCATTGTGTTGCGCCAGATTGGCCCTGCCATGTCTGAGCCACCGTAGTCCATTGGTGTATTGTTATTATTACCAACCCAAACGCCAACGGCATACTCTGGGTTATAGCCAATCGTCCACGCATCTTTGTTATCATTCGTCGTTCCTGTCTTGACAGCCGCAGTGTGGCCAGGCACCGTGAGGCTCGAGCCAAACACACTCGCTCGTGCCGAGTTGTCCGATAGGATGTTTGAGATCAAGTAGGCCCCACCTTCGCTAATTGCCCGCTTACTCGTTGCGTTGGGCCAGCTAACTTTCTTGTTGTATTTGTCGTTAACCTGCTCAATGAGCCCCAGTTCAAATTGCTGCCCTTGGTTGCCAAATGCTGCATAGGCATTAGTCATTTGCGTTAGCGATGCCTCACCCGAGCCAAGTGCGAGAGACAAACCATTCTTCTCACCTGTTGCTTGAGTAATCGACGAGATACCAAGATTGTTAGCCGTTTGAACCGACTTACTAATACCAAACTTCTTCATGATCTCCACGCTCGGGATATTGAGCGACCAGCTAATTGCTCGACGCGTCGTCACACTCCCGTGCCAACGTTTGTCAGCGTTGAGCGGCTGGTAGCCACCGCCAAAGTCCGTTGGCTTATCTTGGAAAATTGTCGCTGGTGTAATAACCCCCTCGGCTAGTGCCCCGGCATAGTAGATCGGCTTGAAGCTACTGCCTGGCTGGCGCGGCGTTGTGGCCATATTGACATTACCCCACTGCGGGTTATTGTAGTCGGCACTGCCCACTAGTGCGCGCACCCGACCTGTCTTAACGTCTATCACAACACCGCTTGCATTCGTCCCACCACGGTTGTTGAGGTATGGAATCTGCTTAGAGACGTTATCGATTAGCATCTGCTGCGTATCCATATTGAGCGTCGTCTTTACCTGGTAGCCCGAGCGCATTAACTTATCATACGCATTTTTATCGTCCACACTGTATAGTTTCTGTTTGAGTTGGTTTATAACCATCTGTGCAAAGTGTGGCGCAATCGACTTGACGGTATTTGCCGTCGATGCATACGAGAGCTGCTGCGCATACGCTGCGTCTTTTTGCTCATTAGTGATGGCACCCACGTCAACCATGCGGCCGAGCACTGTCTTTTGGCGCTGCTTGGCCAATTCTGGACTACCACTGATTGGCGAGTAAGCAGTTGGTGCTGGCAACACACCAACGAGCATAGCGCTCTCGGCCAACGTGAGATCCTTTGGTGCTTTACCAAAGTAAATCTTGGCTGCCTCCTCGATACCGAACGAGTCTTCGCCATAATACACGGAGTTGAGATACATCTCGAGGATTTGGTCCTTCGTATAATTCTGCTCGATCGCGAGCGCTACGAACAGCTCTTGATATTTACGCATAAAGGTCTGTTCGCTTGTGAGGACGGTGTTCTTGGCAAGCTGCTGCGTAATGGTCGAGCCACCACCATGGCGCTGGAAGGCTGCCCGGAAGATACCGATTAGACTAAACCCAGGGTGTTTATAGAAGTCTTTATCCTCACTAGCCAGTAGCGCATTCTTCATACTGTCTGAGATGTCAGCTAGTTTCACCATATTGCGGTGCTGGGCTCGCCCCACACTATAGAGCGGCTTGTTGTTGACATCATTGAGCACGATACCAGTGTTGTTGCGGTTCATCAGCCGCTCTTGGTCGGAGATATCACGTGCATAATATAGGTATGTCAAGATCGGCACAATCAGCAAAAACAGCAAAAACGGCGTCAGGATCACCATCGCCTTCTTCTTTTTGCTCATATTCCAAAACCACAAGAAATGCTTATGCTCGCGTCTCCGGCGCGGTGGTTTCGACTGGCGAACTTCTCCAAAGTTGGCATATCTGCCCATTCGGGCTGGTTGTTGTCTTCCTCGAGGTAGTTGCATAATTTAATTATACCATCGTTCTAGCGCAATGTGCTGAAAACACCAATCTTAGCGCTTTTCTCTTTCTCATCTCTGGCACAACACGAGCTGCGCCTTTTTGCGATGTATTTCTGACCTCATCAGACGTAGATATACCAAGAACACCTCACTAGCTCCGCCGCGTCATATATGCTGCCATAATCGCTGCTGCGAGAGCATCTGCACAGTCATCTGGCTTGGGTACCGTCTGAAGGCCTAATTGGAGCCGCACCATCTCTTGCACTTGCTTTTTATCTGCTTTGCCATAGCCAGTGATTGCCTGCTTGATCTGGAGTGGTGTATATTCCTCAATCCGCAGACCCGCTCGCTGGCCGGTCAGCAGCGCTACGCCACGCGCCTCAGCCACGCTCATAGCGGTGGTAATATTACGCGCAAAGAAGAGTTTTTCGATTGCCATCATTGTGGGCTGTGTCTCTGCAATAATACTCGTGAGACCATCGAATATCTCACCAAGACGCTCTGGTATTGGCGTGTGTGCTGGCGTCGTAATGACACCAGCCGTGACGAGTCGCGTTGCACCACCATGAGTGTCAATGACGCCAAAGCCAAGGATACCAGTACCCGGGTCTATACCAATGATTCGCATAATGCTAGTATAGCTGAATCTGAGGGTTTCTGCTATATACCGCTATGGTATAGCTAACGAGACTCTAACCTTTGCGCACCATCCGGCGTAGCCACTGGCCAATCTCACTGCGCCACTCCCAGCCAGCATAGCCCACCGCCACAACGGCCACCCCACCAATCATCCACCAGATGATCTCTGTTTGTCCATTATTACTACTCGGCTCAACAGCGTAGCCTGCAGCTGGTGCTTTGTTGTTTTTACTCGTTGACTTACGGCAGCGATTGGTTGATGGATTGCGCTCCCAGCCTGGCTTGCAGGGCGTCAGCTGGCGACTATTTGTTGCACCAAGCTTTTTGCAGTGGCCAGTCGCTGGGTTGCGATAGTACCCTGCTTTACATACAGCAACTGGTGTCTTGCCGCCAGCGAGCGCTCGGCAGCGCCCTGTGGCAGGATTGCGATACTGCCCCGCCTTGCACGCAGCCAATTGCTGGCCAGTGGCAGATACTGCGCGGCAACGGCCCGTCGCGGGGTTACGCTCTTGGCCAGGTTTGCAGATAGTTAGCTTTTGAGTATGAGAAGTACTGCGCGCCACCTTCGCATTGCCGGCTGTTTGTCTTGATTGCTTCTCACCGCTGTTGACTTTCCGACAACGATTTGTTGCTGGGTTGCGTTCTTGGCCAGCGGAGCACGGTCTGCCCGATGGCTGCTGGGGTGAGTCTGGCGTATTAGCGATGATATTATCGGCTTGGTCGGGGCTTGGCGTTGTCCATTGCCATGTGCCAGTTTGCGAATTGTATGCCCAAGACTTACCCTGGTGCGCAGCCTGCCCTGCACCGCTATATGCATCGATATGTGGCGAAAAACTCACCAAGCCATGCTGATCCTCAAACCACAGTGTACCACTACGCAATATTGCAAGTTCCGCACCATTTGCCTGAGCACGAATCGTCAGCACCTGGCCTGGTGCAATCACCCCCGCCAGAGACGAGGTATTTCGCACGGTACTATTGCTGCCAGGTGTACCACTACGCAAACGATAGGCAGCAAGGTCGATTGGCTGGTCGCCGGTATTTTTGATTTTGACATATTTTTGACAATTATCTGGTGCTGTGTCGCAGGTGTGTGGATGAGGCAAGACCTCAAGAATTTGCAAAGGTGGCTCGCCTGGCGTCTCGTACGGCGCAGTTACCTCAGCTTCACCAGCTCGTGCCCGAAAATCCTTGGCAAATACCCCAGCCCGTGCCGCTGCTGTCCAGTGGGTACGCTCCCAAACAAGTGCACCTGCGAGCTCATCTACGGCTGCGCTTGCTTTATCAATAGTCGCACCCGATCGCTCCAGCGCTACATCATACCGCGTGACTTGCTCACCATCTGGTACACTCGGGCAGCCCTGGAGCTGCGCGCCATCCGCCGAGGCTACCGCTGGATGATAGTAACGCACCGACGACTGGGGTGGTGCATATCCTTGTAGATTGACGCGGCACATGTAGTCGGTGTGGTTTGTGCTAACACTGACAACAAGTGCGACATCACTAAGCGGCGCAAACTGGCGCGCAGTGTTATGCAGTTCAACTGCACTCACGGTGCGCCGGTCTGTCGTGTGGAGTGCCCCGATCATCAGCGCATCATGCTCAGTATGAGCGGCAAGACGCACTACAGGCTGAGCTATTGTAGACCTGTCGCTAGCTGCATCATCACGCGCTACTGCCCGTTCAAATAAAAAATCGCCGATGGTGGCGAAATAAGCAGTGGAAGAATCAGCACCAAGCGCAGAAGCTCCAGCTATTCCTGGTATCATCATGGTTACGGCAAGCCCATATGCAATAATTCGCCGGGTATAATTCCGCATAGTTTGCATTTTGTTTTTCCTCCTCGCCACGATTATGCGCAAAGTAACCCTCTTGGTCAAGCACAAGCATATTGTTTTGTTTATCACGCAAACTAATACGGTGGTCGGATTTTGTTCTCTAACGCACAATAATAGCGAGAAATAGAAATCAAGATTTTATAATGCGGATCTTTAGGCTTTCAAACAGATACAACAAAAAACAGGCCATCTCGCCTGCTAATTGATCAATGGAGGGCCCAGTGAGGCTCGAACTCACGACACCCTGCTTAAAAGGCAGGTGCTCTAACCTGCTGAGCTATGGGCCCGTAGACTCTGCGAGTATAGCACTGGTCGTGGTGGACTGTCAAGCGGAGGAAGCGCTGGATTCATCATCACCCTTCCAAAATTCTACTATCTATAGCAAAAATCACCTTTCTCCTCCGCAGGAGACTCTCCCTTACCACCTCACCTGGTAAATATATAAAATCTCTTGCTAAACACAAAAGATTGAATAATTTCACCCTAAGAAAACAAATTACATAAAAATTCTAGCCTCCTTGATAAACCCTGCAGAAAGCAGAACAAACAGCATGAAATTGACAGAAAAGCCGCGATTTGGATGTAATAAATTGACGCACCAACAACGCAATGGTTTAATGATAACCAATGACGTGGTGGCAACGGCGAATTCACCCAACGTGGCAGCTCACACTGTGCTGCGGTGGCATTGTTGGTGGAGTGGCACTAGCCCAGTGGTGGCCGTACGCTGTGTGGTGGTGGCTTGTTGTAGCTGGCGGCGGCATTGCCTGTGCACTGCATCAAAGCCGGCGGTGGTGCCTTATTATTATATTGATTGCTGGGCTTATGGTCGGCCTAGTGCGTGGTGGGAGCAATCAGCAGCAACAACGCTCCTACGCGGCATCGTTTGGGCACGTAGCGATAATCACTGGGCAGGTGCAGGATGACCCTGATACAAATCAACGCAACCAACTCGTCGTGAGGCTGAGTGCTATCCGCCTCAATGGCCGCTCGCTACCTGGCACAGTATGGGTGAGTCTGCACGGCAACCCTGCAATCCATCGCAGCGACTGGCTGGTTGTGCGAGGCAAGCTCAAGCCTGGCTTTGGCAACTTTGCTGCTGTCATGCAGCGTGCTCATGTGGAGCGTATTGTCCAGCCACAGCCTGGCGATGTTGCTCTGCAAGTACGTGATTGGTTTGCTGAGCATATTCGCCACGCAATTCACGAGCCAGCGGCTAGCCTTGGCAGTGGCTATGTCCTTGGCCAAAAGCGCGCTCTGCCGCACGATATCCAAGAAGCAATGCGCGCAACGGGCCTCACCCACATCGTTGTGGCGAGTGGATATAACCTCACAATCCTCGTCCGCCTCGCTCGGCGCTTGTTTGCCAAGGTATCACGCTATCTTGCGGTACTTACCAGTGCAAGTCTCGTCCTTGGCTTTGTCGCCATCACTGGCCTAAGCCCAAGTATGACACGCGCTGGCTTGGTAGCTGGGCTCAGCATTTGGGCTTGGGCGTATGGTCGTGCGTTTCACCCCATTACACTGCTAGCAGTAGCAAGTGCTGCTACCGTACTATGGAACCCAAGCTATGTCTGGGGAGATATTGGCTGGCAGCTAAGCTTTGCATCCTTCGCTGGAGTGATGATTCTCGCACCGCTGTTGCAGCGCTATTTCTTTGGCCTAGTAGAGCCATCAATCGGCCGCCAAGTCTTGGGCGAGACAATTTCTGCACAGCTTGCCACACTGCCAATTAGCCTCGCAGCATTTGGGCAATTGTCACTTGTGGCGCTGCCAGCCAATCTGCTCATTGTGCCATGGGTGCCGCTAGCAATGCTTCTCACGTGCATTGCTGGGGTTGGGGCGCTTGTGTGGCCAGCGGCGGCGACAGTGTTTGGCGCACCAGCACAATGGCTGCTCGATGCAATGCTGTGGGTTGTCCAGCAATGTGCCGCCTTCCCTTGGGCCCAGCTCGATTTTACACTGCCCTGGTGGGGTGTAGCGCTGTGGTATAGTGGGCTCATTGGCCTCTGCTGGTGGCTCTGGCGGGCAACTGGCTACTCGCTACGCAATACCTCGCTCGTAGAATAACAACTACCCAATATGCTACAATGAGTGAAAGATAGAACAATCAAGGAGAACCTATGTCTGGACACAGTAAATGGGCCACGACCCATCGCCAAAAGGCCGTGGTTGATGCAAAGCGCGGCGCAGCCTTTACCAAGCTTGGCAATATGATTGCCATTGCAGCCCGTGGCGGCACCGATCCAACAACTAACTCAAGTCTCGCATTGGCCATCGAGAAGGCTCGGGCAGCCAACATGCCCAACGCCAATATCCAGCGGGCAATTGATCGCATTAATGATAAAAATGCGGCCGCGCTCGAAGAGGCAGTCTATGAGGGCTACGGCCCAGGTGGTGTTGGCATCATTATCGAGACAGCAACTGACAATAAGAATCGCACCTACCCAGAGGTACGTACCGCTCTAACTAAAAATGGTGGCACCATGGCAGATAGCGGTAGTGTGATGTTTCAGTTTGCGCGCAAAGGTGTAATCCGTGTAGCAGCCAGTGGCGAAGAAGCGCTCCTTACTGTGCTTGATGCTGGAGCTGAGGATGCAACAGAAGAAGATGGCGGCCTCACTGTCTATACCGACAAAAAGGAGCTTGCCAAAGTCCGCGAAGCTTTGCTCGCAGCTGGCATGACTGTTGAAGATGCAGAGCTTCAGTATGTGCCCAACAACACCGTTGCTATTGAGGACGACGAAACCGCCCGCAAGCTTACCAAAATTATCGATGCACTTGAAGCACTCGATGATGTGACAAACGTTGCAACGAACGCCGCGTAATACCCACTAGAGCTACACGCGAATCACAACACTAAAATGACCCTCTATCATGAGGGTTGTTTTGCTAAGCACATCAACGTATATATTCACACTTATCAAGTGTCACGCGCAAGAGGTATCTATTACTTTTTCTTGTGTGGTTTTGTACCCTTTGTGCAAGCCATAAGTGTGTCAACAATTGCAAGTGCAAACCCTATCGTTACAACCACTGCATGAGACCCATCCAGTGCTGCCACAACCGTCTTGCTTGTCTCATCAACTGACACGAAGCTATTCAGCGCGCCAAACAACACATACACTGCCACAACACCAAAGATCAGTGAGCCACTAATACGCCACCAGCGCTGACTCACCACCGAGCCGCAACACACCAGCACCACAGCTGGTAGCACCGTCAGCACAATCGTCACCACTGCAAGCAAAGCAGATCGGTCAATGCCTATGCCAACCCCAGCAGCATACGGCACGACATCTGCCGCCCACAGCTGTGTCATTACCATACCAACCGCCAGACCCATTACTGGTAGCCCAAAATGCCGCTTCGCTACATATACCAAACCAGCCAAAACCACAGCAGTGCCAGCAAGCAATCCAAGCAACATCATGCCATCATTATACCATGACATCGATTCAACATAAGCGTCATGAGAAATGCCAATACGTTTGAATAGCTATGCTCCAACGCGATCCTTCTTGTGCTGCCGCTTTGCATTGCGCTCGATGTATTCGATGATTGGCTTGGCCACATTGCGCCGCGTAATTTTCTCTATCCCAAAGCCTGGGCTCGCATTGACCTCAAGCACCAACGGCCCACGACTCGAGCGCATAAAGTCAACACCCGCTACCGTCAGACCCATCGCCTTAGCCGCCCGCAAACACATACGGCGTTCGGTATCCGTCAAGCGGATCGGCGTTCCTTCGCCTCCCTTATGGAGGTTAGAGCGAAAGTCGTCATCTAGGCTCTGGCGCTTCATACTCGCTACTACACGACTCCCCACCACAAAGGCACGGATATCCACCCCAGCCGACTCACGAATAAACTCTTGCAAAAGGATATTTGTCCCATCCTCATTGGTGAGGTACAACGCCTGAAGCACTGACTTTGCCGCCTTCTTCGTCTCCGCCAGCACCACACCATTGCCATGCGTACCACGAGCGAGCTTGATGATAACTGGCGTACCACCAAGTTCGTTAAGGAGATCGTCTATATCGGCTGAGTTGCGGCTAAACACTGTCTTGGGAATAGCTACTCCACCTCGGGCTAGCAGCTGTGTCGAACGCAGTTTATCGCGCGCCCGCGTAATCGCAATCGAGCGATTAACAAAAAGCGTGCGTGGGTACGCCATTTCTAGCTGGCGCGCCACTGCTGTGCCATAGCGAGTCATATAGCTTGCAATGCGCGGAATTATTGCATCATACTGATCGATTGCTTCACCATCATACATCACCGTTGGGTTCTTCTCATCAATCGTCACATAGCATTTGCGGTATTTTATCACTCTCACACTATGCCCACGCCTCTCTGCCTCTTCCTTGAGGCGAAGCGTTGAGTAGTTCACATTGCCATTACTGAGTATTGCGATTTTCACTCCATACCTCGTACTATTATTTTATCGATTTTGCTTATTATATGCTCTCTGTCTCTATTGTAGTCCATTTTTGCGTAGTTCTTGACGATTACTACTTTCAGCCTTTTTATCAATATCGCCCTCTGCAACATGAACGATGAATTTATTACGCAAAATATTTCTTCCAATCAGCATCGGGTAGATCTGCCCCGATCTGTCTGCTAGTGTAACTTTTGCTTTCACTCGCCTTCCTGCTAAACTTACATTAATGACAACCTGATACCGCAGTTCCTCATAACCATTCGAACTCCGAACAGAGCGCATGGAATACTCAGAAAAATGCAACTCCTCACCAGTATACACTGGGGAGCCTTCACCAAATAGTTTGCAATAGAGGCCTGTCTTATCAACCCGAATATCGCTTGCCCATATAGACGAGACTGTTGCCCCTGTATCTATCCGAGCTTTAAATTTTTCATTAACAAAATCAGGTAAAGCGACCTTTTCAACTCGGCCAATCATAACTATCTTTTTGCCGATAGGATGTGCCGTTTTTTCAATAGCATGAAATAGTTTTCGTGCAACATTCCGAGATTTCCCTTCAGTTGGAAATTGGTGTATTCGTATTCCTGGAGATGCCTTCACTCTTACAACGTAGCTATCCCTTCCATCACCACTAATGTTATTGGTTATAATATCAACACCAGCAATACCAAGAAAACATGCTGATGCCGCTTGAATTGCTATGGTTTTTAGTTCATCAGACACGTAGCTGGTGACATCAACTGCTTCACCCCCCCTACTTAGATCCAATGTATCTAAAACTTCAACAACATAACCTTTCTTGGGAACTTGTTGCAAAAAATGAACACCTTTGTGTCTCAATACATCTTCAATATCTATTCTTGCTACTAAACTAGTGTGTCCGTTGTCGTGCTTTGGATAATTATTATTTTTTTTACTTATCAAGGTTTGTATTGTTGATATTCCATCTCCAACAACACATGGTGATCTACGGTGTGCCACCGCGATGACTTTTTTATTTAACACCAAGAAGTGATATTCTCGCCCAAAAACCATTTGCTGAACAATCATGTCGGGTTGTCTACCGTTGTTCTGATATACGTGGCGTATCGCGCGAAGCAAACTTTCTTCATCTCTAGCGCTAATAGAAATACTATTGCTACGGTTTACTGCAGCAGGTTTAACTACAAGACACTCATGAGACTCTAGCATTTTTCGAAGTGTATCATCAATTACCACATTTTCGAGTCTATTTATTTTCAATGGATATGTATCTGGTATTTGTATATGCGCTTGGTGTAATATGTTATTCGTCCAGATCCTGTCCTCATTCACCTGGACTGCATATGAAGGGTTTAGTGCAGTATTAAGATTATAAAAGTAAAGCTCTTTGCCGTCCTTCTCACAACGCACCACATGTGATGTTACTAAACGACCTGGAACTGTTGTGACCTGGTACCCTTTTCGGAGTGCCTCCTTCATTAGTAATCGAGAGGTAATGCCATACCGTGACAGGTCTGCTTTTTTTATGCTATTATTGCTTTCTTGCCCCATATTCATAGTAATGTATTTCATTTAATTCGAACTATTTTCAATTATATCAATAATATTTCTTGATTCTCTCATAAGCACACCCTCCTCATCCATAACACGAAAATTAGTAAATATAGATGCTAATCGAGACCCTTGCGCAATAGACCTCTCGCTCCTTGTATAATCTTGTACAAAAACCTGTTTTGCAGAAGAAGACCTATCGAATGACATTATATCGTCTATGATTTGCATCTTTTCATTATATAACCCCGACCGAGGGCTGTCAGCGACACCTGTCTCACTGTCTCGTTGATGGAGAACCATCAGCGCGCAATCATTATAGTCATTACTGTATGAGCTGTCTTCAATAGTATAATCAGAATTCGTTAGCTCTAAGATATGAAGAAGATAGAAGGGGATATGCTTTTTTGCATTATAGCTCATCGTAAGAAGCGGCGTTGCACCCGTAATGCGTGCATTAACTTCGATGGTATACACTGCATCATCCGTTACCAAAGAATCAACACCAAAAATACCACGATACCCTCTGTCGTATAATTCCTGGCCTATGACGCGCGCATTTTTCGTTAGTTGACTACTCTGCCACGTGTGTTGATCATCTGCTAATACTTCAATACCGCAAAACTTCTCAGTACCAGGAATACTTGTATTTGATAAATTCGGGTCTGCAATAATCTGCCGCTGCACTGGCCCTATAAAGACGCCGTAGCGCGTTACAACGCCCTGCACCGACCAATCACGTCCATCAGCAATGTAGTCTGATACAACCACTTCACCAACCAAACCATTGCTATTCTGCATTGTGTTTATTGCGGAACAAAATGAGTCGAAGCTGTCGACAATAAACGACCCCTTCCCTCCACCAAGTGCAGCATCTTGCAAAACAATCTTACTGCGTCCATCACAGAGATTAGAAAAATATTCCTCATCCAATAACATTTCTCGCCAAGGGTATATTTTATGTGATGGAATGTTGCAAAGACGCTCTGCAAAAATACACCGAAACCACGATTTATTCTCAAACTTCTGAGCCAACGCGTGCATATCGTTGCTAGGCAAAAAATGCAAACTGCTTTGTTTTAATCGCTCAGGAATTACGAAAGGTTTATACGTAAAAATATGATACTCGGGCAAATGAGTTATTACCATATCTTGGAATATTGAGTCTTGCAAAAGAGCCTGTGTAGTCAGTTCACCTGTATAAGGTCTCTCGCACTGATCGCGCACATAAGCGAGACTATCCATGTGCTCTACATTCTGGCTGCGCATATTCCAGCCAGCTAATGAAGCAATTTTGTAATTATCAAACCACTGCTCAGGTCCAATTCTTGCCCATGGTTGTATACTAACGCCTGCTATCTTTAAACTTTTATCGTATTGAACTTTCATTGCTTGTATTTAGTCTACGTACTATGTGATTCAAGTATGACTCTCTGGTGCTTCTTTGAGGTATTAATTTTACCAGCCAGCAATAAACTCAGCTGCAAATCATCACCACAAATTTTCTCTAGATACTCCCATACTTCTTTCGACCCATTGTAATAGCAGAGATCCTTAAAGAGTGGCAGATCATCAGTACCCCGGTAGATACGCATTGTTGTGTTTGCTGCCCATTGCTTGGCTTTGTCAATCTGTGCTTGTGTTGGTGTTTGATCAGGCTTGAGGCTCTCGAGAAGTTTGAGACGCCACTTCACATCATAAGCACCTTTGAAATCCTTGTTGTCAAAATAGGCAAGCCCAGCAGTAATATAGTGATCTATACCAGCTTCTTGATATTCTCCTTCAAGGGCGTGTTCCATTGCTTTCCCAAGCCCTTCTTGTGTATCATTAAAACCAGCTAAGCCCTGTGCGAGCGGCTCAAGGTTTGTTGAACCACCAGTCATTCGCGTTAAGACATGCACGCCTATTTCGTGCACAACTAGCCGTTTTACTTCATTAACAGACATAGCTTCTCGGTCTTGGGGTATTCTGATATGTCTCGTATCTGGATCAACATTAATTGATTTTGCCTCTGTTACCTCAACATTCCAACCTGTGTCTTTCTCGACGCTTCTTGTCACAATATCACCCAAGTCTGTTACAGCTTGTGCGCCTCGAGTGTCGCCTGTCTGGCCAGCTTCTCCGACCTCCTTGGGTAACGCAAGAAGTTCCTCAGCCAAGATATTCCGAAAAATATCTCGAAGGTGTGTCGGCTGAATTTTTGCAACAGTCTCATTTTGCGACTCTATTTGGAGTTCTGATTTGTGTGCTTCTATATAGCTATCAACATGTCGAAGCATATTATCATACAGCCCATGAACAACTTCGTTCATCCATCTCATGGTCTCAGTAGATGGACGAAATCGATCTTGTACACGTGTACCATCTAGTACATTTTCTGGAAGAAGATTCCGAAGATCCTGGAAAATTGCTTCAGCATTTTGGCTGCGTTTTTTATGAAAGATATTGACAATTTTTTCGCCGAGCAATGACTCATATGTCGCCTTATCTGGCTCACCATAGAGCGCAATATTTGTCTCCATAAAACGCTGTGCTGCTACTTCTCTTACTATTGGATTTGCTGCTGCTTTATAGTCCCTCATCGCTACTATCAAGTTCGCCTCTTGCTTGCGAGCCTCAATCGCCTGGAGATAGACTGTCCTCTCTGGCTCTGACATAGACTCGGCCATAGATATCAGCGTTTCTGTAGTATCTTGCATGATTGTATAATCTTCGTCGGAATACTCCGCAATGACCGGATACTTTTGCTGAAAAGACGTGGTACTACCTGTAATTAGACTGTCAATTGCCACTTCTTTGCTTTCTTGATCTGGAACAAGTGATTCAATGACTTTCGGTGATCGCTCAACAAGTTCCCGATACTTTCCTCGGAACACTTCAGGATCTATATCGACAGAGCTATTCTGGCTACGCTGAGCTTTTTCCACCTGCATATCATGAGATGGAAGTGGTCTATTCTCGGGAGTATAGCTCATTATCATAGTGAGGCTATTTTAGCAATAAACCATCGTATAAATCAAGAATCTTTCTCTTATATTTGCAAAGCACTGTGGACAAAACCACGTTACGCCATCAAATCTGAAATAATTTAGCAAAGCTACATTACTCAGCAAGCAAGTTAGAATTAAATTTCTCATCACAAGGGGGGGTTGACCGTACACTAGTACCTACCTAGAGTTACAGCCCAAATATCCCCTTCCGCCCTAATGTATCATTAAACTCGCGGAGGATTTCCTTCTGGCGGCGGTTTAGTTTGGTTGGGGTGTCGACCACTACTGTCACGATATGAGGCCCACGCTTATCGCTCCGCATGTGTGGCACACCATGGCCAGATAGCTTGAAGTCTGTGCCCGATTGCGTACCAGCTGGCACCTTCATTGTAATCGTCCCGTCAACCGTCTTGACGTCAAGCTCAGCACCAAGCGCTGCATCCGCCATACCAATATGCTCCTCACTCAGGATTACGTCACCTTCACGGCTAAACGTCTTGTGTGGATTGACCCGCACCTGCACATAGAGGTCGCCCTTGCTGCCACCACCGACAGCTTCACCACGACCACGGAGGCGAATCGTCGAGCCGTTATCGATACCAGCGGGGATCTTGACTGTAATCGTCTGCTCACGACGCTGCACGCCACTCCCTTGGCAGACTGTACAAGCCTTCTCTGGTATTTGCCCACGACCCTGGCAGGTCTCGCACGTTACGGCCTGCTGAATGGGGCCAAACATCGTGTTCATCGTCCGCACACGCTGGCCAGTGCCTTTACAATCCGGACAACTCTTGAGGCTCGATCCAGGTTCAACGGTGCTACCGTGACAATGCTCGCATTCGTCGTCGAGCGTTAGTGCAAGAGCAACTTCTTTGCCAAAGATCGCTTCCTCAAACTCGAGCGTCACGCTCGTCTCAACATCACGACCGCGTGATGGGCCTTGGCTTGCACTGCCGCCAGCAGCGCCACCAAAGAACTGGCCAAAGATATCTCCCAGGCCACCATCACCAAAATCAAAGTGGATATTCTGCCCCTGGCCAAAGTCGCCAAAACCAGTGAATGGGTTACCGCCACCACTACCGCTGGCACCACCAACACCCGCATGGCCAAATTGGTCATACCGCTGGCGCTTTTGCTTGTCCTTCAGGACTTCATATGCTTCATTAATTTCTTTGAATTTCTCTTCACTCCCACCCGCTTTATCTGGGTGGTACTTCACTGCCAATTTGCGGAATGCCCGCTTAATGTCATCATCGCTGGCGCTTTTGGCAACACCAAGCACCTCATAATAATCTCGCTTCGCCATATCTGTCTTAGTATAGCCAATTAGCACTCTAATTGCAAGAGTGCTAACAGATCATTCCTTATGTTTCTGCGATGATCGATATATAGTCGTGTTTCGTAACGATAAGGTGGTCGAGCAACTGGATACCAAGCAGCTTACCTGCCTCGGCCAGACGCTGCGTTGTCTCTCGGTCAGCCTGGCTTGCGATAAGCTGCCCGCTAGGATGATTATGTGCCACAATAACCCCCGCTGCTCGGTCGGCAATTGCATCCGTAAAGACTTCTCGTGGGTGCACCAAGCTAGCAGTTAGTGTGCCAATGGTAATCGTGCGTTTAGCAATCAAGCGATGTGCTCCATCAAGCGTCAGGCAGACAAAATGCTCTTGCCGTTTGTCGCGAATATTGGTAAGTTGCTCTGCTGCTTTGCTCGGCTCATCGATGATAGGCTGGTCACTTTTGAGCAGATAGCGCCGTGCAAGCTCAAAATTCGCGAGAATCACTGTCACCTTAGCCGCACCAAGGCCAGTTATCTTGGAGAGCTCCTCATGAGTTAGGTCACCTCCATGTGTGCGCAGGGCTTTCAGTACACAGCGCGCAATTTTGCCAACGTCAGCTTGTGCATTACCACTGCCGATAATTGCCATAAGGAGCTCGAGGTCACTCAGGCGAGCTGCTCCATCTCGCGCAAGCTTCTCTCGCGGGCGGTCACTTGGTCGTCTGTCGCGCATTCGCATTGGCATCATCTCCCTTCACGCTATATCTTTTATAGTATACCGGAACATTGTGCAAACACCAATTATATATTTTCATCATTCAGCGCAGATACAGTTCCTACTCTTAAGATCCAGTTTACAGTTGCTTCAGGTCTTATTTACTGTAATATCTGTTATGACCAAACTACTACTTTCCCGTCTAGCGTGTATACTGTCTGGCCAGTTTTATTATCAATAATATGCGTTTTGGTGGAGTTATCAGCGGTGCTTTTTTGCTCAATGGCGGTATATTGATCATTTGGCGATACAGTGATGTTTGTTGTATATGCCGGTGGTGTTGTCTGATGAATCACTCGTTTGGCTGGGTAGGTAAGTATTGTTTGGCGCTGCAATATGTGCTGTTGATTAACACTCGTTATCTCCATACTATAGCCACTGCGGGTGTGTAAGAATGCAGCTAATGATATGACGTCGTTTCCTTGTTGGTGAGTAATGGGTGATTTTTTGCTATTTTCTAGATTGAGTGCAAAATACCCCTCCCCCGTTTTCATCATCATGATGTTTTTGCCATTATACGATACGTCGCCAAGCGCTGCTGCCTGGCCAAGCGGCTGCATGGCATGCTTGCCAGTCGGATCGACAAGCAGTACGTCATCACCGCGAGTTCGCACCACAACTGCTGCGCCACGTGATACTGGGCGCCAATCATACACTGGTAATGGCTGCGCATTAAGGCCAAGTATAGTGTGATGGCGCTGCGCTGCAATATCATGCACAATAAGATTAGTGGTTTTTTCTTTGCTTTCCGCCTTTGCGAAGAGATACCCCAGCGTTCCATTATCCATCACTCGCAGGCGAGACACTGTACCCTTACCGGGCAACGATAACGGCGATACAGCACCAGTCTCTCTATCAACCTGATGCAATTCACTAATTCTCGAGTCATTCATTGTGTGGACAATGATGCGAGAACCCACCACTGCGTATTCGACAATTTGTGCTGCTTGGTAAAGTGTCTTCTCATGCTTTGTTGCCAGATTCATCTGCATAATGGCATCCGTAGATTGTGCGGCATAGAACTCCGTTTTTGTCTCGGCAAGGCTATGATACTTGAGATAGTAGAGCTGTGCTGGCGGTGTATCAAAGCGGTGGCTGGCCGCTGTAGTCTGCTGCGTAGAAGCACTCGCTATTTGAGCGATCGCCACACGATACTGGGCATTGCTAAGCAAACGCTGCCGAAACTGAATCGTCACAGTTGCATTGTTTGTCGTAGCTGTAAAGTCTGCCTGAGGTGTGATCTGTATTGCATGGGGTTCTATCGGCTTGACCGGCTGATTGAATTCCAACTGGAGCGTCTGGTAGCCCGTATTTGGATTATCTACGAGCACCGCGTTGCGTACGCGTGGGCCTTGTAAATAGCTGAGTGCTATGAGTGTGCTCAGTATAATCAATAATCCAATCACGGCGAATAAAAATCGCTTCCGCTGGCATATCCAGCGCCAGCCCCTAGTATTCATACGGCTCCTTTGGCTGAGTCGTTGGCGTGATCGAGCGCGGCATAACAACGATCGGCTGCTGACGATGTTGTTGTGGATGCGCAGCAAAGTCACCCGTCACTGTTACCCAACTATTAGGCTGGTAGCGCTCACGCCACCCAGGTGCATAGACTGGCACGCCAACCGCTTGTGCATCAACCGCACAACACGTCACGACAAATCGAGATACATAAAAAATTTGCGAATCTGCTGTATCTGGCGTAACGAACCCCGTCAAATTGACTGTCTTGCCACGATAAAATGCGCTGTCATGCGTTTGGGCAAGTAGCCCTGCCCATTCTTTGATCGTGAGACGCGAATAATCTCGCTGAGCAAAGATAGATGCGTGCGATAGCTTCTCTGCAGACAGCTGAGCTGCCGCCCCTTTGTTAATACCACGCTGCGTAGCAGTTGTCGTCGTTAGCGCCGTTGGTGGGACGAGCAGTGCCATACTTGCGACCACGCATATCATCACACAGGCAGCAACACGACGCCACCAAGCGAAGTGTGTATGCTGGTGGGCGCGTGATTGCGTAATAACACTCGCACTCGCCATCACAAGAGCCACCACTGCCATACTAGTCGTAAAGACGATATACCGCTGATGTATATAGAGCGTCAAACGACCAGTCGCAGCTAGCCACAGCGTCGCCACGGCAATGACAAAAAGGAGTATTATACCTTGTTGCTGTGCGACTCGTAACAAAACCAACCTAAAACGCATAATTCACCACCAATCCCAATGTTATCGATGCTAACCCAACGATCGCACTCACCTGAAGCAGTACACTCGGCCGATACGTCGTGCGCAGCAAGCTCAGCATCTTGATATCGATCATTGGGCCAAAGGTCAAGAAACTCACAAGCGCCCCGGTCATAAAGGTCTGGCGAAATGCCAAAGCAAAGAACGCATCAACATTAGAGCAAATTGAGACGATAAATGCCAATGCCACCATTGCAATCACCGACCATACTGGCTGACTCCCCAGCGATACCAATACCTCGCGCGACACCAGCACTTGCACAAGACCCGCTAACCCTGCACCAACCACCAAGGCTGGCAGCATCGCCTGCACCTCACGTCGAAATATCGTAAGGCTTGCTACTTGCTTACTCTGCTGCACATGATCTGCTTGGCACGAAGCAACAAACGTATTGGTCAATAGCTCCTCTGCTGGGCAGCGTGCATAGACCCAGCCAACAAGATTAGCAATAATAAAGCCACCAAGCACTCGCGCCCATAGTATGGTTGCATCCCCAGCGAATGCTTGCTGCGTTGTGATGATTGTCACTGGATTGAGGACTGGTGCAGCAAGCAAAAACACAAGAGACTCACTGGGTGTGAGCCCTTTTGCTAACAGGCCGCGAGCTAAGGGGACATTGCCACACTCACAGACTGGCAGCGCAATACCAAGGAGCGACAAACAAGCTCGACGCAATAATGGTTGCTGCGGCAGATAGGTAAGCAAGCGCTCGGCCGGCAGCCACACCTGCACGACAATCGCGATGCATATCCCCAGCATGACAAATGGCAATGCCTCGATCATCACACTCAAACTCAGCGTTATCCAGTCTTGCAATCGATCAGGTAGCGACCACTGCCCTGTTTGCGCCGATACAAGGCGAAGTGCAGCTAGCCCAACAAGCACCCCAGCCACTACCGCTACGCGGTGCCACCGCTTCGCCAACCAACGAATCATTTTCATGCTTCTATTATACCGCGAAGGGTAGGGTTGGTAATACGACTATACGGCTTTTTCTTTTTCTTATTCTCGCTGCCAGCGGCGACGAACATCGATAATAGACATCTGGGCCAATGCGTCAATAGGGATGCCCTGCATATAGGCAATGACACGCGCTGCGTACTCAGGATATGGGTAGGCAGCAGCACGCTTTGGCCTGCGCCCCGCCTTAAGTCCATCAAGCACACCACGCATCCGCTTCCAAAATGAGTAATAATCGAGTTTGGCTTTGACCTGCCAATGCTGAGCATCCTCTATTACAAAGCCCTCGATTGGTACACCGTCATACAAATACTCAAGCCCCTGCACCTGCTCATACCACGCCGCAAACTCCTCCCACGTTTGGAGCGTCGCCGCAAGCCGCTTGGTTTCCATACCAAGCATAGCCGCAAATCGCTCACGCTTAACTTGGTCAACAGCGGCAAATTTCGCCTGACGGTGCACTATATCGAGCAAAACAATCCGGTCTTGTGTATACTCAATAATGTGTGGGTCCTCTGTCGGGAGCATCACCTCGCAGACCAAACAGACATTGTGCTCGGCAAGATACTGACGGATCGCATCGACATGCTTACCATAGCGCTGCAAAAATAAGCGACGAAACCATCCGGCAAAATCACTCTCCGTTGTTGTTTTCGACGCGAAGACGAGGTCACCTAGTGTCGCATCGTAGCCTACCAAGCCAAGATAGCCATTCTCCTTCACCCAGGCGCGCACTGGAAAGACAAGCTGATCTTTGAGTGCAGCAAATTCAGTTTCTCGTCGCTCACCAATATTGAAGAATTTATCATAGGCACGAATCACAATCTCATTTGTGAGCGTATTCATAAATAGTCCACGGGCTCGCACTGTTTGTGCTGTCCATTTTTTATCATAAAACACCTTTGGTTTAAAGTGGAATGAGCTAATGTTACCCGGCAGTGACCGCTCGCTAATCAGTTTATTGGTGCGTAGACTATGGATGAGCGGTGCATTTTCCGGGTGGAGGATGCCTTCAGCCGATTGGTTGCTTATCTCAGCAACCAACCAGCCCTTCTCGGCAAGCTGCGCAACCCGTAGTGTGCCACCAAACTCCACTTTGCCCTCGAGATTAAAGCACCGCTGATTATACTGCGCTGGATAATTCTGAGCGTTGCGATGACCATGCACTTGATAGACATTATCAGAGGTATGAGCAACAAAAGCATCGTCGATAGCACCAACTTGATCATAGCGCCCCACACCACGAATATACTGCTGACTAGCAAGCAGCAGAGGATTCTCTGGTAAATTACTCACTCCCGCATGACTCACAAATACCCGCTTATCATGCCATGTGTAGTAGAGGCAATCTTGCATAGAGTTCATCAAGCGACTGACGGCACGCTTGTCTATATTGGCACGCTCTAGTTGTGCTCGCGTTCGGCCGTTAAACTCTCGCGCTCTTATCGGCTGGTGAGTAAGCCATTGCCAAATATAACCATCATGGTTACCTTCAATAAACGTCACATTTGGCTTGTCGACAAAATTATCACACACATACTGCAGCACTTCTGCATTCTCTGTGCCACGATCAAGTAGATCTCCTGTAAAGATATAATAATCGTGCTCGGTATAGGGATGCTGCTCAAAATATTCACGCAGTGGCGTATAGCATCCTTGGATATCACCAATGTGATGAATGTGCTCATACTGACTCAAATTAATCGGTTGCTGATATGACGCGATAAGCTCTTTTACATCTGCTGGCTGTATGACGGTATATTGTTTTGGTATAACACAGGTCGAGAGGCGGGCATGCATTTTCTCGAGAACTACATCATCAACTACCTTATGTGGTGCACGCTGACGATTACGCTCTAGACAGACCCTAAGAGGCACATCCGCAAAATCTATAACGTACAGCTTATAGCGATACTTCTGTGCAAGCTGTGCATACTGCTGAAAGTACGAGCTCGTTGTATGTGTTGCATCAACCACAATGAGCTCACCACGAGCCATGCGCATATCAAGCAACTCGTGAAGCTGCTGCCACACCCGTCGATCATCCTGATATGGCATAACGATGCGCCCTACATCATTCATCACTGGGCTGCTATACGCTAGGCGCAGAGTATCGGGAGACAGTGTATATGGGCCAAGCCCAGCAGATTGCAAAAAGGTACTTTTACCAGATCCAGGAATTCCACGTGTAATAAAAAGATGTCGCATATTTTTTCCTTTCTGTAGCGTTGTTTTCAAGATTTCGCTTAACTATATCTAACTCAAGTAATTTACTCTTGTTTTTATATTATATCATCATCTGTTAGAAAAAGCTTCTACCTCATTAGGGTATGTAACAATCTATCTTATTTTATGAATAATATTTATTAATAGTTCATTGCAAAATACCCCATTGGGGTATTTTGCAATGAACATAGAGTAGTATATATTCTATTTTATAATGTCTTTTGTATCAGACTCCGCTTATCCCATTTTGTTCTTACCTCGGTTCGCGCTACAATATAGCTATGTTCCATAAGATGGGAAAAATAGATACTCAAATTTATTCAAGTGTTGAAAATAATGTAACACATGTAAAACTCCGCAACTTTTTTTATACATGGCTCTGCCTTATTATTACTAGTCTATTAATTTGCTCACTTTGGTATGGCCAACAATCACAAAAATCATCACACATCACACATATACCACCATCAACAACGCACACTTATATACTATCGTCCTCTCGTGGTGCTGTTCGCTCACGCATCATCAAGCATCAATCGGCATCACACCAAACAATCATTACCTATCCACAAACAGGTATTGCCAACATAGACAAAACGGTTGCCACAATCATCGATAGTGCTATTCCATCTCAACAAACACTTCCAACTACTATAGCAGCTCGCAGCAACACTATTACCTATCGTATTATTCACCAAGATGACATGACGATTTCTCTCGCTGTGTTTATCCGTACTACTATACCTCATGCTCTGCCAACCAACACAGTTCACTACTGGACATTCGATAAAATGAGCGGCCAGCCAATTACATCGTCTGCCCTCGTTGATACATCAATCGCAGGGATAAATGAGATTGTTATTGCTCTACGTAAACAGGTGCAGCAGCGCTACTTGCATGCAGAGCCAGTAAAAGTAGCGGGAGTCATTACTCCAGAATCTATCACGAACTTTTTAGTACACGATCGAAAAACAATTGGCTTTCTCTTCGATAAACGCTCGCTTGGTATTGGTGTAGATGGAATCATTAGCCTAAAATTGCCAATCAAGCAGCTCAGCCATTTTGTCCAAAACCCAACCACCAAGAAGCTTTTTGATATTCCACCGTCAGCATTATCATCAACAACCGACTGCGTGCGCCATCGCTGTATTGCGCTCACCTTCGATGATGGGCCTGGGCCATATACTCAGACACTGCTCGAGCACCTTGATCGTTACCATGCCAAGGCAACCTTCTTCGTAGTGGGGCGGAATGTTGCACCATATAGTATCGCGCTCCAGCAAGCAGTTCAACGCAAACACCAAATAGGCAACCACACGTGGAATCATCCACTCCTCCCCAAGCGCGACGAAGCTGTCATCCGCCAAGAGATTGAGAGTACAAACAGCGCCGTTGCTGCAGCTACTGGCGTGACACCAACAATGGTCCGTCCACCATATGGTGGCATGAATGACAAGGTGCGTGCGCAGCTCCAGCAGCTTACTATGCCAGCCATTATGTGGTCAATCGATACACGCGATTGGGCCGATCACGATGCAGCAATTGTCTGCAACCGTGCCATTGCCAATGCCGCACCTGGTGCGATTATTCTCATGCACGATATCCACAAAACCAGCGTCGATGCTGTGCCGTGTATCCTCGATGCATTACAAAAGCAAGGGTATAGATTTGTCACGGTCAAGAACCTATTTGGCCATCCCCTCAGCGCTGGCGAGTCATATTCTCAATATAAGCAGTAAGGTCTTTATAAACCGCTCATGCTACCATTCCGCTGTGTAATCCTCTACACTAATGCTATGCAACAACCATTTCTTCCTAACAACACCTCTCTCTCTTCAAGTCCACTCGATCTAGAGCAGCGGCTTGACGTCCTACAGCTTCCTGAGGCGAAGCTGCTGATCGGCGAACATATCAAAGCCTCACCAGAGTCACAAGGGGCAGACGAAGCAGCCAATCAGCGCGCAGAACATCAACGAACTGTCTGCTCGCTCAACGTTATGAACTACCTATATTATGGCGGCGATGAGAATTATCACAAACTGACCGCCGCCCAGAACGACGCCAATCGCCTCACGCGCGAAGAATTTGAAGAATTTCATCAGTGGGTTGCGAGCAACTTGCCTGGCGAGCATAGCGCCAATGTAATGCGCTATATTATGCTTATTCATGATTTAGGCAAGAACCAAACGCTCGCGAGTGCCATTATGGGAGAGGATGCCGCTGATTCGGTCGATCATGACGAAGTGTTGCGCCGCTTGCTCAGGCCAGATTACGCTGCAAAGCGCGCAGAGTTATTACCGACATTCAGCCAACTAAGCGAAGCAGACCGAACGATCATACGCGATGTCATCAACACAGAACTCAATCTTGGCCAGTTTATCCAAGCCGAAGCACCAGCGGCAGCGCTGGCAGGCTTTGCAGACAGTGCTGAGCCAGTGCGCTCGCTCTATATTATGCATACCTTGTTTGATATTGCTGGTGCGGCGGGGCATGTTAATGCCGAGAGCTCTCTACTCCTCACTTCTCCTCTGTACAACCAAATGGCAGCAGCCTGCGACGTCTTAACCGACAGTACCCTCCCGACCGACAACGTACGCTATAGCCATTACCTCGCCAAGCGAGCACAGCGCTTTGGCCTAAGTGATGACACTATCGAGCAACTCATCAACAGCCAAGCATATACTCACACTGTGCGCCTTGCTTGTATGCTACGCTACGATTCGCCAGAAGAGTATCAGCAACTGACCAATGCGCTAGATACGCTACCTGGCCCTGTACAAGCTATTCTCGCTCAAGAGCTCAGCAATGATGGTATTCATCAGCGTGCGACTCTGCCTTACTACGGCCCAGCCTTGCTGAAGGGGCTTGAGAAACATCATAGCCTCGGCACGGCGCTCACTTACTTTGCGCATGTTTTGCAAGAGGCACACATTGCCGACAAAGCAGCGCGCAAAGCAGGCGAGACAGGTATCGTCACGGCAGACCTCAGCACTATTGCCCAAGCCGCCAACCAAGACATACTTGATCCACACCACGCTGAGCTGCGCTTTCATCACAGTGGTGAGACACTTGTGCCAGAATATCAGGACACACCTGAGCTCGCTATCGATTCACTCCCAGCGTTTGACTCTGAGAAGCTACGCGGCAAACGGATCATCTATCTTGGGATGGGTGGTGGCTCGGATGGTATTCAGGCTGCTATGCTAAGCAAGCTTCATCAGCAGCACCATGCCGTGCAGCCTGCAGCTATTGTGTCGGTGCGCAACTTCGCTGCCGATAGCAACAAACAGCTTGCTCATACTGGCCGACAGATTGGTGACGCACTCGCAGAGATTACGAAGGAAACAACTAAAGTTGGCAACTGGCGCTTCCTTGAGGATATTATTGCTAAGGACGAGACAATCGCACCAGTTTATCTGCTTAATTCAATCGAGCCGGAGCAGATTGCTCACGACCTGCAGATTCTCATCCGCGAGACGGGAGCTGATGCAGTTTGTGGCATCGACACCGGTGGTGATGTACTCTACCGTGCCAATACTACGATCGATGCCACGACATCATCACCAGATCAAGATTATGCTGTGCTTGCTGCTCTGCATATGATCAACGCCGCAGCAGAGGCAGATGGCACACCACTCGATGTCTTTACTGCTATCGTCGCACCCGGCGTAGATACACCTCCGTATGCTAATGAGATACTTACTCGCAGCAGCGCCCAGCGCTATTCTCTTCACCCAGACGATATCACCACGATTACTCGAACCTACGCTGCATGGCGCATGGACGGTTCTGCTAGCGAAGAAGGGCTTTATGGTAAGACACCATTGGCGTGGATTGCTGGACTGACAGGCAAGCACGGCTTGCAGCCACTCGCTCTCCCACGAGCTAACGCAACATCAGCTCATAACCCATGGCGTATCTTTATGAATATCCGCCCTTCGACCGCTCGCGTGGTAATGATGCAGGCTGAGCAGTTATACCAAGCTGTAAATCATTGATTAAATTAATCAGTAATGGAAGGAGCTCTTCATATGAAATTAACATTCATGACATACAACATCTACAATGGTGCCGAGACAACGATCGATGACGTTATTGCAGTTATCAACAAAGTAAAGCCGGATATCTTGACGCTCAATGAAGCAAATGGCTTCGAAGACAATACAAGAAAACGCCTTGCATACGTCGCAGAACAAACCGCTATGCCGTATACTCACCTTGCACTCTGCGGCGATGGGTCGTGGTATCATACAGCGTTGCTATCAAAATATCCTATCCTGGATGCGACACTACTCTACCCATGCAGCCGATCGCTCTTAGTAAGCCGCGTTCAAGTCGATAATCATGTTTTCTCCATTGGTAGCCTTCATCTCTCACCGCGATGCGAAGCTGACCGGCTGCAAGAGGTGCACCGGCTTATTAACCATATTGGTGAGAATAGTACTCATACTGTCGTTATGGGTGACTGTAATTCACTCTCATTTTATGATACATATCCGTCTGATATAGTAGATTCTTTCGATGCAAACTTGACGCGCAAATTTACTCGTGATGGCACAATTGTTCATGATGTCACTCGTTTTATGGCACAGGCGGGCCTTGTCGATACAGCAGCTGCTTTGCAACAACACGCAACCTCGACGGCTCCAACACCACTGCCACCACACCCTGATCACCCAACCAGCCGGCTTGACTATATCTTTGTCTCGAAGGATCTGCAGCCTGCATTAACCTCATACAATGTTGTCAAAACACCACTATCAGACCGAGCGTCAGACCACTACCCAGTCGTCGTTGAGCTTACACTATAGTGTAAGCTCGCTTGTCTGCTACTAGGGTTAGGTTAGTCTCTCGGTATTTGAATTTTGCGACTCAAGGGCGATATACGTTTTAATAAAATAAGACCGATTTTCATCGGTCTTTATCATGCATCGTGGCTCCGGAGACTGGGCTCGAACCAGCGACCTAATCGTTAACAGCGACCCGCTCTACCACTGAGCTACTCCGGATTACTCTGTAAGTATACCGGTTGAAGGGGTGGTTCGTCAAGAGTCACGCCGCAAAATAAGCATTTTATGCTATGGCTGGCTGCGGAATTGTTCGATCCGCTTAGTTAGCTCAGCAATATTGTTCCAACTACTGCCGTCTGTCATGATGGCGAGCACATATTTGCCGTTCGAGTCATAGACGATCGCTGCGTCGTGCAGGAGACCATTCAAGAACCCAACCTTATTTGCCACCGTGCCATTCGTGCCAGCAGGAATGCCCTTGCGATATACATTAGCCTTAAGCGCAGAGAGAAATCGGTCGCGGTTGGCACTGCTAAAGTTCTGCCCCGCATCAAGCATCACCATAAAGCGTGCAAGGTCATTTGCTGTGGTATATGGCCCACCAGACTTGGCGAAGGTCGTATCTTTGAAGCCAATGTCATTTGCATCCTTTGTCACAACGTCATAGCCAATAACTTTGAGGTAATTCTCTGCACACGGGTTATCACTCTGGCTAATCATCTTATTGAAGCAAACTTGGTTGTCCTCCCAGCGCCAGCCTGCCAGCTGCTCGCGCCGAAGCACGCTATAGCCAACAAATAGTTTGTATGTACTGGCAGTCACAAATTGCTTGTTACCATTGTAGCTTGCATTACGTTTCTTGCCATCAATCTCTAAGAATGAGATACCATACGTCCCGGGATGATCCTCGGCATAGTGCTTGAGAAGAGCGTTGAGCCCGTCTTCGGTCGAGCTATAATTGCGGTCGTATTCTACCTTAGCTGGCACTGTCTTCGTCACTGCGGCTGGCTGTGGACGCGTTTGATTAATAAACTCCGAGAGCTGCTGCGCAGTCGCGTCAATATCGAGTGTGCGCCCTGGTTTACCATCTGTGCGTGACGTTTCAGTGAGATCGTATGTGGCAACCTTTGTGGTGCCTGGGTCAATGTTCACCTTTGGCGTGACATGCTTTGTGAGATAGCCGGAGGCCTGTGATGCACTAATGCTTGCTACTAATGTCTTGTCCTTTGGCTGAGCAACAACCCACTGGGTGACTTCATTCGCTGGCAATGTTACAGTCTCGTCGTTTACCTTCAGCGCAACACCTTTGCCAATAACTTTCGTGATTTTTTGCTCGAGTGCATTCGCTGCATCGGTTGTAATGGCTGGGGCAATGCCACGCATTGGAATCTCAACAGTCGTGCCCTGCATGAGGCGCGGGCTAATTGCACCAATACTGTGCGACACCGCATCACGCTGGCACTCACCACCACGCCGCGCTTGATTCACCACCAGCTTGCCATGTTCGACTTTGAGGCTCGCATCGACTGGTGCACGCTTGCAGACTGGCATGATCGTCTGAGTAATATATTGCTCGGTACGCGTCGTAGTTGTTAATTTTGGCGAGCTTGGCACATCTGGCTGCCACCAGAACGACGATAATGGCATAATCCGCCACAGCAAGGGATACTGCGCCTGCGCAAGCCGGTCGGTGTTGTCTACTGTAATAGCGAGTTGCTCAATCGTCGGCGAAGCGATGGTTGTGCCATCGCCCACTAGCTTCACGGAGTGCTCTTGGTAGGCTTGATTAAGGGTTTCTGTAGCTTCTGGCATTGTCTGCCAGCCAAGCGACACACCGTCGATTCGCGCATTTGGTAGTAGTCGATCACTCGGATACACCAGCTGGAACAACACATTGAGCACAAGAATAATACCAATGGTGATATATGTTTTGCGCCGTGTCCAGCGAATACGCAGCACTGGCACACGCCAATCGGCAAAACGAAGTTTTTCGGCAATAGTTGCCTTGCGGCGTCGGGGGTACGGACGCTGCACGCGCGGAGGAGTATACATCATGTAGATATTATATCATCTATGATGATTGGTCGCTTTGCAAAATTTCTAGTGCGCGCTGCAAAACCGCAATATCATCAGCGGCATTGTCCTGCTGCTCTAATGCACTTATTTTTGCACGAATCACCTGCTCGACTGGCGCTACCACCACATCCGCAGCATTCTGGGTGGGCGGTACCACTTGCAGACTACGTGCTGAGTTATCCTTCTTGACCAAAAATCCACGAACAATCAGGCCGTTGACATGCGCTGCCACCGTACTAACCGACTTGTAATCAAAGGCACGCATAATCTCGCGGTAGCTTGGACCATAGCCATTACTCTTGATAAATGTGTCTATAAATGTCAATAATTCACGTTGTTTTCGCGTTGGGCTTGTCATAATCCATCCTCCGTTATCGCTAGTGCTGCCAGCCCCCACCAGAGCATCGACACAGTGTCGTCAACAAAAACTGGTAAGAACAATCCTATCACAGTTAAGCCGATTCCGCCAGCAAAACTACCGAAAGCCAGCCAATATGACCGGCGATGCCATAATTTTACCAGTACACCAGTGGTTAATGCAACTAATAATAGTAATCCAACCCAGCCAATTTCGTGAGCAACGAACAAATAGTGGTTTTCAATGATTAAGCTCTGTCCATTACCAAGAAGCGATGCCGAGCCAGTACTTCCTACGCCAGTGCCAAGCGGTTGCTGCAGAGCGCGCGTTAGGCCAGCTTGCAACGAAGTGATTCGGTCGCTGTCGGATGTTTGGGCGGGGCCATGCGTTGGGTCGTTATGCAAGATAACATTATCGATAAAGTGTGGGTCCATAGCGTAGCCAATACTACCAACAATCACCCCACAGCCAAGTACTGCACCAGCACCCCACAGCACAACACGCCGAGATGCCTGTGACCGCCATGCCCTGACAATTGCAACAATGCCAACGCCAACCGCCACCGCGAGCAGCGCGCTCCGCGAATAGCTCTGCCACACTGCAAGCGCCGCTAGCAGCGCCATACCACCAAGTGCCCAGCGCCGCATATGCGAGATACGCCGCCATTGCAATGCGCCATACGCCACGATAAGCGTCAGGACGGTACTTGCATACGCCCCAAGTGGGTTTGGCCCACGCAGCGTGCTATTAATGCGAACATAGGCACTGTTGGAGTCGACTGTTTGGTAAGGCTCGATCGTCGTCGGCCCGTAGCCAAGCGGTACCAGCACATCACGCGGCAAGACAAGCTGCGCTGCCGCAAAACCTATCACAATAACCGCGCCCGCACCGAGCATACGAAGCAGCTGGCGCAGATACTGTGGATAATTACTCACAAACACATAGACCGTCGCACCAAGCGCCACAAAACGTAGGTCGATCAACAAACCCGATAGCAGTGCCAGACCAGACGTCGGCACAAGCAGCGCCACCACGCCGTGCCACAGCGCAAAGGCGAGCGCAAGCTGAATAATGCGATCACTCAGCCAACGCTGCCACTGTCGACGTAGCGTCACGTCGATAACAACAAGAAGCAAGACAACGAGAAGCAAGACTTCCTTCCATGCCTTGACAAAGAGCGCATAATCTGGCCAATGAGCACCCACCCATACGGTCAGCGGCGCATGGATAGCCAGCCCGAAAAATATCGTACACAAAAACCAAGCCGGTATCTTTTCTCGCAATAACCGCTTCATCTCTTTCTAGTGTAGCAAACTTTCGGTAAAAAGTGTTATAGTAACAGTTGTTATGCCGTCAAAAAATACGAAATTTTATAGTCTCATTCTCATCGGCCTCGATTTTGTTGTGCTGATGGCGGTGTTTTTCATCGCATACTATGTCCGTACGCAAATCGATCACCGTGATTTGCTCCATACTGTCTATGCTAGCGACTATCTGCTTGGTTTCGTCGTCATTGCGCCAGTGTGGATTATTCTCTATGCCTCACTTGGACTCTATAGCGCAAGCGTCTATAGCCGGCGACTCGTCGAATGGGGGCGGCTGCTGCTGGGGACATTCATGGGTATTCTGCTCGTGATTGGCTGGGAGTACGGCACACGAATGTATATCTTTCCGGCCCGCTTGGTGGCGATGTATGTCTTTCTTGGTTCGTTTTTGGCGATCGGCACGGTGCGCGAGTTGTTTCGTCTGACACGGAGCTGGCTCTTCCAGTACAACCATGGTGTAAACCGTGTGATGGTGATTGGGACATCGCTGGCAACGCGAGACATCGCTGAGTCAATCTCGACCACCTACAAATCAGGTTTTCGCGTCGTGGCAATGGCTGGCCCCAAGCGCTTTGTGCCACCTGGGCTCGATGTTGTTCATTTTGCGTCACTCGACCCCGCCCTTGCGCAGATCAAAGAGCTCAAGATCGACACCATTATCCAAACCAACCTCTACGAAAATGAGGAAAAGAATCAAAAGGTGCTTGGTGCTGCCCAAGTTAATCACATCCAATACAACTTCATCCCTGGCGAGCCAGAATTTTATACCGGCAAAAACACCATCGATGTTTTTCTTGGCTACCCAATGATCACCGTTAGTCAAACACCACTCATTGGCTGGGGAGAAATCGCAAAGCGGATTTTCGACACGATTATTTCTGGCATATTGCTCATTATCCTTGCGCCGCTTTTTGTACTCCTCATCATTATGCAAAAGATCTTTAACCCTGGGCCAGCATTTTATATCTCAAAGCGCCTCAGTCGCTACTCCGAGCCAATCCAGCTCATCAAGTTCCGTAGTATGGGCGCACAGTATGGCAAGCAAGATGCGGCTGATGAATTCCGTGCAATGGGTCGTGACGACCTAGCTGAAGAGTATGAAAAAAATCGCAAGGTCGAACACGACCCACGCATTACTCGCTTTGGCAATTTTTTGCGGGCAACATCACTCGACGAATTACCCCAGATTTTCAACGTCTTTCGTGGTGATTTGAGCTTAGTTGGGCCGCGGCCAATTCTACCCCAAGAAGTGAAGTTTAGTTCAGCCCGTACGGCACTCTTGCACAGCGTGAAGTCAGGGGTGACGGGCTTATGGCAGGTGTCTGGGCGCTCAAACCTGAGCTTCGATGAGCGAATTGAGCTTGAACTATTTTATGCCCAAAACTGGAGCTTCTGGCTGGATATCAAGATTCTGTTCAAGACGATCGGCGTGGTGCTACGCAAGACGGGCGCGAAATAGACGACATATCGTTATAGAGCTGAAGTAAGAGAGCAATCTCTATAGGCTATTTCTTATTTAGATTCCAAACCACACTATCTTTTGATAGCTTTGCCCTGCTCCATCTACTGGAATACTTGGTTTATTAGTTTTCATAGCAAACCGTCATCTTTAATATAAAAGATTAATGGCGGAAGATGCCGATGTTTTATAACATCTCTAAGAAAGTAGGTAGGAGTGTGGGACAGAAAATCGCAATAATACTTGGGCACTGCTTACAAAAAAGCGTGTAGCCCTCAGTCCCTTAGTTATTTTATCATCTGGTCACGCACTACCTTGCGTAGCTTGGTCAGAAATAGCGTCTTGTCAAAACGCTGTGCGGTGCGACGCAATACCGTCGGATCAAAGGTTCGTTTCTCGGCCTGCTCAATTGCTTTAGCAACGCTGATACTTGTCTGTCGGTCGAATAGCACACCCACTTCGGGCGACGTGACGATATCCGTCGTGCCACCACGGGCCAAGCCAATCACTGGTGCACCAGCCGCTAGCGCTTCAACACTGACAATCCCAAAGTCCTCCTCTGCTGGATAGATAAAACCACGCGCTGTCGTAATAGCCTTCTCATATTCGGCATCGCTCGCATCGCCGAAGCGATCGGTGCGGAACTCAACTGTTGGACCAGCCAGGTCAACGAGCCTACTGTGCGCGGGACCATTACCAAAGACGATCAGCTTCTTGCCAAGCTTCGTTGCCGCTGTGACTGCTAAGTCGTACCGCTTGTATGGCAACTGCCGGCCAATCGTCACATAATGATCACCTCGCTCGGTAGCAGGCGTAAACCGGTTTATATCTACTGGTGGATGAATAACTATACTATTTCGATTGTAATATTTTTTAATGCGCTGTTGCGTCTCGGTAGAGTTTGCCAAGAAAACATCAACTTGCCGAGCGGCTTGGAGGTCTAGCTTGCGCTGGTGTGGCACCATGAGCGGCATGAGTGTGCGGATGAGTGGATTAAGATTACCATAGCCTGGGTCGCGCCGATACTCGTTGTAGTGACTCCAGTAGTATCGTGGTGGTGTGTGACAATAGTTGATAATAACCTGATCGGGCCGCGTCTTTCTCACTTGGTGACCATGCATATATGAACTGGTGAGGATGATATCAAACTCACGCAGATCAAGCCGCCGCATCGCTTTGACAGCCAGTGTTGGAAACAGCTTATAATACGTGCGCACCTTGCGCGGAATTTTTTGCAAAAACGACGGCCGGATATCAAGCTCAGCAAAGGCCGGCATTTTGTCTTCATTGTACATTGCGGTATAGATCGGCGCATCTGGAAAGGCTTCGTGCATAGCGAGCACGACATTCTCAGCACCACCCATTGTTGTCAAGAAGTCGCAGACAATGGCAATTTTGGGTTGTTTACTCATAGTATCAGTGTAGCGCAAAGGAGAGATTTTACCTATACCTTACTCTACCGTCACGCTCTTGGCAAGATTGCGCGGCTGGTCGACATCGTGCCCCCGCTCCACTGCCATATAGTAAGCAAGGAGTTGTGATATCACGTTAAACAAAACTGGTGTGAGATGCTTCAGCTTAGTTGCAACGCGCACCACTGTCTCGGCAGGTACGCGTTTATCCGTATCGGTAATAACAATCGCATGAGCACCGCGTGCATTCATCTCGATCAAATTACTCTGCGATTTTTCGTACAGCCAGTTGTCCTGCAAATAACACACTTCGAAGAAATGATCGTCGATCAGGGCAATTGGCCCATGCTTGAGCTCGCCTGCTGCATAGGCTTCAGCATGAATATAGCTTACCTCCTTAAGCTTAAGTGCGCCCTCAAGTGCAGCTGGATAGAGTGTATCACGGCCAATATAAAGCGCATGATTATAGTGAGCATAATTATGTGCGATGTTTTTAACGCTATCAGCCTGCTTAGCCAGCGTCTTTTCGATCTCGGCTGGTAGCATCTCAAGCTCGTTGATAAACTCACCTATCAGTTGTGGGTTTGTCCCCTTGGCCGCTGCGAGCATCAGGCCAAAGATCGTCATTGCCGCCACTTGTGAGGTAAAGGCCTTGGTGCTGGCCACACTGATCTCCGCCCCTACATGTACATATACCCCACCGTCAACTTCGCGTGCAATCGTGCTCCCCACTGCATTAACGACACCAAGGCACGTCACACCCCGTCGCTTGAGTTCCGTCAGACAGGCCAATGTATCGGCTGTCTCACCACTCTGGCTCACAATCAGCGCAACGGTATGCTCGGGGATGTTATATGCTCGGTAGCGTAGCTCACTAGCAATCTCCACACTCACTGTCACATCATCAGTCAGCTGCTCAATAAAATAACTAGCCTGCATTCCCGCAAAATACGCCGTGCCACAGCCCACAATCATCACATGCTTAATCTGTCGCAATGCAGCATCACTTAAGCCTATGCCGCCTAGCCGGGCATAGCGCTGCGCGGCAATTACTCGCCCAGCCAGCGTTGCTGCAAGGCTAGTCGGCTGCTCGAATATTTCTTTGAGGAGAAAGTGGTCATACCCCTGCTTTTGAATAGCTTGCAAATCCATCTCTAGCGTCTCTACTTGCACATCGACCACTTGCGAATCAGTTGTTTGAAGCTCGAGACCAGTGCGGGTGCAGCGCCCCACTTCACCATCATGGAGATAGACCACTTGGTTGGTATATCCCACCAAGGCCGATGCATCACTGGCAATGTACGTTTCGCCGTCGCCCAGCCCAACAATGAGTGGACTACCCTTGCGTGCCACAATGATTTCGTCAGGGTTATCTGCTTGGACGACCGCCAAGCCGTACGTACCCACCACCATTTTGAGCGCACCTCGCACTGCTGCCAAGAGGTCTGGTGCTTGCTTGTGTAGGTAGTCGATGAGCGCCGTCAACACCTCAGTATCAGTATCACTCTTAAATTCATACTCGTGCGCTGCAAGCATCGTCTTGAGCGCCTGATAGTTCTCGATAATGCCGTTATGTACAACGTAGATCTGCCCTACCTGATGCGGATGAGCATTGCGTTTGCTGGGCGCCCCGTGGGTTGCCCAGCGAGTGTGACCAATGCCAACCGTATCAGTCGTCTTGTGGCGAGCTGTTAGTTCATTCAGCGCAGCCACCTTGCCTTTTGTTCGGAGTAACGTTGGCGCAGCATCCTTGTCGAGTGTAACAATACCAGCACTATCATATCCGCGATATTCAAGCCGCTTGAGCTCCGTCAGCAGTACACCCTGCGCTGGTCGCGTTCCGATATATCCAACTATTCCACACATAGATTTTCCTTTCCTCTTGTATTATGGCGCTTTGGTCTTTGCCTTCTAGTGTACTCTCATTTTTAAACAATTTTGCAAGAACGTAAAAATTACAATGATTTTTCTCTGTTAGATTCTGTTGGTGTTTTTACATCAATAGTACTTTACCCATAAAAGATAGAGAAAAACGACAGAAAAAGCAAGAACGAATGCAGTGCTCATTCTCAGCAATAGTTAAGCCGATATGCTCATACTTATAGACAAAGAATAATACGATATGTTCGACATTTTTTCGACGAAGAGGTATACTAGATAGTATGAGTAGAGAAACAATTTTAGTCACTGGTGGCGCTGGGTATATTGGCAGCCACACCATTATTGAGCTGATTGCGGCAGGATTTGACGTCGTCGTTATTGACAATCTTGCCAATGCAAGCCATGAAAGCCTGCAGCGCGTCGAAACAATTACCGACACAACTATCCCTTTTGTCGAAGCTGACGTACGTGACCGATCGGCACTCGATGCGATTTTTACTAAGCATGATATCAGTGCTGTGATTCACTTTGCTGGACTTAAGGCCGTTGGTGAGTCGGTTGAGAAACCGCTGGAATACTATGACTGCAATCTTAGCTCAACCCTCACCCTCTTAGCGGCAATGCGCCAACATGGGGTGCATAGGCTTGTATTCTCGAGCTCTGCAACGGTCTATGGCACACCAGAGTCATTGCCCCTCACTGAATCATCGCGCACTGGCACCGGTATTACCAATCCATACGGCTGGACGAAATATATGATCGAGCAGATCATTCGTGACTATTGCACGGCTCACCCCGACTTCCAAGCGACCATCTTGCGCTACTTCAACCCGATTGGTGCGCATATATCAGGTATGATTGGCGAAGATCCAAATGGCATCCCTAATAATCTCTTGCCTTACGTTGCACAAGTTGCCGTTGGAAAATTGCAAAGCGTTGGTGTATTTGGTGATGACTACGACACGCCTGATGGTACTGGTGTGCGCGACTACATTCATGTCGTCGATCTTGCTAAGGGACATGTAGCTGCCCTATCACACATGCAGCCAGGTGAGCACACCTATAACCTTGGCACTGGCCATGGTACCTCTGTTTTGGAGATCATTAGCGCCTTTGGTAAAGCGTGCAAACATGACATTCCATACGAGATAAAACCACGCCGGGCTGGTGATATTGCAGCTTGCTATGCCGACTGCAGCAAGGCACAGCAAGAGCTTGGTTGGCAAGCAGAATTGTCCATCGAACAAGCCTGTGAAGACTCCTGGCGATGGCAGTCTCACAACCCAAATGGGTATAATGGTTAAATTTAAATAATACCCCATGGGGGGTATTTTGCAATGAATAATATAGATGTACGTTCAGTTTGAATATATTATTTGTTCGTACTATAAATTTGCTGTTCAAAATATTGGTCTATTAACAATCTGTGCTTCTCGTGTGAACAATAAATGTATTCAGGCTGTTCTCGTCTGCCAAATGTAAATCTGCGGAAACAAAAAACAGCCCACAACTATTGGGCTGTTTTTATTACTGCAAAAACAACAAGATCTGGTTTGAGTGCCTACTACTCCTGGCCAGTCGCTTTGTTGATCCGGGTTGAGGAATCTGGCTTGCCTTCGCCGGCGTCGAAACGCATTTCTATGTTGTACTTTTTACACACTTCTGCTTCAGGGATGGCCTTTTCGGTATCGCGGTCACCACCGTTGGCAAAAATAAGTTGGTCGCCGGGATATTGGCCAGCTACCATCTCGAGTGATTTGATTTGTGTGGGATCTTCGTCGATTGATAGAATCACTTGGTCAACACCTTTGAGGGCGCGCATGAGACGCAGGCGATTGCTTTCGTTGAGGATAATTTTGCCTTTTTTCAGCAACTGCTGTTTGTCATTGTTGACAATAACAATAAGTTTGTCGCCCATCGCGGCCGCAGCTTCGATCATATCGATATGCCCACCATGGAGCGGGTTAAAATAACCACTGACAATTACTACTCGCATTTATTACTATCTCCTTGTTGTTTATCGTTAGAAAGCTTCTGTTGCTATATTATACCATTACTCTCGTATATCTCGACACCATCCCCTATTTCACGCTATAATACAGCTATGACAAAATTGCTTATCACCGGTGGTGCGGGGTTCATTGGCTCGAACTTCGTGCATTATACCGTTCATCACAAGCCGGAATATGAAATCACTGTCGTCGATAAGATGACATATGCTGCGAACCCGCACAACCTCGATGGAGTGCGCGAGCAGATTACCTTCGTGCAGGGCGATATTTGCGATGCCGAACTGATGGATCGCTTGATTGCCGAGACGGATATCGTTGTCCACTTTGCGGCGGAGAGTCATAACGATAACTCACTGCGCGACCCAAAGCCTTTTCTCGACACCAACGTGTATGGCACATACACTATCTTGCAAGCAGTGCGTAACCACAACAAGCGCCTCCATCACATTAGCACCGATGAAGTGTTTGGCGATCTAGCGCTTGACGATCCAAACCGCTTTACCGAGGAGACACCGTATAATCCATCTAGCCCCTACTCGAGCACCAAGGCATCGAGCGATATGCTAGTCCGCGCCTGGATTCGCAGCTTTGGCGTGAAGGCGACGATTAGTAACTGCTCCAACAACTACGGCCCCCGCCAGCACATCGAGAAGTTTATCCCGCGGCAAATCACTAACATCCTGAGCGACATCAAACCAAAGCTCTACGGCACGGGCGAGCAGGTACGTGACTGGATCCATGTCGATGACCATAACTCAGCGGTACATTTGATTCTCGAAAAAGGCACGCTGGGCGACACCTACATTATTGGTGCAGACAACGACCACGTCAACAACAAAGCGGTGATTGAGATGATCTGCGACTTAATGGGTAAAGGTAAGGACTGGTACGAGCATGTCAATGATCGCCCTGGCCACGACATGCGCTATGCGATGGACTCGAGCAAGCTGCGCCGCGAACTTGGCTGGCAACCACAATACACCGACCAAGATGGCATGGCTAACGGCCTACGCCAAACCATTGAGTGGTACAGCACCAACCGCGACTGGTGGCAAGCCCAAAAAGCCGCTGTAGAAGCAACCTACGCTAAGCAAGGACAATAAGCCAGTGCCTGACACCCCCAGCAAAACTCGCGTGAGTAGCAAAATCGCCTACCAAAACCCCTGGATCACCATCCACGAAGACCAAACACGCGACCACGCAGGCAACCTGGGGGTATATGGCTATATGGAGTCGCGAAACTCGTGTATGGTCGTCGCTATCGACGAGCATGAGCGAATCTACCTGGTACGCGGCTTTCGCTATCCGTCGCAGAGTTTTGGCTGGGAATTGCCTGGTGGCGGTGGTGACGGCGAAGATCTGCTCACTGCCTCTAAGCGTGAGCTAGAGGAAGAGACTGGTATTGTTGCCCAGTCGTGGGAGAAGCTTGGTGAGGCGTACGTGTGTAACGGCCTAATGACAGAGAAAATGGCGGTGTGCTTGGCACGAGACCTGTCTTTTGGCGGCAACAAAGAACAATCAGATGAAGTATTTAGCGATATGCGATTCTTCACCAATGAGGAGATTGACCAGCTTATTACCCAAGGCGATATCAATGACTGCCAGACACTGGCTGGCCTCCATTATTATCATATATGGCGAAAGGAGAACGCATGAATTTCGACCCATCAAGCTATAACGACCTTACCGTGACTGAATCGCCAATTCCAGGGCTATTCGTCATTAAACTGCCTGTCCATGGTGACAACCGTGGGTGGTTCAAAGAAAATTACCAGAAGGAGAAGATGGAAGCACTGGGGCTACCTGCCTTTACCATTGTACAAAACAATATCAGCTTCAATGACAAAGCTGGTGCAACACGTGGGCTACACGCTGAGCCCTGGAACAAGTTCATTAGTACTGCGAATGGCCGCGTGTTCGGTGCATGGTGTGATGTGCGCCAAGGCCCAACCTTCGGCCAGACATTTTCTGTGGAGATTAATCCTGGCACAGCGGTGTTTGTACCCAAGGGCGTGGCAAATGGTTACCAGACACTGGACGATAATGTGGCATATACCTACCTGGTTGACGCCCATTGGTCACCAGATGCGCAGTATACCTTTGTTAACCTCTTTGACCCAGCGCTAGATATTGCGTGGCCACTCGGCAAAGATCAGGCGATCATCTCACACAAAGATGCTGCGCACCCACTCCTGCGCGACGTACAGCCAATGGAATTATAAAAAGAAAGGAAGCGTGCATGACAGATTACACCTCTACTCTCATCATTGGTGCCAACGGGCAATTGGCCAAAGCAATGCAGCAACAATACCCTAGTGCTCGGGCGGTTGGGCATAATGACCTTAACCTCTGTGACGCAGCAGCTATTGCAACCTTCGACTGGTCCGGTATTAAGACAATCATCAACACTGCTGCTTATACCAATGTTGACGGCGCAGAAACATCAGAGGGCCGCGCAGCAGCCTGGCGCATCAATGCCCAAGCGGTGGGACAGCTTGCTCGTATCTGCTCCGAGCGAGACATTACCTTGGTTCATGTGTCGAGCGATTACGTTTTTGATGGTGAGACAGCACCACATACCGAAGATGAGCTATTTAGCCCTTTAAGTGTCTATGGTGCATCCAAAGCAGCAGGCGACATTGCCGCGAGCACCACGCCACGGCACTATATTGTCCGCACCAGCTGGGTGATCGGCGACGGTAAAAACTTCGTGACAACGATGCTCGGCCTAGCCGCAAAAAATATCGCACCAACAGTGGTAGCAGACCAAATCGGCCGCCTGAGCTTCACGCCAGAAATTGCACGGGCGATTGACCACCTGGTAGAGAACAAGGCACCATACGGTACCTACAATGTAACAAATAGTGGTCCACTGGTAAGCTGGGCAGACATCACGCGGCAAATCTTTGCCTTGGCAGGGCGTGATGACTTACTAGTAACAGATACAACCACCGCCGAGTATTTTGCTAATAAGCCCGGCGTCGCACCACGACCACTCAATAGTGACCTCAGCCTTGATAAACTCCATGCGACTGGCTTCGTCAGCCAAGACTGGCGCGAGGCACTACGTGAATATGTTACGCTAAACACTCATTAAAGTAGTCCTTGACTATTTGCTATAGGTTTAGTGTATCATTTCACAACGTCAATAATTTTGTTTGACTTCGCGCACTATCTAGAGTGACTGACTCTTCGCACACTGTTATATATTCCCATTATCTTCGGTATTATGGTACTATTACTTTATCTGGTATGATAAGTATATAGTTTCAAAAAGGAGTTTTACGTATGAAAGGTATTATTTTGGCAGGTGGTTCGGGTTCGCGCCTGTGGCCGATTACTAAAGCAATTAGCAAACAGCTGATGCCTATTTATGACAAGCCGATGATCTATTATCCCCTCACTACGCTGATGCAGGCAGGGATTCGCGACATTCTCATCATCACTACCCCAGCTGATCAAGCAGGCTTCCAGCGGTTGCTTGGCGATGGTGCGCAGTGGGGTATTAATCTGCAATACGCTATTCAGCCCAGCCCCGATGGCTTGGCGCAGGCATTTATCATTGGTGAGGAATTTATTGGTAACGACAAGGTGGCACTCGTCTTGGGCGATAACATCTTCTACGGCGCAGCACTCGATGATTCGCTGCGTGCCTGCACCGACCCAGACGGTGGTGTGGTTTTCGCTTACAAAGTATCTGATCCAGAGCGGTATGGCGTTGTAGCTTTTGATGATAACAATCATGCGGTGTCGATCGAAGAAAAGCCCGCCCAACCTAAGTCGAACTTCGCAGTGGTAGGACTCTATTTCTACGACAATGATGTGGTAGAAATCGCGAAGAATGTCCAGCCAAGCGACCGTGGCGAGTTAGAAATTACCTCTGTAAATGCTGAGTATTTGCGCCGCGGCAAACTAAAAGTCCAGACACTAGACAACGGCGATGTATGGCTTGACACCGGGACGATTAGCAGCCTGACCGATGCTGAGGACTTTGTACGTGTTGTGCAGAACCGCACCGGCCAAGTCGTTGGCAGCCCCGAAAAGACTGCGCACATCAACGGTTGGATCACCGACGAGCAGCTTGCCGAACTTGCTGCACCGTTAAAAAAATCAGGCTACGGAAATTACCTCTCGGCGTAGTATAATAATACCAATATGAAAACGAATACCAAGACAGTGTGCGTGATCGTCCCAGCCTACAACGAAGCGACGGTCATCAAGGACGTGATCAAACAATCCAAGCGAGTCTTTGCCAAAGCCAAGGCGGCTGGCTATACGATCGACGTTGTGCTGGTAAATGATGGATCGAAGGACGACACACTTACCCAAGCTAAAAAAGGTGGTGCCATTACGATCGATCATATCCTTAACTCTGGTGCGGGCGGCGCAACTTTAACTGGTCTATCGTATGCTCGACAGCATGGATATGACATTGCCGCCACGATGGATGCCGATGGCCAGCACGCGCCGGAGGATGTGTTGGCAGGCATCACGCAGATCGATGAGCGCCAAGCCGATTTACTTATCGGTAGTCGTCTCATTGACAGCACCGGCATGTCCAAGACAAAAGTGCTCGGCAATAAAGGCTTGAGTCTCATCACCAAACTCTTATTTGGCATTAATGTGACAGATTCACAGTCTGGCCTACGTATCTATTCGCGCCGGGCTATTGATAGTTTAGACTGGAAATCGACTGGTTATGAATTTTGCTCAGAGATGATTTGGCGTGCCAAGCAAGCAGGGATGACAATTGGTGAATACCCAATCAAGGCAATCTACACCGACTACTCCCGTGCCAAAGGCCAAAACAACTGGAATGCCATCAATATCGTCAAACGCTTATTCAAACAACGCTTAACGGAGCTCTTCGAATGAGATATTTTGCTCTTGTCTTGCTCAATGTGCCAATTATTCTTTTGGCACTGGTCAACATCATCACCCAATACAAACTAAATAAAATCACCGTTACTCGCTTACGCCACCAGGTGGTGATGTGGCTGGTGGTGATGGCAGTGCTGCTGAGCTGCTTCCCGCTGTATAATATTTCGATTGGCCACCCACCGTTTGATTCGTCGGAGTTGAGCTTGTTTGATATTGTCCAGACGACAGCGATCGTGTTACTCTTCTATATCGTCAACACACAGCGCCAGCGAATCGACCAAAATGAACGCCGCGTGCGCGACCTTCATCAAGAACTGTCAATTAAACTCTCGGGTCATGACAAAAAATAAATCACTCGATATCGTCATCCCCTACTGGGGTGAATTTGCCTTACTCAAAGAAGCGGTTGACTCTGTCTTGGCTCAGACGAGCGACGACTGGCACCTAACCATTCTTGATGACCACTACCCATCGACCGAAGCACGCGATTATTACACAAAACTCGCCGACCCACGCATCACCTATATCCGACACAAGAAAAACCTCGGCATTACCAATAACTTCAACTTTGCCGTCCAGTACGTAATGGCACCGCACTGCATGATTGTCGGTTGTGATGATCGGCTCTTGCCAGAGTGCGTAGCAGTAGCACTACAGACAATTGGTGAGGCAGATTTTTATCAGCCAGGAGTGCAAGTGATTAATGATAAGGGGCAGCTATATCTCCCATTGGTTGATCGCGTTAAGCGATTTTTACAGCCACGTAAATCAGGGCTTTACTCAGGCGAAAAGCTCGCAACGTCTCTGAGTCATGGCAACTGGCTCTACTTCCCATCGATCGTCTGGAAGACAGCGACGCTTAAGCGGTATTCCTTTGATGCGACGTACACTATACTAGAAGATCTTGTCTTGGTATTTGATTTTATTCTTGACGGAGCGGTACTTGCTTTTGACACAAAGGAGACCTTCCAATACCGACGCTTCGCCCAGTCGCTCTCAAGCAAAGAAAAGTCAAAGGATGGCGTGCGCTTTGCAGAAGAAAATGCAGTATATAATAGCTATGCTCAGCGCTTCGCATCGGTTGGCTGGCATAAAGCCGCTCGGGCAGCGCGGCTCCATATTACATCGCGCATTCATCAGTTGTTGTCGTAGTTAATGCAATTTGACTATCCTCTCACCTCTATAAAAATAGCGGTTATTTTATGGTAAATTAGCGTCTCTTTGCTCTTGTACTACTGTATGATAGAACTTGAGAATACATTCATTAGCAGCAATTCGCTTATTATTTTCTCTATTAGCTCATTCCAGTTTCATTATAGATGAGATAATGGACGCGAAAATCGATTTTCACTTTTATAAAACACTTTTTATATTTTTATATCGAGAAATTTTAGAATAACGCGCCGTCTTGAGTAATATGCATGATAGTAAGAGCATAAAAAATTGACACTATTCTACATCAAGAAATATTACCCTTTGCAGCGCACGACAAAACCGGCTCGATTTCCTAGAGCCGGTTTGTTTTATTATATACGCTACCTCACGTTTGCTTCAGTAGTCTCGGTTTTCTCTTTATCGACTTCAGCAAATTTGCGCTCCACTGCCATGATGTATAGCTGCATAAAGATTGGGCGAGGTAAGAGATCATACAGATACCATACCAGTGTTTTCTTGGCGTGTGGAAGCTCGGTGTTTTTCCACGGAGTGAGTGCAAAGTACTTTTGCCACAGCAATCGGTTGGGGTGCTTGTTGCCAACTTCCCACGGTTTGCCCTGAATGCCATAGAGCGAGTGAATAATCTTGGGACTGTAATAGTTAGTCATAATCTCGTCGTAACTATAGAAATACGGCTGCTTAAGATTATTAATGCGCAGCAGATCTTGCGGCCGATACGCATAAAACGCACTAGAGAAATTATAGGTGATATCGAGCGTCTTGATCTGCCCGCGGAACATAACATTACAGAGGTCTTGATCGGCAATGACATAGTCACTTTTCTTCGACAGGTGCTCTATCACTTGACTCGATACATCATCTTTGAGCCATTTTTTGTGATTGATAAGCATGATACCACAGTTATAGTAACCATCGGTGGGCTGGAGGCCAATTGTTGCTTTGTGCTGATTGGTGAGGGTGTCGTAGGCCAGTGCCATGATATTTTTCTCAAAATCAAGCTCCAGTAAACCATCAAGTGAGCTGGTAATAATCGTGTGCGGGTTGAGGTAGAGTACGCGATCGGTCTTGATCTCAAGATCGGCTAGCGCCAGCATCTTGAGCCATGTCACATACACACCATGCCACGGCTTAACACCCAGTTTTTGTAATTTTTTGTGATACGCGTTGGGATTGATAAATGTCAAATAGGCATTAGGGTATTTTTCAACCAATTTCTTAAGACGATCTTTGCTTTGCTTACTCAGCTTATACCCACAATAAAAAATATGAATCTCGTCGAGTGTCTTATTGTTCTCAAGCAGTGATGCGATCGAAATCGCACTGACCACTGCGTAGTTATCGTCACTTTGATACAAGACGTTTAAGATTTTCTTTTTGACTCTGGGCATGGCCTGCCTCTCTCCTTTATTCCACCGCTGCTATGTTTTTTACGTAGTTTTCCAGTAATGGCTGATAGCTCTCACTGATGAATCCGGTGCTGTGCAGCTTCGACAAATTCATATCGCTATACATTGGTCGAGGTGCAAACGGAATCTTGTCTTTACTATACTCTTGTGTTGACACTTTTACAACCCTATCGCGATCGTGCCCTGCATATTCGAATACATCCTCGGCAAGCTCTGCCCACGATTTGATCGGCCCAGAATTAGACACATGATACAAACCATACTCGGCCTTGGTGTCTAGCAAGTGCTTGGTGGCACGCGCAATCTCCGACGCAAAGGTTGGCCGACCATATTGATCATCCACAACCTTGGGATTAATGCGCATGTCGGCCAAGCGCTTCATCGTCCGTGGGAAGTTGTGCCCATCGCCAATCACCCAGGAGACACGCAGCACATAATGGCGCGGCGCAAGGCTAACCAGTAGATCCCCTGCTGCCTTGACATCACCATAGACCGACAGTGGTGAGAGCGACTCATCCTCATCATGGTTTTTGTTCGTCCCATCAAAGACATAGTCGGATGAATAGTGCACTAATGTAATATCGTGCTCTAGCGCTACCTTGACGAGATTGCGCGGGCCAACGGCATTGACCTGCCAGGCTTTAGCGCGGCCTTCAATCGTTTCGGATCCATCGGCATTGACGAACGCCGCCGCGTTGATAATGACATCCACACCCGACCAATCATACCCAAGCACCTGCTCTTCGTCCGCAATGTCGAGCTGCTGGTGGCCCAGCGCCGTTGCCTTTGGATATATCTCTTGGAGCGCCCGCCCCACTTGGCCATTACAACCCAATATTACAATTCCCTTGCTCATATACCCTCCTTTGTTTCCGCTATTATAGCACAGTTAGCGTAAGCTTTTTGAAATATATGAAATCGCATGGTCGATGTAGGATAAAAAACACGCTGATGAGCTATTTTACTACTGTTAAGCGCTCATATAGTCTCACTCAATCCCCACCCCTTGGGATATCATTGCAATCAATTTTGCCACGTAGTAAGCTAAGAGAATCTGAATCTCACAGCCTCTCTTGGTGCTGGATTTTCTCCTGCACTTTGCTTCAATGATGTATATAAATCAATTATGATGATTGACTCCAGCTCTGGCACAAATGATCAGTGTCTCATACATGTTGACCCTTACAGCGATCTATCGGGGTGTGAAGCGTGATGACCTTTGAGGTTTTGATGGGAGATTAATAAAAAAACAAAAGTCTGGTGGTTCTCATAAGAATGGATAATGGCTCTACTTAGCGCAACACGCGACCACTCGCACTACGCAGCCATACACGCAGCTGCCGGCGGTAGACCACTGAGAGTAGCGCCGCTTGGATGATGCCCGCTACCATAAAGCACAGCACACTGCCCAGCATCGCATGGTGCTGCACCACGCCATACGACACCACTGTGAGTACGATATTACTCAGCAAAAGTATGTAGAACTGCCCGGCAAATTCGCGCAGCACGGTGAGGATATTGATATAAATCGATACCAGCGCATTAGCCACCGCTCCCACTACCATAATGAGTAGCTCGGTGCGATAATCGGTGATGCGCGCATTGAAGATGAGAGTAAGAAGCGGCGCTCCAACCAGCCACGTTGCAATGAGCGTCAGCGCACTAATCCCCAAGACGATAAGGATAATTTTGCTCACCAGCGCGTGGAATTCGAGGCGCTTCTGCCGGTGATAGAGCTCCGACAGCTGCACAATATTGGGCTGAATAATGAAGGTAATGAAGAGCGAGAGTAAGGTGATAGGCATAGCCATAATACCAAAATACGCGATCTCGTGCGTGTGGAATGTATCGAGAAAATAGCGCGGGATATTAAGCGAAAACATCGTCAAAAATGTAGTAAGGAACACTGGTGCGCAGCGCCGCATGATCATACCAACATGACGCAGCTTAGGCACGAGATGATCGATATGGGGTTGGATAGATTCGTACCGCTGTACCTGTTGCCAATCATACAACATAAGCATGAGAGCATTGACCATCACAATTGCCACCACCCCCCACAGCACACTATGCATAAGCATATCGACGAGCAAAAATGCCACAAAGCCCCCTACCGCCTTGATCGTAAGCGAATAGCCAACGACGTAGAGTCTGTGGTGAATCTGCAGCACACCATAGAGCGCGTCGGCCACTGCCTCCAGCGCCTTGAAGAGTACGAGCGCGATGATGATACTCGACTTAACGGCATCATAGTGATTTGCCGCGCAAAACAGCACCGCACCCACCATCATCACGATCGACGTCACGAGTTTGACGGCAAGGTAACTGCTGCTACTAAACTCTTTGCGCACATCCGACACCTGATAAGTACGCCCACCCCACAAGCCAATCGCCCAAAACACCACCGATAGCGACAGCGCAAAGGAAAAAACCCCCGAGTCGGCAATGCCATTCAGCCGCGTAATAAGCAGCAGGAGCGCCGGCGAGATGGCGCTTTGCAAAAAAGATCCGATGGAGTTCCAGATATAATTTTTAGATTGCATAATCTTATTTAGTATACCACTGGTTGATTATTTCTCGCGATTTAGACCATAATTTGCTCTGTTGTGATTTGTGCTCTATAATCAGGCGTGTTATGAAGAAATATTGGGCATTATTCGAATCATTTATTGCACGGCCAGAGCGGGTCTTTCTTTCGCTGTGTTTGTTGTTTGGCTTATTGTCGGCGTTTTTTGTGCCGCAGCTATCGGTGAGTGATGAGAATATGCACTACTTGCGGGCCTATGCGCTGGCAGATGGTCGCTTAGAATCCAAGCGCTGCACCTACCCAGCGGATGTTAATGGCCGGGCATCATCGGTGTATCATGGCAATATTAGTGCTGATTATTCGCGCCCTATCAACCGCTCAGATCTCAAGACAACAAGCAAATGCAACAGTGCCGTGGGCTACGCACCCATTATGCATGCGCCGCAAACGCTTGGTATTTTCATCGCTAATCTCTTCAACGGATCGACGGGCTTGACGATTCTCTTTGGGCGGATTGCAAACTTACTGTTCTATGCGCTCAGTGTATTTTTCATTATCAAGTGGGTGCGGATTGGTAAGTGGGTCTTTGCAGTAGTAGGGCTGTTACCACTAATGGTTCATCTCGCTGCCTCGCTCTCGAGCGACGTCATGACGAATGTGGCGATATTCCTCATTACCGCCACGACGCTCAATCTCTACACCCAAGAAACGCCGATCCGCCGCAAGCAAGTTGCTGGCCTCTTAGCTATAGCGGCGCTACTGGCACTGACCAAGGCGGTTAATGGTCTACTGCTCTTCCCGCTGCTCTTTTTACCGAGGCGGCTCTTCGTCTCAAATACCGAGCTGTCGAAATTGCCATCACTTTTCAAGAAGCTCCCCTTCAACCTGCACAAGTGGGCACTGATCGCGGGCGCTGGCATTGTGTCGCTGGCAGCATTGCTCATCTGGCAAAAGATCTATGATGGTGCGCTCCTTTCATCCGGCGCGGCAGATAATCCGCTGCATCACAACCCGCTTGGCTTTATCCGTATCCTCTTTAATACCTACATTAATCCAAACATTGGCTACACCGATATCGTGGTGCGTGGAAGTGTAGGCGACTTCTCGAGCTTCAAATATCACCTGCCGCTCTTTGTTTTGATCCCGCTCTTTCTACTGGTCTTTCTTGCACTGATCAAGCGCGATAAGGCCGAGGAGCAAGCACTCGCCCCAGCTGCTGGTCGATTAGCCGCGGCCAACCTCACCACTGTTGCTGTCTTCATTGCGGCAGTTTCGTACGCCATGTACACCGCCTGGGCGCTGCTACCAATTCGTTTTGGTGCCGGTGCATACTACGCCGATGGAGTGCAGGGGCGTTACTTTACGGCGCTACTCGTACTACTCATCCCCTGTGGGGTGTGGCTACGCAAGTATATTTGGTTCCATACTGCCTCGGCTAAGGTGTTTCACGCCCTTATATTCTTTGGCTGCGGGGCAATTTTGCTGTACTATACCTTTGGCACCTATTGGGCTTACCACGCGCCAATACCAGTACCACCGGTGGCATAAGAGAAAATTTCGGTGCTAGCATTAGGAGATTGATGTTTATAGAGAAACAGTGCTCTTTGTGGTGTCTTGAATGAGAGGGTAATAAAAAACAGAGCGATACGAGAATTGGTAAGATTCTGATATGCCATTGAGAAGATAGGATTATACAAGGATTTTTTGATATTCCACCTTCCACCTTTCCCTTTCATGACGCTTATGCTATAGTGACATGGAACACTAATAGCACAAGCATTATGAAATTATTACGTACTCTATCCAAAAAACGTCTCACGCTCATCATTAGTATTGGCATTGCACTCATCGCCGCCGGCGGCTATAGTGCCTATATCGCAACGCGCCCTGCCCCACTGCCACCCCTGTCAGATGAGCCAACACCAGCCCAAAAACAAACGCAGCACAAGACCGATGCCGCCACGAAAGAATCATTTCTAGACAGCAACACAAACCATGACACGAATACTACCAAAGACACCTCGCAGCAGCGCATCACCCAGGCTCAGCCCGCGCCAGTCCCAACCTCAGCGAAGCATATTGAGCTCTCTGCTGAGCAGTCAGGCGAAACAGTCGTTGTGACTACTAAGCTGAGAGAACAAGGCTTTTCCTCTGGTCAGTGCGTGCTGACGATCACTAGTAGCGAGCAGCGCTCCGAGCAGCACGCTGCCATCATCTACCAACCAGAATACTCCACCTGCGCAGGATTCTCGCTGCCAGCTCGGTCGCTCCCCAAAGGTATGTGGCATATTTCTCTCGCTGTCACGCCACTTGGTGGCAAGACACTCACGAAGACACTTGATAAGGAGATTCGCTAGATGATTACTCAATCATATTCCACTACCCGCCCCTTCTCGACATATTGGCGATATATCCTTGCTGGTGTGTTGTGTGTGAGTTTATTTGCTGCGACTATCCTCTCCCACCCAGCCCAAGCAGTGACGGCAGCTGATTGGCGAGCAGGCAATATCGTTGATGATTTGCTCTTTACCAATAGCGACGATATGTCAGTGGCAGATATTCAGGCGTTTCTCAATAGTCTCAACCCACAATGCGACACCTATGGCCGGCAGCCCGCTACTGAGCATGGCCGGCGCGATATCAGCCGAGCACAGTATGCCGCCGCTCGCGGTTGGCACGGGCCACCATATGTCTGCCTCAAGGACTATTATGAAGTGCCTAAATACACACCGGGCAATTACATCCCTGCTAATAACTTCGGTGGAGTGATTCCCGCTGGAGCAGTCAGCGCCGCGCAGATTATCTATGATGCTGCCAAGCAGAATAATCTTAATCCCAAAGTCCTGCTGGTGAAGATCGCTACTGAGTCAGCTGGCCCACTCACCTCTGACACTTGGCCGCTCCAAAACCAATACACCTATGCCATGGGCTCGCACTGCCCCGATAGTGGCCCGGGTGGCAGTGCCAATTGCGATCGCAACTATGCTGGCTTCTCGATGCAAGTCGCCTCAGGAGCACAGCTCATCCGCTGGTATCTGGATAGTATGCAGCAACCATGGTGGTCGTATAAAAAACCGTTTGCGACCAATCGTATCCTGTGGAATGTGGTGCAGCGAGGCTGCGGCGCTGGCGATGTGTATATCGAGAGCAAGGCCACAGCAGCACTCTACACCTACACACCCTACCAGCCCAACCAAGCAGCCCTGGCTAATATGTATGGCTTAGGCGATCATTGCAGCGCCTATGGCAACCGCAACTTTTGGCGCGTGTGGAATGACTGGTTTGGCTCGACCCAGCATAGCCGGCCACTCATTAGCTTCCGATCGCACAGCAGCTACATTGGCTGGACAGGGGTAATTAATAACCGTGGCATTACAGGCGTTACGGGCCAAAGCAAGGCAATGCAAGCTCTCACGATCGATGGTGAGGTAACTTATACCTCATATAGCAACGAGCGCGGTTGGCAACCCACTGTGCAGGGTAGTATGCAATCGGGTACAACAGGGCTTGGCCGGCCAATCACTGCCGTCAAGATCCAGCCAACTGGTACTCTCGCCCAGGCGTACGACATCTACTATCGCGCCCACGTGAGCTACATTGGCTGGATGGGCTGGGCTAAGAATGGTGAGGTGGCTGGTGTGACTGGTGGAGCTAACAATGCTATCGAAGCGATCGAAATAAAGCTTGTACGCAAAGGAACGCCTGCGCCTGAGTCATCTGGAGTAGCATATAAAAATATTGCAACACACGGCGACCCATCACCCCTCAAGCTCTCACTCAGCTCACACGTGGGCATGGTTGGCTGGCAGCCAGAAGTGCGCGATGAGATGATGAGCGGTACCACTGGCCAGAGCCGCCGCATCGAAGCCATCAAAGCATCGCTTCACAATACAACGAGTCTGCCAGGCAGCATCCAGTATTCGTCACACGTCAGCTATGTGGGTTGGCAAGATTGGAAACAAGCGGGCGAAATATCCGGCACCACAGGGCAATTCCGCTCCATCGAGGCAGTCCGCTTCTTGCTCACTGGCAAACTTGCCACTACATACGACATCTGGTACCGAGGTTACTCGCAATACGTCGGCTGGATGGGTTGGGCCAAGAATGGCCAACCAGCTGGTTCGACTGGCGCTTACCGGCAGCTCGAAGCACTAGAGGTGCGCCTTGTGCCAAAGCATACGCTCAATTTGCCCGGTGGCGCCTTTTATAACCCAACCAATACTGCTGTGCCCGATCTCTACCAACTGAGCTATGCCGCCCACGTAGGCTACATTGGCTGGATGCCCGATGTGTCACACCCCATTATGGCTGGCACCACTGGCAAATCGCGCTACCTCGAGGCAATCCGCCTTGGCAAAGCCGTATCGCTGCGTGATGGTTCGCCCATTACCATCCAGTGCGAAGCAAAAACTGCTGGCCAGTGGCTCCCATCAGTCACTCTCTCACCATCGCAGCCCTGTGGCACGACTGGCCAGCGCAAAGCACTCGAAGCCCTCAAGCTTAGCCTCAGCCCCACCGACGCCGCTCGCTACGATATTTATTACAACACTCACCTCTCCTGGGTGGGCTGGCAAGGCTGGAAAAAGAATGGCGAGGTCGCTGGTGGCGACCGACCCGGCTCACATGTCGAAGCAGTGATGATTAAACTCGTCGAGAAGAATGAGTGATTGTAAGATCAACTCTAGCTAGCTCGTTGTAATGTCATACTCTCTGCACGTCATCTCGTGATCACGCAAAAATTTTCTTGCAGATTTTGGATACACGTTTGCCACAGGGTCACCCGGATCAATTGGCCCTACTGTATAGAAGGGGTCGCCTGGTTTCCAATGCCGCTCTTTCCACCAGGATTTTATTGCTTTGCCTAGTGCTCTGCAAGAAAATTTTTGGATTGAATCTGCCACTGGGGTCTCTTCTATCATCTCACCATCTGCTGGCAGTGTATGCTCCGCTTGGCTCTGGCCCTCTTGATAGGACTCATATGTTTGGTTTGGTTTGGTTTGGTTAGCTTCTCTCTCATAGTATTTCCTATTTTTTATACCACAATATAACTATAATAAAACAACTGCGGGCTATTCGTAAATCGCTGCCACTTTCTCCTCAATATTCTTCCATTGATAATCGTTGGCGGTTTGGCGGCCACCAGCGATGAGCTTGTCGCGTAGCGCTTTGTCTGCTACCAGGCGCTCTACGGCCGCGACACCAGCCGCTATATCACCCTGTTGGTAGAGGAGGCAGTTCTCACCATCCTTGAGGTACTCAACATTACCGCCATTAGGCACTACTACCGCAAGACCACCAGTTGCCATCATCTCAAGTGGTGGATAGGAGAAGCTTTCGAGGATGCTTGTTTTGATGAGAATGTCGCAGCTGGCGTATACTTCGCCGACCTTCTCAGGCGCAATGCGATTGTAGAATGTATCGACGCGGTACCAGTCCTTGGGCTCTTTGCGGTACGATAGGTACGAAACTTCATACTTCGCAGGGTCGAGCTGGTTGATTATGCGGAAGGCTTCGTCGGTGTTCTTATACTCGCTCTTACTATCACCCTCAACAAGGATTTTTATCTTACGACCACTGTTAAAATCGCGCTCGCGGTATGGATAATACTCGATATCGATGCCGTTCGAGACATACTTCGCATCCTTGCCAAACATATCTTTGAGCCACTTCTGGCACCAGAGCGACATTGTTACATAGCGCACACCCGACTGGTCACAGTACGATGCATTGGCCGCGAAGCGTGGCCCACCCGTGCCAGGGATATAAAAATCAGTCTCGAAATTCTGGACAAAATAGAGCCGATTGCGTACATTGGGGTGCTTTTTGATAATCTCTACCGTTGACCACAGCGTCGCCACTTGTGTGTCAAAGAAGGCCTCTATCTTCGTCTTGTGCGCTGTAATAACATTGAAGCCTGGCAATTCAGAGCGGTATTGGTAGGTCTTTTTGGCCTGCTTAAGGGCATGCTTACTCACTGAATCGATCAGCGTTACATCCCAGCCCGCCTTGCGCAGAATATCGGCATGCTTGACGGCAACGATCACCCCACCCGAGATATCCGTCGAAGGCAAGACAAAGCCAATATTGCGCGCTAAGCGTTCCCGCACAAATGATGCAAGCGTGTAACCGGTATAAACCGTCGAATAATCATTGGTAGCAATCTTGTGCGCATTCTCGCCCAGCTGAGTGCGCAGTGTTTTGTCGGTAATAAGGCGATCGAGCGCTGCATACCAATCGTTATCCGCGCCAACCAAGAGACCCGTCTCGCCGTCCTTCACTTGCTCGGCAAAGGCCCCCACTTGGCTCGCTACCGTCGGCACCTTGACCAGACCAGCCTCGAGCCATTTGTTCTCAGACTTCGCACGGTTAAAGATCGTATCGACCAGGGGTGCAAGGATAATGTCGCAATCCACCATCACTGCGGGCAGCTCCCGCCAATCAACAAAGCCCGAGGTCATCACCCGCTCTTTGTACGGCTCAAGCGCGGCCGGCACATCAAGAATACCAGCAATCTTGAGGTGGAGCTGCGGATACGCATCGAACAGCCGAATCAAGTCTGGGATGACTAGCTCAAAGTCCTCATTGTGCGTAATACTCCCACTAAAGTACCCGATGATAATTTTGTCTGCATCCTTGGCAATCTTCCCTTCAGCCAAATCTTCCAGCGCCATATTGGACGTCTTGATCATCTCATCAGAGGCAGCGTTGCGGTTGATGAGGATATCACCGGTGGTGTACTTTTGCAGCTCATCGCGCAGTTGCGTTGTAGTCGTCACAACGTGATCACAAAGCTTAAGTGTCTCGCGCATGCGGTTCACCCCATCGTCATAGAGCTGCTTATCGGCTTGGTTCATCTGCTGGACGTATTTAATGCCGTCGGTGTACGTTTGATCGATGACAAGATCATCGATATCGAAGAAGCAGGTCTTGTTGAAGAACTTTGCTTGCTTGATAAATTCCCGCACCGTCTCTGTCACTGGGCAGCGGAAGAATACGAAGCCACGATAATACTTGAGGTCATCCAGCGAGAGCCGATCATAAAACACACTCTCCACCGTCAGCCCCTGCGACATCAGCTGCTCCATCTGGTGTGCTACGCGGTAGCGCTCGGGATGCGGCAAGGTGCAGCCGTTGATAAAGAGGATATCTTTGTAATACTTCTGCTTACGCTCGGGGAATTTACGATAGTAGGCATACTTCGTGGCGCGCTTGCCAAAGCCAATCATCCCATCGTCTTTGATAATCTTCATGCTTTTCTTGGCGGCTTTGTGTACTTTACCGATCATACGTCCTCCTCTGGCGTTACGTGCGGGTTATATAGTGTGTTGTATCCTTTACCACAGAGTGCAGCAGTTATCTGAGCACTGGCAAGCGGTGTATCTGGCGCAAGAGCGGCAAGTTTGGTGCGCGCCACCACCACTGTTGGTGCGTCGATAGTACCAAGATTATAGCGGGCTGTCAAGTAGATATGTTTGGTAAATGAGCGCCGGCTGAGCTGCTGAAGCAGATCCACTACTGATGGTTGCAAAATCGACGATAAATTTGCAATCACCTGCTGCTCATCAGTAATACGCGGTACCACCGCACCAATCATCGGGCGAGCGGCATCGGCAGCGAGGTGCTGCAGCGTGCTAGAAGGCAGCGCATTATGCTGCGTCAGGCATATCATCTCGGCGGTGGTTGTCTCGAGCAGCTGACCAACAGTGGTCGATTCATCGAATGGCACAGTGTGAGTGCTATATGCTTGGTCTAAGATATAGCTCATCTGCCACTGAGCGCCATACTGTGGGTCGCGCTCCACCTGGGTCTGCAGCTGGCGAGCAGCGCTATCTGCTTCGAGGGCGCGGCGCTGCGCATCGATGACGTAGGGCTTAGCATCGAGATCCTTCGCTGTAGAGGCTTGGTGAACACGCCAATAGTAGAGAATCTGCGGCACATGAGCAATCTGCTCGGGCTGCAAAGCCCGTGTCAGGCGCAAGAACAACTCCCAATCCTGCGTGCCATTATACGCTCCATCTTCGCCGCCAACCTCTGTGAGCAACTGGCGCGATATGACGGCAAAGTGTGTGATGTAATTCACTGCGCGCAAAAAATCTGCGTTCCAGTCGGGCTTGAAAAACGGCTGATAGGGCCGACCGTGCTCATCCATCTTCGTCTCATCGGTGTAGACGAACTGCGCGCCCGTGCGGTCGATCGCAGCCGCAACCCACAGAAGCGCGTCAGGGTGAAGGATATCATCATGGTCGAGCAGCGCAATATATTCACCGGTGGCCTGCGCGATGCCGTAGTTGGTGGTACCGGCAATGTGGCGGTTCTTGTCCAAAAAGAATGGCTTGAGCTGCGGTGTGTCCTCGGCTAGGTCGCGAATCGCCTGACGAGTAGTCTCATTAGTCGAGGCATCGTCAACGAGGATAAGTTCCCAATGTGGGTACGACTGCGCCACCACCGACTGTACCATCTCTCGCAGAAATGGAATCGGCGTATTATACGTTGGTACGATGATGGAGATACACGGCCGCTGAGCAAGCGAGGCAAGCGCTGGTGGCTGCTCGGTGTGCTGACGCTGCCATGCATCGTAGATGCGGCGCTGGCGATTATCGAGATAAGCCCAATACGGCGCCAGAAGGCAACGTACCGCGCGGTGGAGATGGCGATTGGCTTTGATAAGGTGCGTCAAACGATGTAATATATACGACATTTCTCCCTATTTCCAGGTGTGCTTGAGCTTGGTAACACCACCCCACCGGCCATGATCATAATCGCGCTGGACGGAGAAGTGCGGCCCTTCCTCGGTAAAGGCAATCGTCTTGGTATCGTCCGCCCCCATCAGGCCAGCCTTGATGAAATAACTCCCCTCGTTGAGGTTGAGCTGCACGGTGTAGGTCGCGCGGTTCTTGCCAGCAATCTTCACCTTTTCTTGGTAGGTGTTGGGGCCATAGACATACTCGCCATTCTCGCGGAAGATTGCCACACCAACGTGCTTGACCCCTGTTTGCTGCCATTCTAGCTCCACTGTCATAGTTTCGTTATACTCATACACCGTCTGCTCATTGCCATCGCTGCCGCGCAGGGTGATATCGAAGTCGTCTGAGATTTGCTCGTCTAGCCCTTCCGACTCGTTGTAACTCTTGATGTTGCTCCGGCTATAGGCAGCGGCGATGCGGTATGGCTTGCCGATCATCTTTACCTTCCCATCCTCGATAAATACCGCCTTGTTGCAAAAGCGCTCTACCGCAGACATATCGTGTGTGACGAGGATAACGGTGCGTTTTTCGCGCTTGAGCTTATCGAAGTAGGCGTAGCATTTCTTTTGGAAGGCTTCGTCCCCTACTGCCAAGACTTCATCTAGCAGCAAGATATCGGCATGGGCACGAATGGCGATAGAGAAAGCCAGGCGCACCTGCATCCCACTAGAATAATTCTTGAGCCGCTCCTCCATAAAGTCGCCGAGCTCGGCAAAGTCAACGATTTTATCATACATTGCCTCCATCTCGTCGTGGCTAAAGCCGAGCAGTGCACCATTGAGAAAGACATTCTCGCGGCCAGTGAGCTCTGGGTTAAAGCCAACGCCCAGCTCGATAAACGGTACCAGCGAGCCACCCACCTCGACACTCCCGCTATTGGGGGTGTAGATGCCGGCAATCGTCTTGAGCAGTGTGCTCTTGCCTGAGCCATTGCGCCCAACAATACCAAAGAAATCACCCTCGTTGATAGTAAAATCAATATCCTTAAGCGGAGTAAAGATTCGATACCCTTTGCGCCCCTTGAGGAGGTTAATGAGCTTTTGCTTGATGCCCGAGCTCGCCTCCAGCGGGATCTTGAAGGACTTGGTGAGGTTATTGATAACAACGATTGGTTGCGCCATCTAGATACTCTCCGCAAAATACTGCTGGTTGCGCCGGAAATAAAACACCGCCAGCAAGATGATAATGATAATCGAAACAAATGGTATGAGCACCACAGGGTACGCCACGAGGTCATAGAGCTGGATGGTCTGGGGTGTTACCAGCACCTGGCGGACATCTTGGATGATCTGGGCGGCTGGGTTGAGCATGAGGTATGGCGCAGCAGCTGGCATGCGCTCCATTACCATCTGCAAAGGATAAATAACCGGCGTGGCATAGAAGGCAGCCTGCATAAAGATCTCCCATAGGTAGCCAATATCGCGGTATTTCACATTGATCGTCGCAAGGAAAAATGCCACTGCCAAGGAAAGTACATAGAGCTCGAGGATAAGTGGAATAACCAACAATCCCTCAAGCGACCACTGTACGCCATTAACCAAACAAAAACCTAAAATCACTACCATGTTGATGGCAAGGTTGATAAAGGCCGAGATCGTGCCTGAGATAACGATAATGTACTTGGGAAAGTTGATCTTGCGAATAAGGTCGCCGCGCGAGACGATCGACTGCAGCCCTTGCACCGTCGCCTCACTAAAGAAGTTCCATAGCACAATTCCCACTAAAAGATACACTGGATAGTGCTCGACTTGCTTACCAAGGCCGAGGAATTTATCAAACACAATATACAAAATAATAAACAAAAATATCGGTTTGAGGATTGACCACAAATAGCCTAGTACGGATCCCTGGTAGCGTAGCTTGAAGTCCGTTACGACTAACTCGCGCAGCAAGATGCGGTTTTTTCGTTGCAAAAGATTTGTTACTTTCATAGTTTCTCTGGCCATTATATAATATGACCGTGGTAAAAAACAATCTTGCAATCATAGTTCTTAACTGGAACGGCGCCGATGATGCCCTAGAATGCATCGATTCATTGGTGCAACAGACGCTAGTGCCAACCATTATTGTAGTCGATAACGACTCGCATGATGACTCGGTGGCACGCTTCCGCTCATATCAAGCTAAGCACCCTGCGCTCAGTCTCGTCATCATTGAGAACCAGCGCAACCTCGGCTTCGCCGGTGGTATTAACACAGGCCTGCGCTACGCACAGAAGCAGCAATTTCGCTTTGTTGGCGTGCTTAACCCCGACGCAGTTGCTAACACACACTGGTGCCAAGCCCTAGTGGACGAGCTGCGAGCTCATCCGCACTGTGGTATTGCTACTGGGCTACTCGCTCGCCGCGATGGGACAACCATCGATAGCTCGGGCGACTTCTACACCACCTGGGGTTTGCCTGGCCCGCGCCACCGTGATGAGCCAATTAGCCATGCGCCAACAGAGGCCGAAGCAGTGTTTGGTGCAACGGGTGGTGGAGCAGTGTATCGCACGGCACTGTTCGACACTGTTGACCTTTTTGACGAAGCATTCTTCATGTACTACGAAGATGTTGACCTTAGTTTTCGCACGCAGCTAGCAGGCTGGACGGTGCGCTTCACGCCGCACGCCGTCGCATACCACAAGGTTGGTGCCAGCAGTAGCAAAGTTCCAGGGCTCGCGGTATACAACACCTTTAAGAACTTACCGCTTATTTTTATCAAGAATGTGCCAGGAAAACTGTTTTGGTCGATTGGGGTGCGCTTTTGCCTCACCTATTGGCTGATATTCTTTAGTGCACTGCGCCATGGCAATGGTTGGCCAGCACTGCGTGGTATGCTCGCTTCTGTTATTCACCAGCCAGCGGCCTATCGCCAACGCTTTACTATCCAGCGGCAGCGCAACGTATCGGTCGATTATATCCGTAGTATTATCCACAACGGTCCACTACCCAACCAGACAGGCCTACTCAAATTCCGGAAGTTTTTTACCGGTAAATAGCTCGGCTTGAGATGACAGGTCAGTGCCAAAGAAGCGAATTTTAAAGACCGATTTTCGTATGATAACTGTACAAGAAAATATCTGGAGGCCAGTAACCCAGCAAGCGGAAAAGCACTATACAAGAGTCTGGCCGGAACATTTTCGGTACAGTTATTATGCGAAAGAAGTACACCATATTCTATTCGTATACAATTAACCTACTCCGCCTTACCCCTGTTACGCACGCAATCATTTTGCATATTCGCCATCTATGCGTACAATAATACCTATGCGTCTTCTTGAATACCAAGCCAAGCAATGCTTGGCTGAGGCTGGTGTGGCAGTACCGCAGAGCGATGTTGTACGATCTGCAACAGTGGTGCCCACCGCCCCTATCGTCCTCAAATCACAAGTTCCGATCGGTGGCCGTGGCAAGGCAGGTGGTGTGGTGATCGTCCGCGAGCAATCCGCTGTTACGCCAACCATTCAGCGTCTCTTTGCTCTCGATATCGGTGGCTACACCCCCACGAAGCTTCTTGCCGAGGAAGTTCTCTCCATCGCCCGCGAGTGTTACATTTCGCTTACTATTAACCGTGAGCAATCATCCATCGAGCTACTCGCCCACACGAGTGGTGGCATTGATGTGGAAGAACACGATCCTGCAGCGTTCTTTCGCCAGGCCATTACGCCGCAAACAGTTCATACTGTAGTCGAAGCACTAGCGGAGTATCTGTCGCTGCCAGAGCAAGCCTTTGTGCTTGAGGATATAGTGGCGAATTGTTTGCGTTGCTTTATTGACAACGATTGTCTATTACTCGAGATTAACCCACTCGTCGTGACGACAGATGGCCAGCTCATCGCTGGTGATGCAAAGATGACGATTGACGATGCGGCGCTGTTTCGCCACCCGCAGTGGCACGAAGCAGCAGCAGAGGATCATAATTTCGTCACGCTCGACCATAATGGGACAGTTGCGACGATTGCCAACGGCGCAGGTCTGGCAATGGCAACTGTCGATGCGGTGACTGCCCGCGGCGTGCAGCCAGCTAATTTTCTTGACATTGGCGGCACGGCAACTCCAGAGAAGATCCTGGCTAGTTTTAAGCAGATTGCTCGCTTCCCTGCCGTGGCGCTCATCATTATTAATATCTTTGGTGGTATTGTGCGCTGCGACGACGTAGCGGCGGCCATCATCAGTGCCAAGCAGCAGCTACCTGACCTCCCGCCACTCGCTGTCCGCCTAACAGGTAACCACGAGACCGAAGCCAAGGCGCTCCTTGCCCGCGAACATATTCCACTCTACGATAATCTCTCTCACATTTTGGAGGAGGCTGTATGATGACCCCTGATGTCTTTCGCGGCAAGCATGTTATCATCCAGGGTATAACGGGCAAAAACGGCTCATTTCATACCGAGCGTATGTTGGCAAGTGGCACACATATCATTGGTGGCACATCACCCAACCAATCGGTTACAGCGGTACATGGCGTGCCTGTCTTCCGGACGATTCGTGAAATTCAGGCGCAGCAGCCTGTCGATATTTCCGTCATTTTTGTGCCAGCAGCCTATGCCAAAGCAGCGATTATGGAAGCAATTGATGCAGAGGTGCCACTCATTATTTGTATCACCGAGGGCGTACCTGTCCACGATATGTTGCATATAAAACAACGCTTAGCAACCAGTTCTTCTATTTTGATCGGCCCCAACTGCCCTGGCGTTCTCATCCCCGGCGTGCATAACCTTGGCATCATCCCTGCCGCGCTCGCCACGCCAGGCCACACTGCCATCGTCAGCCGCAGTGGCACCCTCACCTACGAAGCAATGAGCCTCCTCACTCAGGCAGGCATTGGCCAGCGCTATGTGATTGGGATTGGCGGCGATATGATTGGTGGCAGTAGCTTTATTGATTGCTTGCAATTGTTTGAGCAAGATGCAGCGGTGGAGCAGGTTGTGCTGATCGGTGAGATTGGTGGCACAAGCGAGATTGCCGCGGCAGATTATATTAAGCATCATATAAGCAAACCAGTCTATGCTTACATTGCGGGCCACAGTGCACCATCTGGAGTACAGATGGGCCACGCTGGGGCAATTCTTGGCACAAATGAGCTGGAGTCAGCCCAGGCCAAGACGGCCCGGCTCGAGGCCAGTGGCGCAGTGGTGGCATCATCCATCCAGTCGCTCATCGCGCTCATACCAACCAATAAGTGATACAATAAGGCTACGATGAAAACAATCACCATTCTTATTCCTGCCTACAACGAAGCAGCTGTTTTACCACAGCTGTTTGCCCGGCTCGAGACGCTGCAGCGCAGTGTCGATCGCCGACGCTACCAGTTCGAATTCTTATTTATTAATGATGGCAGTCAGGATCACACGCTCGAGCTCATCCAGATCGAGCAGCAACACAACCCCGCCATCGCCTACCTCAATCTCTCGCGCAACTTTGGTAAAGAAGCTGCTATGCTCGCTGGCTTCGACCACGCCGCGGGTGATGCTGTCGTGGTGATTGATGCCGACTTGCAAGACCCACCAGAGCTCATCCCGCAGATGATTGAGCTGTGGGAACAGGGGTATGATGATGTGTATGCGCGGCGCCGAAGCCGCTCAGGCGAGACTTGGCTCAAGAAAAAAACTGCCGCTTGGTACTACCGCCTCCTCCAGAGTACGACGCATATTCCTGTTCAGATCGACACGGGCGACTTCCGCTTACTAAGCAAACGCTGCGTCACTGCCATCACCCAGCTGCGCGAATCTCAGCGCAATACCAAAGCGATCTTTAGTTGGGTGGGTTACAAAAAGAAGGAGATTCTCTATGACCGCGACCCACGAGCTGCTGGTACCATCAAGCAAAGTCCGCGCACACTCATTAACCTGGCCATTGACGGCATCACGAGTTTTACGACCGCACCACTGCGTATCTCGGCCGTGCTGGGCTTCCTTATCGCCTTCTTGGCCTCTATCTATATCCTCTATCTGCTCATCCGGCCACTGTTTGGTGTGCCAACTGGTGCAGGCTATTCGTCGCTCATGGCAGTGATTCTCTTCCTTGGTGGAGTGCAGCTGCTGAGTTTGGGAGTTATTGGCGAATACATCGCCCGGATTTTTAGCGAAACGAAGCAGCGCCCACCTTATCTCGTTGAGGAACATCGTGAGGCTCGTCATCGCAAATAACAGAGGTAAGTTGCTGCGGTTTGCGCTCGTTGGCGGGATTAATACAACAATCGATATTGGCTTGCTATTCGGACTCACCACACTTGGCCTGCCAAAGCTTGCAGCTAATACAGTATCAACGGGCCTAGCCTTTATTTTTAGTTTTTTTGCTAATAAGTCGTACACCTTTCGTGCTCAGGGTGATGTCCGCCGGCAACTGATCTTGTTTGTTGTTGTCACTCTGGCGGGCTTGTGGGGGCTGCAAAATGCGGTTATTTTCTGCACTTCACCTATCCTAGCCTCTGTTATTCACGCCGAGTCACTTGTGCTGCTGCTCGCAAAAATTATTGCTACTGGTGTATCGCTGGTGTGGAATTATTATTTATATGATCGTGTTGTTTTTCGAACAACGGAGAGATGAGATTTTTACTTATCATAAGCTTTTAATGATGTAGCAAGCTGCACTATATATGCTACATTCGATTCTCAAGAATACCGCATATTGAGTCAACTCAGCCTCATCGCACCAAGAGTATCCCAATTAGATAAATTATAAGTAGTTGCTTGTTTGATGACTCGCCCACTCAGAGGTCGTAATAATCTCAATTCAATATCTATTTATAACCACTATTGACGCTGATAATCATCCGCCACCCGTACAATATCATCCTCTGTTGATGGGTGCGCTGGGTCGGTGTGTTGCCAGAGCTCAGCAATGATCGTTGGGTGCTGAGCATCACCGCAAGCACGGTGGCGCTCCCCTGCCGCCAGCCTCACGATATCACCTGCCTGAGCTGGTATTGGCTGGGCTGGTAGCTCGTCGCTCATGCTGCGATAGTACGCACCAGCGGTCAGAAAACACCACAATTCCGCCCGCCGATGATGATATTGCCAGCTCAGGCGTGCGCCTGGCTGGACAAAAAGAATCTTGGGGCTGAGCGGCGCATCGACTTTATCCTTGGTTTCTACCCCCGAGGCCGCAAAGAAGTCCGCCGCAAACTGCTCTGCCTGCGCTGGGTCGATACAAACAAACCCGCCCCATGGCCGCTGGCTATCTACCCCAGTAATGTGGTAACCCGCCTGGTGAAGAACGTGCTCGATTTGCGCCACGCTTGTCTGAGCTGCTATATGTTGCTGTCGTTCCGTCATATTACGATAATATGGGTATTATAGCACTTTTATGCAGAGTTGGGTTATTATTATCCGCCTTGACACACCCTCGCTCATCTGGCGCTTTTGGTGCAGGGACTGTATACTAGAAAGTATGAGTTTTCATATTGCAATCGACGCCCGCGTGATCAATTCTGGCACGGGCACATATGTCGTGAAGTTGCTTGAGCAGCTGGAGCGGCTTGATACGACCAACCGTTATAGTATCCTTGTCCCCACCAAGGATCGCGACTACTGGCAGCCGCACAACCCCAACTTCACCATCCGCACGGTCGACTTTGCCAATTATTCGCTGGCGGAGCAGCTTGACTTCCGCCGCTATCTGGATAAGCTGAAGCCCGACTTGGTGCACTTTTGCATGCCGCAGCAACCGGTCTTTTACAGAGGTAAGCATATCACCACGGTGCACGATATGACCCTCCTTAAGACGTATAATTCCGACAAAAATTGGCTGGTGTTTCATCTCAAGCAATTGGTGGGGCGCTGGGTATTTCGGCGGATCGCCCACACCAGCGAGCATATCATCGCCATCTCTCAGACAACCAAGCAAGAATATCAGAGTTTTACTAAGATCCCTGATAGCAAAATATCAGTCATTTACGAGGCGGGCGAGGTGCATCCTGGGCAGCTCACGCCGTATATCGACCTCCCCTTCAAGCGGTTCATTATCTACGTTGGGCAGCAGCCTGATTATAAAAATCTGCGTCGCCTCGCGGAAGCACACCAGCAGCTGCTGAGTCGCTGGCCAGACCTTGGCCTGGTGTTTGTAGGGCGGATGAATGAAGATACCAAGCGTAACCAAGCCTACTACCAGCAGCAGGGCTATCGCAATATTCACTTCACTGGGTTCATCCCCGATGGACAGCGTGATTGGCTGCTTAACAAAGCCGAGGCGTATGTCTTTCCGTCCCTCATGGAAGGGTTTGGCCTGCCACCACTCGAGACGATGGCGTATGGCACGACCCCTGTTATATCGAGCAATACCTCGTGCATGCCCGAGATTTTGGGCGATGCTGCCGAGTACTTCGACCCACTCGACGTCGATGCTATCGCGAGCGCAATCGACCGCGTCCTCAGCCAGCCAGCTCGCCGCCGCGAGCTCATCGTCAAAGGCAAAGCCCAAGCTGCTCGCTACTCGTGGGAGCGCTGCGGCAAGGAAACGTTAGCGGTGTATGAGCGAGCGTTGCGGCAATCATAATCAGTCTATTTATAGCCAATCTAAGTGATGATTGTGGTATCAGAACATAAAGTCTCATTTACCTTGGTGTGAGTCTATTCTCTCTTGCTTTATATAAGTGTAGTGCCATTTTATAATAATACTTGCTTCTGCTCTGTATCGCATACTATCAAAAAATGGTGGAATGGCACAAGAATTAGCACGCCACTATAAAGTAGATATTTAGTATTATTATTGCAAAAATAACCGGCCATTACTAACCGGTTATAAGATGTATCTTAGCGTAGCTTTTACTCAGCCTCTTCCAGCTGGATAATCACATGGCGCTCGCGGCCTTCGCCTTCGGAGACGGTCGTAATGCCAGCTGCGTCGGCAGCGACTTGGTGGACGATACGTCGATCGGCTGGGTTGAGGTGAGCGGTGTAGGGCTCACCAGTTGCACGCACGCGCTCGATCCAGCCTCGGGCTTTGTCGGCAATTTTTTCCTCGTGCTGCTTTTTGTAGTCGGCAATATCAACACTCACTCGCACTACCGCGGCATTTTGCGCCCGCAACGCCGACGAAACGATATATTGCAGCGCCCGCAGCGTCTCTGCCCCGCGGCCAATCAAGATACTATTGATGTCCGACGACTCTACCCGAAGTGTCATCACCTCGCCATCGTCCTCACCCGATACCGCAATATTTTCGCCAAAAAATGAGATGATGTTCTGGAGATATTCTCGGGCAAATGTTACTGATTGGTATCGATCCATCGGGTTCTCCTCCTCTGTTATTCTTTGGCTTTGATGCGTGTGATGTTGGCTTCTGTAGCCGCTTTGGCGCGCTTCTTTGTCGACTTTTTCTTGGCGGGTGTTGTAATATCTACTTCATCGGCAATTGCTTCAAGCTCTTGTTTATCTTTGCGGAGGAGATACGACTGCTGCGCCACCGCTACTAAGTTGGACGTCGTGTAGTAGAGCGCCAGCGCCCCCGGCAGCCCCATCATGATCATAAACATCATCACTGGCATAAACTTCGCCATATTGCGCATCATTGCGGCGTTCATCTCGGCGGGGTCGGCCTCTTTGCCAGCGGCCGTCTCCTTCATGATGTCGCGGAAACGTTTGGTGCTCTTGCCAGTTGGCATGGTCTGCTTAGTCATCACATATTGGGTGAGAGCTGAGATGATTGCGAGAGCGAGGAGCGGCCAGACAATGCCATCCTTACCAAGCGCTACCTTGGTGAGGTCGATAAAACCGAGCATGGTGTGGTTGAACTGCTCAGGGTGGTTGATGATGGTCTTGATAGCATCGATATTCTTGAGCGGCTCGTAGATGTAGCGCGCCACTTGGTCACGGTGAAGCGAGATGATCATGATCACCTGGTAGAGGCCGATAAAGATCGGAATCTGAATAAAGAGCAGGAGAATCGAGCGAAATGGCTTGATACCGTACTTTTTATACAGCTCCATCTGCTGCATCGCTTCTACTTGACGGTTGCCATTAGCCGCTTTCTTGATCTTGGCCAGCTCAGGCTGCATCTTGCGCATCTGTTTGCTCTGGTGGAGCTGCCGCTTGAGCAGTGGGTAGAGCAAGAAGCGGATGATGACCGTGAAGAGAATCACCGCCACGCCAAAGTCGCCACCAGGGATAATACTATAGATAAGCAAAAGTGCGTTAAAAATGGGCTGTAAAATTATTGTCTCAAACATATTGACTCCGATTACTGCATTTATTGTATCATAGGTGGCCACGGAAGATGAATTGTGGCGAAGTATTTTTTGGAAATCAATCGTTGATATATGCGATACACTACTGCCAATACTACATATAAGAGTATTTATAACCTTAGAAAAGAACACTCACCTAGCTTGCCCTTCATTGGTATAGAATGACAAGAAAAGAATTTTGTATAAATGTTTTGAGTTCTATTTACCACTGTTTATACAGAACTATTTGGCATTGATTTGACTCAAAGTACTATGAAGTAGGTCGCGCAAAGAAGACTGAGAGGATATAAGATTTTATTCTGCCTTATCTCTTTCATCGCTTGGCGTTGCGTCGCCAGGGCAAATGCCAGCTCGTACAAGCAGATTTGTCACTACTAGCACTAGCTCATCGTGCGGCGTGGTAAGTACTTCGCTTAAGGTAATGATCAGTGCAACGTCGTACACCCCTGTAAAGTGCGGTACGTGCTGGCGCAGAATCTCGTAGATACGGCGACGAATGCGGTTGCGCCCTACCGCAGATTTGTGCACCTTTTTGCTCACCACGACGGCAATTCGCGGCATACGCCGGCGGCGATTGGCAACGTACTTGACGGTCAGCAAGCGTGATCGCTCGGCACTCGCATGGCGATACAAATAGCGTAGCCCACCATAGCCATGAAACCGATATCGTTGCTGTAACATAGCTGTATTATAGCAAATCTACTCACAGACCAAGACAAAATAACCCACCAAGCAGTGGGTTATTTTCGTCATTTTGCTATCATCACACTACGAGAGTGCGAGGCGAGCGCGACCCTTGGCGCGGCGGCGCTTGAGCACATTGCGGCCTGCCTTGGTAGCAATCCGTGCCCGAAACCCGTGCGTCCGAGCGCGATGACGAGTGTGTGGTTGGTAAGTTCGTTTTGGCATATCATTGCTATTATACGCGATTGCTCGAGATCTTTCAACTTTTCACCCTTTTAGTGGATTTTTTACCCCAAGCAGCCTCCGTCATAAGCATAGCCAAGTTGTTTATCCACATTTGTTCGCGATTTATCCACACTTTAACAGGGGTAATGTACTTTTGTGGAAAAACTTCACCCCTGTTGCTCTTCTTGTACTCGACCCGTTGTTGTATTTCTCACGGTTGTGGAAAAGTCGGTTTTTTCTTATACTAAAAGGAGTCATTGTATAACAAACAAGGAGCAGCAAAAGCCAGTGTACCACAGCCTGTGGAAGAGTGTTTTGGGTGAGATTGAAGTGTCGATACCAAGCGGCATTTTTTCGACGTGGTTTGCCAATACCGAGATGCTCAGCAATAAAGACGGGGTGATCACCATTGGCGTGGCGAATATTTTTGCGATTCGCCAGTTTGAGGTGCGCTACGATAGCATCGTCAAAGAAGCGCTCCAGCACAGTGGTGTGGAGGTGTCGCGCATCGCCTACGTGGTAAACAAACAGGGCAAAAAACGCACTGTGATTAGTCGCGAAACCACTGGCCAGCCAGCCGACCGCGTCGAGGAACGAGCGGCGGCGCTCATCAGCAAGCCAACTACCTCATCACACTCTAGCTCTACCACACCAGCAACCAGCCTGAACGCGCGCTATACCTTCCAGAATTTCATTGTCGGCTCGAGCAACGACCTCGCCTACACCGCCTGCCAAGCGGTCGCACATAGCCCTGGTACGAAGTATAATCCCCTCTTCATCTACGGTGGTGTCGGCCTCGGTAAGACACACCTCATCCAAGCAGTAGGTAATGAGATCCTTGCGCGCGACCCAAGCAAGAAGGTCGCCTACCTGAGCTCGGAGACGTTTGTCAAAGAATTTATCGAGTCGATCCGCTTCAAAAAGGCTGGCTTTTCTGACCGGTATCGCAATGTCGATGTACTGATCGTCGACGACATGCAATTTATTGCTGGGCGCGAAAAGACTCAGGAGGAGTTCTTTCACACCTTCAACGCCCTCCACCAAGCCAACAAGCAAATTATCATCGGTAGCGACAAGCCACCACACAGCATCCCTACCCTGACGGAGCGCTTGCGCAGCCGCTTTGAGTGGGGGATGGCGATCGATATCCAGATGCCAGACTTTGAGACGCGCTGCGCGATTGTCGAGACCAAAGCGAGCTTCGCTGGCGTAACGCTCGAGCGCGACACCGTGGAATACCTGGCTAAGAACGTCAAGACAAATATCCGCGAGCTCGAGGGTGCGCTCAACCAGCTCCTTGCCTATGCTGAAATGCGCGGCGTTGCCCCTGATGTGATGACGGCAGAGGGTCTGCTTGGCAATGTCCGGCGCAGTCGCCCCCAGCACCTCACCGCCAAGCAGATTATCGACAAGACTGCTCGCCATTTCCAGATCGACAGTAAAGAAATCTGTGGTGCTAAGCGGGCTAAGCATATCGTTGTGCCGCGGCAGATTGCTATGTACTTACTGCGCAGCGAGCTTCACATGAGCTTCCCACAAATTGCTAATGAGCTGGGCCGCAAAGACCACACCACCGCCATCCACTCGGTCGAAAAAATCGAAAAATCCATCAAGCTTGACTACCTCATCCGTGAGCAAGTCGCTGACATCCGGGATAAGCTCTATGCCTAGGCCATATATTTTTTTCGTTGCGCCTGTGGAAAAGCCGTGTATAGCGAGCCGTATAACTAGCGGACAGCTCGTGGGCAATCATCCACAGCATAAAAAGCACACCATACGAAAGCCTTACTGGCTGGTGGATAACCACCACTTCTCCCCGGCTTATCCACGTCAGCAATCGCAGCGTTTTACACAAGTAGTGAGCAAATCGTACCTCTGTTATTCATCATGGTTTCCACAGTTTCCACAGCACCTATTACTATATCAACCAGATAAAAAGAAAGGATTGTAGATATGAAACTGTCTGTCACACAAGAAAATCTTGCACGAGCGCTCGGGGTTGTCGGGCGAGTTGCGAGCAACCGAGCTGGCCTGCCGATCTTAAATAATATATTATTCCGCACCGAAGGTAATCGCCTTCTTCTCGCTGCGACGAACCTAGAGATTGCCGCTACCTACTATATTGGCGCAAAAGTAGAGACGCCGGGGGTGATTACCCTGCCGGCTAAACTTGTGAGCGAATTTGTGGCGAATTTGCCGAAGGGGCCGATCGAGCTTGAGACCGATGGCACGCGTATGACACTGACGTCTGGCGGGTATACCTCGACGATTAATGGCGTGGTAGCGGATGACTTTCCGGAGCTGCCGACGATTGATGAAGAGCAATCGGTGCGCTATAGCATTGCTGCGGCCGATTTTAAGCAGGCGGCAGCCCAGACCTTGGTGACGTGCAGCAATGACACGACGCGGCCTGTTCTGACTGGTGTGTACTGGCACACAGTGGATGGTGCGCTCTATATGGCAGCAACGGATGGCTATCGCCTGGCTGAGCGGCGTTTGATGGCGAGCCAAAGCCAGATTGCAGCCATTGTGCCAGCGAGCAGCCTGCAAGAGGCGCTACGCTCGCTCAGTGACGGCACGGAAGAAGTGGAGGTGCTCTTTGATGAGACGCAGGTGCGCTTTCGGTTAGAAGAAGTGGAGATTACCAGCCGCTTAATTGATGGCACCTACCCAAATTATCGGCAGCTCATCCCTGCTCAGTCAGAGACGAATGTGACACTAGCAGTAGGCGATTTCTCGCGCGTGGTTAAGGTGGCGGGTCTCTTTGCGCGTGAGTCTGGTGGCAGTGTCACGCTCACCGCCGACCATGAGGCGCAGAAATTACGGATTCACTCCGTTGCGTCCGAGCTGGGCGAGAATACCTCCGAGGCGGAAGCTGAGGTGTCGAGTGATGGGCAGATTACGCTCAATTCGCGGTACATTAGTGATGCACTGGGTGTTCTCGATGGCGAGACGATCACCTTCCGCTTTAGTGGCAAGCTCTCGCCCTGCGTTTTGACAGTTGCTCAGCCCGAGCCAAACTACATTCATATTATTATGCCACTGAAGAGCTAGCGATGAAGATAACGCGGCTAGCAGTGCAGCATGTGCGAATCCATACGCTCAAGACACTTAACCTTGAGCCAGGTACGACGCTGATTTCTGGCCCAAATGGCTCTGGCAAGACATCGCTTATTGAGGCGATCCATATTGCGCTGCGTGGTACCTCCTTTCGCGGTAGTGATGAAGCAGTCTGCCAACATGAACAAAAAAGTTATACAATTGATCTCGCGACGGATAAGCAACATTACCGCGTCCAGTACGATCGTCGACATGAGACGAAGCGCAAGCGTTTTATCGTTGATAGTATAACCTATGGTCGCCTCCCCTATGGCAAAAAATATCCGATCGTCCTCTTTGAGCCAGACACATTGCGAATTATCACTGGCTCGCCGCAGCGCCGACGCGATTTTCTTGATATACTCATCCAGCAATATGATGCGCACTATAGCCACGAGCTGAGCCGCTACCACCGAGCACTGCAACAACGTAATAAATTACTCAAAGACCCTGCTCTGAGTGATGCGGCACTTTTCTCGTGGAATCTTATCTTGAGTCAGTATGGTGCGTCGATTATTACGAAGCGTCAGCGCGTGCTGCGTTATCTTAATGCAAAAAGCAGTGCTATGTACCAAAGTATTGCGGGCGTAGCGGATAGTGTTGCGCTACACTATTCAGAGGAGCGCAGCGTGACCGCGCAGCAGCTTCTCGCCGAGTATGAGCAAAAAACAGCGTATGATACAGTGGTCGGCGCGACGAGTGTTGGGCCACACCGGCATGACATAACGGTACTGTTTCGGGGTAATCCGGCCGCCAAGACTGCATCGCGGGGTGAAATCCGCACCATTGTGCTCGCTCTCAAATTTCTCGAAGCAGCCTACATCCAACAGCAAACAGGCCAAGCACCACTTATTCTACTCGACGATGTCTTTGGTGAGCTCGACCAACAGCGCCAGCAGCGCCTCCTCAGCGAATTCATTGATAACCAGATTGTGATGACGAGTGCGGTGGGGTAGATTCTCTGCCTTATATATCAGTGTACATATAACACCACGATGGGTTGTTGCCGCCACACGGGACAACACGCTTCTTTTCTAGTTCCTCAGCAGTGGGATATATTTTGCCATTGATTTTTATGTCGTATTTATCAATATCTTTGTCGTGTTTTTTAAGATAACTCAGTGCTTGGTCGACCTGTGATTGGCTTGTCTTGTCTGTTGTGACAATGCATACACCAAGCCGATTTGACCGGTCGGTCGTGCGGTATGGGTTGCAGGTAACAATATAAAACCAACGCGAGTAGTAAGGTAGTTTATTAATAAGAGGGCTCTCTTGAGATATTTTTGCTCCTCCTTGTGTTGCTTCATGGCCTCCGATTGCTTCGCGGATATCGTTGTATTTTTCCTTCTTCGCTTCTCTCTTCGCTTCCTCAGTTAGTGGCTTCATGGCAAAGAATAGCTTCTTTTCTTCGCCCTGTTTGAGGTCTAGCTTGACCTGGTGGTCGGCAAAGCCTTTAGCCCGAAATGTGTATGTGTACGACCCACTCTTCACGGCGTGCTTTGCCCGCGTTGTTACCTTTTGGTCTTTGATTGTATCATACGAGACAGTGAGGTTATCGGGGATGGCATAGACGAGGATAGTGCTGTCGTATTTGAGATTATCAACAAAGCGGTATACCGTAAAGGCAATCATGCCAACGGCAAGCAGGGCAAACAGTGCGATAATTTGGTTACGTTTTTGATTGAGCATTTCCATTGACTGTCCTCGCTAATACAACACCCGGGTTTCCAAGCATCCACTCGACTGTCCCTTGTTTAATGTAGGTTGGTGAGTAATCAAATTGCGATGCCTGTGCACCAACAAATCCATTACCAAGGTCACCAGTATAGATAAGAGTATGACCTTGCCCATTATTATAAATTAGAATATCACCAGGTTGTAAGTCGGACATTCCAGGAGACTCTTTAGTATAGAATTTCTCTGGGTGGCTTAAGACATATGGGCGCTGAACTGCCGTTCCGGCTGGTGGATAATTCGGATCTGCCCCACTCATGCGCATCACTGTTGCAACGTATTTGCCGCAATCGGTGTAGTCACCACCCGCTTCTGGGTTATACTGCTGGCGGGCTTGTTTATACTCTGGTTTTGCACCATCACTGTCGACATGTCGTCCATCCTCCCAGGCAAGACTCTTGGCTGTTTCGACGATTGATCCGCCAGCAGCACTCTTACTGCCGTTTGCGGTGCAGCCTGTGGCTGATGCATTTTGGGTGTTGGCGCCATTGTTATTGCCACCTTCGACTTGGATTTGGGATGAAGGCGGAGATAAGTTCTCCTCCTTAACAATTTGCTCAATCTTGTCGATATATTCGGTGACAGTCGAGACATACTGGCTGTCGGTCGCATAGCCAGCATTTTTAATCTCTTGGAGGTATTTGCGCGGGTCGCCAGGATATTTAAGGGCTTCGCTGTAACGTGAATTGCTGGTGATAAAATCGCCATAGCCGAGCCAGCCAGCCTCGACGGTGGGGTATTTGCGAAAGCCGTCAACGATCGTTGTCCGTCCAGAGGCATATTCTTCCTCAGTCTCCATATCGATTACCTCGCCCGACCAATTACCGCCAGCCTTGATACCATGGAAGTTGTTTGCCTTAACAGTGAGACCAGATTTACCATAGCCAGACTCAATAACCCCCTGGGCAAGGACTGTTTCGTATGGCGTGCCATATTTCTTATTCGTTTCGACAGCCATCTTGACGTATTTGCGGACAAAGTCTTTGAGGTCTTCTGCCCCAGTGGCGCTACTGCCATCGCTACTGCTGGTGCTGCTGGTAGAGCAGGTGGATGCAGCAGTAGGATCATAGTATAGTATATTATTTATTGAATAGAAACCTGTGTTTAATGCAGAAGTAGGATTAAACGGGAATAATGTAAGAAATATAGCAAGAATAAGAGTGAATACTCTATAGGTCTGGCGATAATGTACTAGGGCTCGTTTGGCTGTTATTGTAAAGAAGCAGTATGTGACATGTGATAGTAGTATTCTTGGCATGCTCAAATCGAGACTAGTAGCAAAAATAGCCTTGAGACACTCTATTGGTACTAGAGAGTATTTCATCAAGTTGATCCTCCAATCCTACGAGCATACTCCCAATGCCATGCTTCTGGTTTACTGCCACCGGGCTCTGCCCAGGCAGGGTGAACGAAGCCGTATTTGTGGGCATTAGTAGAGAGCCAATTATAGACAGGTGAGCCAAAGTCTCCTACACTGATATCTGCTGCAAGCCCCCATCCATGATTCGAACTGCATGGTGGTGCTGGCTTAGCGAGGCCGTTTTTATAGCGTGGATTACCAGGGGTGGCGTAGGCAATTTGAGTATCGCAATCACGATATGCTTCGTTGATGCCGAGATTGCTACCCGTCTCACTCTGATATGCCTTATTCATTGCTTCCATTGCCTCGGCGGCTTGCTTGTGCATCTTATCTTCTGGCGAGAATGACAACGCAACGAGCTTATCATCAGGAATCTTGCCATTCTCAAGACCATTCCAGTTACTTATAGCGTCACCGCCTTCGGCAGCTGGCTGAGCTTGGTTAAACTCTGGCTCACCAACGGCTTGGCCGTTACCAGTGCTACTGTTTGCTGCTTTTGCTGTATTACTAGTAGAGGCGAAGCCCTCTGACATTGACACGACAAGGGCTTTGTCTATATTACGACTGCCGTAGTAACCATTTGTCTCGTTTGCTATACATTCCTTACCGTCACTTTCGGTTGAGTCAATTCCAGTGTTGCCAATTGGTGTATCGCTTTCGTTGCAGCGCTTAATCCAATTGGCGTAGTCTCCAGTTGGGTTTTCATTATCATCCACATTAGAGTCAAGGGTATTGATAACATCGTCGACTTCAGCATCTTTTGCTGGGCCAGTTATACCCCCTACATAATTACAAAACATATCAGTTGCGCCGTTCAGGGCACGAACCTCAATGTCTTTGCATGTATCGTATGTTTCTCCAGTTGCTGCTTTTGCCTTGGTTGTGATAATCATCGCTGGTGCTCGAGCAATCTGCCCCAGAGCCCCAAGCATACCACCAAGTGTACCAGACTGAAGCTTTGCAAAAGTTGGCATAAATTGGTTATAAATACTCCCCATGAAGGTGTATTTGCTAGTGGCGTCAAGCGGGCTATGAGTTGATCGCTGGTAGCGAGCATACTCTTTGCGATAATTCTCGTAAAAAGCGTGCTGCTGGGCTGCTTGATCCGCAGTCAAGACAGGCATACGGCTAATAGCATTCTGTGACATAAAGGCTCCTGCGCCAGACACTGTAGCGTTACCAACTGCTTCTCCCTGAAGCTTATCAGGTAGTGGATTACCAGAGATGATGTCGGCAATTATGCTTGGCAGGAAAATCTGAGCTGCCTGCAAGCCTATAGCAAGGACTGCTTGAGCGGCAAGGCTTGCAACCTTAATACCTTGCCCAGCACCAGGAACAAACATAAGCGCAATGCTTCCAATAAGCACTGCTCCTTGGACAAATATATTATTATTTACTTTACATACAGAGTCTGCCTTTTGGCGGCCACCAAGTGAATCAATCGCAGCGCCAATTGCTGTCATAATCGGACCGAATGTTTGACCGCCGAAGCTTCCCCCATTAGTATAGGCAGAAGCCGAATCATCCATACCAGTATCACCATATGCTGCATTGCGGTAGCCAAGTGAATTTGTTGCTGCAGTTGACTCGGTGAAGGAATTTTTCTTATCGCCATTAGAATCATCGCTTGATTTCTCGAAACGTTCGGTACGTGTCCACATATTACCAACAAATGCGACATTTTCAGGGGATAGTTTGTCGGGAGTATTGCCATTATCAAACTCGTTCATTGCTTTTACCATACTGCCACTCACGAGAGTTATCATAGCAAATCGAATAAGCTGTCTATTACGAATAATCTTTACGCCAAGCGCAGTTGCCTTATACATACCATAGACACTACAGGCGTCATCAACTGCACCAGTAATTTTTACTGCGCTAACCACCTTACTGAGTGTGCCGCGCTTTGCTGCTTTGGCGATTTTATCGGCTTGCGATTCTGCACTATCTGCATAGCCATTGAGCTTTTCTGAGGCAGCTTTGCGTTCTGGGCAATTACCACTACAGCCGTCGGGGTCATCACCCGAATAGCCACTTTCGTCTTTGTTTTTTACTTCGCCTGCTTTGGTTGATTTATGACCCTCTTTCACGGTTTCTTTGACGCGTTTTGAGCGTTTTTCATCAGTATTATCTCCGTTTTCGAACGGAGCCTTTTTTGATGTGCCATTTTTCTTGAATATTTTTAATGCTGCTTTGTCTGAAAAAGAGGCAAAATGGGGGTTAAAAGAGGTCTTTAGTGCTTCATCAAAGCCCTTTATATCAGTTAAGGCTTTGTGAAAATTCTCGGCAGTGATACGCTGACCTTTGAATACAAGTGCTTCGGGTTTTCTCCATTCAATACCGCCAATCCGATAAGACTTGACCTCCCCATCGAGTTCAATTCCAGCTTTTTTGAACGCTTTGATTTCTCGCTCGGAGAACGTTGCGTATTTACAACGCCACTGCCTTGTTGCACCACAAAAACCAGTTGTCGAGTTCTTGAGCTTTGCCTTGACGATTTTATTAGCTCGGCTTTGCATGACAGAAGAGAGCTGCAAACTGTATTTTTCGGTAATATTCTCGGTAATATGAATAATCATGAGGCCTGGGCCACCAAAGAAGGATACAACACCGGCAAGAGCAAGCATGACTGCAATAATGACACCAAGTGGGCCGCCTTTTTTAAAGACACCACCAAGCCTACCTTTTTTCTTTTTGTTGTTTGCAGCGTCGTCATCTTGCGGGGAGGTGTTGTCTTGCCACGATGTCGACGGTGCTAGCTCTCCTTCGCGGGCTATTTCACTCGCACTGAGATTTGCATCGCCACCAGCATATGTATCACTTGAGCTACTTTGCGAAGATCCAGAGGAAGACGAGCTGTTGGCGGAGCTTCTTTGATTATATGATGGTTTAGAGTAGCTACTTCCCCCAGATGACTCTCTACTGCGGAGATTATTGGCAGTAGATGATGAGCTTGATGAGGATGTAAGAGGTTTTCGGCTTAAACTTTGCCAATGCGTATTCCCCGGATTATGCCGGTCGAGATCGGGTTTTTGCTGGGAGGGGATGGGGGTAGGCATGGTGGGCTACGACCTCACTGGCTGCTGGTATAAGCTGTTATTGGCCACTGGGTTGGTGGTGATGAATTGCGTCTCGGTCTCGCTGGCGAAGATGCGGATATGGACGTGGTTTTGCCCAGCAAAGAAGAGCCCATCGCCCACAGGGAAGTTAGATAGACGCTTACGCTCCTCCTCGGTGAGTTTGAAGACCTCTGCCAGCACATCCACTGCACTGGTCGATTGCTTGAGCAAGAGCTGGAGTGAGCTGTTTGCTACAATAGCCCGGCCTTTTTCACTTCCCATAAAGTCCTCTACGTCCTGCGTGATGGTCGTCAAGCCCAGAGAGTACTTACGAGCTCGCTTGGCTAGGCTGTGGAGAAATTCCGCCGAGTCTTCGTACTTCATCAGCTGCCAGGCCTCATCAACGATCAGCATCCGCCGGCGCTGTACGGTGCGAGCGATATTCCAGATGTGGCTCAGCACAATATACATCGCTACTGGCCGCAGGTCGTCTTCGAGGTCGCGGATGTTAAACACGACCATGCTGTTATTAATATCAACATTGCTTTGCTGGCTAAAGATGCCAGCAAAGGTACCCGTGGTGTATTTGCGCAGGCGCTGGGCCAGTGACGGCCCTGCTCCACCCATGTGAAGGAGAGTATCGTAGAGGTCGATGATCGTTGGTGGCTGAGAATTATGCGTTAGTGGGTCGCTGGTAATACCGGCTCGGGCGTAGGTATCGATGAGCGCTTGATCGAGATCGGCCTCTTCAGCTGGGCTGAGCAAGGCAATCTGTTGCCCACCCACCAACGTGCCGCCCAACATGAGCTTGAAGAGCCGCTGCAGGGTGATGAGATTGGCGCGCAGGGCATCAGTTGCTTCGTCGCTGTCGATTACTCGGGGGAGGTCAAAGGGGTTAATTCGCGTATCGCTACTGAGGCTGAGGCGAATGTAACTGCCGCCGACTGCATCGGCCAGCTTCTGGTACTCGTTCTCCGGGTCGATGACAAGGATGTCAGTGCCAAGCATCATACTGCGCAGTGCTTCGAGCTTAACGGTGAAGGATTTACCAGCACCAGACTTCGCAAAGACGACCATATTCGCATTCTCAAGGCTAAAGCGGTCGAAGATAACCAGCCCTTGGTTGTGCTGGTTAACGCCATAGAGAATCCCTTCGCCGTCGCTCAGGTCGGCACTGGTAAAGGGAAAGCTCGTGCTCACCGCGCCAGTGTTCATGTTGCGGCGGACTTGCAGCTGGTCGGTCATTTGGGGGATGGTACTGTTGAGGCCTTGCTCTTGTTGGTTACTGGCAGTTTTGCTGTAGACCATATTTTGGCCAAAGATTGTCTCGATGACGTGCTGGACAAAGCTCAGCTCCTCGAGGCTATCAGCATAGAGCGTGACGTAAAGCCCAAAACGGAAGAAGCGCTCCGCTCCAAGCTGTAGCTGGTCGCGCAATTCCTCGGCATCGGCCAGGGCAGCCTCGCGGGCTGGGTCACGCACCTTACCCTTCTCGGAGTTAAGCGCCATATCGGCCTCAAGTTGCGTCACCTTCTTGCGGAGGTTATTAAGGACGATCTCTGTCTCGACGGGGTAGATAAACATGCTAATATCAAGCACTTGGTCGATGTTGATCAGCCCTGATAGCCAGCCTGTGTAGAGTTCACGCGGGTAACCGTAGATGTAGAGTGTGCGGCCATATTTGGTGCCAATACGGAAGTACGTGCTGTGGATCTCCAGACTGCTGGGCGCGATTAGGTCGCGCAGTGTCGTCATACCCTTGATAAAGGCTTCTTCTACCTCTGCTTGCTCGCGCTCGCGCTGCTGGGCAGCAATGTCGATTGGGTCGGGTCGTCGTGCCATTAAAAATCTCCTTTGTGATATGCTGTCGAGGTTGGGACGGCTCCCTCACCCTTGCGGACGAAGGTGGAAGTCACGTTATTAAAGTCGCCCAGTGGCTCGCGCACCGCCGTGTCGGGGTTGTACATGTTGTAATAGAGAGTGCCGAGCTCTTTAGTCTTGAGCTGCACTGCCCGCACACCAATCTGCATCAAGCCATTAAGGATGGTGTCGGCGCGGTTGCGAATCTCTTCGCGGGCTCGCTCGTAAGTTTCTTTGCTAATCTTCGTCACGGTGTTGGTGTTCTTGGGAGCGAAGAGCTTGGTGAAGAACCCTTTACTCTGGTCGAGAATTGTCCCCTCCCCTGCTGGGTAATACGGGATGACGACGTAGAAACTCTTGTCCATGATGTTGGCGTTTTGCGAGAGGTCGTCGATGAAGTTGATATAGTCTTCCATCAGTACGCTGAGCAGCATGTTGTCTTGGGTGCGCTGGATGGCGACCAGCTTATCCAAGTAAGGGCCAATATCCACCCGCTGCGAGCGGATGCAGATCTGCACTGGGAAGTATAGCGCATTGAGGAAGTTCTGGTAGCTATACTCCACCCCCTCGCGCTCACGAGCGCTCATCAGGTCAAAGTTAATCGACTCACAAGCAATGACGGCGCGAAAGCTACCATCACCCATGATAATCATATCATCGCGCAGCTCCGAGAGGAGGAGGCTATTTTGTGTGGTAGCGGGCTTGGGTGGAGCCTTTTTCTTGGTGTCTTGAGTGGGCTGATCATTCGTATTACTCTGCACAGCTGGTGGCTGAGCCGGGGCTTGCACGGCGGGGTAATTGCCCTGTGGCGGAGCAGGATACTGCGGATAATTAGCTGGCATCTGGCCCGCTGGCGCAGCGCCCTGGCCTTGGTTATAGCCAAACTGGCTGGGTGGCCCAGCTGGTGGCTGTTGATTGTTGGGTGAATTTGGCGACACCACTCTCCTTCTTATTTCTTAGCGCAAAGGGATGACAATCTCATCGTCATCATCCTGACTAGCCTGCTCTTGATGTTGAATCCGGTTGGCTTCATTGGCAATGGCAGCAACGGACAAATCAGAGTTGCTGGCTAGTCTAATTATATCAGGCGAGACGGTGTTTGTGCTAGTGTTTGGCGGCATATTGTTGCGTTGCTGGGCAAGTTGCTCCTCGCGCAGGCGTTCCTCGCGCGTGGGGGTTGTCTTGGCATAATAACTGGGGTCGAGCGGCTGGATGACCGACTGGTGAATACTGGGGTATGGGTTGTAGCGCACAGCCATATCGATGACATTTTTATCATCAGCCAGTGCTGAGCGATCTCGGTAGGATACTGCGGCTGGGGTGGGTGCGAGAGCTTGTGCGGTTTGAGCTGGTACGGCGGGTGGCTGCTGAGGTGGTGCTTGCTGGTAGGTAGGCTGCTGGGAAGGATAGGGTGTGGGGATTTGCGGATAATTAGGGGTAGCTGGCGGGGTGGGTTGCTCTGCAGGTGTTGAAGTGAACGATGGCCGAGTGTTAGCAGGAGGCGCTTCAGCTGGTGGGTCGCTGAGCGTAGTTGTCGTGCGCGTGGCTGGTTTTTGGGGTGGTACAAGTGGCACGGTATCGGTGGTGGGAGTGGCGTGCTGGCGCAGGTTGGCATAGATCGCCTCAAAGGATGGTGTCTCCTCTGGCTTGAGCTCTGGCGCAGCTTCTACTGTGGGCTTGGGCGGCGTGTAGGGTTTGCTCAGGGCATCGGGTAAGACCGAATCATGCGGAATAACGGCGGGCAGTGCCATTGGCAGAGACTGGAGTGAGTCATGCTCTCGCGGCATAGGCTGTGGCTTGGCAGTAGGTGTTTCGTCATGCGGCGCGTCGTCCACTGGCGAGAGCTCGTATACCTCGGTAGATTGCTGAGGTGGGTATGATCTTGGTTGATTCTGATAAGCGCTAGCATCGGGCGAAGGAGCTTGCTGATGCGACGACGCAGTGCGGTTCTCGGGGAAGCTCGTGGACGAATATGACACCGCTGGGCGCTGAGGCTCTGGTACAGGGTATGGCGGCTCTGGCATACGAGGCTGAGGTGGTGATACTGGTGCAAAGCCAGCATCGTCAACTGGTGGTTGGTACGGTGGTGTAGCCTGTGGTGGAGTGTTTGGAGCTGTTTGCGGCGCTGCGTGGTATGGCTGCAGCTGAGCTTGAGTTTGTGGCCACTCCGGCTGATATGGCACGGGAGCTTGCTGGAGCGGTTGCCCGTCAGCTACGGCGGGTAGCGCCGCTGGTGGAGCCTGCATGCGCTCGATGGCGGCTCGGCGCCGAGCTTGGTTGGATTGCTCAATGCGCCGCGTCATCGCCCGTGCTTCGCTGCTGTTATCATCAAACATATCTGAGGTCTGCTGCGCCTCGAAGTAGACATCGCTAATCATCGACCCCTGTGCATCGGGTACGCGGGTGTGGCGAATAGACCACCCATGAGTATCAGCCAGCTGCGACAGATATGCTAGGCGGCGCTCGGCTTCGTCTTGGCTAAGGTTCTTCGTTCGCTCGATCTCCACCTTCTCGGGTACCGTAATCTCGATGAGTGAGTTGATACCATCAGGCTGCCACATGCGCCGGCGTGGCTTGGTGTAGAATGATATCACCGCCGCGAGGTAAACCTCCATTGGCTGGTCCTTGCGCAGTGGCAAAGCCAGCGCACCAAACAGCAGGATGATTGGCACCGGAATGACTGCCAGTGGCAAAAACACCTGCGACAGCCCCCACGCTAGCGCAATCCCCGCCGTCGCAACCAACAAATAAATAAACTGGCGAAAGCTAAACGGCCCAAGAATCTTATCCTCTGCCTCTACATCCTGCGCAACCTTATATCTCGACATAGTTTATGTATTTATTATAGCATGAGGGGGATGAGTGGAAAGATCAAAGCTTTGATTATTTCTTAGGTCTTCTGAGTCTATCGAGGATCTTTTTGGTAGTTCTTCGCTGACCATCTTGCAACTCCTCTATCTGTTTCTTTTGTTTGCCTCTTTGCTCTCTTGCTTGTCTATCTTTTTCTTTCTCTTGGCTTTCCTTAAGAATTTCACCAACTATACCAACAGAATAACCTTCACCAAGAGCGTTGCGAGTAGTTGTGTTAACAGTAGGCCCTGCAGGACTCTCAAGATAATCTGCCATTACCTTACTAAAGTCACCGTATTTTGGATTCAAGTTACCACTACTATCAGTCCACCCACCATGTTCACTAACAACTTGATCAAGAACTTTTCCAACCTTAGGACTGCTCATAACATATTGAGCATTGTAAGCAGTTTCATGAGTTTCTGGGTCAGATATTCTATCCATAATCATTTTATCTACAAAAGCTTTTCCGTCGACTAGTTTGCTGGTGTACTCTCCCTTATTAGTCATTCGTCCACCATTTGCGAGTATACCCATATTAGATGAGCCGATTAATTCCGCAAAACCACCCTTTCGTAAGCCTTGAGCAGCACTCCTGAAAATAATTCTTCGATCATGATCAGAGAAGCCTTCTGCGGTCGAGGGTAATGCAGTCATAAACTTGTAAGCATCTCTGACATCAGACTCTGCAAGGGCAAGCTCTTGTACACCAACGAGTTCTTCGAGACTTAATTTCCTACCACCATACATACCAGTAGTGGCCATATTCTGGCGTTGTTGCCATGTTAGGTTAACTTGACGCTTTTGAGCTAGCTCGACTCTGCGCTGAAGATCCTCTGCTTCAATCTTCTCTGCTATACTCTCGCGTATACCACTATCACTTTCACCACCAACCCAATCAAAAGCTCTACCGACAACTCCTGTCGCACGACCATAACTTCTCGCTAAGTTCCTCTTCCTCTTTTCTTCTCTATTCTCCATGGCACGTGCAAAGCCGTACCCAATCTTTGTCCGCTTTGATCCTTCCATAATACCTCTCCGCGCACCTGTCCGTGCCATATTACTAAATGTACGTGCAGATCCCTTAGCAAACGCTCCAATTGTCCCAGTAGCAGCCATAGCGCCTTGTAATAAGATTGTCGAACTGAGCATAGGTATTGTACTTACTCCTAATGCGACAAACTGAGCAATTGTATCGTGGCTACCTGAAAATGCTTTAGCGGCGAGCTTTGATAAACCAAATACGACGGCAATCATTGGATATACTACCAATAGACCAAGGAACATATCCCACCATTTTTTAAAGAACTTCTCCGTGTTTGGTAGTAGCATAGCAACAAAAGCTAGAGGAGAGATGAGTGCTAGCATGACGATAATGGCGTTTCTTCCAATCAATATTAAAACAGTAATAGCTAAGCCTAAGATTGCACCAAGTAAAATGAGAGCTATAATTCCTACAGCTGCATGTGTTAGTGCTACCCCGGCTATTCCAACAATTGCGATTTGGGTAACTCCAGTTAAAACTCCACCAACTATATCATCAAAACCAGGAAAATAGTCTTTTGATCCACCAAGAGTATTGATAAAGCCGTACAGTGAACCCCCTAAGATATTAGATAAATCAAGACATACCTGGCTAATATACAAAGATAAATTGATCATAACTGTGATGACAATAAGCTTAGGAAGCATACGCTTCACACCATAGTTAGAAAGCCCTATCCCAGTCATTTGTGAATATATGATAAAAATAAATGCTGCAATAAGAAGAATATTTGCAATATTTCGAAAAGCTTCCCATATATTGGTTGCCTCATTCGTTTTTAATAAACCAGGTTTTACGTAGAGAAAATCACTAACAACACCGTATAACCCATCGGTGAGCTTTCCCATAAAGTTAACAGTAGGGCACACAATCCAACCAATAGCGCCGATACCGTCCGGACATGTCGAAGTGCCTTCATCTTGAGTTGGCGCATTACCGGAACAGCTTGGAGAGTCTGGATTTTCTTGACAATACTTGGCATCAGGCTTCTCAGACCCTGCAGCAGAACCGTCTTTTTTATCTTTATCGCTTCTATAGGAGACATTATATTTTTTGATGAGTTTAGATGCCCCGTCAGCCCATTTATTCATAGCCTGAGCAATCCCTGCACAACTAATCTTAACCGATTCCTTACCATCAGCATGTGTGTATATTTTGGTCTCCTTATCTTTTGGTCCAGAATAAGTATGGGTAGAAACGTCACCACTGTCGAGATCAACAGTTTTAACATTAGTCACAACGTTAGAACCGCCAGGTTTTGCGCTATCATTGACACTATATCCACAGCCATGAGTAAGAGCGGAATGAAGCATAATATAAGAACCAGACTCATTGCCCATTGCAGTCAGCATGTCAACAATTTTGCCATTTGATTCTTTGTAGTAAGTAGTGGTTATAAAAGTTTTAAGTTTCTCAACGCCTGCATCGCTAAAATCACCATAAAAATCGGCTGAACCTGTTTCGCAATCTTGACCAGGAGTACCTGCTTTAATTCCTCCCCCCTGCCTTTGAATTGGCCCTTGCATATTACAGAGCATCTTGAGAGGGGTTGTCTTCCACAGTTTAGCAGCCTTCTTTACAACAGTATTGCATAATGCTCGGCCTTCATCATCTTCGGGTACGGCTTTATCAAGATACGTTGGCGCTGTTTTTATAGTCCAGCTTAGTCCCTTTGACCAGGTTGATCCCTCGGACCACCATCTACCATCCTTTGCATTTTTATCAGATATTCTATGAAAACCATCAATTAAATCATCAGAAGACTCATGTACACATGTCTTTATTGCATTAAAATAGTAATATGATGCTGCTCTATCTCTTAGCGTCCACTTCATAACTGGCGCGTCCGATTCAGCAGAGACGGGCCTAACGAGAACAAAGGCATTTAACACAACAGCAAGGCTTATGACTAAAGCAGAGATTTTTTTGAATTTAGTAGACAACATATACAGTAACCATTTAACCACAAGTATGTCAGAAATAAAACAGCGTTGAGCGAAATAAAACTAGTATAAGAGGTAAAAAGGAAAACCGCCCAGAGGAGGGATGGGCGGTATGGAGGATAGGTCCTCTATCAACTTAATGATATTGATAGGGTCTACTATCCTCCTCAGCATCTTTCTTAAGACGCTGATTGTATTCTACCCTGGCCCATATAATGGCCCAGATAAAAAATGGAAATGACAGCTGGGCTATAAAAACCCAGCCCAGAGGCGCTAGGAGCATGCTAACACTCCAATAAGACGCAACTACGAACCAAGAAGACTGGAACGTTTTAGTCCCGTCTCGCCAGTCGTTTGCTATCGCAAACAATAATGTTGCGATAGCACCTATCCACAGCGAAAGCTCATTCGCTGTGAAATAGGAAGGGTAGTGTATACCCAGTTGTGTCTCAACTATTATAGTATTTATTATGTATATAAATACTATAAACAAAAGAGTTATTCCGAGCAAAACTCGGAATCTTTTTTTGTTACCCCACGCCCATAGTCTGAGCGCGAGGGTAAATATACTGCCGCACAACGCGGCAATTACATAACCACCCATGATTTTCACCTCCTTTCTTTGGGTTGGTGAAAATGAGTGGTAGCTCTCAGTTCCCTCAAACCAAAAGCATGTCTATATAATACAACACATAGAAATATTTGTAAAACTTAATTCCAAATTTATTTTATGGATTAACCAACCCTAAGAGGGGTCAATACATACCTTGGAATAGAAGAGCCACTTGGGGTTACTGCTGGGGTCGACAAAAAGAAGCAAGAGCCAGGTTTTTTGACAGATGTTTTTACTCTAAAGGCAACTTCGCCACGAGGTGCAAAATTAGCTTCATCAGTACCATCTGCATCGCTGTAACGCTCATCTTCAGAGTATGTCTCGCTTCCCATTTTGTGGACATTGAGAGAGTTTTTGACTTGACGAGTAAGGTTTGTTGGGTCTAATTCGATACTATAGGCTGATGGGTCCGACAAATCACCAGTTTGGACCCAATTGTTGATGAGACCTATAATACTCCTTTTTCGATCATCTTTTGATTCCCATATGTCTAATTGGCTTTGGACATTCGGATTATTATTCCCCGGTACCCTATCAAATGCCAAAATAGCTGCGGCCGCTGTTTTGGCTTGTTTTAGAGCATTCTCGCCATTATCCTTTGCGCTCACAATAATATTGTATGCTACAAAGTGGCGGATGCCAGATGCAGTGAGGGCATCTTGAGCAGTATACTCACTTGCCTGCCTAGATGGTGGCAGCTTCGCAACACGCTTGAGGTCTGCAATAGATACGATTGGGAGCCCATCACTATCAACCTGGCCAGCCTCTTGTGGCATTGATGGAAAGTATTCTGGTACTTTCTCAATAGCTTTATCTGTGTAAGTTTCAAGTAACACTTGAGCAAGGCAATCCTTAACGTCTTGCTCGGGGCTACCAATGATAGTTTCGGGGTCGCCGCTTAACATATTCTGATAGGCTTGCTGGCTCTCAGGAGGAAGGGATCGCCAGGTATCGGTTGTTTGTATTTTCTCAAGCGGTGGTTGGTATGGCTTAGCTGTTTGGGTTGCTTCGGGAGTAGGATTTTGATTTACTTCGTTTGCCGAGGTATCTCCTAGCTCAGCAGCTTGTTGCTCTTGTCGACGCTTTTTTGCCTGGTATGCAGCATATCCGCCAACTCCTAAAACTGCAGCCCCAATAGCGCCAAAGCCTAACAGGTTTCTTCTAGTGGTCTTTATATCCTTAAGTTTGCCTAAGATCGAAAATTTTTCATTGTTATGGTCTGGTGAAGGCTGGTCTTGTGACTCCTTTGGAAGAACAGCAACATCGGGGCTCTGTGGAGTTTGTGAACGATGCCATTTGTCTGGTGTTTGTGTTGGTGGCTGATCATACGTTTGTGTCATAAGCTTCAATCCTCCCCAATACAGGATTAGTGGTTATGTGTGCTTATTATATGCGCACTTGCGTTTCATGCTACCATTGTTTGCGCGGCAGGTCAAATATTTTTTGGCCTCTGTTGAGAAAAATGAATGGCGCATACACACAGAGGTTGGTATAGAAATATATTCGAACACTATTTTTTGGCAAAAATAGGAGATATTTTATACATAAGGTATGTTATCTACGCCGAGATGTATGTCTTGCATGTATGTACGACCCAATGCCTATTGCCTCGCCTAGAGCAGTCACTGACAATGCGGTGAGGAACTCTGTGTTGTGTCGTTGGTGTTGTTTGGTCTGGTAAGGGGGTACGGTAAGCCGCTCGGGAGTAGTGGATGTCGTGCTGCGTGGTTGCCTCCACTGTCGGTAATTATTAATAAGTTCTGGAATGTGTGCTGCTTGCCGGATGCCAATGGCGGTCATCGTTGCTGCGTACATAACATCTACGCCGAATAACGCGGCTGTTGTTGTCGAATAAGATTCCGCCTTGAGCTGATGACTGTGGCTCTGTGCAGCGCGGGCACCCATATACCCTTGATATAAATGCCCTGCCGACATAATACCAAAAACTGCGACTGCACCAAGCATATGCTTCGTCCTTTGCGAATCTGGTGCAGTCATATAGTCCTTATAGATATTCTTGAGGAAGAATTTTCCAGCAAAGGGTGCCTTGTCGATGGTAGCGAAGAGAGGATTTTTTGGTTGTTTGGCTGTCTGGTCGGGTTTGTGATTTTGCTCCATAGGCTATTATTTAGCATACTATTGAGTATTATTTTGTCAAATTGAGCAATCATCTAGGTAGCCCATTGCCACCCCACCCTACATCCGCTATAATACAGGGGTACGGAGAGGTGCAAGAGTGGTTGAATTGGCACGCCTGGAACGCGTGTGTGGCGGCAACGTCACCCAGGGTTCGAATCCCTGTCTCTCCGCCATATCAGCGCCAGGCGGCACGCTGCCATAGAAGTGCGCTGCTGATTCGTCTTTTGGCATGATGCGTGGCTATACTGCATATTTTTGTGCAGATTGGGCTTGCAGAAATGTTTTTTGACAGTTTATACTAAAGGATAATTATGGTACGATCTTCTACACCAGTTATAGAACTCCGAGGCCTCACCAAGCAGTATGGTCTGGGTGATGCTGCCCAAAACGCCTTGGATAATGTCGACCTACGAGTCGAAAAAGGCGAATTCATTGTCATCATGGGCCCTAGTGGCTGTGGCAAGACGACATTGCTCAATATCATGGGCTTGCTCGACCGCGCCGATAGCGGCGAGTATTTTCTTGACGGGACATCGGTCGCAACGCTGAGTAAGCGCCAGCACGCCCGGATTCGCTCACGGCAGATTGGCATCGTCTTCCAGAGTTTTAACCTGATTAATCGCCTAACAGTGCTCGAGAACGTTGCCCTTCCCCTGAGTTATCGTGGAGGGATGCGCCGCGTCAAGCGCCTAGAGCAAGCTAGTGCGGTGCTGAAGAACTTCCACCTCCAAGAGCGCGAATATTACATGCCGTGGCAGCTCAGTGGTGGGCAGGTGCAGCGCGTGGCAATTGCTCGCGCCCTGGTGAATCACCCGTCGATTATCCTAGCTGATGAGCCAACTGGTAACCTTGATAGCCGCTCGAGCCACATCATTATGGAAGAACTGGCTCAGCTGCACCGCCGAGGCAATACCATCATTATGGTGACACACAACCCCAACCTTACGAGCTACGCCAGTCGTGTGATTAAGATGCTTGATGGGCAGATTGCCAGTGATGAGCAGATGCGCACCACTGCTGCCGCGCCAACGCCAGTGGCCCGCAAGCCACGAGTTCGCCGGGCAGCACCTGCTGGCAAGACTGCACCGACGATTGCGCAGGGCACGGCATCGGCCACTCAGCCAGCTGCGCCAGTCAAGGCAATTGCTCGCGGTCGGCCGGCGAAGGCCCCCGCACCAGCAACAGTGGCGCCAACAGTGGTTGATTACGAAGACCCGCACACCCAAGATGGCCCAACTATCGAGCCTATGCCAGTTGCCCCACCAGAGGTGCCGCTAGCCTTGCCCGCCGCACCGCAGGCTCCTTCGGCAGCGCAGCCTGCTCTGGTGCACTCTGCTGCGCCGGCTCATACAACCTCAGTTACCCCGGCTCAGTCTACACCAGCTCAATCTCAGCCAGTTGCACCACAGCCCGCTAGTCAGCCCGCGCAGCCTGCAGCACCAGCAGCCCATATTGCGGTGCAGCCATCATCTGCAGCATCTGCTCAGCCAGCCGTGGCTACACCAGCCCAGCAGCCCGCTGCACCATCGTCTGCTCACCAATCTAGCACAAAGGAGCCCCAGGCATGATAATCATCGACCATTTCGAAAATGCAAGCAGTAGCTTCCGGCGCAATCGCGGCCGTAATTTGCTGGCGACGCTGGGTGTGGCAATTGGTGTGGGTAGTATTGTAGCGATCTTGGCACTGAGCGGTGGCCTGCATAATATCATCTCCCAACAGGTGTCCGACCTCAACAATAACCTCATTGTGGTGCGCCCTGGTGTGCAAGACAAGAGCTTCTCGTCGCTGGCGAGCTCGGTGGCGCAGTATAATTACAACACCAGCACCATCACCGAGTCCGATGTTGAGGCGGTGCGCAAGATGCCACATATCCGTGCCGTAGCACCAATGATGACCTCTGAGAACAAGCTCAAGAGTAACGACCGAGAAGCCACCACTACTGTTGTGGCGACCTCGCCAGACCTTGCTATCACCAGCCAGCTCGAGCTGCGCGAGGGCGACTTCCTTGAGGGTGGCACGCACGACGCTAAGCCAGCGGTGCTTGGCCCAAAGCTGTCGGTGCAACTGTTTGGCACCGAGCAGTCGATTGGCCAGACCTTCAAAATTCGCGGCAAGGAATTTATCGTGGTGGGGGTGATGCGTGCTACAGAAAATCCGCTGAATTATAACAACGTTGATTTCGACAATGCAGCTATCATCACTACCGAGGCAGGTAAGAAGATCCACAGTGGTCATACACAGATTCAGCAGATCAACATCCAGGCCGATGCATCGCAGCAGGTCGGGCAGATTGCCCAGCAAGTTAAGGATAAAATCAAGCAAAACCACCAAGGCGAAGAAGACTTTACCGTAGCAACGGGCGATGCGATTAGCCAGCCGACCAACCGGCTCTTCACAGCACTAACCCAGGTGTTGACGCTAATTGCAGCCATCTCGCTGGTGGTTGGCGGCATCGGCATCATGAACATCATGCTGGTGAGTGTAGTAGAGCGTACGCGCGAGGTGGGTATCCGCAAAGCGGTTGGTGCGACCGATGGTAATATCATCACCCAGTTTGTGATCGAGGCGCTGGCGATTAGCTTGCTTGGTGGCATCCTGGGCTACATCCTCGGCTACATAGTGGCACTGAGCTTTAGCCTGTGGCTATCTTTTGCCCCATCGCTGGAGTGGCAGACGGCGGTGATGGCAATTGGCCTGGCACTGGCGGTTGGCCTCACCTTCGGCCTCTACCCAGCCATCCGGGCCGCGCGCAAGAACACGATCGAGTCGCTACGGCAGTATCACTAATCGACATAGTTATGCTGATACAGAACCCGCCTGAAATGTGGCGGGTTTTTTGTATGAGTTGTGGTATTTCTGGCCCGCCCTGCCCTGCTCATTTACAGAGTAAGATGATAGAATTTCTGCACATATTATTCCAGATTAATCGTCACATGTAATGTTTGAGATGATGAGCGATTTCGTAGGTGAATTTATTGTAGCAGCTTGTTGTTTATGTAACATTTTGCGACAGCGAGTTACCATACAAGATCATGACAAGGGCTTAAGAATTAGAATAGAAAAAACAAAACGCTACGATTCTCAAAAACTAAAACACGCTAGGATTAGAGCTTTAAGATTTGTCGCCCTTCCCCTGCCTCACGCCATTCAACACGCCGAGGTAGCAGCTGGCAAATTCCGCTAATATTATGCCGTGCAGCACCTGTTCTAACTCTGTCTTGCCCGCAAGCAAAACAGACTTTGCGTGGGGGCGGCGGCCACTGAGGCGGCGATCGAGCGCTGCTAAGCGCTGCTGGGTAGCGGCGTCATTTTCTCCCACCAGGTCGAAAAGCGCAAATGGCTTATCCACCGGATGGCTTAGCCAGCCATGAGCACCAGCCTGCTCTGCCTCAGTAAGGGTAGTAGAGAATGCCACATTGTGCGCCCGCTCCTGCCAACACCATTGCCACCACTGGGCCACTGGCGCGAGTGCCCCACTGGCGCAAAACACCGCTGTCTTGCCCGCCGCTTGGCGTGCAAGCTGCTTGGCGAGGTTGCGAGCGGTCGGCACGGTAGCGCCCCACTGCTGCAGTGCGTCGCTCACATGGGTTGCGCTATGGATCATAGCATCCATCACATTACCATCCAGCAGGTGATAAGCCGCCAGCAACCCACCATGCGCCATGAGTATGCGCTGCCGCTCCACCTGCCCTTTCCTATGAGCAATTGGCATAATAGTGGCTGCAGGATATGCTGCAGCATACTCAGCCGCGGCAGCATCATGAGTGAGCAGAATAGCTGGAGCGGAATACTGCTGTGTATAGCGCAGAATATTCGTCACCTGGTCAGGTGAGATGCTAGCCTCAATAATAATCACCAAGCTGTGTGCGTCCACAAATGCGGGCACTGCTTCGCAGCATAGCATAGGCACAGCCATGTGAGGCTGCACGAGCTGCTGAGCGACGCGAGCCAGCACCGCATCCCCATTCGTTGCTATAATAACAACATTACGAATATCATGATGATATGATATGTGTGAGAGCTGACTAGCTACCTCTGTTGGTAGCGTCGTTTGTTTCCATAATGTTGCAATGTGGCGCAGCGCGGCCTCAGCACCGCGTTGGTGTAATATGGTCTGATCGTCAAGCATAATCGTCTCCTTCTGCTTGCAAGAGTATACCCTCCCATGATACATTAATTAGCAGAGAATCATAAGCATATTTGGAGACAGGTGGGAACCATGAATATCAGCACTACATCACAATCAATTACCGACGATCAAGAGCTTGCCAAGGTGCTTGCTGGGATCGGCCCGCAGGTGGGCACAGCAGCGTCGCAGCGGTCGCAGGCGATGATGTCGGGGCAAGGTGCTGGCCGTTCATCACTCTCGGGTATGTCGGGCAATATGGGCTCGTCTGTGCCGGTCATGTCGTCTCAGCAGCAGCCGTCGCAGCCTGCCCCCAGTGGTGAGGCGCTCAATGGCGTGAAGCAATCGGCCATCAAAGAGCTGCGCCCACTGGTGGATAAGCTCAATGTTAGCCCAGATGAGAAGTTCGACACCTATCTGCTTTTGATCCGCTCGACGGACGACAAGAGTTTGATCGACCCAGCCTACCAAATCGCCAAGTCGATCCGCGACGAAACTCGCCGTGCCCAAGCGCTGCTCGACATCATCAAAGAGATCGACTATCTGTCGCAGCGGTAACGACCTATAGAGTAAGAATAGGCATTATCACCACTGATGTGGTGATTTTGTTATAGAGCTAAAAATGGTATATACTACAAACACAACCATGACAAAAACACGCCACTATAAGCCACACCATAAACGCAAACGCTATGATGTTGGTACAATGCCATCGCCTATATCGCCGAGCCAGTGGTCGACGTCTTCTTCGAACATCAAAAAGCAGCTTGTTACCGTTGATGCAGCGCTGAAGAGCCAAAAGCCACACCTCGCCTACCTCGTCGAGCAAGCAGGCCGTAACTGGAGTGAGGAAAAACGTCGCCAGCGACGCTCGGCTGCCTTGGGAGAGAGTGCTGTGGCGCTCGTGCAGCACTATGCGAGCAAAGAACAGTGGTCGCATGTCGATATGGCGCGGCTGCTTGCGGCGTATCCTGGCTGGGTGGAGGCGACTGAACAAGATGGTACAACGCTAACTCGGCAAGAAAAGAAGCAGCGAATCAAGAAACTCACGTACTTTAACCATGCCCTACGCGACGTGATAGACAACGCCACACATTCCTGCGAGACGTGGAAATCGATACCGTCTGTATCAGATATAGTTAACGGCTTAGAAGTAGTGTACCCAGGCAAGAAGCATGCTCAAAACAAGCAAGATCGAAAAGATATGCTGTATGCGACAGTAGTGGGTATTCGCAACGAAGTGCTCTTCATGCGGGTGCTAGACGAAGCCGGCATTGCCTATGAGCCAGGCACAGCCAACCAGGATGTGCGTGGGATAGACATGATAGTGAATGGTAAGCTGATTGACCTCAAGTCGTCTGAATACTACGAATACGATGCTCAGGAAGATGCTGCTGAGCATGATGATGACGGACGGATCTTTTTCTTCCCTGGTGTGGAGGGGTATGAATATCGCAATAAACTAATGCTGCCGAAGGAAAAAATTATCCGAGTTATGCCACGGGTGGTAGCCCGCATGTATAGCCATGGCATTCTAGATTAAGCCAACACAACAGTGGTAGATCTCACAACAGACACGCGACCATAATAGAGGTAAAGGAGGTGCATTGCCATATGCCACACGAAATACCACGGCAGCCGTCAAATGAGGAGCATGAGAGACACTCAGTGCTCAGGGAGGCAATTTCTCAATCGATTTTTGAGGGAAAGCCATGGTTATATAGTGGTCCTGAGGGTGAGCCGTGGCTACTCTTTATCGAGTGGATATCGCTGCAGCGCACAGAGGATGGCTGGGCAGCAACTGGTCTGACCACTGATGGGTGCTATGTAAGAGTGGGTAGTAGCGATAATGCAGACGATGTGACGTTCGAGGTAGAACCCAAGCAAGCTGATGGAGAGACAGACACCTCACAGGGTAGTTAGAGTGGTATCCGCAGGGTAAAAACAACTAGCTTAGCTCGCTGATGCACGCTTGCTGTGGCGCGAAGCTGGCTTTTTCTTGCGCTTGGCTTTGTCTTTGGTTTTGGGCCGAGGTTTGCTGGCGTCTTTTGTGCGCTTGCTCTTGCCTCGTGCTGGCTTTTTCTTCGATGCTTGCCGCTCGTGGATAGCGTTTCGTACCTCTGTTATTTCGTCCCAGGGGTGGGTGCCGTCGGCGCGTTCGATGGTTTTTTCGTGGCCTTTGCCGAGGAAGACGACGGTGTCGCGGGTGGTGCGGGCACGGCGGACGGCAAAGCGGATGGCCTCGGCGCGGTCGTGAATGAGAAAGAGGTCGGTATCTTGGGTTTTGCCAGCGGCTTCTGCACCTTTGGCGATTTGAGCGAGGATGTGCTGCCCGTCTGTATCGCGGTCGTCTTCTTCGGTGAGAATAAGCTCGTCGGCGATTCGTCCTGCGATCTTGCCTTGGATGGCTCGCTTGGACTCATCGCGCCGGCCAGCTGAGCCAAACAGGACGACTAGCCTGCCTTTAGTGCTCGCTCGCACACTACCGAGGAGCCGCTCGAAGGCGTCGGGTGTGTGGGCAAAATCAACAATAGCGGAGAATGGCTGCCCAGCATCCACCACTGTCATACGGCCCTCCACCCCGGTAAGTGCAGCCAGGCCCTGCTCGATCTGTGCCCGGCTGAGGCCCACCTCGTGCCCCACTGCTACCGCGGCTAGGCTGTTGGCGATGTTGAACTCACCCGGCATATTGATGGTGATGTGGTGCATCTCCCCCATTAGCCACACATCGTAGCGGCTACCCAAGGCGGTTTGGGTGATGTTAGTAGCCCGGATGTTACCGTCAGCGATGCCGTAGCATAGGCTACGGGGCACGGCTTGCTCGAAGACTGCTGCTGATGGGTCATCCGCATTGATAATGCCAACCCGCCGCGCCAGCTTGAAGAGCCGTGTCTTGGTGGCGCGGTAGCGCTCAAATGTCTTGTGATAATCCAGATGCTCGTGTGTAACGTTGGTCATGACGGCAATGTCGATCGGGACGCCAAAGATGCGGTGCTGCGCCAACGCGTGGCTCGTCACCTCTAGCACCACCCACTGCACATTATGCCGCCGAAATTCCGCCAAACGCTGCTGCAACAGGGGTGCAGATACGGTGGTCATGTGCTCGGTTTGCGGCGTAATGTTGTCATTCACTCCATATGCCACAGTCGTCATTAGGCCGACATTGTAACCTGCTTCGACCAGCATGCGGTGGATCATAAAGCACGTCGTGGTCTTGCCATTTGTCCCCGTTACACCAATGACGTGCATGCCCTGGGCTGGGAAGCCTTGGTTGGCCGCCGCCGCAGTAGCTTCGAGCAGCCGATAGCCTGGCTCCAGCGCCGCCAGCACGCTGGGTGGGAGCGTATTCTTGAGTGTTTGTTTTAGAGAAAATGCCATGGCACATATTATACCACTTTTGGTAATATTTAAAACCATGAGAGGCATGATTTTTTGAGCAAGTAAATGTGCTACGATGAGAGCTGTAAAACACTCGGTTATTCTCACTATTACCTCCCCCATACACTCGTCTCCGGACTACTATCAAGGTGAATACCTCTCTAGAATATTCATCGTGTGCGCCTGGGCTAAGATTGATTATTGCGATTGACCCCACACGCCATCGGATGAAGGGATTGGCTGGTGGACCTAACGCTGCAAAAGTGAGATTATACGTATTTTCTACACCATTTTTATTTTGGAGTAAGTTTTCTGCGTTGTGTACCCTCCTTTGCTATAATAACCCTATGAAGATTCTTGGGATTGAGAGCAGTTGCGACGAGACGGCGGCTGCGGTGGTGGCCGATGGGCGACGTCTGCTGAGTAGTGTCGTGCACTCGCAGATAGATATTCACGCCCAGTATGGCGGCGTGGTACCAGAGGTAGCGGCGCGGAGCCATATTGAGATGATTACCCCAGTGATCGACCGCGCCTTGGCCGAGGCAGCGTGCAGCTGGGATGAGATTGATGGCATTGCGGTGACGTATGCGCCTGGACTAGTGGGGTCACTGCTGGTCGGGACGCTGGCGGCGCGGACGTTGGCACTTGTGCACAAGAAGCCGCTCTATGCGATTCATCATGTGGAGGCGCATGTCTATGCTAACTTCGTGGTGGAGGACGGTCGGCCAAAGCCCGAGCCAGCCCTCGCGCTCCCTGCTGCGCAGCCAAGCTTCCCCATGTTGGCGCTTATCGTCTCTGGTGGGCATAGCCAGCTGGTGCTGTTTCGCGCGCATGGCGACTATACACTGCTTGGCCAGACGCAGGATGATGCCGTGGGCGAAGCCTTCGACAAGGTAGCGAAAATCATTGGCCTGCCCTACCCTGGCGGCCCGGCCATTGCTGCTGCCGCTACGCAGGGCGACCCGCAGCGCTACACATTGCCCAAAGCGCGGATGCAGGGCCAGTACGATTTCTCCTTCTCGGGCCTCAAGACGGCCGTGCTGCGCCGAATGCAAGCCGAGGTGGGCAAAGATACCTCTTTTCCTTCGCACGAGCTTCCAGCGCTTGTCACGCCGCAGCAGCGCGATGATATGGCGGCGAGCTTTCAACGTGTGGCGGTAGAGATGTTAGTCGATAAGACGGTGCTGGCTTACGAGCACTATGCACCGCGCTCCGTCGTGATTGCTGGTGGTGTGGCGGCCAACCAAGAACTCCGGCGCCAGCTGCGCACCGCCCTGCCCTGCTCCATTAGCTACGCACCGATGGCCTTTTGCACGGACAATGCAGTGATGATCGCCACCCTCGGCTACTACTACGCCCAGGCTGGCCGCACAACTGATCCATACCTGCTCGAAGTGCAGCCAAGTTTGTCGATGCGCGAGGCGGTGTGGGCTCGCCACGAAGCATAGCAGATATGTTTTGATGATATTCGAAACGATGATACTAGCGTGTAACTGCTTGTAGCAGATTACCGTCTGCGCGTTGGCACAAATTAGTTGTCAGTGTTTGGAAATAGTCGATCTCTACCGGCCGATCACACTGCGCACCGCACGCACACAGCGAACCACCTGATGTATGAATGGCCGAGCGATATATTCATAGCAACCAGCGCGTTCTTCTAGCTGGCCACCAAAGCCTTTCTTGAAGTGATACACCCCCTCTTGCTCGGGGAAGCCGTTGAAGTTCCCACTTGTGCCGTAGAAGTTATAACGCTGAGCGCCAAGGCTGATGGCACGGCGCATTGCTGCATATTGCAGGGCGTATGAGCCAGAGAACTTGGCGTGCTTATCATCCGACCCGCTGAGGAAATATACCACCTCGTTGTCACTCGTGTGCATGAAGATGGCGGCGGCAAGTGGCAATACCTCGCCATTGGCTGCTTGGCGGAGCGTTTCATAATCTGCCAGGCGCTTTGACACCGCAGCGAGCTGGTTATCGAGCTCCTTCACCTGCCCTTGCTTGTCTGGCTCAGTCGCTAGCATATCGCGCTCGGCTTGCAGGCTATCATGCTGGGCGCTGAGGCGGGCTTGGTAGCCAGCAAGGTCGAGCTCGGCAATCAGGAACCACGCCTGCTTGCGGTGGAAAGCGTGAAACAATTGTTGATAAAATTCCTCGCTGCGTCCTGAGAAGCCACGCCGCGTGCCGGTATCGATTAGCAACTTCGCAAATGGCGCGAGATCATCCACTGTAGTAATCTCGCGTACCGCCACACCATACTTGGTGGCCGCCTTGACGCAACTGCGCGTCTTGGCGTCGAAGCTCTTGAGTAGTGCCGCATCGTCGTGGTAGGGCGAAAGATCTTTGGCAAAGAACCAGCGCACATAGCGCGCGTTGCGGTCGGTCTGCTGCGGGGGGATAGCGCGGAAGCCTGCCTTTTCTAATTGTTGCAGCGCCTTGGCCGTGCCTGCTATTTCGAGAAGCTGAGTAGGGTCACTTCCCTGCCGTAGGATGAGTGGCGGTTGAATCCGAAGTAAAATACCTTTATGTGCTTTGACATATTTCTTGAGCTCTGTCAATAGTGTACTGAGCACGGCTGGGTTGTAATAATCCACCAGCGGCCCTTGCAAACATTCAAACTCGCTATAGCCCAAGGTGCGCCATTCGTACAACACGGCGGTAGCCACCAAGCGATCATTCTCAGCAAACAGTCCCAGATAATGCGGCTGCCAGCCCAGCTGTGCCACTCGCTTGGCATTAGCGGCCGACTGGACGAAGCTCCCTAGCGGGTGCTGCGCGGCAAATTGTTCGAGAGTGGATGGGTCGATGGGCTTTAGCTGCATAATGATAGCGATAGTATAGCATTTTTGAGTGGTGAGAGGAAGAGAGCGGTGGTAATGAGCGGCACACGATCGGCTGTAACGAAGGAGTTTAGAGAGATAATACCTTACATCAGACTCATCATTTTGTTGTGGTGTTCATGAATGTGTTTTCGCAACAATCATCAGTGAAAAACTGCCACAAAGTTGCTATACTAATGTTATGAAACATTTTTTACAGACTGAGGCATGGGAGGCCTTTCAACAAGCGCAGCAGCGCCATACGGTGCGGCGGGCAGACAAAGGGTGGCAGTATTATGGCATTATCGAGCATGGTCGGCTCAACCATCGGTTGTATGTACCCTATGGGCCCGAAGCAGATAATGATGCAGCCCAAGAAGCGGCGCTCAAGGATATCATTGCCACAGGGCGGCAATATGGTGCAGACTTTGTGCGGGTTGACCCCCGGACGACGCGACTTGAGCAGTTGCAGAATCTCGGCTTTCGCAAGGCAAAGAGCCTCCAACCCGACCGGACGATTATTAATGATGTGACGATGGACCACGACGCCATTTTGGCTAATGCCAAGCAAGCAGTGCGCTACACCTGGCGCAAAAATCAGAAGGCTGGGGTGCGCTTTCACACCAGTTATGAGCCAGCAGATATCGAGATTTTTCTTGACATGATCCACGATGTTGCCAAGCGTACTGGCATGCAGCCTCATAGTGATGCCTACTTTCGTCAAATGGCAGAAGTGCTTTTTCCACGTAAGGCAGCTGGCCTGATGTATGCCACGCTAGAGGACAAGCCAGTTGCTAGCCTGATATTCTTTAGTGACGGCACGACGATGGCCTATGCCCACGCTGCGTCGTATACCGCCCAGCGCAACCTTAGCCCAGCTACAGCACTAGTGGTGTCTGCCCTCTTCTATGCGCACGATACCGGGCACAAATTCTTTGACTTTTACGGCATTGCGCCAGATGATGTGCCGAAGGATCACCCCTGGGCGGGCTTCACGCACTTTAAGAAGTCGTTTGGGGGTACGCCAGTGGACTATATCGGCACCTGGGAAAAACCGCTCCATCCACTGCGCTACCGGTTGTACCACCTCTACCAAGCGCTGTATCAGCACATGCGCAGTCTGCGTCAGGCATCGTATCGCCGCTCGCATAAATAGCAGGTAGGGTACTCTACACAGAGAAAGACGCTCGACGGGGCGTCTTTTTTATACTGCCCTCCCCTGCTCCACAGGTGTGACCTTTAACGAAAGATGATGGCACGAGGGCTATGTACTGGTGCAAGACTACCAAGTTTGACGTGATTGGGTGCATTATTCACGTGAAATGAGGATGAATGTGTGAGACATGTGCTTGGACTTCCCTATTGCAGCTCGATTTTGACTATGAATATAAGCTCGCTTATCTCTGACTTGTCGATGTTTCGCTTCCCTTTTGGAATTAATGAGCTGGAGCTGACGAAGATAGCATAATGACAAACATGCCACAATATGTAGGGTAAAAACCGCCTCTTTCTCTTTGGTTACTTCCCTTTTCTGTACCCTGTGTAGATAGGATCATAAGATGTTAAGGCTGTAGTATAATCTTGGCACGCAGCACCTTCCACGTGAAAACCGCAAAAATACCGAATCATCATAACAAACTACTCAGCAATAGCAGCTAATTTGTAAAATAAGACGCCTCTATTACCATCATAATTCACAATACCTTACCCTACTACCAACCCCTGTCACCCCTGCCATTGAGCCACCAAACGTGCTATACTAGGTAGCTGAAGTTGCACCAAAAATCGGCCTGGCAGATGCTGCACACATATTTTTCACGTGAAGTATCGACCGCGCTGTTTTCGTGTGAAAAGTATCAATAATCTGTAAGGAAGCCACCGCCATGAAACTTGCCAAGACCTACAACCCTAACGAATACGAGCCAAATATCTACGCTATGTGGGAGAGTGCTGGCGTGTTTCGACCAAGAGGGGAGGGCACACCGTATAGCATCGTGATGCCGCCGCCCAATGCCAATGGCAACCTGCATGTCGGGCATGCGCTGGGCTCGGCCTTGCAAGATATCTTAGTACGCTACCACCGGATGAAAGGTGATGACGCGGTGTTTATCCCTGGGGCAGATCATGCTGGCTTTGAGACGTGGGTGGTGTATGAGCGCGAGCTAGAAAAGCAGGGCAAGACGCGCTTCGATTACTCTCGTGATGAGCTATATACACAGGTGTGGAACTTTGTCGACCAGAAGCGGGGCGATATGGAGCTCCAGCTGCGAGCTCTTGGCGTTGGGGCCGACTGGGAAGATATGGTCTTTACGCTTGACCCTAAGGTGGTGGAAACGGTCTACGGTACCTTCAACAAGCTGTGGCAGGATGGGCTGATCTACCGCGGTGAGCGGATCGTCAACTACTGTACAAAACACCAGACCAGCTTTGCTGACATCGAGGTGGTGCACAAGACGGAGAAGTCTAAGCTGTGGCGCATTGCCTACCCGCTGCTTGATCATATTGGTGAGATTATCGTCGCTACCACGCGGCCCGAGACGCTACTGGGTGATACCGCCATTGCTGTCAACCCGGCAGATGAGCGCTACAAGAAGTTGATCGGCACCAAGGCGCTGCTCCCACTAGTGGGGCGCGAGATCCCGATTATTGCTGATGAATATGTTGATGCGTCATATGGTACTGGTGCGGTTAAGATCACACCGGCTCACGACCCAAATGATTTCGAGATGGGGCAGCGGCATGGGCTGCCGGTGGAGCAGGTGATTGGCTTTGACGGGCGAATGACGAATGTTCCTGCACCATTTGATGGTCTCACCACGACGGAAGCACGCCAGCGGGTGCTGGAGGCGCTGGAGCGCGAAGAGCTTCGTCGTGGCGAGGAAGAGTTGGAACACTCGGTGGGGCATTGCTACAAGTGCGACACCGTCATTGAGCCGATGGTGAAAGAGCAATGGTTTATTTCGATGCGTCCTTTGGCAGATGCGGCGATTGCTGCTATTGAACGCGGTGATGTGACTTTCACTCCCGCCAATAAAGGCGAGGTGGTCATCAAATACCTGCGCGAGATCAAAGACTGGAACGTCAGCCGGCAGATCCCGTGGGGGATACCTATTCCGGCCTTTCAGAGTACGACCGATCCAAGCGACTGGATCTTTAATACGAATGTTAACGAAAAAGAAATAGTTGTAAATGGCACAACATACCGCCGGGAAGAAGATACACTCGATACCTGGTTTAGCAGTGGGCAGTGGCCATTCATCACCACCGACTATCTGCAAGATGGGCCGCTGGCGAAATTCTACCCCAACGCAGTAATGGAGACGGCGGGAGATATCCTCTTCTTCTGGGTGGCGCGGATGATGATGCTTGGCCTGTACTGCACGGGACAGGTGCCATTCCGTCATGTGTATCTCCATGGGCTGGTGCTGGATGAGCATGGGCAGAAGATGAGTAAGAGTAAGGGCAATGTGATCAACCCAATGGAGGCGATTAGCCAATATGGCTCGGACGCACTGCGCATGGGGATTATCGCCAGCCGCTCAGCCGCTCAGCCGCAGGCCTTTAATACCGGCAAGGTGGTGGCAGCGCGCAACTTTTGTAATAAATTGTGGAACATCGCTCGCTTCATCGAGGCGCAAGTGGGAGATACGCAACCGGTGCACGTGCCAACGCCACAATCTATGGCCGACCATTGGATCATCCGCCAGCTGAGCCGGGCAGGGGAGACGATGGAGCAGCAGCTGGCGCAGTATCGCTTTGCCGAGGCAGCAGAGACGCTCTATCATACAGTGTGGGATGACGTAGCTGATTGGTATATTGAGGCAGCTAAGGTGGAGCAGCACGCTGACATGCTGGTGTGGGTGCTCGACACCTGCCTGCGCTTGGCTCACCCATTTGCACCGTTTGTAACGGAGACGATTTGGCAAAGCCTGAGCTGGCACAATGACCTCCTGGCGGCAGCACGATATCCGCAGGCTGAGGAATATAACGAGCTGCAGGCGGCTGAGTTTGGCCGGCTCAAGCGGCTCGTGACCGAAGCGCGCTACGTAACCAGTGAGTTGCCGGGCAATGAGCGCTATACGATGCTCTATATGGATGACGCGCTCGTAGCAGATAATGCTGAGCTGGTGCGGCGCTTGGCTGGCCTAGCAGCGGTGGAACATACTGATGTAGCACGTGGGCTGCGCTTGGCTGCTAGCGGCCGCGACGCCTGGCTTGATGTGAGTGACGAGACGCTCTATGAGCACCAGACGAACCTTGAGAAGCGCTTAGTTGCAGCACGCAATGACGCCGCCAAGCTGGAGGCACGCTTAGCAAACGAACGTTACACCAGCCAAGCACCCGCTCATTTGGTGGAAGAATCACGCCAGCAGCTAGCAAACAAGCAGGCGTTGATCGAGCGGCTAGTGAAGGAATTACAGGTGATCGAATAGTAGTACTGCAAATTTAATACCTTGCGCTAATAGAGAAGGCTACTGTCGATGTGAGATGGTAGCCTTTTTGATGAGTAGGGATAATGAAGTGTGTTGATTTAACCTTGCGTTCTCAATGACAAAAGGGCACTTAGTAGTAAGAAGGGAAGCGCGAACACAGATAAAGAGATTATTGTGATGACGAGCTATATTAACCTGAAGTTGAAAGAATCTCACCGCATCACGCTTTCTATTCGTACCGTTCTTTTCTGAGGCTTGTGGTGAGTGAGGCCTACGAAGAGGGTTCATCGTATGGATTTTATAAGCATACATATGCTGTGATAAACAGCTTTCATATCTCATCAGGTGAGATGATAGGGAAGAGAGAGTTAATGAAGAAAAGAAGGGTATTCCTATATCTACACAAAACATACTTGACAGAAAAGAAACATCCTGCTACCATGAATATGAACAAAAATAGAACTAATGAAAATCACACATCCAATAAACACACAAATGAAACATACACACCACACTACTTCACCCAAAACCATCCTCGCCCAGGCGGCTGTGGCGGTCTTTAGCCTAGCGACTGCGCTGGGGGTGTTCTTGCACGATGGGCAATTTGATAAGATGACCACTGCGCTCCTTACGCTCGAGCCTGCTGTGCTGCGAAGCCGGGGACTGCAAGGCTCGACAGAGCCCGATAAGCTAACAACCGACCCACACATCCATCCGCATCATACGTCGCTTGGGCGCAAGACGGCACACCATGGGCAACACCACACGCCAGGCGTGCCACCGCGCGATGATGAATATAGATACCTGGCGCACAAACAGCGGGGAGCGCGCCATGCCTTTGATAATCAGTTTTTGCCAATTGTTGGTTAACTATTGATGGTGATACGGATGACCAGCGGCAATCTGCTGCGCCCGGTAGAGTTGCTCGGCTAAGATGAGTCGCACCAGCTGATGGGGAAACACCAAGCGAGACAGCGACCACACCAGGTTGGCGCGCTCCATCACTGCCTCTGTCACACCGTATGCTCCACCAATGATAAGCACGAGTGACTTACCCTGCGCCATTGGCTGATGTAGACTGCGCGAGAGGGCGGGAGAGTCAAGCATTGTGCCGCGCTCGTCTAGTAGCACAACATATGCTTGGGGCGAAAGCACTCGAAGAATCTGCTGCGACTCCTCACGGCGTGCCGCATCACTACTATACTGGCTGGCTGGAAGGAGCTTCCACTGCAGCTGCCAAGCGCGAGTCATGCGTTGCTCGTAGCGTGCAATACCATCAGTCAGCCAGGGCTCGTGCCGCTTGCCAACGGCGATGATGGTGATCATGCGCTGGTGTCTCTACTACTGGACACTGCTGCAGCAAGACGCTGGGCGGTGGTAGATAGGTGAGTATCGCTGGTGTCGGTTGGGTAGCCATGATGGAGCTGCAGCACCTCGCGGTCATATAGCGGCACGAGATGAATGTGAGCGTGCGGCACATCAAAGCCCTCTACCACAACGCCGACCCGCTCAGGCTTGAGCTCTGTCTCCATTGCGTGGGCAATCCGCTGCGCTACCGCCCAGAGGTGTTGATATACCTCAGTCGGGAGCGCCCACAGCGAGTCAATCTGCTGCTTCGGTACGACCAGCACATGGCCATCACTCAGCGGGTTGATATCGAGGAAGGCTATTGTGTGCTCGTCTTCATACACCGTGTGGCTTGGTATCTCACCCTTGATAATCTTGGTAAAAATAGAATCCTGCATGGCTCTAGTATACGCGAAGGTAGGGCAAGAGCTCAAGGACATCTGCTGCGCGATATTTTCGTTCGGCACCACATCTGTTATAATGAGAGCAGACCACGTGGAGAGGTGCAGGAGTGGTTGAACTGGCCGCTCTCGAAAAGCGGTAAGCCGCAAGGCTTCGAGGGTTCGAATCCCTCTCTCTCCGCCATGTTTTTGATACTGTTAATCTACAGGCTGATGATGCTTGTAGATTTTTTATTACGAAAAACATGTGATTACTTTTGTACGCTGTGCTTACTCTCTTTCTGTTTTTGCAAACTCGATCAAGAACAACGAAAAGCGCACACCGCGATGGTGTGCGCATATGTTTGTGTGAGAAGAGAGCCAAGCGGCGCCGGCTAGGTAGTCGAAGCGCCGGTGTTGCTGCTGTTGGTCGTGGTGTTGATGTTGCCACCAGGGATGATGGTGTTGATAACAAAGTTCACCGCGGCGTAGGCGAGCAGCGCCACTACGACACCAACGAGGGCGTACATAATCGTATTCTTCGCACCCTGCACCTGTGATGAGTTGCCGCCAGAGACAACATAACGAATACCACCGAAGATGATCATAATGACCGCGATAGCACCAACGAGAAACAGCATGATGTTGCTCACCCGTGTGAAGATACCGGCGTCACCAAAGAGATCGGCTGGCTGGTCTTTGCCCCGTGAGCGGCTGGCACCATCTGACACGCCGCCGATTGCAGCGCTGGGCGGCGCAGCAGCAATTATCCCACCCCCGATGAGGGCAAGAGCACTGATAGATAGTAGACATTTTTTTAGCATAATAAACTTAGCTCCTTTTATCTTGTAATTATACGATATGGCGTTTTTTTTGTCGAGAGGAAAGCGGTGAAATTTCTCAGCTTGTGGTACTGCGGTGACTCGCTTCCTTCATCTCTTTCATCTCTTTTGCCAGTGACGTCTTGAAAACTTGCTGTTATGACGGTATCTTGAAGCTCAACGTGAGGAATTGGTATGGTAGTGAGACGCGCTTGGCAGTCTACTTTTATTTATATTGCTTGATAAAAAAAGGGGAAGTGCAGGAAATATATGGCTCACGACACTGCGGCGAAGTAGGGATAAAATTATATCTCACAAATGTCTAGCGCAATTGCCTGACCTATGCTACAATAACCAGTGCACGTTGGTGCACAATCTGACACGCTGGAGGAGTACCCAAGTGGCTGAAGGGGACGGTTTGCTAAATCGTTAGTGTGGGGAGACCTGCAGCGGGAGTTCGAATCTCCCCTCCTCCGCCAGGATTGTTTGGGTTATGGCTATTGGCTCGGTGTTTTTGATAAAACAGCCGCACAGTAATATCCACAGCTCAAGAATGACAAGCCAAAATAGATGAATGCTGAGGTTGCTTAGCAATCTATAGTTTTAACATAAAACACAGCACAACGAGAGATAAACGAATCATTGTAGATATTACAATGATATTTTTATTTGTGTAGAATATAGCAAAATATACAATGCTATCAATACATGCGAAGTATCATAAATGTCAAGAGCACTATCTGGGGTATGATCTATAAATGTACGATATACTTGCAAGACTGGCGAGAGGGGCGAAGTATGGGTGTTGGGTGCGGCATAGAGCGTATGATCGCGTAGTTATATGGGTTATGGTTAATTGACCAGCCCGGCCATTATGATAGAATAGTCTTTGTAACGTAAATCTAACGCCAACCGACAAGGGGAGGAAAGAGCAGTGAAGATTAGACGTCAAAAACGTGGGATCGTCATGCGCATCGCATCGGTTGTGGCTGTGAGTGGGCTCGCTATAGGCGGGCTTTTTTATGGTCTCAACTCGGTGAACGCAACCGGTCTGAATAAAAACTATAGTTATATCAAGGCAAACTACGCTGTGCCGAACGCCAACGTAGCCTGGGTGTCGCCCAACGGGGATGACAACAAGGGTAACGGAAGCGAGTCGGCACCGTACAAGAGCTTTGGCCGCGCCGTCACGAAGATCGGCGACGGCGGAACAGTGGTGGCAAAGAGTGGTATCTACCGCGAGCCACACTTTTTTGTGACAAAGAAGAATGTCACTATGCAGGCAGCACCCAACGCCGAGGTATGGCTGAAGGGTAGCGACGTCGTGACCAACTGGTCGCGCGAGGGCAATATGTGGAAGGCCACCGGCAACTTCCAGAACTTCTGCCACGTCTGTACGACCAACATCAAGCCAGAAGTCGAGGGCATGGCTGCCTACCCAGAGCAGGTCTTTATTAATGACAAGCCACTAACGCAGGTGGGTAGCAAGGCTGAGGTCGGCCCAGGCAAATTCTATGTAGAGGATGCCACCCAAACGACGCGTAGCGGTGGGCACTTCAACCCAGGCCGGCAAGACACCGTGAGTTACTACCTGGGCTCAGACCCAACGGCTGGCACAACGGAGATCTCGCAGCGCACTCGCGCCTTTACTACAACAGGTGAGAATTTCAAGCTGCAGGGTATTAACATTTCGCAATATGCACCAAACCAAACCTGGGGCTTTAAAGACCCACAGCTGGATGACAAGGCTGGGCCAATCGCCATCTCCATCAACGGGAAGAACTCGCTGGTGCAAGATGTGATCGTGGCGCAGAACTCGAACTCGGGGTTGTTCCTCGATAAAGCATCGGGCAGCGTAGTGAAGAACAGCCAATTCCTCGACAACGGGGGTAATGGTGCTGGTGCAAACCGCATCGAGAATGCGGTGTTTGAAAACAACACCTTTAGCAACAACAACGCCGCTGGCTTTGAGACCAATGGTAGCTACTGTACCTCGTGGTGTGGTATGGCCGATGTGAAGGTGACTCACGCCGAGAACTTCACCTTCCGCAACAATGTGGTGGACTACTCGAAGTCTGGCTCGACCAACTCCGACATCGCTGTGGCTAAGCGCCACCAGCTGCCAGGCTTCTGGTGTGATGAAGGATGTATCAACACTAACATCGTCAACAACTACTTTACCAACGTGCAGATGGCGATCTTCTATGAGGTGTCGCACACTGGTATCATTGCTTCGAACATCATCGAGGGTTCGGGTTCTGGTATCCTCGTGTCGGGTAGTAGTAAGACGAAGATCTACAACAACTCTATCTCACGCACCGCCTACCCAATCCGCGTCCGCGAGGACACCCGTAGCAAGGGTTGTAATGCCTACCAAGGTAGCACCTGTACTGCACCAGAGAGCTGGTCGCAAGCCAAGGGCCTGAGCTGGGACACAACAGGCACAGAGATGTACAACAACATCATCTCATCACGTGCCGCAACGGCTAAGGATGGCGACAGCCCATACTGGGCATATGGTGTCCGCACCAAGGGTGGTGCCAACATTGGCGGGCCAAAGGTTGGCACGAATGAGATGTTTGCTGGCCTCGACTACAACGTCTACTACCGCAACGACACCAATGTCGATAAGACCGTCTTTACCTGGGACTTGGCTCAGACGGACGCGCCGATCGACGTCCTCTTTAGCAAGACATCAGACATTGCCAAGGATGGCCGGGTCAGCAAGGCGATTGACGGCCTGGAGCGCAACTCGCTCGACCAAACTGGCTCACGCAGCGCCAACCCATTCTTCACCAGCGAAGCTGCGAACAACAACGACTACAATAAGAGTAACTACACCATCAAGGCTGGTAGCCCTGCTGCCAACAGTGGTAAGGAGTTGCCTGCCGACGTAGCGAAGGCAATCGACCCAAGCGGGGCAACCGTGAAGGCCGGCACCAAGGTGAACCGTGGTGCACTGGTCAATGCCAACATGACGGGTGGCGAACCAAACATCAGCAGCAAGAGTAGCAGCACTCCACAGCAGAACAACGCCAATGGTGCAACGACCAACGGGCAAGCAAACCCAAAAGCGCCGGGCATGGGCAGCGCCAGTAAAGCTGACACTGCTCATGCAGCCCAAACCGCTGAGGCCGATACCAAGAGCGACAACAGCACTGTAGCGGTCCCAGACGCCCACCTCAAGGCGGCAATCAACAAGCGCCTGTCTGAGACCCTTGGCGCACGCCGCAGCGCCTCACAGGACGTGACAGCAGGTGAGATGCAAAAGCTAACTGGCTTGTCGCTCATTTTGCCGGGTGATGCAGCAGATGACCGCAAAGCGGCCGACCTGACTGGTCTTGAGGCAGCAACGAACCTCGACTGGCTGGCAATTGACGGTAACAAGGTGAAGAGCCTTGCACCGCTCGCTAAGCTAACCAAGCTGACTTCGTTGACCGCTCATTCTAACCAGATTGAGTCGCTTGATCCAATCGCTGGCCTGGCAAACCTCAAGCTTGTGATGGTCTCGGGCAACCCAATTGCCTCGACCAAGCCACTTGCCAAGCTTACGCACCTCAAGCGGGTCTCACTCTCGGGCAAAGATGGCTTTGTGCTAGACATTGCCGACGTTGCAGCCAGCAAGGATAGCCTAGAGTCGCTCTCGCTCTACGACTACAGCCGCAAGACCACGCTAGCTAACGGCAGCCAACTGGCGACATTTGGCAGCCTCAAGAAGCTTCGCCTCACTGGCGTCAAGCTAAATGCTGCCGACAGCGCCGCCATTGGCTCACTCAAACTCGAAAAGCGCCGCATAGACTAGGCTTCCTCCCCATCAGCCAAGTCTGGTAGCGTATACAAAAGGCCGAGCAGAAATGCTCGGCTTTTTTGATGGCAAAACTATGTTGAGAACGAAGTTATCTCACAGATTATGGTATTGGGTAGCTATATTTTATAAGTCCAGAGTGTATTGAGCGTATGTATAAGAAAGAAAGCCTTATAATGTCGTAAAACGCTCGAGAAGGCCAGCAGAAAGCGCAGAGGAGCTTTCTACAAGTAAGATAAATAGAACGAAAAGGTTCTGCGTTAGTAATCGAAGCTTACAGAGCTGTTCAAGAGAGATAATTCCATATATGCTATAATACACAAGGCAAAACAAAGGAATGCAACAAGGAGCACCCAAGTATGAAAGAAAAGCACATGCAAACCCTCGGATGGGTCGCAACAGCAATGTCGGTGATGATGTATGTGTCATACATTCCACAAATCGTAGGTAATATGAATGGACACAAGGGTGACTTCCTTCAGCCAGCAGTTGCGGCAGTGAACTGTACATTGTGGGTGATCTATGGCCTATGTAAAGAGAAGCGCGACCTGCCGCTGGCTGCAGCTAACTTGCCTGGGGTTATCTTTGGCTTGATTGCAGCGACAACGGCACTTACGTAGTAGCTACTTATACTTTCTAGAGCAATACAATATACCAAACGAGCGTCTCTCCATGGTGTGTAGAGGCGCTCATTTGCAGCTAGAATGAGATGGGTGGGGTTAATACTAACTGGTTGTGCGGTGTTCGCCAGAATCAGGCTGCACGGAATCGGCTTTTGCTGCGAATGCTCTGTCAATACGGTCATAATATCCGGGTTCCTTCGTCTCTGCAATAAGTCTGCGCTGGTCTTCGACTAGCTCTGGCGTTGTTGGATATACCAATGGGATGTTGACAAATAGGTAGGAGCTGCTATTCGGCAAGCCATATGCAACATGGTCAGCGACTGGGCCGATTACATTAACGCGTTGTTGTGTCCCAACCATCTGCTTATATTTCTCTAATTTTCGTGCCGATCGGCGTTCGCGAGCCTCTGTAATTAGTTCTGTTACTCGTGAAGCTAGTGCCCCAATAGCGCGTGCACCTTTAGGTGTTGGGGGGGGGTGATTTCGCCAGTAGGCTCGAGCTGGCTTGGCTGTGAAAGAAATTGTTCATGCATAGTGCGTTCATTATACCATATGTTAGCGATATGTGCTGTCTGATGCACAAGGTCGCACGGCAGCACCGTGCGACCTTGTTACAAGACAGTTCGCAAGAAAACTAAGGCAACCAACTGGACTGCCCCATCACCAACACCGTCTGCAACGACGGAGCGCTCACCAATGGTGGTGAGCGCTCCGCATCTTCATCAACCAACCCAGACCGTGTTACTCATGACCTAGGTTTGGGTAAGGCTATCGTGGTACACTCGGCGCGATTCGAACGCACGACCTTTGGCTCCGCAAGCCAACGCTCTATCCAGCTGAGCTACGAGTGCATACCTGGGAAACAAATGTTGCCCAGACCAAACTATAAGGTGCACTGGATGATACCAGATCGCTTATTATTGTAGCACAGAGGTGCGCTGAGGGCAAGATGCCATGGCCAAAACTACTACTGTAGCCGCAGGTAAATAATCAGCCGCTCAAGCAAATCGGGCTTGCGCTCGCTCATGGGTAGGTGAGAAGCGATGAGATCAACCAGCTGCTCGCCCACATCCTCGGGGAAGTACATGACGATAGGCATAGCGAAGCGCTTGCGCGGGATGAGTGTGATCCAATTCTGCGTTGGCTTAGCGGTGACGCTAAAGGAGCGGAAGGTGTCGTACGAGTAAGCCCGCTGGCCCACCACCACCTCGGCGTGGCTAGCGCTATAATTCAGCAAAGCAGCTGGCCGCTGCAGCGAGACGATCAACGCCACTGCCATGATGGGGATGAGCAGCGCGAAGGTGTACGACTTAAACAAAAAGATCGAAATCGCGAAGAGTACCACCACAACCACACCAAAGATCACATACCAGCCACGAGGGCGAGTGGTGTCGTTCACCTCACGCTCTTGCCAGATGAGAAGTGGCTCGGTGGGGTCGGGAAAGGGCGAAACCTGCGACGAATTGCTATCTGCCTGGCTCGGCCCACGGCGAATCTCGAGCGGTGGGTTAGGCTCATCAGTGGCCTGTGTATCGACGCGAGCGGTGCGCGACGAGTCGGCTGCATCTGAGGATGATGGCTGATCAAATTGCGATGGCTGCATATGTTTAGTATAGCATAGAGTAGAACTCAAGGCATACTCCATCGGATAAGAATGACAGAAAAATAAGATAAGGAAAGATGAAGGGTGAACCTTTGAGGTCTGGACTGTGTAGCGGCTTGATTAAATATAAAATAACCTCAGTAGCACACCTGCTACCGAGGGTTCGAGTAAGCCCAACATGGCGGAGAGAGTGGGATTCGAACCCACGGTAGGGGATGCCTACGCCGGTTTTCAAGACCGGTACCTTCAACCACTCGGTCATCTCTCCAGTCTTGCTTATTATAGCATGAGATGAGGTAAGGCAAAAGATGGGGTGACCAACTTTTGCGTAAGCCTTGGATATTATCTTTATCCCCTCCTCCTGTAGAGTCGAAACATTGCTTCTTCTCTCCAATGTTGATTATAGATGGGCCAACACCACAACGGCTTATGCAAACGGCTGATGAGCCACCACCACAGCAATAACCTGCCGTGCACCGGCAGTGCGGAGGCAACGCGAAGCATAGCGGATCGTTGCACCTGTTGTAGAAATATCATCAATAAGGCAATAGGTAACCTCTGAAGAAAGAGTGTATGAGCACGCGAATGCTTGGCGAGCTTGCCGCTGGCGCTTGGCACGGCTACTCCCCAGTTGCACACTGTATTGAGCGCGTGTCAGGACTGGCTGGCAGGGCAGGCCACGCCGCTGCGCAAAGGCTTGCGCAAGCAACCGGCAGTGGTCATACCCACGCTGGCGCTGATGGGCTGGAACGGTCGGGATGGGCACAATGATGGTATCCGCCGGTAGCGGCGGCGTAACGGCATCGAGTAAGTCTGCAAGGGTGTGCTGAGCCGCCTGAGCACGCTCAAATTTGTAGCGATTTATCAGCTGCTCCAGCGCACCCTCACGCTGCAGGGCACACCAGGCAGCTGCATAGGGCAGGGTGCAGGTTTGACACTGGCCAGACAGGGTAGGCTGGCCACATTCGAGGCAGCGGTAGAGTGGATCGCGAATGATGTCATTTTTACAATTATCACAGAGCAGTGTCCCGGTGATGTTGCAGCCACAACAGGTATGTGGAGCGAGGAGGTTGGCAAGGTAGGTCGGTATTGTGATTTTTACACTCATGAGGCCTCTCCGGTTGATTATACGCCATCGATTAGCTATAATAAATCTAGACTGTTGTCGAAATGGTAATTTGTGCATTAGCAAAAGAAAGTATGTGGAGGAAATTATGGCCCGGAGTCAAGATGATGATCTTTTGATCGGTGATGAACTTGCGGCAGCGTTTTTGGAGGGTGATGACTCGCTCGCACCAGCTGCGCCAACTCACCAGCCAATGAATCACGCTCAAGCAAACCCAATGCCTGCCCAGAACCAGCAGAGCCAAACTTCGTCATGGGGCGAAGAGCCTGCCCAGAGTGAGGAGGACTACACTGGCCAACTGGCAGTCGATGTGTACGAGACCGAGACACAGCTCGTAGTAAAGGCCCGCACCGCTGGGGTGAACCGCGAGGAATTGGATGTGAAGATTAATGATGGGCTGTTGACGATCGTTGGCACGCTAAGCAGTGGTGACGACACCGTAGCCACCAAATGGCACAACCAAGAGTGCTACTGGGGTGAATTTAGCCGCACATTGGAACTGCCCGTAACGGTACGCGAGGATGAGACGACTGCCGTGCTGAAGGATGGTGTGCTGACCATTACCTTTGAGAAGGTTAAGCAAGAGCAGGCCAAGAAAATCCCGATCCTCTAGGAAAGGGAATACACGTTGTGAGATGATGACCCCGCTGGTGCGGGGTTGTTTTGTGCTACGGGAAGTGGGTAATGCGAGCCTTGAGGCCTCTTATGGTATCTACTTATATGTTCTCTATCTCATTTAGCAGAGCGTGAATATTGGCAGCAGAAGGTTGTCATTTAGTATTAGCACTGAGAGACTGGTGTTCTAGAGAAAGCTTTTGCAATAACTGTAGGAGAAATGGTAGTGAGGAGAAGAGTTGAGAGCTGTTGAGATTACCGATCTTAATCAGGAGGTTGTAGCTCATACAAGAGGTTGCGAAAGTAGTGAGGTGTAATGATTTTGTAAAACGGCTCTATTAGAGTATATAGTTGAAGAAGCTAAAGAATACTGGAAACTTCCCAAAACACCTCCTGAATGGTGCGATGGCTTATTATGAGGTTTCTAGAGTGTAAAGTATAATAATGAGATGAGCGCAGTGTGATGATGATTCTCCAGCCAGAGTGAAATGGAATAGCATGGCTAGTGCTAGGCAAAAACAGTCAGTGTCAGACGCCATCAGCAATAGACAGACTTTCTTGCTATATCCTCAACAAAAGATACCACCCTGCGAGAGGGTGGTATAAGAGAGCCAATGAAGAAAGGTGGTTGTGTTATTGCCCTTGGTTGGCACCGATGTTGACGACGACGAAGTTGACCAGTGCGTAAGCGATGATCGCGACGACAAGGCCAACAATAGCGTACATGATGGTGTTCTTGGCGCCAGTGACGGCATTTGAGTCACCGTTCGATACAGTATAGCGCACACCACCAATCACAATCATGATAACAGCGACCGCACCAACGATAAAGAGAATCACGTTGACGATTGTCTGGAAAATACCAGTACCATCAGTACAGCCTTCTTTTTCGCTACCAAAGAGACAACTTACTTGGTCACTCCCTTTAGCAGAGGTAACCCCTTTCTTGAGACCAAGACCGTTGTCGGATGCAGCTGCTGCGCCAACGTGTGGTGTTACCAGCCCAGCAACACCTGCAGCCAGCACTGGCACGGCGAGGAGTGTAAGCATAGCTTTTTTGATATTGATTTTCATTGTCATATCCTTTCTATTGGCATTAGTACCATCTTGTACTACCTGTACTATCTATATATACCAAAAAATTGCCAAAATGTTAAGAGCTAACGGAGAAAATTACCGAAAAAGAGCCTATTTTATTGCAGAATGCAAGCGAGGTAGGTAATAGTGGTGGTTAAACGTAATTATATTGGGCGGTTGGGGTGGATTGGCCGCCGCCACTACCAAGAAGATTTGAGACAACAAAGTTAACAATCGCATAGGCAAGGATAGCCACAACTAAGCCAGCAACGGCATAGAGAATAGTGTTCTTTGCGCTTTGTATACCATTTGAGTCACCATTTGACGTGGTGTAGCGAATACCACCAACGACGATCATAATAACAGCAATAGCACCAAGCGCATAGAGCATAATATTAATGATATTTGTAATAGCAGTACCAATATTAAAGTTATTAACAGTGCCACCAGCATTATCAATACCTTTTTTTACTTGGTCTTGTGCGCTAACACCTACTGCAAAAGTTTGTAGTGATTGACTGGAAGACAGAGCACTAGCAGAAGGGGCGACCATACCAGCAATAACGACAGAGCAAACACCTGTGCTGAGAGCTATTTTTTTGATAATGTTCATCTTATATCTCCTTTATTTTATTGATAGATTATCAGTAACCCAGTTGACAATGGTATACGAAAGAATGGCGATAACGATACCTGCTACTGCGTAGAGAATCGTATTACGAGCAGCTTTGACTGCTTGTGGGTCTCCACTAGCCAATGTAAAGCGAAAGCCAGCATAGACAATCATGATGACAGAGACACCACCAAGAATCATGAGTGCAGTATTAATGCCACTTTTAATAACTGACTCTGGATTGGGAATACCGGTGCCGCTTGAGGTAACTGACGCACAACCGCTCTCGCCATAGTCGCTTGCTTTTTGGCATGCGCTGTCTTTTTCGAGGCCACTATTGAGTTCTACTTTTGCATAGGCAGTGGATGTAGTCGCGATGATAGGAAGCAATAAGATGATGCCGATACCAATTGAGCTAATACAACGTGATAAAAAAAACTTCATGAGGGAAGCACTCCATTCATAACAGTATTTGTAATGACAAACGCAAATAGCACAATAGCAAGACCGACAATAGCACCTAATAATGTGTTTTTTGCACGGGTAACCTGACCCGGGTCATCTTGAGACATAGTATACATAAAACCCGCTACAACTATGACGATGACAGCGATAACACCAGCCCAAAGGTAGGCAGTGTTAAGGAGGTTTTTAACGATGTCAGTGTTATGAGCAGTACTACTATAGCCTATTTCGTTTGCATGAATTTCTATGGCTGAAAGAAAACGCCACATTATAAGATCCCCGCTATTGTATTAACAACCATCGCTGCTGTTATTGCAATGACAAGGCCAATAAGAGCATCCCGAACTGTATTTTTGGCGCGAGCCATCGCATCGGGGCTGCCAGTGCTGACCATATACATGTAGCCGCCCTTGATAATAAACCCGACAGCAATATATGCAACAACGACCATTGCTGCTTGGAGAACGTTAAGAGCAATCGTTAGTAGGATAGTTTGCGTTTCTAAATCGCTCCGAATTGTTTTACAATCATCTTGTTTTTGTAGCCCACGATACCAGGCAGGCATACCAAGGAAATTTGGTGGTGAGCAGGGTGCATCGGCATGAACAGGTGTAGCTGGTGCCAGAATAGAAAGAACAGCAATGACACTAATACCATATACGAGTAAACGACGAATCATTTGATGATACCTCCCGGCACAAGGAAGTTGAGCGCAATACTCATAACAGCATAAGCAAGCACACCAATAACGACATTTGTTATGATCGTCTTTGCCTTAGCGGTCTTATTCGCATCACCGCTGGCTGTAGAATAAAGAATACCAGCATAAATAAGTGTGCCAACTGCTGCAATACCAACGCCGATATTGAGGATGCGAAGAATAGCGATGAGTAAATTTGCAATGTTCATCTCGCCTGCGCCGTCGTTGTCTGCTGTGTTGCAGCTCACGTTGTGAAATTTCAGTACACCACAACCATTATCGCCAGTTTGACACTCTGCTTTGTTTTTGTTAGCCTCAACAGTACAATCAACCTTATTATTGTCTGTCGCCATTACTCTTGCTGGCACGACAACGCTGCCAGCAAAAATTGCCAGCATTGCACCAAAGCTCAAGATCAATCGCTTATATTTCATGATACTATTCCTACGCTGTAGTGTATACGATATGAGCGGTGTTGTAAAGACTGGGGTGGGGTGCGAACAGAGTAGGGGCGAAGGTCTGTGTATTGACATTGTTATAATGGTGCATAATTTGGGTTGCAAGGTCGATATTTTCTGAGTTAGGTTGCTTTTGCTGCTGGGCTGCTTTGTGAGAGATGAAATAAATAGTGATAGCTATTTTAGCTCTGCACAGGGGTAGGATTATTCGCCAATAGCAGCCCGTATAACGCTAGAAGGGGTTGCGCAATAGATACGGATTTGACATGCAGGCAGCAAAAACTTGACCGCTGTGCGATATTATGCTAATTTCGAACAAGACATGAACAGAGCGTGGCGAGTGGTTGCGCGGGCGAGGGGTTGTCTGCGGCAATATATGGGGTGGCTGGCACTACTAGTGACGGCACTCTTAGGGCTCACGCTTGCTACCTCTGCGCCAGTGTATGCTGCCGAGACGGCGCAGCGCCAGGGTGAGAACCTCGTCTTTCGCCATAATACCTTCAAGCCACACCGAGCCAGCGACAAAGATCTGACTGCTCGTGGTTTACCTGCTGGTGTGCACTTCTATGAGTATGAGCCGACGACCAACCGGCGCCAGACCATCATCTTCCCGGCTGGTAGTGACCCACTACGTGCCAAGGAGGCAACGTATGTGGAATATATCTTTGTTGAGCCAGATACGTACAACAAGATGGATGATGCTATCGCTATCTCTGTCTCGGGGCAGCAGGAGGCCACGCCGCAAAATAATGGTGGCCAGAATAATCAGAATAACGGGGGTCAAGCTGGCCAAAATGCCCAAAACAACGGCAATAACCAAAACAACAACCAACAACCCCAAGACAAACCCGCCGAGCAAGCAGATAAAGATGATGGTGCCACGACCAGCTGTAGTGGCACAGCGCTGGGTAGTATTGGCTGGATTGTCTGCCCGGTGAGTAACTTCATGGCGTGGATCACTGACCAGCTGTACCAGCAGGTGGCGCAGTATTTGGCGGTGCAGCCGCTGCAGTCCAGCGGAGACGGTACACTCTTTCGCTTTTGGGCGATCATGCGCGACTTGGCCAACATCGCCTTCATCATCGTCTCACTCATTGTCATTTATTCGCAAATTACCAGTGTTGGTATTAGCAATTATGGTATCAAGAAGATGTTTCCGCGCCTCGTCGTGTCGATTATCGTCGTCAATATGTCGTTTTGGCTGTGTGCGGCAGCGATCGATATTTCGAACATATTGGGCTTTCAGCTGCAGCAGCTGTTTGTTAATATTGCCTCGACGGTCAATGGGGCGGATTATAACACGCTTAACAAAATCACCTGGCCTAATGTCATGAGCGCTTTGCTGACGGGTAGCGCTGGTGCAGTGGGTGCGGTGGTGGGGGTGAGTGCACTGGTGGGCGCGACCGATGGAGCGCTGGCGATGGCTATTCCGCTGCTGGTGGGTGTCCTGCTAGCGGTCATCATCGCTGCAGTGATTATTGCGGCGCGTCAGGCACTCATCACTATTCTTGTCATTGTCTCGCCGTTTGCCTTCTTATTGCATGTGCTGCCCAGTACAGAGAAGTATTTTGATAAGTGGAAGGATCTCTTTATGACGATGATGCTGATGTTTCCGCTGATGTCGATATTATTTGGTGGATCGCGCCTGGCGGGGGTGGCAATCTTGACCAATGGCAAGGATGCGAATAACCTTAACCTCATCATTCTCGGCCTGGCAGTGCAGGTGGTGCCACTGGTGCTGACGCCCTTTGTGGTGCGGATGAGCGGCTCGCTGCTAGGGCGGCTGGGCGCGATTATGAATGATCCGCGGCGTGGCATTGTCGACCGGACGCGAACCTGGGCGCAGCAGCGGGCAGACCTGCGCAAATCGCGCGTGCTGGCTGGTGACGCGCAGCGCAATTGGCTAGGCAATGCAGCGCGGCGCCGGGCCCTCAAGAAGCGCGCTATCCAGCAGCGAACCGATGCTTATACCAAACGCTTTGAAACAATGGCCGACTTATCGGCGGTGGGGCGGAGTAACGATGAATATAACCGCTACACCGACCTGCGTGGCAAGGAGGGAGCGGCGCGGCGCGACCGAGCCTGGAACGCACGTCTCTTGCACGATGATGAGCTTAAGCAGCGAGCACTCAACACCCAGCTCACCACCGATGAAGCCAAGAATGCTGCCCACAAGCTGGATGCACTCTATGATGAGCTGAAGCTTGGCGGTGAGGTGCCAGCTGGCCTGAACCATGGTCTGGGGCGGCGTGCCTATGCTGCGGCCGAAGTGGGTGCGCTGACGGAGATCCGCAGTGCAATGGCGCAGCGCGAAGTACGGGCGAAGATCGACCGTGAGCTCCTCGCCGATGGAGCAGTGGCCAATGCCGATGGTGTGGTGCTGCGTGATGGCGATGGCGTCGCTCTGCGCCGCCGGATGGTCGATGGCCAGACGCTGCAAGACTACGCTACAGGGGTAGGGCATAAAAACTTGATGGTAGCAGGCCAGACGGCGCGGCTGCGCAAGGAATTTGGTGAGCATGTCGCGGCGGAAGACCAGCTGATGCGCCACTTCAAGCTCAACAGCAACCAATGGCAAGCTATGGCTGCTACTGGTGATACTGCCATCACCCTCACTGATGCCAGTGGCAACCAGCACACCTTCCGGGCGGATAATGAATATGTGAAGGAGGCGGCCATCGAGCACCAGTTCCGCGCTGGCTCGGCTGGCCAAAAGCGTGAGATTATCCGCGAGACTGGCCGCGAGATTGAATACGTGGCAGACGACGGCACGGTGCAGGTGCGTCAGGGATACAACTACGATGCTCGCGCGACCGTCTCGGCTGAGGCGGTGGCCTCTGGGGTGGCGGGTGCGGTGCCGTTTGTTAATGACGTGACATATGATGCGATCTTGCGCGGCGAATACAACGGCGCAGCTGCCGAGAAGATGCACTCGCTGCGTCAGGTCTTTGAGGGGCGGCTCAAGGCAGAGAACTTCGCAGGGGCAAATGATGGCGCACTAGAGCTGATCTATAGTATCCCCGACTTGCCCGATTACCAGCAGATCAAAGACTCGTACCTCCGCACCCTCTCGCCTGAGAAGCGAGCTACCATCGAGCCGACCTTTGATCAAGCGTATGCTGAGCGTCACCAAGCTCTTCGCCACGATGCTTACCGCATTCTCAACACTCCAGAGCTTCGCCGCAATACCAACGCTGCTAACCGCGCTGTGTATGAGCGGTATGCAGAGCGGCCACAGGGGTAGAGTACACAAAAAATACTCCGCGCGGTATGCGGAGTATGAGTGGCTACCAGGATATCTAAAAAGGCAAAGAATGTGGCTCACGCCTCATTTGTTTTGGCTTCTACTGCCTCAGCTTCTTCAAAGTAAGTGGATGACTTCTTACGAGCACACCTTGCGGTATATGTGAGAGCAGTGCCTATCGCTCCAACAGCGAATCCTTTTGATGCCTGGACAAATGCCTCTTGCCCTCTTTGTCTATTGAGGTTGGTAATATCTGCAGGATCAGCTACATCTGCAGTATCTAGTGACTCGATAGTAAGAGTTGGAAAATTTGACGACTCATCAGGCTCCCATTTAATGCCGTAGCCAGTAAATAATTTTATCGCTGCCAAGGCAGATATACCAATAGCAGCATAAGATAGTCCAACACCAACACGTTCCCCAAGCCGCCCGAGCAGTGACAGTTCCTCGCCTCTCGTAGAGAGAGAGTTGATATATTCCTGATTGATTGCTGCCTGGACTGATGGGTCTAATTCATCATACCCATCATCCGCAGCCTCTGGGCTCGCTGGTGTCTCGAAGTGGGCGGTTGGTGGGGTGTGTGGGTAGCTTGTCGTCCGGGCGGTCGGGAAGATGGCGGTTGGGCTGTCGTCACCTCTGGTATGTTTGGTATCGGCGAGGATTGACGTGGGCAGCTCGGTTGCAAGGTCAGTTGGACTAGCCTCATGGGGGTTTCTACTAGGCATTGTTTTCTCCTTGTGATTACGAGAAGTTATTGTGTGCTATGCTCATATATTACGAATTGATGGGGATTTTGTCAAGGAGCAAAATTTGTACCCAAAACCCACCGACCAAGCGGTGGGTTATGAAGCACGAAACAGAGGTAATGTGCCAGTTTTTTGCTGTAATAGACTAGCACGCTGTGCTGCTACTTGCGGGTAAAGATCTCGCGCAAGCTGAGTTTGCGGCTGTACTCGAGCGCACCAAAGCGGAAGAGGCGCACGCCCATCATGATGGCGATGGCAGCACAGACAGTCAGGATACTAATGCTAATGGCGGCATCCATGGCGCTGAGGTTGCCAATCGCATTGCGCAGCATGAGTGGGATGGGCGAGGTGAGTGGGAAGTAGGTGATGATCTTGCTTGGCAGCGCGTCTGGTGTGGAGACGAGCATAGCGGCGGCATAGAGCGGCGCAAAGAGCAGGATCATGATGGTAGCAAAGAAGCTCCCCGCTTCCTTAGCGGTTGGCACAGCAGCGCCGATTGCCACCAACATACCGGTGAAGAAGAGGAAGCTCGCGGCAAAGGCGAGGAAGCCTATCCCAATCCGCACGGGGTCGACTGCAATGTGTGAGAGGTCGACATCGGGCAGCTGCAGCTGATCTTTGAAGAAGAGATAAGCAACAAGCACTGGCAAAATAACGAGCAGCCCTTGAATAAACGCCAGGACGATGAGCGAGATAATCTTGCCGATGATGAGCGTGCGAGCGTACACCGTGGTGAGGATCATCTCGATGACGCGGTTTTCTTTTTCCTCCGTTGTGCTGGTGAGCATTTGGTTGCCGAAGAAGCTAATGAGAAAGTAGAACAGCACCAAAAAGAGCCCAGGCAGGATCATCTCGTTGATGGCGTTGTATTCTTTGCCGTTTTTGTAGACGGTATTCTTGGTGTTAATTTTGTCTTGGATGACCATGCGTACCGCTGGGCTGACTTCTGATTGGACAGAGTTCGAGAGCAGGCTGGTGGCAATGCTGCCATAGCGGCCGTTGTCGAAGAGCCCCACGTCTTTGCCATAGACTTCCACCCGCTCCTTAGCGATATCTTTGGGGTAGTAGATGTAGGCATCGAGCTTACCTTCTTGGACTCGCTTGATGGTAGCATCTTTGTCCGCGGCAGCGACAGGCTGAGCCTTGGTAGCGGCAAGCAGCTCTGGCTTGACGAGCTTGGATTCATCCGTCACAGCAAAGCTAAAGGCCTGCTTCTCGAGGTTCTTGGCAGCATCCTCCGAGGCTTTGTTGGAGAGGAAGATGACGGCAAAGACCATGGCAAACACCAGTGGGAAGCTGATTGCCGCAAGCCAAAACGACTTCTTCTTGAGCGAGCGGGTAATCTCGAAGCGGATGACGGTAGATAGGTTATGCATGTTAGTTGTCCTCCTTGCTGGGCTGGCTATAGACCTGGATGAAGATATCGTCGAGCGACTTGCCACCAAACTGCGCGCGCACCTCGGCTACTGTGCCATAGGCATGAGCCACGCCGTCTTTGAGCAGCAAGATGCGGTCGCACAGGCGCTCAACTTCGTCCATTTGGTGGGTGATCATCACGACTGTGGCACCCTTGGCCTGGTGCTCCTCAATGATCTCCATGAGCAAGCGCCGGTTGACGGGGTCGAAGCCCTTGGTGGGCTCGTCGAGAATGATAAGCTCTGGGTCGTTGATAATGGTGATGCCGAGCTGAACCTTTTGTTGCTGACCACCACTGAGCTTGTCAAGGCGGGTCTTGGCTTTGTCGGCCAGGCCAACCCGCTCGAGGAAGGCGAGTGACTTGCTACGTGCTTCGCTGCGGCTCAGACCCTTAAGCTGGCCAAAGTAGACCATCGTATCGATGACGCTCTCCTTCTTGTACAGGCCACGCTCCTCTGGCAGGTAGCCAAGCTTGACGTTGCCCGAGACAGAGTATGGCCTGCCATCGATGAGCAGCTTGCCACCAGTTGGTTGATAAATGCCGAGGAGTGAGCGGATCGTGGTGGTCTTGCCCGAGCCGTTGCTCCCCAAAAACCCAAACGTCTCGCCGCGTTTTACCTCAAAACTGAGGTCGTCGATGACGCTGGTCTTGCCAAATTTCATCGAAAAATGGCTGACGGTGATGATAGAATCTGTTACTTCCATAACAATATCATATCATATCGAGGTGCGATGTAAAGAGGAGCGATATAGCATCAAAAAACATAGCCCACCAACCATGCTACAATACTCCTATGAAACTGAAACGACTGATGATGCCGCTGCCGTATCGGCGTTTGGTGATTGCATTTGTGGCGGGGTTTTGTGTGATGGTGTTCGAGCTGGTGGCGGCGCGGGTGATGTCACCAGTGGTGGGGGCGTCGACCTATGTGTGGGCAAGCATTATTGGTGTCATTATTGCGGCGATGAGCTTGGGTTACTGGCTAGGTGGCGTGCTGGCCGATACGCGCTCGCGCGATGGCGATGTGGCGTGGCTGCTGCTTGGCGCAGCGCTGCTGATGCTAACAATGCTGTGCCAATACCACGATATATTGCGGTGGGTGGCGCAGCTGCCGATCGATATTCGCCTGCAAGCTACAGTAGCGGCAAGCCTACTTTTTGCTCCGACCAGCCTGGTCCTGGGAGCAGTGAGCCCCTACCTGGTGGAGCGGCAGACTGAGACGCTGGCGCGAACGGGGCGGTCGGTGGCGTCGCTGAGTGCGGTGAATTCGATTGGTGGGATTGTCGGCACCTTTGCGGCGGGGTTTTTCTTGTTTGGCTGGCTGGGGATTCACGACGTGCTGGTGGTGCTCATTAGTCTGCTTGTGCTGGCCAGCTGGCTGGTGGTGCCAGGCCAGCGTTGGCAGTGGCGCGTGGTGGTGAGTGTGCTGTGTGTGGGCTTGGCGCTGGGTTATCGCGTGGCACCAGTGGTGCGAGCCCAGGCCACGCAGACGATCGATACCGCCGCGGCGCACTACACACTCCAGCAATGGCGTCGGCAGGATGGCGCGGTTATCCGCGGGATTGCCAGTGGCCCAGCTGGTGTGCAGTCTGGTGTGGTGGTAGGGCAGCCGCAGCAGCTGCCATTTTGGTATACGCGCCAGATGATGCACGCGGTGGAGCGCGCGCCGCAGCGCCAGCGCATTTTGGTGCTGGGTGGTGGGACCTTTACGGTGCCGCGCCTCCTTGCCCAGCGCTATCCGCAGAGCCAGATTGATGTAGTAGAGATCGATCCAGGGCTCGTGCCGATTGCTCGCCAGTATTTTTATTATCGCGATCCAGCCAATGTGCGGCCGATCTTCCAAGATGCGCGCGTCTTCCTTGAGCGCAGCACCGAGCAGTACGATATCATCCTTGTTGATGTGTATAATGACGGCGATGTACCCGCCTCACTGGCAACACAAGAGTATGCTACCGCACTCAAGCGGCATCTTCGCCCTCAGGCTCGCGTGGTGGTTAATATGATTGCCAGTCGTCAGCCAGCCTGCCAGCCACTGTTTGCTGCTCAGGATGCGCCGTATGCTGCTCTATTGGGACAGGGAAGCTTCCGTTATGAGCGGGCAGATGGCTGGGATTATACGAATGTCGTGGCGACGTACGGTGGCGATAATACTTCTCGCCAGCCAGCTCCCTTCGCCAGCCAGCCGCCCTACCATGATGATTATGCTCCTCTCGAGCGATTGCGGCAGGAGTGCCGGGAGGTGTCTGAGCGGTAATGCGCTGTATCTCACGCTCCACCTCCCCACACTCCCTCCGATGGAACACTATAAGGGTCGATACTTCCCAAGTATCGACCTCTTGCGCTGGGCTGAGAATCTGTCAGCACAATGACAGATTCTCACACTCCATCAGATGAAGCGATGGGGAGGTGGAGCTAACGCTGAGAATATCGTTCTATTATGTTTATGCATAAATAACACAGAGTATCATATACACTCCTCGCTCATATTATGAGGGGTCAACTAGATATACTAGACCGAAAATTCCAGCCAGATGGTGCGTAGAGCTCTGCTCGCTTGCACTGGCGCTAACCTCTAGATATTTTCTTGTACGAGGCTAGGGTGTGCTATCACCCACAGAGGTCACCTGCAAAATCGGTTGTAGTTTTCACAAAACCCCTTGCCAAGCACCATATCTGGCGTCTATAGTAGGACCCAGACGCTACATATATAGCGAGCACACATAAACACGGGAGAGACAAATAATAGAGATCGGCTCCAGGCGTGCCCTGGTGGCTGGTTTTGTGCACCGTATATAAGGAGCCTAAGGGGAGGGATGATGACGATTCATATTACTAAGCGTGATGGTACGACCGAGCCATTTGACACAACCAAGATAAATGCCACGTTGCTGGCAGCAAGCCAGGGGCTGGCTGATCCGTTGCAGAAGATCGTGCAGATTGCTCGCGAGCTGCAGCTGACGCTCTTTGATGGGATGACGACCAAGCAGCTGGAGGAGACCCTCATCCAAACGACGGTGCAGAATATTAAGGATGACCCAGATTACGACACGATTGCGGCGCGCCTGCTGCTGGGCACGATCTACCGCGATTTGCTGGGCGTATATACCACTGATGAAGAGCTGCGCCAGCGTCATAGGGAGGCTTTCCCGCGCTATATTCGTCAGGCAGTGGCCGATGGCTTGCTTGACCCCCGCATGCAAGATGAGACGATCTTTGACCTCGAGCGCCTGGCTGCTGCGCTTGACCCGAGTAAAGATAAACTCAGCAAATATCTTGGCGTGGTGACCAACCGCAATCGCTACGCCCTGCGCAAGCAAAACGGTGAGCCGCTCGAAGTGCCGCAGTTTACCACTATGCGCATCGCCATGGGCCTGAGCTACAACGAGGAGCACCCGACTGAGGCAGCCATTGAGTTTTACCAGCACATGGCTAATCTCGAATACAGCCCGGGCGGGAGCACTCGCGTTAATGCTGGTGGGTTGTTCCCGCAGCTGAGCAATTGCTTCGTCATGGAAGTGCAGGATGATATGGAGTCGATTGCTAAGAGTGTGCGCGATACAATGTGGATTGCTAAAGGGACAGGCGGTATCGGTGTCAGTTTTACGAAGCTGCGGGCGGCGGGTAGCCCAGTCAAGACAACTAACACAACAAGCACGGGGCCAATTCCGTTTATTAAGATGATCGATACAGCGCTGTTTGCGGTGTCGCGCAAGGGCAAAAAGATGGGCGCAGCAGCCGTGTATATGGAGAACTGGCACATCGATTTCAAGGAATTTATAGATCTACGCTCTAACTCCGGCGATCCGTATTTGCGGACGCGTTTCCTCGATACAGCGGTGTTTATTAGTGATGAATTTATGCGCCGGGTGCAGGCTGATGAAGACTGGTATCTCTTTGATCCGGCTGAGGTCAGTGACTTAAGCGAGCTGTATGGCGCGGCTTTTGCTAAGCGGTATGCGTATTACATTACTCAGGCCGAAGCGGGCAAGCTACGCGCTTATGATAAGCTGCCTGCGCGCCAGCAATTCCACAGAATTCTGAGTAGTTTGCAGGCGACCGGCCACCCGTGGCTCACCTGGAAGGACGCTATTAACCTCCGGGCGCTTAACAATAACACTGGGACTATTCACCTCAGCAACCTATGTACAGAGATCACTTTGCCGCAAGATGAGCACAATATTGCGGTATGCAATCTGGTGAGTATTAACCTCAGCGCTTTCCTGGATGACGCGACCAAGACGTGGGACTGGCCACGGCTCGAGCAGGCGACGCGCTCGGCAACGCGGCAGCTTGATAACCTTGTAGACATTACCACAACACCTATTCCGGAGGCGATGAATAGCAACGTGCAAAATCGAGCGATTGGCCTGGGCTTTATGGGTCTTGCCGATGTGCTGGAGAAGCTCGAGCTGAGTTATGAATCTGAGGCGGCGTATGAGCTGATCGACCAGCTGGCGGAGTTTATTAGCTACTATGCCATCGATGAGTCGGCCGAGCTAGCGGTGACGCGCGGTAGCTATCCTAACTTTGCTGGCAGTGGCTGGAGCAAGGGGGAATTGCCTATCGACACGATCGACCGGCTTGGCGCGCAGCGGGGTGAGGCAGTAGCAATTAACACGACTCGTCGCCTCGACTGGGAGGTGCTGCGCCCCAAGGTGCAACGCGGCATGCGCAACGCCACGCTGATGGCTATTGCTCCCACCGCCAATATCTCGCATGTGACGGGCACTACCCCAGGGATCGATCCGCAATTTAGCCAGATCTTTAGCCGCAGCACGCTCAATGGCAAGTTCCTTGAGGTTAATGCCAACCTGGTGCGCAAGCTTAAAGCCCTTGGCCTGTGGGAGGAGCTCAAGGACGAGCTGCTTACTAACCAAGGCGACATCCAGCACATGGAGCAGATCCCTCAGGCAGTGCGCGATGTGTATAAGACGAGCTTTCAGCTTAGCCCGTATGCCTTCATTGAGGTGGCGGCCCGTGCTCAGAAGTGGGTCGACCAAGCGATTAGCCGCAATATGTACTTAGAGTCGCGCAACATCGAGGAGTATATCACGATCTACAGCGAAGCCTGGCGCCGTGGCCTGAAAACGACGTATTATTTGCACGTGAAGCCTCGCCACCAGTCCGAGCAGGTCTCCATTCGCGCCAACAAAACCGAGCAAAAACTCCACCAAGACGCCAAGCGCGTGGGCTTTGGTGGCTTCTACCGCGCACGCAAGAAGCAGGAGGAAGGGAAGGAGAAGTAGATTATGTACGAAGGAAAAACCTCAGTAGCAGGGATGAGGGGTGAGCAAGATATGATAGACTTTGCTGATTTGCCACTTCCAGAACGAGCCGAATTGGCCACCGTGAGTGTGAGCCGTGGTGTTGGCGATGCAGCATTGGAGGGGGTGAATAGCACGCACAAAGACAGCGATGTCCACGCTGTGCCTGGCGATGTAACGGCAAGTGACCCGTCGTGGAATAGCCGAGGTATGGGAAATATATACCATCCCGATAAGCCTCAAGGGTGGACCCAGCCGGAGCTCGATATTTTTGGCACTGATGCGAGTGCTGAAGAGCAGGATGGTCAAATATCCGATAGGACGCCATCGATTGATTCAGAATCGTAGGATTATCTGGTATCCAGAGGCTAGTCCAGAAGATGGAGAACGTCTCGGGGGCGATGACGAGTAGAATACGACTGGTAAAAATTATCAGATACGAAATCATTAAGTAATACAACAAGGAGGTAATAATGGGCATTTTAGGATCAGGCGTACGCGATGGCTTGCAGCTCAAGCCGGTGCGCTATGACTGGGCGTACCGCCTATACAACCAAGCGGTGGCCAACACGTGGTTCCCGAATGAGGTGCAGCTGAGCCAGGATTTGGCGGATTTTGAGAAATTGAGCGAGGACGAAAAGCACGCCCTGAAGACGGTGATTAGTTACCTTAATCCTAACGAGCTGCTGATCAATAAATCGCTGGCTTTTGGTATTTACCCTTGCGTGAATGCCGCTGAGTGCCACCTGTATCTTTCGAAGCAGATGTGGGAAGAGGCCAACCACTTTATGACGTTCGAATATATTATCGAGACCTTCCCGTTTGACCGTGAGGAAATTTATGCGGCCGGCTGGGGCAAAAAATCCCTGGCCGATAAAGCTGCCTTCCAGACAAAGTACGTCACGCGCATGATGGAGGAGCGCCCAGATGTAACGACGCTGGAGGGCAAGAAGGACTTTGTACGCAACCTGGTGGCGTATAACATCGTGCTGGAAGGGATTTGGTTCTATAGCGGCTTTATGGTGGGGATGAGCTTCCGCCGCCGTAATCTGCTGCGCAACGTCGGCACGCTGCTCGACTGGGTGACGAAGGATGAGAACCTGCACCTGGAGTTTGGCATTAACCTGCTGCTGACGATTCTGCACGAAAACCCGGACTTGCAGACCGAGGAGTTTGCTGAGGAAATCCGCAGCTTGATTCTCGAAGCCGTTGAGCTCGAGAAAGCCTATAACAAAGACATGCTGCCGCGTGGCATCCTGGGCCTAAACGCCGATTATGTCAACCAGTATGTTATGTATATGACTGACCGGCGGCTGGAGGAGCTCGGCTTTGAACCAGAGTATAACGTGACCAACCCAGCCAAGTGGATGGCCGCCGCCAACGATACGCTGGAGCTGGTGAACTTCTTCGAGAGCACCAATACGAGTTATGAGGTGAATACGACGAAGTAGTAGACAGAACAATCCTACTAGTCTACCGGTCTTATGGGAGCTCTCGCTCCATCACCAGACCGAAAATGTTCCGGCCAGATTAATACTACAGCAATCTTCCGCTTGCTAAGTAGCTGGCCTCCAGATATTTTCTTGTCTGGCAATGGAGCGAGAGCGGCCCGCTGATGCAATAAATAATATTCGCAAATTAGATACGAAAGGAATATAGCCATCATGAATACTCTCACGCACACCGTCCTCGATACAGTGCCAGTCGGTGCGCTAGCTACGGTGAATCGCGACCGCACGCCGCTGGTGACGCCACTGCACTTTGTGCGGGTGGGCAATGCGATTGCCTGGCTGTCTGATCGTGAGGCGCGCCACTCGCACAACGCTTTTCGCACTGGACGGGCAGAGTTTGTGGTGTGGAATGACGCGAAGCAGGCCGTTTACCTCCATACTACGGTGCGCGAAGCCCGCGAGGATGAGGTCGCGGCCATTACTGAGGCGTATACGGCTAAGCTGGGGAGCTTCCGCCCGCAGTGTACCCAGCCGCAGTGGTATGTCGCACCGATTGGCCAGCTGGATGATAATTCTACAACAGAAAATTGGGTGCATTACCTTGCGTAAAACGCTATATATAGCGTAGAATAGACATTATAACCACAACGGGTCGGGAGAAATTATTATGACACAAACTACAGCACCAATAGCACCAATCACAGATACAACAACGATAACCACCACGCAGGCGCAGACCACCAAGCCGCAACTGACGGACGATATGACGCTCGAGGAAAAGCTTGATGCCATCGAGCAGGCACTGCTGGCCGCTCAGCAGGTTGCCGTCGACCAAGCAGCGGCGAGTGGCACTCCTGTTATTATGCCAGATCCAGCAGAGCTGACCATGTGTGAGGGCTGCCAATAGGTGGCGTGTATCACTAACCAGCAAAAGACCAGCGATCGGGCTGGTTTTTTGCTGGTATATTGCTTATGGATACATGCTACAATAGAACGCGAGAGGGAGATTGTATGACACAGACACACCAACCAACCTATATTTTTGTCACCGGTGGGGTACTCTCTGGGGTGGGTAAGGGCATCACGGCGGCCAGTATTGGTGCGGTGCTGCAGGCCAAGGGCTTATCTGTCTCGGTGCAAAAGTGCGACCCGTACCTTAACGTTGATGCTGGGCTGCTTAACCCCAAGGAGCATGGCGAGTGCTTCGTTACTAAAGATGGAGCTGAGACCGATCTCGACCTTGGCCACTACGAGCGCTTTTTAGACCTTGAGCTGACCCAGCGCAATGCTACGCTAGCGGGGCGGCTGCTGCGTGACTTGATCGCCGATGAGCGGGCTGGGAAATTTGGTGGCCAGACGGTGCAGTTGGTGCCGCACCTCACCCAAGCGATCAAGCGAGCCATCCACCAGGCAGCAGCGGGGCAGGTGCATATTGTGGAGATTGGTGGCACGGTGGGAGATTATGAGGGGCTAAGCTTTGTCGAGGCAATCCGCGAGTTCTCATTAGAGGTGGGGCGCGAGCACTGTCTCTTCGTTCATGTGGTGTATGTGCCGTTTCTTGCAACCAGCCAGGAATACAAGACGAAGCCAGCCCAGAATGCTATGGCTGACCTGCGCGGCTTTGGCATTATGCCCGATGTGGTGGCAGTTCGCACTGAGGGTAGCATCGCGCCGCCGCGTGGCGTGGCGGATAAGATTGCCATTGCCAGTGGGGTGCGGCCAGAGGGGATTATTATGATGCCAAATGTCGATACGGTCTACAAGGTACCCTTGATGGTAGCACGCGAATTAGGCCCGGTGCTGGCGAGCTTTACTGGCAATATGACGGCACCGGATATGACGCGTTGGCAGCAGCTCGTCCGGCACGATAGCCAGACTTACCGCCAGCGGCTGACGATTGGCCTCGTCGCGAAATATGTTGATAATGCCGATACCTATCTTTCTATCACCGAGGCACTCAAAGCAGCCGCTTGGGCGCACCGCAGTGAGGTGACGATCCAATGGATCAATGCCGAGACAGTGACTGATGCAGCGCTCAGCGCTGTGGATGCTGTGGTGGTACCTGGCGGCTTTGGCAAGCGCGGGGTAGAAGGGAAGATTGCGGCGGCGAGTTATTGCTTGCAGCACAATATACCGTATCTTGGTATATGCCTGGGGATGCAGGTCGCGGTGATTGCCGCTGCCCGCCGCGGTGGTCTGGCCCAGGCTGGCAGTGCGGAGTGTGGCGCTGCGCCAGATGATGCCGTCATCTACCTCATGCCTGACCAGCAGGGCAAGCAATCGACCGGCGGGACGATGCGCCTGGGCAATTACCCAGCGGTACTGCAAACTGGTTCATGCACCGCTAAGGTATATGGGACAACGGAGGTCGTGGAGCGTCACCGCCACCGCTATGAGGTGAATCAAGCGCATCTTGCTGCTATTAACGCGGGCGGGGTTGTGGTGTCGGGCACGTCACCCGATGGCAGGCTGGTCGAGTTCGTCGAGGCACCGACCTGCGACTACTTCGTTGCGACTCAGGCTCACCCAGAGTTTACCTCGCGGCCATTCCGAGCTCATCCCCTCTTTGCTGGCTTGGTGCAGGCGGCGCTCAAGCGGCAGAAACGGATGCAGAAGGGTAAGGCGTAATCTTCTCGCTGTGCTTACGCTATTCTTGCGGCGCATCTGTTGTATACTATAATCATGGAACAGACGATTCGTGATGCAGTATATACTCTTTATCAACAAACACCGCCGGTGGAATTGACGCGGCCGGAGCCGACGTTTGGCGATTTTGCGACCAACGTTGCACTCAAGCTTGCCAAGCCACTGGGCAAGAAGCCGCGCGAGATTGCCGAGGAGGTGGCAGCGGTGCTGCGCCAGACTGGCCAGTTTTCTGACGTGAGCGTGGCTGGCCCGGGTTTTATTAATCTCCGCCTGAGTGATGAAGCGCTGTGGCAGGCGGCCAATACCGCACCGCAGCAGATCTATGACGGTATGCGCTACACGCTGGAATATAGCTGTCCTAACGCCTTTAAAGAATTGCACACTGGCCACTTGTACCAGACGGTGTATGGCGATATATTGGCGCGGATCATCGAGTCGGTCGGTGCGGCGGTAGACCGAGCCAGCTTTGGTGGTGATGTCGGCCTGCACGTTGCTAAGTGTTTATGGGGGATGCGCCACACGCTGGGCGGCGAGCTACCAGAGAAGTTAACAGAGGTAGAGAGCGATGTCTTTGCTCGGGCGCGGTGGATTAGCCAAGCCTATGTGATCGGTGCTAAGGCGTACGAAGAGAACGAGACGGCGAAGCAAGAGATTATTGAGTTTAACAAGCTCGTCTACAGCTACCACGAGCATGATGAGCATAATACGCCACTGGCTCAGATCTATTGGACGACGCGCCAGTGGAGTTTGGATTACTTCGATGCCTTCTATACGATGATTCAGGTCGATCATCTTGACTATATCCCCGAGAGTAGCACTGCACCGATTGGCCTCGCCGTGGTGCACGAGCAGCTGGAGCGGGGGAATTTGCAGCGTTCTGAGGGGGCAGTGGTCTTCGTCGGTGACCCCGCGAAGCATCTGCACACCCGTGTCTTTGTAACATCAAATGGCCTGCCAACGTACGAGACAAAGGACATTGGCGTTATATGGAAAGAAGTAGAAGACTACCACTTCGACCACCGGATTCTCATCACTGGCAACGACCAAAAGGAGTATATGCGCGTGGTGTATGCTGCAGCAGAGCTCTTTCGGCCTGAGCTAGCTGGGCGGATGACCCACCTGACCAATGGCACAGTGCGCTTTGGTGATGGCAGCAAGATGAGCTCGCGCCTGGGTAATGTGGCGCGAGCGGCTGATGTGCTCACTATCGTCCAGGAGCGTGTGGCAAACCTCACCACAGACCCAGTGGTGCAGCGCCAGGTGGCACTTGGGGCGATCAAATATGCCTTTGCGAAGTATCGCATGGGTAACGATATCGCCTTTGATATGGATGAGACGGTGAGTCTGCAGGGCAATTCTGGCCCCTACATCCAATACGCCCATGCTCGGGCCTGCAGCATCCTAGCCAAGGCGAGTGCCGAGCCTGCCGAGCCGACTGATTGCACTGATGATGAGTGCCTCCTTCTGCGCAAGCTGAGCGAATATCCAGAGGTCGTCGAGAAGGCCGCTCGCGAGTATCTTGTGCATGGCATCTGCCACTACCTCTATGAGCTTGCCCAAGAATTTAACCGCTTCTACGAGAAAAACCGCGTCGTTGGCAGCCCGCGCCAGGCCGAGCGCCTCAGCCTGGTGCAGCGCTACCGCGACACCCTGGCTGCTGGCCTTGCTCTGCTCGGTATCGAAGCACCGGAGCGGCTGTAGTGGGTGAGTGTACGCCACGTACCAATCCATCTATCTTAGATGAGTCGCTGATGGCAGGGCTCAAGACGCCAAGACGTGGTATAGCGGAGAGTAACCCTTAGATTGGCCGCCAGCGTTTGCCCGATTCTACCCAGCTCAAGATCATCGGCACAGCCTACGAGCAGTCGCCGCTGACATTTGATGACGCGATCGAAGCAGCTATTCTTGTGGGACATTTGGTGCGCCAGACACTTGAATTTGAAGACATGGATGAGGCAACACCGTTGTTAACTACAGAGCTTATCGCGCAACGCGAGAAGGCTAATTGCTATGGCTACACCATTGTGGCTTCGGAATGCTTGGATCAAATAGGAGTGGAGCATTATGTTGGGTATGTAAACCAGCACGCAGTGGTTATGTTGTTTGACCGCACGAGTGGGAGTAAGCGCTCGTTTTTGCTCGATGTTGCAACCAAGGAGTTTTACCAAGAAACGACTAAGGCGGTTGGCGGTGAAGACCCGCTTGACCAATTATGGCGTGGTGAGCTGCGCGCGATTAATACCCTGCAGACTAGTGAATTATTACGAAAAGTCGATATAGATGATCCAGGTAAGCGCCAAAAGTTCATAAGAGATCGGTTCTGGCTAAGCTTTGACAAAGACAGCCGCCATCAAGATGACGATGAGTATGAGTATCTGCTCCATAGCCAGCTGCAGCTCATTACCATGCCATCAGTGCCGGGCCGCGAAATGCTGCGCCTGTACCACAATGTGATTATTAATACACTTGGCAATAACCCCGATCCAGTTGCTGCGAGTGAGGATATTATTGATCAATTTGCTGGTATCTATCCAGATATTGATCCACGCAACAAGCTTGAGCATGCAAAGGCTCTGCGCACAAAACTCATCGATCGGCACATGGGGGATAGTGCCCTGGCCTTAGCGGATGTGATCAAGGCAAGCTTGCTGCCCGACGATACTTCGGAGAGTCGGTTCTTTAAGGGTGAAACACTGCGCAAGATTGCAAAAGTTGAGGGTGACCCCAAGAAGGCAGCCGAAGCGATAGAAGAGTATAATGGGTTGTTTGAATTGCCATCTGATAATGCCGAGTTCTTGGCGAGCGTAGGACGGGTGGTGGCGCGTAAACCAGTGTTATCACGTGGGTTTGAGAAGACGCGCCTGGAGAGGATCGCAGCTGCCGAGCGAGACAAAGAGAAGATTGAGAAGCGATTAGCAAAGTCCTCGCACCATAGAACACCACCAACACAAGACCGCTAGCAATTAATGCAGAATATGCTATAATTTAATAAAATAAATGGTTAATAAGGAGAACCTATGGCAGAACGAACAACAACCAAAACCAAAGCAGCTGCTGCAAAGAAGCCTGCTGCACGCCGCACCCCACGCAAGGCTGCCCAAGAAGCTGCAGCCGCTGCCCAAGCTCTAGAGCAGAAAATGAAGAACAGCCACATTGGCGGCTTTGCTGAGTTTATTCGCGAGCAGGGCGTGGTTGGCCTGGCTGTTGGTTTGGCGATTGGTACCGCCGCCGGCGACACGGTCAAAAAATTAGTTCAGGGGTTCATTAGCCCGGTGGTGCAATTCATCGTGGGGTCGCAGAAGGGCCTCGAGGCTGCCAGCACACATATTGAGATTGCTGGGCGCAGTGCCGACTTCGCGTGGGGAGCCTTCGTGAGCTCGCTGATTACCTTGATTGCCACAGCGTTTGTCATCTACCTGATCATCCACTTTCTCAAGCTCGACCGCTTGGACAAGAAAAAAGACTAAGTAGGCAAGAGACTGCGTAGCGATCAACCACACCCACTCAGGGTGTGGTTTTTCTATGGTGAATAATAAATTTGCACACCATCCAAACACCCGCTCAGCCTGAACATAAAAATGAACCATTCGGAAATAACAGGGGTAGGAGAAATGATTTATCGCATAATTACACCCTAGAATAAGGGGGCGGGAAGGGGGGCAAAGGCACCTGAATAAAAAAGTAGTACACTACCTTGCACATCGGTAAAGCTTATGCTTATAACAGTAATAGCTAAGGATGAGCGCTATGTGGTGGACTATGTAGTATACTAGAAGCATGAAACCAAGCTTCAAACCAAAACGGATTTTGTGGGTCGACCTAGAGATGACGGGGCTGGACCCTACTGCGGATGAAATACTAGAGGTGGCGGCGATTGTGACGGACTGGACTTTTGCCGAGATTGCAACGTACGAAGGGGTGGTGCGCCATGATGCAGCTAAGCTCAGGCGCCTCCTCGATGGCAACGCCAGCTTTTGGGATCAGCATCCGGCAGCGCGACGTGGGCTGGAGGAGCAGAATGCCCAGGGCAAGCCGCTGGCAGAGGTTGAGCAAGAGCTGCTGGCGTTTTGCGATGCGCAGTGTGCTGGCGAGGGGCGGATATTGCTGGCAGGGAATTCCATCCATCAAGATCGCCGCTTTATCGATCGCTGGTGGCCGCAGCTGGCGCAGCGTTTGCACTACCGCATGCTCGATGTGAGCGCCTGGAAGGTGGTGATGGAGGGTAAATACGGCAAGAAATTTGCCAAGCCAGAAGACCACCGCGCGCTAGAGGATATCCGTGGCAGCATTATGGAGCTGCGCTATTATTTGCAAAAGGTCGCTCTGTAATGCCCAAGCTGTGGCGCGATATTACGATCGACACAGCCGAGCAGCGGCGGGCGCTGCTGAGCGAACTGCGCCTACCTGAGTTGCAGGCCCGCATGGTGCGCGAGCATCGCTGGTTGCCACAGGCGATAGAAGGGGAGGCGTGGCTGCTGCTGACGCTGGATATACCATACGTCAGTCGGCACAATGTGAAGTACCACACCATTACCATTTTGCTCAGTAAAACCGAGATTATTACGCTGCACCAGGGAAAGCTGGACGATGAGCTGGTTCAGCGCATTACTGCGCTGCGGCCTAGTCACACGACGCCATCGCTTATTCTGGCGACTATTGCGCAGTTTTCTATTGAGCAATTTATGCCGCTGCTCAACCATATCGACGATGTGACCGACCAGCTGGAGGATACGATGATCCGCACCCCAGACAATCGGCAGCTCCAGCAGCTCTTTGTGTACAAGCGTCAGTTGGCCGACCTGCGCAAGGTGGTGCTCCCCTTGATGAATGTGCTCAATGGTCTCAGTAACGGCCGCTATGCCTTGTTTGATAAAAAATGCGCGGTGTATGTACGTGATAGTTACGACTACGCCTGGCGCGTTCACGAGCTTATCGATACGATGCGTGACCTCCTCACCAGCGCGCTCGATATGTACCTCTCGGTGATGTCTAACCGTATGAACGATGTGATGAAGCGCCTGACCTTGGTTGCCACTGTTTTTATGCCGGTCTCGTTCTTGACAGGCCTAGGCGGGATGAATTTCGTGCAGTTGCCGTTTCGCAGCGACATCGCCTTCTGGCTGATGATCAGCCTGATTGTTCTCATACCGCTGGCGATGGTGGGGTATTTTGTGCGGCATAAGTGGTTGTAGTATCATAGTGCTATGACACACAAGCAGCTCGAAGAATTTTTGCTCAGCCTGCCTGGGGCGTGGCTCGACTATCCCTTTGGGGACGATATCGCAGTGTACAAGGTAGGGCACAAGGATGTGCCTGGCCAGCAGGAGAAAATGTTTGCGCTTATTGCCGAAGGGTCGCAGCCACTAAGGGTGAGTCTCAAGTGCGACCCGCAGCTGGCCCTCACCCTGCGTGAACGGTATGAGTCGGTTCAGCCAGGCTACCACCTCAACAAAAAACATTGGATCACTGTTATTTGCAGTGGCCAGCTGAGTGATGACGAGGTGATTGACCTGGCGCGGCTCAGCTACCGGCTGGTGACGGAGTAGAATGCTCGTTTTTGGGGAGAATCGTCAGGATAGAAGCGCTCACGCTGTGTGAGCGTTTTCTTTTTGTTGTGTGATAAACATCTGGGCACCTTATGTTTACCATCTCACGCGGAGGAAAACCCCTGGGGCTACGCCATACAGCCATATGTAAGCAAATGTTTGTTTTATAGTGCAGCGCATTAACAAAAGCCCGCCACAGAGGCGGGCTTCGTCAGCAGGGCAGGTGCGTTGCTACTTCGTTGAGGTAAAGTTGCTGAATGACTTGGTGGCGGCATCGAGCGTCTTGCTATTGGTGGCGACGTAGTCAGCGATGGCTTTGCGGTTGCCGCTGGCGGTTTTGAGCTTTTGGAGGTAACTCTTGAGGATGGATAGCTGGTAGCTCATTTCACGTGCGTAGACGCGGTCAAGCGCGCCAGTCAGGTAAGCATCTTCGAGTGTTTTGGAGAGTTTGTCGGAGTAGGCTTTTTCGGTCTTTTTGGCGTCGCCTATCAGCTCGGTCTTGATCTTTGCATCTTTGAGCGACGACTTGAGCTCCGTACCCATGCTGCCGAGCGAGGTGGTGAGCGTGGTGTTCATGCTCGAGAGCTCATTCTCCGTCAGGCGCGATTGCTGCTCCTTGGTGGCTGCTTGCAAGGTCTCGATGCGCGCCAGGGTGGTCTGGGCTTGCTTAGTGTAGTTGGGCTGGCTGTTGACCATCATCATGACGGCACTAAAGGCGAGCAAGAGTACGCCGCCGATCAGCCCAAACACCGCAAAGCGGTTAATCTGCACTGGTTGTTGCTTGGGCGCAATCTCGTTGAGGTAATCCACCGGGAAGGAGGTGTCTGGCTCGCTTGCTGCGCCAAGGTCTGCGCCGGTAGCAGCCATGGCAGTAGCGCCAAGCGGCTGCTGCGGGTTGGCATAGGCCTGGCCATTGTAGCCACCCGATTGTGGCTGGTAGGGTTGTGCGGCGGGTTGACTAGGGCTTGGGTAGGTGCTCGCATAATTTTGTGATGGGTCTGCACTAGTGTGTGAACTGGGTTGGTTAGTTGGTTGGGGTGCCGTAGCTGGTGGCTGTTGCTCGGGCTGTGGCGCGTAGTGGTATGACTGGCCTGCGCCATAGCTCGCGGCTGGTTGGCTGGCTGGTTGGTCGTGTGGCTGCTGCTGATACGGCTGGTAGGGAGCAGCTTGGGGCTGCGGTGATGAAGGAGTGGGCTGCTCTTGATACGGTGGCTGAGTTGGTTGGCTCTGCGTTGCTGGATTGTATGCACCATAGCCATAATCCTGCGCACCCGACGCCGCTTGGGTAGCATAGTAGGGGACATACGGAGCAGCTGCCGGCGCATTGGGTTGCGGGGGCTGTTGCTCAGGCTGCGGTGCCGAACCATTCGGTTGGGGAGTGTATGGTTGCTGTGGATTCATAGTTACTATAATACCATTTAAACACAACCACTAACAGAGGTAAAGAGCATAATCTTTAACAGAGGTCAGATGGATAAATAATATATAGTATATACCCCTCTACCCTATATACTCTATACCCCTATATACTATACAAAAATTAGTTATGTTTTGGCTCGTTTCTGTATACGATCGGTCGTGTGGGTGGAGTAGCTTTCATGGAAGGTGAGAACGACCAGATAGGCGATTGGTATGGTTCGATTGGTCTATGCTCAATGCGGTATACTATACCTATGGATGCCAAAGAAGAGGTGCGGGCACGCTTAAATATAGAGGATGTGGTGGGCGAGTATGTGCAGCTTAAGCGGGCGGGGCGGAGTTACAAAGGTTTGAGCCCCTTTACCAGTGAGCGGACGCCGAGCTTTTTTGTGAGCCCGGAGAAGAATATTTGGCATGATTTTAGTAGCGGGCGAGGCGGCGATGTCTTTAGTTTTATTATGGAAGTAGAGGGGCTAGACTTTCGCCAGGCGCTGGAACTACTCGCGCGCAAGGCGGGGGTGGATCTCTCGCTGTATGAGCAGAAGGGTAACCGCGACCTGGCGCGGCGCAAGCAGCGGCTGCTTGAGGCACATCGACTAGCGGCGAATTTTTATCAGCATTGTTTGGTGCGGAGTCAGGATGCACTGGTCTATGTGTTTCGGACGCGGCGGCTGAGCAAGGCGATTGTCCAGCAGTTTCAGATTGGCTATGCGCCGCGCGATGGTCATGCGCTGGTAACGTATCTTAAGAAAAAAGGCTTTTCGCTGGCGGAGCTGCGTGAGGCGGGCCTGGTGAACCGCTACGATGGTGACCTTTTTCGCGGGCGGATGATGGTGCCGTTGATGGATGCGAGTGGGCAGGTGATTGGTTTTACGGCGCGCTTAATTGCTGATGTGCCTAATGCACCAAAATACCTCAATACACCCCAGACATTACTTTATGATAAAGGCCGGCATGTCTTTGGCTTGATGCAGGCCAAGCAGGCGATTCGGGCCCAGGGCTATGCGGTGATTGTCGAGGGCAATATGGATGTGATCAGCAGCCATCAGGCGGGCGAAGCAGCGGTGGTGGCGACAGCGGGCACTGCTATGACGGAGCAGCATATTCGGGCGCTCAAGCGGCTGGCGGGCGATATTCGGCTGAGTTTTGATGGTGATAACGCTGGGCGGGCCGCCACAGAGCGAGCAATTGGCCTGGCCGCCCAAGCGGGGGTAGAGCTAAAGGTCGTGTCGCTGCCGGCAGGGGTAAAAGACCCTGATGAACTTATTCAGCAGCAGGGGGTAGCGGCCTGGCAGCAGGCGATAGCGGCGGCTCAGCCAGCGGTGGATTGGCTCCTGGCGCAGTATCGGCAGCAGCTTGATCTCACCACGGCGGCGGGCAAGCGGCAGTTTACGACAGTTGGGCTGGCACTTGTTAATCGTTTGGGCGACCCGGTGGAGCGCGAGCACTACCAGCGGCAGATTGCTCAGGCAGTTGGTTCAAGTGTCCAGGCCGTTCAGACCAAGGCGCAGCAAACCGCACCGTCCGCACCCATCCGCAAGGCCGTCAAGGCGGCTGCGGCTGCACCACGCAATCGCTACCTCGTACAAGACGACGTGCTTGCGCTGGCGATGCTCGATGGGCCGAGCCAGGAGTTGTTTGGGCGAGTTGACTTACAGCTCTTTGCGGGGGAGGCGCGCCAGGCCTTGGCTCAGTACTATGCGGCGCACCACGGACAACCTCTTACCACTACGCCGCCGCCATTGCAAAATTTTGACGAGTATATTACAATGGTGCGGGTACGTGCCGACGCTCGGTATGGTACGTGGAGCGAGACCGATCGCTACTACGAGACCGCCCGGCTTTTGCGGCAAATCGAAACCGAACACAAGCAGCAACACAAACAAGATCTCATCACCCACTTGCGCCAAGCAGAAGAGAGCGGCGATACGACTGCTGCCGCTGCTTTGCGCGAGCAACTGAACCAATTAATCAAGGAGATAGCGCGTGGCAACCGACGATAAGGATACCAAGCAAAAAAAACCAGCAACCACAGCTCAGGCAGCACCGCCCGATGCCCAGCCACCGATCATGGATCTAGCTGTCGACGATATGGAGCCCGACCTCGCAGCACTTGAGGAAGAAGACACGCCAGAGGAGATTCTCAACAGTAACCAATACTTTGATGATATTAGTGACGACTCGGTCCGGCTGCATCTGCGTGAGATCGGCAAGATCCCGCTACTGAGTGCTGACGAAGAGGTTGATCTCGCTTATCGCATCAAGCAAGGCGATAAGCGGGCGAAAGACAAAATGGCCGAGGCTAATATGCGACTGGTGGTAAGCATTGCCAAGCGGTACAGTGGTCGTGGCCTCGATTTTCTCGATCTTATCCAAGAAGGGCACACGGGGCTATTGCGGGCGGTGGAGAAGTTTGACCCAGATAAAGGCTTTAAGTTTAGTACCTATGCTACCTGGTGGATTCGCCAGGCGATTACCCGTGCGATTGCCGACCAAGCGCGCACTATTCGCATTCCTGTCCACATGGTGGAGACGATTAATAAGCTGCTGCGCACTCAGCGCCGCCTCACTCAAGACCTGAACCGCGAGCCAACCATTACCGAGCTTGCCAAAGAGCTCGATATGGAACCGGATAAGGTCGAATATGTGATGAAGATTAAGCAAGACATCAGCAGCCTGGATGCTGGTGTGGGGCGCGATGGCGACGACTCGGAGGAGTCGGTGCTCGGGGACTTTATTGAGGATGAAGATACGGTCAGCCCTGAAGAATCGGCCTCCAACCAGCTTCTCAAGGAGCAGGTGCAAGACATTCTCTCGACCTTGAGTGACCGCGAGCAGAAGATTATTAAAATGCGCTTTGGCCTGGAAAATGGCAAGAGCCATACGCTGGAGGAAGTTGGGCAGGAGTTTGCCGTGACGCGTGAGCGTATTCGTCAGATTGAGGCCAAGGCTCTCGCCAAGCTGCGCAAGCATAAGGATGCCAAGAAGCTGTACGAGTATTTGCAGCAGTAGGGCGTAGTGCACGAGAATAATCGGCATACAGTATGTATGTCGATTTTTTGGATAAATTGCTTGCAAAAGTCGTTACTGTATGGTTTTTGGTGAAGCTTCTGTATAATAATGGCTATTTACTTTGCTGTGAGGGCACAAACCTCTCGAATACCCACTCCTAACTATCGCTACCGAGAAATAGAGATCATGATTGTAGAGGTGTGAATACGAAAGCCCTAAAAATGCAGAAGGTACTCCCAAAATACTTTACATAAAAATACCCAGTAGTATGCTGGGTATTTTTATATCGAAGTAAGTGGCTTAGTAGTAATAATAGTACCACCAAGATGGCTTGGACAATACACCAACAAACACAAGTATCCAGAAAAGCCAGATAAGACACCAGCAGACTGACCCAAAGATGCCCCAGCCCAGACTAACGTTACCCCACGTTGTAGACATACCGGCTTCCTTAGACTTATTGCGCGAAATAATGCCAAGGAGAATACCACCGATAGAGATACCAAAGAAGCTCAAGACGCATCCAATAACACCCAGTGTCTCACCAGGGTTGTCATAATGAACGGGATAGGCATATGGTGTTGGCTGTGGCTGAACAGCTGGCTGTAATACTGGCGCAACTGGCTGCTGGTAGGGTTGTTGATATTGATATGTCTGTTGCGGTTGCGGCTGCGGCTGGGCCACCGGTTGTGGCTGCACGGCTGGCTGCGGCTGCGGTGCTGGTGCAGCAGGTTGCTGGGGTGTTGGTTGGTTGTTCATATATTCCTCGTATTGATTGTTATCGTATTGTGCATATATGTAACGCACGAATAATCTGTGGGGGAATTATAGCAGGGGAAGGGTATTGTGTCAATCTACTGATGATTTATATACCCCACTGGGGTATTTTACATCCAACCAATCTCGCGGCAGAGGGCGTCGACCTGCTGGTGGAGCTCGGTGAGGTTGTGGCTGTTGGAGATGAAGTGGTCGGCAATGGCAATGGGGCCACCCTTCTCAATATCTTCAATTTCCGACCAGTCGCGGGCGATTGCTTCCTGCGCGGTAAAGGGCCGCTCGGGTCGCTGGGCAAGGCGGCGGTGACGGAGCTGTTTGGGTGCGACGATGGCCGCGACAACGAGCTCACCTGGGAAGTGATGGGTGAGGTATTTGTACTCTGTCCAGGAGTAAAGGCCATCAAAGAGGATGTGGCGCTGCCCGGCGGCGGCGAGGCGCTGCATTTGCTTGGCAGCAGTGCGGATGATGATGTCTTTGCCAGCCTCTTCGCGCCAGGCTTTGCGAAACTCGGCTTGCGACTGCGGGGTGATGGCGATGCCGCGGCGGCGCATTTCGTCGTAGAGGATGCCACCAGCATAGACCTTGGGGATGCCAAGGCGCGCCACGTGGTTGACCGCCTCGCTCTTGCCCGCGCCCGAGAGGCCAACAAAGGCAAGGATTGTCGTCGGGTGAGATGGATGATTCATATCTCTAGTATAGCAGATAATAGCGCTTATGGTTGGCGGTGCAGTGAATGATACAATAAAAATAGCATGAAAGAGCGGTCAGCTGCACAGCCATCACGACCAGAGCGACTCCCCCGCTACGCACCAATCGACTGTGTGTCGCGCATCTTCTACTTGCGGATGCGGGTGCGGCAGCAAGAGGGAGCGGCGCTTCCATCGCAATGGATGCGCGATGCTGCCTGCAGCCCGGCCACGAGCGAAGAATATTTTAGTGGCAAACCGGAAGACACGGCACTGGCGCTGCGGCGCTGCATTGGTTGTGCGGTAATTGATGTGTGTGCGGCATATGCGGTGAGAGAAGGAGTGTCGGTTGGGGTTTGTGCTGGCCTAACAGCACAGCAGCGCAGACAACTGACGGATGGTCCTACGCCAGCCGATCTCCCGAGCCAGTCCACCACACTCACGAGCGCTATGCACCATGCTGTTCATGCTAATGATACGCCCGAGGCGCGGATTGCCTGGGCAGAGCAGTGTATGGCCGAGTGGCGGCACATTGGGTATATCCCTGCACCGCAGGCTTTTGCTCGCTTGGCGCTGTGTATTGATGTCGAGACGAAGCAGCGAATAGAGCCCGAGCAGCGTGAGGACTGTGCTGAGTGCCCAGTAGCAGCCGAGTGCTTGTTCTTTGCGCTGCGGGGATACCAACGTATTATCGCTGCTGGTGATGTCCGTGGCGGCACAACCCAAGCCGACCGCCAGCGATGGGGTATGCCCAAACCCAAGCAGCGGCGGGCTCGGCGACGCTAGGTGATGCAGTGGCAGAGCGACAAGCGGCGGAACACATTGTTTATGCTTGGCAAAATAACAGGCGTGTGGAATAATGCAGAAGCCAATGTTTTGTATAGCTAAAAAGAGTAAAGACCTATGACGCGTGAACAACCAAGAAAGCCGACCCCTGCCACGCTGGCAATGCGAGAACAGATAAAGAATGGCGTAAGCCCTGCGGTATATACTGAGCGGCTGATTCGCGGCGGATATAAGCCAGCCCCTCGATCAGCATGGATTGGACAAGCTGCCTGCAGCCTCGAGGATGAACCGTACTTTATTGGCCTCGATGGGAGAAAGCGGGAGCATTGGGAAAATATTAAAAAAGGGAAAACAAAATGCGGCAGTTGCCCAGTGCAGGCTGAATGCCTTGCGGCGCATATGGCGGACATCACAAAACATCGGCCAGATACAGATGATGTTGTTGGTGGAACAGACAATGTTGAGCGAGCGCGTGCCCGGCGGCAGGTTGCGCAAGAATTAGCACGAAGGGTACAGAGCAGCCAAGGCGGTGGAGAGGTGTTAGCGTAGCGTTTCAGTGTAGTAATACTCATGCTATAACAATTGAAAAATCCGACAAAACGTGTACACTTATACATAACGTATGGGCATATAAGCACACATGTGTGCAGACTGAGGAGATAATAGTGCGACGAGGTGGGCTGGTGTATGGAGTAGTGAGTGTCCTTATTGCGGGTGCTGTGTCGGTGATCTTTAGCGGGGCTGCCCAGGCGCAGCAATGGCAGATGGTGTATAACGAGGAGTTTAATACCTCGCTATCGAACTGGAAGGTTCTTCAGCAAAATAAGGATAATTATGGCAAGGAGCATTTGGCATATAGCGCCAATAACGTTGCGGTGACTAATGGCGCTTTGCAGATTACGACCCGGCGTCACTGTGTGTCGAGTGTGGCTGAGCCACTGGGCGATAGTAATGCGAGCCAAGAGCCGTGCCCATCTGGCAAGATGACACGCTACCAGAGTGGGCGAGTGGAGTCGGGTCGGGTGCTCGATGGACATAAACCATTCCGTGTGGAGGTACGAGCGAAGATTAACTGGAATGGCGAGAATGGGACGCGCCCAGCTATTTGGCTGCGCAATAGTGTGACGCTTGCCAACTGTAGCAACAACAAGCAAGCGAATGACCCCTATGGTGAGCTCGACATGCTGGAGTGGTATTCATGGACACCGACCTACACATGGTCGACGACGCATATTCGCTGCTACCACAGCCCATCATCGCAGATATGGAAGACGAAGGGGTTAGGGCATAGCCGAGAGAACCTCATACCGTCCCCAGTGACATTGGCGAACAACTGGCATGTCTGGGCGACGGAATATGATGGTGAGACGGTCAGATTCTTCGTGGATAACCAGCCGGTGCTGGTATATAACTATCGAGCGGGCGATGAGAAAAGTCATCCAACCACTCGAGTTCCGGCAGAAAAACCAGCAAAAATGGGCATGGACGCGAATCAATTCAAGCAGGTCTTTGACGATACGTGGTATGTTATTCTCAATGATTATGTGGAGTGGAAGAGTGAGGAGCACCCACCCGACTCATCGAAGAAGTTTGCCAACCAAACCTTCCTTATCGACTATGTCAAGATATACCAAAGCGGCACTCCAACCACTAGCGAAAAACCACCGGCTACTCCACCAGAGAAAAAGGACGACAAGAAAGATAAAAAGCCGGGCACCAAACGGATGACGGTGAAGAAGAAAAAGGGTGCGTTTGCTGCGCAGGGTCCGCTGGCTGAGCTGATGAGTAACTTTGTGCCGGCACTGCTGATAAGCCTGTGCTTGCTACTCATCGCACTGGCTGGTTGGCTAGTGTGGTGGTGGCGTCGCCGTCGCCAGCGCGCTCAACCTACGCTATAGCCGGAGGGCAGGGAGCAGGAGGTGTTTGTGATACGCTTTGGCACCGCACCAATGCTATACTAGAACTATGATGAAGCGCCTAGTGATTATCGATGGCAAAAGTGTGTTCTACCGTGGGTACTATGCCATGCCCAACCTTTCGACGGCCGATGGGACGCCAACTGGCGGGGTGTATGGCTTTGCGGCGCTGAGCCTGGAGCTGATCAAGCGCCTCCAGCCCGACTATGTGTGCGTGGCGTGGGATAAGCCCAAGACGAATATCCGCCGCCGTCTTGCTATTTACGACCAATACAAGGCTGGTCGCAAGCCCGCTCCGCCAGATTTTTACGCCCAGATACCACTGTTGCACGAGCTTTTGCAGGCGTTTGGTTGGCCACTGTATGAGTTTGATGACTATGAGGCGGACGATATTATGGCGACACTCGATGCCCAGGCCGAGCAGGAAGGGGATATCGAGACGTATCTCATCACGAGCGACCTCGATGCTCTGCAGATTCTCGACCAAAACACCTATCTCTACGCCCTAAAGAAAGGCTTGACCAACATCGACAAATTCGACATCCCCGCCTTCGAGCAGCGCTATGGTATTCGGATTGGCCAGTTCCTCGACTTCAAGAGCCTCAAGGGCGATGCATCGGATAATATCCCGGGCGTGCCAGGGGTGGGGGAGAAGACGGCGGTTAAGCTGCTGCAACAATTCGACACGCTTGACAACCTCTATGATAATCTCTGGCAGGTCAAAGATACCTTGCGGCGCAAGCTGGAGCAGGGCAAAGATTCGGCCTACATGAGCCGCGAGCTGGCCCGGCTATATACCGATGCACCGGTGACGCTTGACCGAGCAGCGATGGCAATGGACAACTGCGACCCAGCGGCGGTGCGGGCGATGTTGCAGCGGCTGGAGTTTCGTAGTTTGCTGCGCCAATTACCACCGCAGATGCAGGCGGCAGAGAGCACCCAGCCGCCCGATGCACCGGTGGTGCAGCATGCGACTGAGCTGCCTGCTCACCAGGCTAAGGCACTCTTCCTGATGGCCAAGGAGCTGCTGGTCTGGCCGGTCGAGGGCGGCGTGTGGGTGAGCCACGAGCGGGGCAAGGCAGCCCGCCTGACCTGGCGTGATGCGATTGATGTTATTCCGCATGTGCCGATCGTTGGGCACCGCACGAAGGAATTATTACGCCAATTGCTGGCCCGTGGGGTGCGGCAACTGCCAGTCGTGAAGCACGATACTGCCCAAGGGTCGTTTTTGCTTAATCCCCTGCGCACGTCGCGGGCGCTGGCTGATCTTGCGGGGCTGGAGTCGCTTGATGACCCACGCCTTGCTATTAGTGCGCTGTGGGCGGTGTACGATGAGCAAACTCAGGCGTTTGATGCGCTGCCCGAGCTTGCCCGGGTGGCACGGACAATGGACTTTCCGCTTATTCCTGTGCTGGCGCGGATGGAGTGGCGCGGTATCCGGCTTGATAGCCGTACGCTTGCGGCGATGCAGCGCACCTTGAGTAGCGAGATCGCCGAGCTGCAGCAGCAGATCTATGGCATGGTGGGGTATGAGCTAAATATCGGCAGCCCAGCCCAGCTGGCCGAGGCGCTCTTTGTGAAGCTTCAGCTGCCAACAGCGGGCATTAAGAAGGGTAAGACGGGTTACTCGACGAGCCAGAAGGAGCTGGATAAGCTCCGGCCGCATCACCCGATTATTGGGCTCGTGGAGCGCTACCGCGAGCTGACGAAGCTGCAGAATACGTATGTCGAAGCGCTGCCACAGCTGACCGACGACGCGGGCTATATCCACACCACCTTCAACCAAGATGTGGTAGCGACGGGCCGGCTCAGTAGTACCGACCCAAATTTGCAAAACATCCCCATCCGCAGTGAGCTGGGGCGGCACATTCGCGATGCCTTTGTGCCAGCGCCGGGCAATGTGTTTGTCAATGCTGACTATTCACAGTTTGAGCTGCGCCTGGCGGCCGTGCTATCGGGGGAGGAGGCGATGATTCGCGATTTTAATACCGATATCGACATCCATGCCAACACCGCCGCGCAGGTCTATGGCGTGCCGCTCGACGTCGTGACGAAGGAGCAGCGCCGCCGAGCCAAGGTGGTGAACTTTGGCGTGCTCTATGGGATGAGCCAGCATGGCCTGGCTGCTGCGGCCCATATGAGCTATGCCGAGGCGCAGCACTTCATCGATGAATACTACCGCCTCCGGCCGAAGCTCAAAGCCTATATGGCGCAGACTATCCAGCAAGCGCACGATGCGGGCTTTGTTCAGACGCTGTTTGGTCGCCGCCGCTGGACGCCGGATGTTGCGTCGCGTAACTTTGCGGTGCGCAGTGCTGCCGAGCGCGCTGCTGCCAACATGCCGATCCAAGGTACCGAGGCTGACCTCATGAAGCTCGCCATGCTGGCGGTGGAAGACAAGCTGGCTCAGGCTGGAGAGCAGCAGGGCGATGGCCAGCCACTCGGTTGGCAGGTGGTGCAGATTCACGACAGTATTATGGTTGAGTGCCCGCGTGCCCATGCCGAGCAGGTGAGCCACATCCTGCGCGAGACAATGGAGCATATTTATCCGCAGCTTGGTGTTAAGCTCAAGGTCGACGTCTCGATTGGTGATAATTGGGGAGCGGTGTAAGAACACCGACCGAACAGAGGTCAGACTATAGACAAAGTATCGAGAGTGGTGTATAATCTGGGCCATCACAAGCAAAACAGAATAGAGGTTGGGCATGGCACAGCGCGAAGCAGTAGATACATCATTAGCGTATGTTGATAGCGCAGACCGCTACGCCCCTGAGCAATATCCCACTGGCTACTACGCCATGCGCAGTGCTATCATCGAAGCAGCCCAGGCGAGTGGCGAATTGCAGCCCCTGACTGAGGCGGAGATGGAGCGGCGGGCGCAGCAGGAGGCAAGGATTGAGCATCTCTTTCGAGAAGCAAGGCAGGCTGAGATTTATGCACAAAACCTGTCTGTAGAAGAGACCTGCGCTGCACTACAAGAGTTAGAGGAAAGAACAGTGCCGACCTTTGGCTTTTTGCATAACCCACAGGGGGGTTGGGTTACATTTGAACACCGTCTATTTGGCTCGATGGATCTGGCCGATTGGCGAGTGGTCTGCTGTGATGTGGGTGGTGAGCCGTATGAGGTGCGAGTGATCGATGCATACCAATATACGACAGGGACATATAAGAAGCTGGCTGAAATGGGCATCTTGCCCGCAGCGGCCGATGCACGCATCGTCGTCACTACAGAGCTAGAGCAGGGTGGTGAAGTAGTGTATCATATCGATTGCTACGGTGGTGAATCACGAATTGTAACGGGCAAAATACTCAGCCCTCACGCAGCAAACGGCGAGCCAACAGTGTACTTGAATGAGTGGGGCAGTAAAGCTGCTGCCCAAGCGGGTGCGAGTAAATCTCAGCATGATCCTGCTAGCCATGATGACGAAGACACACTTGTCCGCGTGGCCTAGTATACTAGACTACACACCTACTCTCCCGCTCTGCATACGCACAGTGGCTCGGTATAAAAAGCGCTAGGCTATGTTGGCTTGACTTTTCTTGCGGGAGGTTCTATTGTGTAACAAACTAATAACAACAGCCCTACAAGCGGAGAAAAACCAGATGTACCCCCAGACGACAAACAAATTACCTGATAATTATTACGAGCTTGACCCAATCACACAAAGGGAAATTCGTGAGCGGCTTGGTGTTACTCAAGAGGCAGATTCTGCACAGTTTGAAAAGAACAAAGCTGCGGCAGAGAGTCTCTACGCTGGCCTTGGCGGCAACAGCGCGCCCAGCGGCACTACCTTCGACAAAATAGACACTGCTACGCCAGAGAATAGTAACCCGCGGGATGACCTTGCCAGGCAGGTGGATGCGCTGTATAAGCCACACAACGAGGCTGAAGCGATCGTTGCTGATGTGTATGACGACCTAAACAACAAGACTGACCCTAAAGTGGCTGATGATATTGAGCGCGATACACCCCTACCAGAGCAGGAGCCACAAACGGATGAAGAGGAAGACAACAAAGGCACACACCTCTTCTCAAACAACCCTGCCATCAACACTGTGAGTGTGACGAAGAAACTTAACGGTGAGACGGCAGAAACATTGCGCCAAGCCAACGGTGGCTCGACGCTTGGTGCTCGAGAGGAGGTAGGTAACCTTGTCAAGACAATCAACGATCAGCCAACGAGGCATCAGTTTGAAAAACAAAAAACAGCTACAACTGCAGCAGTTGAGAACGCTGGATTTGACGTTGATGACAAGACAGAGGCGCGTGTTAATAAACTGACGACTGTTGCAGCGATTGATGCAGCGGTGGAAGAGCAAAAAACAGGCACCGACACAACGAACAAGCAGAACGCACCCGGGCATGGCAAGCTGCTGAACCGCCACGAGTCGTACGAGCTAGTGTGTGCTGCACTGGGCGAAGAGCTGCTCGATAGTGTGAAGAATGGTGAGATGACCTTTGATGACATAAAGCAGGCTGATCCATTGATTGCACAGCGGGTAAGCGACTATAACGATGGTTTTTTTACTGCCCATGACGCAGCAGCCAGTGATGCCACAATTGATGACCTTGCGATGATCGGGGAGCTGATTAACCACTCACCAGCCATGCAGGAGCTCATCCGCAACAAGGACGAAGCAAAGCAGCAAACCGAGGAGCAGCCCGCCACGCACAATGCTCAACCTCATACGCCGAACAAAGATGACAAGAATAAGGGCGAAATGCCCACGCAAAACCACTCAAATGTATTTGTTGAGACGTCGTCTCATCGTTCCTTTGCCAAGAAGCCCGCACATACGCCATTTCAAAAGAATACGAAGACGACCAATACACTCCTTGGTAGTAAGCAGCGTATTAGCTGGCGCTAGCTTGTAGCGTCGGTGCTGAGTATCCGAGGAAACCGTGGGGATAGGCTATTGCTAGTTGCATGGTTTTTGAACAAATCAAGAACCGCGAGATATAAATAATGAGTCGTATTTTGCGGTGGAGTAGCTTGGCAAGTGTCTTATAGCCTAGATTACTGCCAGAAGTGTTGAGTTTTCTTGGGGTTTGTGGTACTGTATTTGCATGTATAAAGGCGAGCGGCCAAAAGTTTTTCCGATTATTGTCACTATCTTGGTGATTTCGTTGGTGGTGGCAGCAGTTGCGTCGGTCATCCGTATGGTGGCAACTCGCCAGGAATCGAATAACACCAATACGCAGCAATCGACCGAGAGTTTCTATGACCAAGTGGTGGCGCATAATGCAACCAACAGTGTACGCTGGACGGTGCGCGGGCCGATTGTGGCAGACGAGACCTTCCGCTCATACCAGATCGAGATTTCGCCCAATAAGCGGACGTATACAGTGTATCAAGGCTACTTAGACAAGCAGCTTGACCGCAAAGAGTTTGAGAACAACCAGCAGGCCTACGAGCAGCTTGTGTATGCCCTGAGCAAGGCGCAGATTCAAGACACGCGCACAGTGGATGATGACGACGTGCGTGGGGTGTGTGCTACTGCTGGACGGCTCTACACCTTCGAGACAATGGAGAGCGGCACGACGAAGACGCGCATCTGGACATCGAGCTGCCAAGGTTCGCCCGGCTCGATGAAGGCCGATGTACCCAAGATCCATGCGCTCTTTGCCAACCAGATCCCTGGCTTTGCACCGATGTTTGATAAGACACAATAAAAAGGCGCTGCGTGGCTGACATCTGGGACTCAAGTTCTACGTAACCTCCACGATTTTGTACCGCGTCTCGCTACGTTCTCATCGAGTGGAATATTATATGGGCCGACATTCTGCTCGTATGTCGGCTTCGTGTGCTGGGCTTAAAAGCGATTATGATGATTTGCTTGTACAATTTATTGGATAAGAAAATAAAGAAGAAGAGCTCATGCTAGCCACACTCTATTGCCAATGATATAATCGAGCGTATGATTCGTGCAGTAATTTTTGATTGTTTTGGTGTGCTCTATGGTGGGAGCATTGAGGTGCTAATGGCGCAGTGCCCGCCGGATCGCCGGGCCGAGCTAGAGGATATTAACAAGCAGTCGGACTATGGCTATATCTCGCGGCAAGAGTTTATTACAGAGGTGGCGCGGCTCTCGGAGCAGACGCCAGCCCAGATAGCGGCATTGCTCGAGCAGGTGCATGTGCGCAATAGCGAGCTGATCGCCATGATTCACACGCTGCGCCAGCACCACCCAGCCATCAAGGTGGGGTTGCTGAGCAATGTGGGGAGCGATACGATCGAGCGGCTGTTTGCTCCTGACGAGCTGCGCGAGCTCTTCGATGCCGTGGTGCTCTCGTATGCCGAGCACGTTGCCAAGCCAAGCCGCGAAGCCTTCGAGCTGGCGGCAGATCGGCTCGGTGTGCTGCCTGGTCAGTGTGTGATGATTGATGACCGGCTGGACAACTGCTCTGGAGCCGAAGCCGCTGGTATGCGTGCCATCCTCCACACAGCCAATCGCCGCACAATGGCTGAACTTGAGGAGCTGGTGGGGGAGTGATGACACCCGTGTGGCTTGGGCTGATGGCCGGTTGTTTGCTTGTGCTGTTTGTCTATACACTGTGGATGGTGCCGCCGCAGCTTGGCAAGACGCTCAGTATGCATATTGAGCAGCGGACGAAGACGGTGATTGCGGGCAAGATTCTTTTGCCACTGACTGGCCTGAGCCTTGCGCTGTGGGCTGTACAGTCGGCATTGCCACGAGCGGTGCAGCTCCTCCTTCTTGTTGTGAGTCTTAATTTTTGTGTGATGGGATTGGTGCCATTTGGCGTGAGCCAGCGGCGCACGCTGATCCACAACATTGCAGCCTGGGGCTGTATACCGGTTATAACGATCATTGAGGCGCTTGTCCTGCTGAGCGATACTCATCCGGTGGTGCGGGTGGTAACGAGCGGCGCTCTGGTGTGCCAGGCTATTGTTCTTGGTTGCTACTTCTTTGCTAAGCCGTGGCATCGCTATATTATGCTGGTAGGGCAAGCGATTTATTTTTCGCTTTTTGTGGCGATGATCTGGGCGATGGAGCGTTTTCATGCCTGAGCTTCCCGAAGTTGAGACGATTCGTACGAGCTTAGCTCGCTTGGTGGTGGGGAAGCAGATTGTGGCAAGTACGGTGTACGACTCGCCCAAGAGCTTTCCCAACGACCCTGCGGCAGTGGCGCACTTCCTGCACGGTGCGACCATCACGGCGGTGGAGCGCCGCGCTAAAGTGCTGCTGATTCGCCTGAGCACCAACTACACGCTGGTGGTGCACCTCAAGATGACGGGCCAGCTGCTCTTCGTTGGTGAGGAGCGCTGGGGTGGTGGCCACCCAAACGATAGCTTTCTCCACGAGCTGCCCGACCGCTTAACGCGGGTAGCGCTGACCTTTGCGGATAGCGCGCATTTATACTTTAATGACCTGCGCAAATTTGGCTGGATGAAGCTCTATCCTACACCAGAGGTGGCGCAGCTGCCCTTTATGCAAAAAGTCGGGCCCGAGCCGCTCGACCCGCATACCACAGCGGCGCAATTCGTCGCGCGCATCCGCCGGCGCAACGGCACGACCATCAAGGCGGCCATCCTTGACCAAACGACCATCGCTGGCGTGGGGAATATCTATGCCGATGAATCGCTATGGATGACGCAGCTCCACCCCGCCACGCGGGTACGTATGGTGGATGATGAGCAGCTTGCCGCGCTCTTTGCCCATATTCGGCAGGTGCTGCAGCTCAGTATTGATAAGGGTGGCAGCACCGACCGCAATTACGTCGATGCTGAAGGTAAGAAGGGGAGCTACCTAGCCTTTGCGCAGGTGTTTCGGCGTGAGGGGCAGCCCTGCCCGCGCCACCCCGACGTAGAGATTATCAAGATTCGCGTGGCCGGCCGCGGCACGCACATTTGCCCGGTGTGCCAGGTGAAAGTGGGGGAGTAGCCGATGCTTTATCTCATCGTGGGAAAGAATAGCTACGTAGCAGAGCAAGAGCTGGCGAAGATTACTCAGCACGCGCCAGTGCCAGCAGAACACATCGATACTCAGCAGCTTGATGCCGCGGGTTTGGCTGAACTGGTGCGCGGCGTGTCGCTCTTTGCGGTGCAGCGGCTCATTGTGCTGCGACGCCTGTCTGAGCGCCCAGACCTCTGGGAGCAGCTTGGCCAGTGGGCCCATGATATTCCTGACGAGACGACGCTTGTGCTGGTAGAGCCAGGGCTAGATAAGCGCACCAAAACGTACAAAGCACTGCACAAAGCCGCGACTATCATCGCTGCTGACCCACTGACCGACCGGCAGCGTCCTGCCGCCGAGCGGTGGCTGCGCCAGCTCGCCAATGCACGCGGCGTGTCGCTGAGCTCAGCGCATGTGCGCAGCATGGTAGAGCGAGCTCTGGTGCCGGATGAAAAGGGATATGGCGGGTCGATCGACCAGCTGCAGCTGGCGCACGCTATCGACGCATTGGCTCAGCTCGAGACTATTACCGATGATGCAATTGCCACCGTGTTGCCACCGGCTCGTGAGTTCTCAGTCTTTGATGTTGTAACCCTCGCAGTAGAGCGCCGAGGCCCAGCCTTGCGAGCTGCCTTAGATGAGCTGCGCCTGAGTCATGATCCATACCAAACTGCAGCGCTCATCTGGGCGCAGTGGGCTCAGCTGGCGGCGATTGCATGCTATGGCGAGGCAGGGGAGGCAGAGATTGCGCGCGAGCTCTCACTCCACCCCTACGTTGTCAAAAAAACCAAGCCACTCACCACACAGGTCACGCCAGCTGATATCCGCACCCTCACCCAGCGTGCTGCCCAGCTCGACGCCGATATGAAGACGACGAGCGTGCCGCCATGGGACGCAGTGGAGAGCTTCTTGTTTGCGGTGGCGGGGCGGTAGTGTAGGAGGTGAATTCTTCTTCTCTACTGATTCTGTATCAATTGTGCTAATATTCTATTGAAGACAGCAACTCTAACGGAAGGAATTGATCCACATGCGCGCATTTTTCAAACCACTGCTTGTTCTAGTTGACGCAGGACTCTTATTGTACTGGTTCATGGTAATTACAGACTTGTTTCCCAAAGATCTACGCTTCAGAGACTACAGCAATGAGATAGTGCAAGCATGGAATTGGTCTTTCTTTCCGCTCGATGTAGCCGCTGCATTGGTCGTGTTTCTAGGTGTGTTCTTGATGAATCGAAAAATTGCAGCAGGCGAGCTTGTGCTTATGTTTGGATTGACTTTAACGTTCTGTGCAGGGTTTATGGCGATATCATTCTGGGCCTACTACGGAGACTTTGAGATATTCTGGTGGGGAGCTAACTCGATTCTTATGATCGTACCATTACTCGTGTTTGCTAATATGATTTATGAAAAAATGAAACCCCAACAGGCCATTAACTAGTATCTCATTCATATTTTTTAAATCATTTCAAGGAAATCGTTGTGTGTAGTAACGCTAAAGCATGCTTCATAAGTATGAGGATGAATCAAGCCTAACGTCTTGCCTAGTGAATATATGGTATAATAACGTTATCGCAAACAGTAGCGCAACCTAAGGAGGTATGTATGGCTACAGCACAGACAACAGTTACCACTCAGACGGTGCACACACAGCAGCATTCGCCAGGGCGGCAGTATGGCGTGCGCGCATGTCTGCTCATTGCGAGCCTTGCACTGGCTTGCCAGGCATTTATCAATATCTTTCTTGGCTGGCGTGCGTATACCGTTATTTCTTCGAGTGGTGGGCAAATACCGAGCCTCGACTCTAATATGACAGTGCCGGCTATCGTGTTTGTCTTTGGTGTTAATCTTGCTGCTCAGGCCATCTATCTTGCCTATACAGCAATTCGTTCCCGAGACATCCGAAGCAAAGGAAAGCAGGGGATTGCCATCGTCGCCATCCTCGCGTATCCTGTTGCCGACATGGTGAAGTATACACTCTTCCACCACATTCTCCACACCGGTGTGCCGTACAACACATTCCTTGATGGGCCTGTACCGTGGACGTCTGGGCTCGTGCTCACTATCGCTGGTTCGCTCTACTTGTGGTATATGCTGCTGCGGCCGCAAAAGAGCGAGCGCCAGTAGCCCCCGTGGTGGCCCGGCTCTTTACAAATCCTGCGCCATGCCTTATAATGAGCGCTTGATTGTAGTACTAACCCATAATAATAAGCGATAGAGGAAATTAATGCCCATCATCAAATCAGCTGTCAAACGCATGAAGCAAACGGCTACTCGCCGCCAGCGCAACATTGCTACCAAGCGCGCCATCAAGGCTAGCACCAAGGCCTTCACTGCTGAGCCAAGCGCTGCTGCCCTGAGCCAGGCCCAGAGCGAGCTCGACAAAGCCGTCAAGAAGGGTTTGCTCAAGAAAAACACCGCAAGCCGCCGCAAGGCATCGCTCGCCAAGGCTGCCAAGGCTGCTGGCGTCAAACTTGCGTAAGGCAATAGGCACGAGCATATACCAAAACACCTCGAGGGAGAGGTGTTTTTGCATGTAGGCTAGAGTAACTGTTACGGAATAGTGTGAGATATAAGGATCACACATTTTGGGAATTTTTGCACAAAGAAAGGTGCGATACTTCGCATACTTACCTCTGTTAATCGCGACTTGCCATTGACGAAACGAAATTACTTATGGTAGGATAGATGGAGTTTTGGGTAAGGCAAAAGTAGGAGCTATGGACGAGATAAAGGTGCGGCAACAAATCATCGACAAACTAGGTGAGAGTAATAATATTTTGGTGGCGGTCAACGCCCACCCCACGGTAGATGAGCTGAGTGCAGCACTGGGATTGACGCTTTTGCTCAATAAACTCGACAAGCACGCCACAGCCGTCTTTAGTGGGGATGTACCAACGGCAGTGGGCTTTTTGGAGCCAGAGCGTACCTTTGAGAGCACGGTGGATAGTCTGCGAGATTTCATCATTGCCCTTGATAAGGAAAAGGCCGACCATTTGCGCTACAAGCTCGATGGCGACCTCGTTAAGATTTTCATCACGCCGTACCGCGCAACGATTAGCCAGAGTGATTTGGAATTTAGCCAGGGTGATTACAATGTGCAGTTCGTCGTGACGATCGGTGTGCGCAGCGAGGATGACCTCGACCCAGCGCTCAAAGGGCATGGCCGCATCCTGCGCGAGTCGCCAGTGGCGGCGCTGCACATCGATGCGCCAGGTACGTTGGGTAATATCGTCTGGACGGATCCTCAGGCTAGCAGCTATAGTGAGCTCGCGGCAAGCCTTGCTCAGGGCTTTGATAGTACGGATGATGAACAGCCGCTCCTCGACAAGCATATTGCCACGGCCTTTTTGACCGGCATTGTAGCGGCTACCGAGCGCTTTAGTAACGAAAAGACCACCTCGCGTGTTATGACCCTCGCCGCGCAACTGATGAGTGCTGGCGGCGACCAGCAGCTGATTGCGGCCAAGCTCGCCGAAGCCAAGCAGCTCGCTGCAGGCCCAATACCTGCCAAGCCGGCCAGCAAGAAGCCGGCTCAGGCAAATAACAAAGACAAGTCACTCGTTATCTCACACAACGCTGAGGCTGGAAAAAAAAAGCTAAGCCAGACCGACGCTGACGAAGCCGAGCTGGCTCAGCAACTGGCCAAGAATAATCCACAGCCCGAGCCCGCACCAGCTCCACGGCGCTCATCGGGGCGCAACAGCAGTGCTGAGCCATGGCGTCAGCCCATCGAGACGCCGCTGAGTGAGCCGAGCCTGGGTGGCACGCTTAATGCTACGACCAAGCAAGCGGCCGATGACAAGCGCCGCGAGCGCGAAAATGGCCGCAACAAGACCATCCTCTCGCACAAGGGTGGACGCTACCTCGACAGCGACGACACGCCAGGGAGCCAAGCGCCACTCAATGCCGCCACGGCAGCGCTCGACCATGAGCCAACTGTCCCGAATGTCAATGACATGCCGCGCGTGCCGATGGCTCACAACGACGACATCCTCCCGCCACCAACGGGCAAAGAAACCCTGGCCGACCTTGATGCCAAGCACCGAGCTGCACCAGCCGATGATGCCGAAGGGCCAGCCTTGCCACCGCTGCCACCAATGCCAGATTTCTCTAGCTTGCCGCCACTGCCACCAGGTGTGCCACCGCTGCCTGGCCCTGATGCTGATAACCCCATGGCTCAGCTCGATGCTGCGCTCCAATCTGAGGCTAAGGCCAAAAAAGACCAAGCCAACCCATCGCAATTCCACGTACCGGAGAAGTAGGGGTTGCTGGCTTCTGCTGTTAAATGAGAGATGACACGATAAACCGGCCATGATTTGGCCGGTTTATGGTAGAGAAAGGGTAAAAACCGTAAGATCATAAGATGTGTATATGTAGATTTCTTGACAGGCCAGAGAGAGAGAGAGAGTTATTATATAGTCCATTATGGACAGCAGCAAACCCAATCTACTTAAAAACTATAACGTTACAGGCGTCCAGCAAGAAGCATACAAGAGGGACGCAGAGCGGCAACGACTCATTGCTCTCTTGGATGTTCTTGATAAGCCTGATGCAACAGAAGAGGTTGATGTGTATGCTCGGGGCACTACCAATATTAGTACCATCAGTGCAAGCCTTAACGGATTTGGTATTTATATTAATCGCAGTGCTCACACACAAGCTCGTTTATTTGAACCACACCAAATATATACGACAGAAATGGGAGAAGAAAATATCGACCTTGCGACATCTGTTGTTGCATTTGAGTCGGAGGGCACTGCGGGCGAGGGCTGCGATGGCGTACTTATACTATTCAAGCTCTCTGGTGCGATGGCAGGAGAGGCGCAAGCAGCATCAACAGCACGCGACCTGAAGTTTGGCTATAATTGCTCGTATGGTGGTCTTGCAACCAAGGATGGCATAACTTGGCTTAAGTTTAAGGGAGACAAATTTATGCTAAGAGTTAATCAACTATCCTATGACGATCCATCGCACTACGATGAAATTCTTGAGTTGACCGAAGAGCTTAATACGTTTATGCAGGTGAGACAGGGTGAGCATAATCACCACAAAGGACAATCTTTCACACCAGCAGGAAGTATCGAAGCCTAGGTAGCCCAAAAGACCAGCCCCTCGCGGCTGGTTTTTTGCTCCGTCATGCTATACTAACCACATGACGCACCAAACATCTGATTCATCATATAACCGCATTCTCCATATCGACAAGCCGGCTGGTATGACGAGCTTTGGAGTGGTGGCGCGGGTGCGGCGGGTGCTGAGCCAGCAGGCTGGCAAAAAGGTGAAGGTGGGGCACTGTGGCACACTTGACCCCTTTGCAACGGGCCTTTTACTGCTAGTGATGGGCACGGAGTGCCGCAATGCCATGCGCTACACCAAGCTCGACAAGACGTACGAAGCGACGATTATCCTAGGCCAAACCAGCACCACGGGCGACCCAGAAGGGGAGATAACGCCGTATCTGCCAGAAGATGCCAAGGTGCCCACCACACCGCCATCACGTCAGCAGCTTGGTAAGGTGCTGCAGCACTTCATTGGTGAGATTCGCCAGCGGCCACCAATCTTTAGTGCTATTAAGATTAATGGTCAGCGAGCTTATAAGCTCGCGCGTGATGGTAAGGAGGTGGAATTGCCAGAGCGCACCATTACGATCCACTCGCTGGAGGTGCTGGAGTATCAGTATCCGCAGCTCGTCATTCGTACGCGGGTGAGCAGTGGCACGTACATTCGCAGCCTGGCGGTAGATATTGGCAAGCAGCTTGGCACGGGGGCGTACTGCGCGGCGCTGCGGCGTACGGCGATTGCCGATTGGTCAGTAGTAGAGGCGCAGCAGCTGCAGGATTTTGGGATTGTCGATTAGCCATACACAATAAATAAAGAAGCGAGGAGCAACCGATGAACATCACGCTACACACTGGCACGACCACCGCAACTATTACGACAGATGGTGCGTATATCACCAGCCTGACTGATGAGTATGGGGATGTATTCTACCCACTGCAGCAGCTCACCGCTCCTGATGGCGAGTGTAAGACGCGCGGTGGCTGCCATGTCTGCTTACCCAACTTTGGTCCGGGCGGAGCGAGTGGCTTGGCGCAGCATGGCTTTGGCCGCACCAGCCAGTGGCAGGTGGTGGAGCACACCAGCGACCGAGTGGAGCTTATGCTGCAGGGGAGTGATGCTTATGCTGGGCTGGAGTCTCGCTTGGTATATACAGTGGCGGAGCACCAGCTTGCAATGCAGCTCACCCTGGTGAATGTTGGCGATGATGAACTGCTCGTGGCACCAGCCTTCCATCCATATTTTGCGTATGATGGCGTGCCAGTGCTGGATAGCCAGCCATTAGCCGACCTCGCGCCACTCGCCGATACGATCTTCGTTGATGGGGTCACGCGCCAGCTCGTGACGGGCCTGCGCACCATCACGCTGCAGAGTGAGGGGTTACCTCGCTGGGCAGTCTGGACAGATGGGCTGGGTTCGTACCTCTGCGTTGAACCAACACACAGCGGCAACTCCTTCGCCGATAACCCAGCTCATGCCGTAGCGCTAGTGCCGGGGCAGACAGCGCGGTATGGTGTGCGGGTGGGGTGGTGAGTTTGCTGTAGGGAGTGGTGGAGTTTGGAGATTTTAGTAGCCTCAAGTTGACATCACCGCCCAACGATGGTTATAGTGGGAGGATGAATCATAACACACCACCATCAGGACCATCCGAACACTATACCAATGGGGAGTTCCAGGCTTCGCCAGAGAGTCTTAATAGGTTGTTAGCAGAGGGGTGGGATATGCTTTATCACTATGGTGAGCCATACGAAGAGCCGCCAGTAGCCCCATCATATGGCGACACGTGGCACCGAGGGTATCGTGTGGAGCTGCCAGATGATGTAGTCCGGAAGATATTTATTGGTCAAGGTAGTGATGAGATGATTGCCGCACCAGATGACTACGAGCAGAGCGATAGGGGGCGACGCCTCCAATATCCGCAGCAAATTGCCTTCCGCTCCTCGTGTATGCGTAATAATCAGCCGACTGGCGATGAGCTCTTTCTTGATATAAAAACCCAGGTTCCTATCCGGAACTCCGATGAGGCGCTCACTATTGCTCGCACATACGTCGTCCGTAAGGGCGATGGAGAGGGAGATGCAACTGGCACGCAAGAAGTAGAGTATTCGATTGGCCACAAGCGCATTAGCCCGACTAATCTCCAGCCTCACACAGAAGGAACCTTGACGGTAGAGGATGCACAAGCGTTGCTTGATGACCTCCAAGCACTTGATACTCCAATGACAAACGATGACGTTCATCGCCTTGAGGATGTGCTTAAAGAGGTACCAGAGATTGCCGAAGATAACGGTCCACGTGATAGGGTGCGCTACCCCTACGAGAATACCCCCAAGCTTTATGGATATGGAGCGCTATGCAACGCAGCTCGAGCAGTGCTTGCTGAGGCCTGAGATTCAGCACCTCCAGGCACTCATTGACGAAGGCAAGCCGCTGATCGATATACCAATAACGCACCGCGAAGCTGCGCCTGATCTCGTGTGGCCAACAGCAGAGAATACCAAGGGGGTTGACTACCAGTCGCCATTCCCCGACGCAGAGACCTTCTTTGCTGCACTCGACATTAGCGAATTTATCGATAGTGACATTGGCAATATGCGCCTCTTACTCACCGAGCCATTCTATGACCCAGAGAACGATACCAATTACTTTGCTGTTGCCTATCGGGGTAAGCCAGCCCGCCGCCGTGCGCATTGTGTTGCACCAGAGCTGGTGGAGACGCTTCGGCAATTTTATACCGCACTCGATGCCCGCTACCCTGCACGGACGGGCAACAAGGTGGGCAAGCGGCGTGAGCTCCTTGCGATGGGTCAGAACCACAGTGCCATTGCACAGGCAACCTTCCAGTATTACAACCTGATGCGGCTACTGGTAACCAGGGATGACATCAAGCAGCAAGCAGCGCTGCTCGGCCAGGAGAATAATAACACCATCATCACCCAGGCTCACCGGGCACTCCTTCAGTAACAAGTATCTGTTAGTAAGGGAAGAGATGCGAGAGCTGATGGAGCTTCGAAGTAAAGTTTTCTTACATTGACACCGCGCCGCCCTCCTGCTACAATACACCAGTATGATTACTAAGGATAACAAAGCGAAAGCGATTGCTTTGACTCAGGTCAGCAAGAACGACGTCGGCAGCCCACAGGCGCAGGTGTCTATCTTGACGGCTCGTATCAAAGAGGTGACCGAACACCTTAAGTCCAACAAGCACGACAACATGGCTCGTCGTGGCCTCAAGCAAATGGTCGGCCGGCGTAAGCGGCTGCTCCGCTACCTTGAGCGGACGAACTTTGATGCCTACAAAGCAACGCTCGAAACCCTCGGTCTGCGCAAATAAGCGCTCGCCACGAGAGATAGACCTCCCCACTTGTTGGGGAGGTTTTTTGGTGGTGGGGTAGTAGCGCAGCGAATTATGATGGCAGGGTGTGCTCGATATCTCCACTGATGAGGGTGGAGGTTGAGAGCCAAACTAGGGTATATTGACATATTGTCTAAAAATGTGTACGATATAATCCTACAAACAATCTTGAACAAGAGGAATATATGAGCGAATTAACATTAGCATCACGACCCGCCAGTACAGCGGGTATAGAGGGAATTACCTCACGATATGAGGCAGATCGTGCTGTTGCCGAGAGAGAAGAACGGGTAGCAGCCTTCGACGGTATAGTGGATGCGCTCTTGCGAGAAAAGCAAGAAAGTAATGCCAGCGAGAGTGACCTGCTTAGCCAAAGCAGCACTACCGAAAGCAAGAGGCATTTGCCACAACAAGCAGAATTTGATTCGCACTATCTGAACATGCCAATGCGCATTATAGTGCGAGATAGCGGAGATGGCCGGCGAGAAATAACGCTCCAGCCCATCCTCAGTGAAGGTGAGAATGAGACTACCTTAGCTAATAACAAGCAGGTCTATTTCACAGCTCCAGACAAAGCGGTGACGGGGGTGCAGTGCGAGTACTTTCCACCACACAAGCCAGGACAGAAGGTGGAAACGACCGGTGTTCGCGATGCGTCAAACCGTGAGCTTAAGAGCCTAGAGGGTATATTGGCAGCAGCTGAGCTGCGGGGTAGCAAACCAGCCTCTCGCTAGTGCTGTATTAAAAAATAGAAAAACACCACCACGAGGGAGTGGCAGCATTGCTATAGCATACGCAATGCTTTACAAAACTAACCACTGTACGTTATCATGCAATAATGAACCAAGAAAAACAACCATCAGCTGAAACAACTTCGCCAGTGTCTTCCTCGCACGAAATAGCGAGGGAGCCACTATGCACAGCTGAGCGGCTTGCGCAGGAGCGTCGGCAGTTTGTCGTTGACAAAGCAGCGCGCGAGACAAGGCAGTTTGCGCAAGATTTGGAGACGATAGCAGCAGGGAAGAATACTGCAAAAGATTTGGTGGATGGCAGCCCAGTGGATATGATACCTGAGGAGGTGGTGCCACTGCTAGATGGCGCAGTCGTTGCAGTGGATGAGACGATAGATAAGGCGCGTATTCTCGAGCAGCGAACCATCACATTATGCCGAAGGCGGAATGACGGGCTGACAGATGATGAATTTTGCCAGGCTGTAGCAGATGCATACCAGCAGTCGCCAGCTATGCGGCGCGTGCAAGAGGTGGCACACCAGATTATAAGTGGTATTGAACATCTGCACGCTGGCGAGCCCATGATCTCTGTCGGCATATTCGACCTAAGCGTCTACATTGACCGCGTCTTGATGCGTAGAGTTCAGCAAGATGGTAGTAATAGTGCATTACAATGCTATGGGACGGCACTGCTTGCCCGCTACAAAGAGCAAAATGATGCAGATGAGCATCTATATCTCCACACCGCATCAGCGCGAGCGTTGCTGGATGCCTGTGATGCTGGTGGTGTGCGGCTTGCGGATGCTGCTGAGAGGGAACTCATTACCGAGCGAGATAACCGCTATGGTAATGCCTATGCCTGGATGTCGCGCGAGGTCATCAAGATGGCGGCTGACCAAACAGGTCACCTTGTGGCGGATGACGAACATCGCACAGTGCTCCAGCCAACTGGTGAGCCAGCGGCGGATGTCTTGGTTGCCTTACTGAACCAAATTGCCACTCGTGGCACCGACCGCACCAGCGATCTGCCTATGCCGACCGAAGCAGTGCGCCTCCGTGAGGGCGGCTGCAAAGATGTAGAGGCGTACTTTGCTCAGGCATATATGATGAGCACTCAACCAGTGATGGGCGAGACGGATATTGCTAACAAGCGCTTTATTAGCAAAACACATGGGGCGCATACGTTCCTTGCTGCCGACGCAGTACGGTACTGCGGTGTAGAATTCCCGCCCGGTACGGTGTGGGGGCAGTTTGGCGATGGATATGCTCCGCTTAGGCTGACGGGCTTTTGCTTCGACCAAAACACAGCTGCAACGGTCTTTGGCGCTGAATATATTGCCAACGTGCCCGAAGCGAGCCAACCCGCTGTGCACGACTACTTTCGCCGTATTGTGCAAGTGTAATCACTTCATTCTTCCATTCTATAGTTAATATGGATGAAGTAATGGAGATAATAGACTGATACCACTGAGTTTGCAAGTAACGTGCCACAACAGGGAAGCCTCCGCAAAAACATTGTGACATACACAACATAATACCCATTTGTGCACAAAGATGCTATCATAGAGAGTGACTATGCAGGATGTGACAGATGCAGCACGGGCGTCCACGGGTGTGGCGATGCGGTGGAGTATGCAGCAGATATGGCGCGCTGTGCTAATGTTTGTGGCTGCTGTGGCAGTGCTGGGGCAGTTGCTTGCGCCGCAGGTGAGTGCTCTGGCACCGCAGCAGTCCATCATGATGCCAGCCTATAGCTACCCTGTGCAGGGTGGCAATAATCAGTATTGGAATGATATGGCTAATGTCTCGAGCAAGATGCCCTTTGCAGTGGTTAACCCCTCGAGCGGGCCAGGTACAACGGTTAGCAGTGATTATGTAAAAGCTCTAGCGCGGCTCGATTCGCTTGGGGTCAAATACATTGGCTACGTCAAGCATGGCCGCCAGACGCGCAATATTGCTGAGGTGGCAGCAGAGATAGACCGCTGGTATGCGCTCTACCCCAACGTGAAGGGGATTTTCTTTGATGAAGCCGACAACCACAGTAGTGGCCAAAAGACCTGCTACCTGGCTAATCTCTACAACTACGTCAAGGTTAAACACCCTGGCTCCATCGTCATCCATAATGCGGGCACACGCTTCCTCGGTGAGTCTGTCATGCCCTATGGTGATGTATTCTTGAATGCCGAGACCTCGGCGGCGCGCTACCTGAGCGATAGCTACTACGACCTAAATCACCCAACGGCCACCAACTTCGAGAAAAACCCAGCCAACGCCTACAAAATGTGGCACGTCATCCACAGTGTGGGCAGCAACGAGCAGCAGGCTCAGGTGGTCGCCAAGGCCCGCGAGCGCAATGCTGGCTGGGTGTATACGACCTCCGATCGTGGCCCGACCACACCAGCCGAGGAGGCAGACCCAAACATCAACCCATATAATGATTCATCTACCTTCCTGGGTGGCTTGGCCGGCCTAGGGAGTGTCCAACGCGGTAATGTGCCAGTGGGTGCAGCCACGCCGCTCACGGCTGATTGCGCCGATACCTTTGGCCTGAAAGTAACAGCTCAGCCCGCGCCAGCACCTACACCAGCGCCAAAACCCGCCCCCAAGCCTGAGGAGAAGAAAAAAGACGACAAAGACAAGAAAAAGGACGAAAAGAAGGACAAGAAAAAGCCGCAGCCAAGCAAAAAGCACCAGCAGCCGACTGTGCGCAAGCAAGAGGCAGGGCCCAGCTGGACGATCATCCTCCTCATCGCTGTAGCAGTAGTTCTCGCTGCAGCTGGTGGCGGTGGTGCCTGGTGGTGGTTTGTTGGCCGCAAGCGCCGCCAAGCGAAGAACCGCAGCCGGTATGACAACACAATGATTTAAGCGACAAAAGGGTGTCGCGCATGCCACCAATTCTCACATATCCTCTTCTCACTACTCGTTGCTCGGATAGAGGTGATGAGGCTGTGATATGTGTAGTTGTGGTGAGGGGTTGATTGACGAATCTGGGATAACTTGTTAAGATAAAGCTGTTTTGGAGAAACAACTCTCTCGACGCAGTGAGTATATGATCTATGACCAACCACAAGAGGTGGAGAATGGTGTCTCGTTTGCTGTCATAGGGGATCAAGGCGAAGAAATTACTGTCATGCCAAGTGGTGTCGAATGGCTGAGCGCAACCTATGTGCGGTTTGTGGGCAGCGCAGCGATCAAGGGCAGTGGAAACATTCTCTCTATCAAGGGCGCGCAGACTACATATGAAGGTGATGATACGATGCGCCTGGTAATTGACCATGACAGCCCAGATGGCGTGTAAGCTCCGAGGCTGTCAGATATGAAGCACTACCAGTATATCCCAAAATGCGGTATACTAAAGAGAGTATATTAACGCGGCAGTGATAGCGTTGAGGGCTTGCATGAAGATGATGGGTGCGAGCATTCACCCCTGTTACTTGCCGCAAGAAAGGAGCTCTATATGAGTATTATTAACCCAAGCGGCAAAGACGTCTTTGCTGTGACGACCGAGCTATGCGGCCGGCCCCTCACCCTGGAGGTCAACCGCGTTGGCTTTCGCTCGACGGCTAGTGTGCTGGTGCGGTACGGCGACACAGTAGTGCTAGGTACAGCCCAGGTAGGCAGCCGCCCGGTGACGCTGGATTACTTCCCCTTAAGCATCGACTACGAAGAGAAGTTCTATGCTTCGGGCAAGATTAGCGGTAGCCGCTTTATTAAGCGTGAGGGCCGGCCCAGCGACGAAGCAGTGCTGATTGGCCGCCTGATCGACCGGCCAATCCGCCCACTCTTCCCCAAAGGCTACCGCCAGGAAGTGCAGGTGGTGGCTACCGTGCTTAGCATGGACCCGAGCTTCCGCCCCGATATGGTGGCGATGGTTGCCGCTAGCAGCGCCCTGATGTTAACTGGTACGCCGTTTGATGGGCCAGTGGCGGGTCTGCGCGTTGGCCGGGTGAATGGTGAGTTTAAGGCCTTCCTGACACCAGAGGAGCGTGAGCAGTCCGACCTTGACCTCGTGGTGGCGGGGATTGAGCGCGGCATTACCATGGTAGAAGCTGGCGCTAAAGAGGTGCCCGAGGAGGTGATCGTCGATGCCATAGCCTGGGCGCACCAAGCGATGCAGCCAGCGATTACACTGCAACAAGAACTGGCTGCCAAGGTGGCACCAGCACCGCAGGAGTACGAGCTCGTTTTGCCAAATGAAGACATCCAGGCCGTAGCCAACCAATGGGTTGATGGCAAACTAGGCGAGAAGATCCGCCGCCCATACCCCGAGCGCAATGAAGTTGTGAATGAAATTCGCTGGGCTTTCCACGAGGCCATGGCCGAGCAGCTCGGCCTTGACGGCGAGGAATACGCCGCGGTGCGTGATGAGTACGACGAAGCCTTTACCCTGGCACTACACAACGATGTGCGCCGCGGCATTGTGGAGGAGCGTATTCGCCCCGATGGCCGCGCCCTGACGGAGATCCGCCCACTCTCGAGCGAGGTCGGTATCTTGCCCCGCACCCACGGTAGCAGCCTGTTTACCCGCGGGGTAACGCAGGGTATGAATATTGTTACGCTGGCACCGCTGAGTTACGCACAGCTCGTCGATACCATGGAGGTAACAGAAGGTGAGCGCCGCTATATGCACCACTACAACGCCCCGGGTTATACGGTGGGTGAGGTCAAGCGCCTCGGCAGCCCGGGCCGGCGTGAGATTGGCCACGGCTATCTGGCGGAGCGTGCCCTTACGGCAGTGCTACCGAGCGAAGAAGAGTTCCCCTATGCCATCCGCAGCGTCACAGAAATCATGAGCCAGAACGGCTCTACCAGCATGGCGGCCACCTGTAGCAGCTGCTTGGCCCTGATGGACGCTGGCGTGCCGCTTAAGGCACCAGTCAGTGGTATTGCTATGGGCCTGATGATGGATGGCGACACACCCTACGTACTGAGCGACATTGCCGACGCCGAGGACTTTGCTGGCGACATGGACTTTAAGGTGACGGGCACCAGCAAGGGTATTACCGCCCTACAGATGGATATGAAGGTGCATGGCCTGCCGGTGCAGGTGCTGCGCCAGGCGCTTGAGCAGAGCAAGGCCGGCCGTGCCCACATCCTGGAGCACATGCTGAGTGTACTGCCTGGCCCACGCAAAGAGCTCAGCCCCTACGCGCCGCGTATCGAAAAGCTTAAGATTAACCCAGATAAAATAGGCGCTGTTATCGGCAAGGGTGGTGAAACCATCAACAAAATCACTAGCGAAACTGGTGCCGAGGTAGATATTAAAGAAGACGGCCTGATTACCATTGCTAGCCCCAATGGTGAGGCGATTGAGAAGGCGCTCGCTTGGATCAAAAGCCTGGTGGAAGAGCCCGAAGTTGGCCGCACCTACACCGGCACCGTGGTGACGATTAAGGACTTTGGTGCCTTTGTAAACATCCTGCCTGGCGTGGATGGGATGGTGCATATCTCGAAGCTCGCCAAAGGCCGAGTTGGCAAGGTGACAGATGTCGTGCAAGAAGGCCAAACCGTGCAGGTGAAGATCACTGGTATTGACGAGCGCGGCAAGATTAATCTGACGATGATTGGGTTGTAGCAGATCTGAGCACTAGTCTCGCAACACAAAACACCCCAGCAAGGATGCGTGGGGTGTTTTGCTGGTAACAACCTCCGCTTTCTTTGGTGCTGTATGAGTGGACGTGAAGGAGAGGAGGGCGCACAGCCACAGCAAGATATATATTGGCCAATTGCTGCTATTCCGGTATAATAGTTATGGTGAATAATAGCCAAGTTAACAAGGAGATGCATGAGTAATCAACCAGCAACCCCCCAGGAGCAACCCCCAGAGGCTGTTCCAACCTTTGATATGAATAACCCACCTTATACTGAGGAAGAGAAGGCCGCTCTGGCCAGCAAGCGCGCTGCCGCTGAGCCAGCACCCGCAGCTCAGCCTCAACCTCAACCTCAACCTCAACCCATTTCACAGCAACCAGCTCAGCCAGCACCAGGCCAACCTCAGCCAATGCAGCCACAGCCAGGCCGGCCAATGGGCCCAATGCCACCCAAGCAGGGCATGAGCAAGGGCTTGCTATGGAGTTTGATTGGCGGCGGGATTGGTATATTTGTGCTGATCATCATTATAATCGTGTGTATCGTACTATTCTCAGGGCCAAGCACCGAGGATTACCGCAAGGCATACGCTATGATGAACAGCTTCGACTCGACCAGCATTAATATAGACAGGTCAGACCCAGAAACGTCGATCAACGAGGTGGTGCGCAAGGCGGATGACCACTTCGACAAGCTCGGCAAAGCTGCTGCTATGCGCGATGGTGAGGTCAAGAAAGCCTTCGAAGAGTACAAGAGTGATTACGAAAAAGTCAAGCCGCTACTCAAAGAGTCGGGCGCTGTCGCTACTGCCTACAAAGAATACAGCAGTTCGTGCCGCACGAGCTACAGCTCACCACTCAGTAGCGCATCTGGTGATGAAGCTGGCCAGAAGTATGATGAGCAGCAAAAATCTTGCCTTAACGCCCTTAATAAGATGAAAGACTCACAGTACGCCAGCGTGCGCGACTATGCCAACGAGCAGATCAAGTATCGCAAAGAGATGCGCGCTTACTATGTCGCTCTCGTCAACTACTACAAGAACCGTGATAGCAGCAGTGGCTCACCAAAGCGCCCCGAGATCCCAAGCACATCTTTGACAAAGTCGCTCTACGACAAGCTCAAAGATGCACAGTCATCGAGCAAAGAATCTGTCCGCGAACTGCGCGATATCTTGCGCACCAAGGGTAAGATGGATACCCTTGGCGACTAATCATCGATACTGAGATAGGCAATATAGCAGCTTATCTTATGCTAAACACCCCAGATGCTGCTGGGGTGTTTTTTGTTGTGCTTGGAGAAGCTGAGGGCTCTATGTCGTTTGGGTTATCCTTGCATAGCTGCGCCAGTAGTGTGACTGGCCTTTTTACTTTTGCTGGGTTTATGGGCGGTAAGTAATGCAATAAACGAAGTAATTATACTCAAGAGCAGTATATATGACCGTCATATCATCATGCGCAAATAGCCTACGTATGCTGCTCATGAGCAAACGAGTCTGGCTGCGTACTGGCATAGTGTTTGCCGATAGTAAGTGGGGCTTATGATGGCAGCGGAGCAGGGCAGCAACAGAACAAGACACCAAACTGGGTTACCAAGAAAGACATAGAGTGGACGGAATAACAGAGGTAGATGCTCACGTTATCCACTGCGTCTCTCAAGAACTTATCCAAACTATACACTAAGTGTATAATAAGGCTTGCACTCGCTAGTCACTCGGTGTATAGTGGAGATATGAACGTTCAATATACATTACTCGGATTGTTGGCGAATGCGCCAAACTATGGCTACGAGCTGAAGAAGCAGTACGATGGCTTCTTTGGCAAAGATAAGCCAATTTTACCTGGGCAAGTCTACTCGACGTTGGGGCGCTTAAAACGCGACAACAAAGTGGAGGAGGTTGCCGACACGAGTGAGTCTGGTGGGCCAGACCGGGTGCGCTACGCTATTACCGAGCAGGGCAAGCAAGACCTGCAGGCCTGGCTGGAAGCGCCCGAGCTGCCATCGCATCAGTCGCAGGCCAATATGTACGTCAAGACCGTGCTGGCAATCCTGCGCGAAGGTGATGCCGCGCCCTACCTAGACAACCAGCGGCAAGCCCATATTCAGCGGATGCGCGACCTCACAAGCCGCCGCCGCGAAAGCAACCTAGCCGATACGTTGCTCATCGACCACGCACTGTACCATCTGGAGGCAGACCTGCGCTGGATTGAGCTAACGACGTCGCGCTTAACCAAACTTAAGGAGGAACTGACCAATGAGACCAACCAATCAACCAATCATTAGCGCCCGCAACCTGAAGAAATCCTTCGGCCAGACGGAAGCATTGCGCGGTGTGTCGCTGGATGTAATGCCGGGCGAAGTGCTGGCCATTATGGGGCCGAGTGGCTCGGGTAAGAGTACATTGCTCCATAGCTTGGCGGCGATTACCCCTGTCGACAGTGGCGAGATCCACTGCGCAGGTAAGCGGATCGACCAGCTCAATGACGATCAGCGGAGCGTCCTCAGGCGCACAGCCTTTGGCTTTGTCTTCCAGTTTGGGCAGCTCGTGCCAGAGCTCACGGCGCTGGATAATGTCGCACTGCCACTGCTGCTCAATGGTGAGAAGCGTACCATAGCGTACGAAGCCGCCCAGCGCTGGCTGGACAATGTAGAGCTGGGCAACAAGGCGGGCAACATGCTCGGTGAGCTCTCTGGTGGGCAGATGCAGCGGGTGGCGATTGCCCGGGCGATGGTTATCAAGCCGAAGGTGCTGTTTGCCGATGAGCCAACGGGCTCGCTCGACAGCCTCAACTCGCAGCGTGTGATGGAACTATTTATCGCCACTGCTAAGCAATATGGCACCACAGTGATTATGGTGACTCACGAGCCAACCATTGCCGCCTATGCCGACCGCGAGATCATCGTGCGCGATGGGCAGATCTCGGGAGGGATGTAACATGAGCGTTAGTTGGTTATTACTAAAAAAATCGGGCCGGCAATCAATGATGCGCCTGGGCCTCACAGCAGCAGCTATCTCGCTTGGTATCGTCATGCTGTGCTATATGGCTGCTGGGCTCAATGGCTTGGTGGGCCGCCAAAACCGAACAATTATCTCGAATGTCATTACAGAAGCTCAACGTACACCCCAAAAGCCACAAGCAACCGGCCAAGAGCCACTCAAAGCTGGTGGCATCGAGCGGGGCAACAAAGATGAGTGGCGAGGCAAGACGATTAGCGTCATCTCGCTGCAGGGCACTGAGAAGTCTGCCAAATTTGCCAAGATAGACACGCCAAAGGCAGGTGAATACTACCTCTCCAAGGGCTTAGCAGCGGCAATCGCCCAACACCCGGAGGACAAGATTCTCGAGCGCTTTGGCAACCTCACCACCAACCTTGGCACGCTGCCAGACGAGTACTCTGCGAGCCCCGATGACCTCTCCTTGGTCAAGGGTGTGAGTGCGGAGGAGGTCGAGAAGAGCAACCAATATGCTAAGAAAAATGGGCAGCCCAACTCCTACGCAGACGTCTACATTACCGATGTCAATGGCGCGGCGAAGAGCGTTGCCTTCGACCCATTCTCGCTGATGATGCTGGTCGTGGGCGGATCGATCTTGCTCTTCCCAATTGTCACCTTCGTTGCTGTTGCTACGCAGCTGGGTGGGGCACAGCGCGAGAAGCGTTACGCCGCCCTGCGCCTCGTGGGTGCGACCAAGGGGCAAGTGGCCCGTGTGCTGCTACTCGAGTCACTGCTGGCCTCACTGGCTGGTGTGGTACTAGGTCTCGTTGTATTCACACTCACGCAGAGTTCGCTTCATGGCTTCTTCTATGGCGATATGCGTTTCTGGCCAGCTGATCTTGCGCTGCAGTGGTATCAATATATTATCATCATTGGTGTGACCCTTGGCCTAACGACGTATGTCAATTGGCGTCGGATGCGCAAGGCACAACTCTCACCACTGGGCGTCTCGCGCTCAGCCGAAAAAGCAAAGAAGCTGCGGGTGTGGCGCGTCATCCCCCTGGCATTTGGCCTCAGTATTTTTGGCTGGATGGCGTCGAAGCCTGGGCACGACTGGATGGCTGAGCGAGCAAGTGAGAGCTCTATACCGACCCTCATTCTCTTCGCAGCCTTCCTCAGCGTGATGTTTGGCCTGGTGCTGGCTGGTGGCTGGCTGACGAATAAAATTGCTCGCATTGTGGCACGCTACGCACGCAGCGGCTCGGCCTTGATCGCGGGCAAGCGGATTGCCGTCCATTCGCAGACCGTCTTCCGCAGTGTGAGCGGGGTCGTGCTGGCCCTCTTTGCGGGGAGTTTCTACCTCTCGGCGGTGAGTGGTATTGATGCCCTCAACGCTTCATCGGTGGCCAACAACGGCTACTCGCAGCTGCGCAGCAACGCTGTAGCGATCACTTCGCAAGATCATACCTTGCAGCCGGATACACAAAAGGTCCTGAGCGAGCAGCCATACATCACCAATGTTGCCCCAATGTACCCTATTGCTGGTGACAATGGCCGCGTCCAAGCTCGCGCCATCCGCTGTAGCGACCTTGCTATCTACACCGAGCACAGCTGCCCCAGCGGTGCACAGGGTGATCACTATGCTTTGCTCGATTTCAATGGTGCCGTCGTCAAGACTGTCTCACTCGCCGAGCAGCCAGTCAACACCAATGGCCCTAAGGATTATCTCCTCACCGTTGCTCATAATGATGACGTGGAGAAGGTGCGCGCCCTTGTTTATGCTCGCCAGACTCCGCAAGACTTCCTCTACATCCGCAGTGGGGACTTCGAGAAGCACCCGCAAATCAACCCTATCATCAAGAATTTCGCCGAGATGGCCTACGCTGGCATGGGTGTGACACTCTTCGTCGCAGTGGCAAGCTTGATCGTCTCGACGATTGGTGGATTGTTCGAGCGGCGGCGCTCGCTCTACACATTGCGCCTTGGTGGCATGCGTCTGGGCCAGCTCAAGCGCCTCATCATGACGGAGTCGCTGGTGCCGCTGCTGAGCGTCTCGCTCCTCTCGTGCGCCATTGGGGTGTGGGTTGGTACCGTCTTTATCACAACCTTCTCTGCCTCACTTAAGCCAACGCTCTCACCACTGTACTTCGGCATCGTTGGTGGAGGGCTCGTCGCTGCCATCATCGGCATCTACTTGGTGCTGCCCATGGTGCGCAAGCTCACCGACCCAGAGGCAAACCAAACAGAGTAGGGAGTAGCGCACTCAGCGCATTGCTTCCTCGCATGGCAAAACACCTCCTTTTGTGGGGGGTGTTTTTGATACATTATCATACGTAGTGTGTCGCTGTAGTATCGATTTTTTGCTCCATCCGCCCATCGATTGTTATACTGAATATATGACCCATCCACTTGACCCATCCACGCCAGACCAAACCCAAGCCGCTCAGCTGGCGCACCTCGCTGAGGAGATTATCGCCGCCAAGCTCTGCCCCGAGCTGGCTACCCAGGCCACGCAGCTGGTGCTGGGTGATGGCAACCCTAATGCCGACATCGTCTTTGTGGGAGAAGCGCCCGGTAAGAATGAAGACCTGCAAGGCAAGCCATTTGTGGGGGCGGCAGGGAAGTTTCTCGACGAAATGCTCGCCACAGCTGGCCTCGTGCGCAGCGATGTGTACATTACCAATATCGTTAAATATCGTCCGCCCAATAATCGCGACCCACTGCCGGAGGAGAAGCGCGCCTTTTGGCCGTACCTTATGCAGCAGCTCGATATTATCCAGCCAAAAGCGGTGCTGACGCTTGGGCGGCACAGTGGTGGTGGGTTCATCCCCGATCTACGTATCAGCCGCGACCATGGTCAGCCGCGCAAAGTGCGCTTGCACGAGCGAGAGTTCGTCGTCATTCCACTCTACCACCCAGCTGCTGCGCTATACAACGGTGCCATGCGCCAAACACTCATCGACGACTTCGTCCGGGCAGTGGCGTATGTGCGGCAGGCGACGCAGAACAAATAATGAATACTCTAGAGATATATTCAGATGCATAGTGCCTCATAGTCAGTGGTAGAGGAAGGGGTAAGAGATGCGGCAAGAGCTTTACTGTACAAACGAAAAAAGGTAAGCACCATCACGACACTTACCTTGGTGTGCATATTTATGGAGCTAGTTAGGCGACTTTCGTCTTGCCAGCCTCTGGTGCGGTCACGCCGTAGCCTTTGCGCTCGAGGAGCTCTTGAGCGGTTTGGAGCTCGGTGGCGATCTTGGCTTGCTCGTCGGCTTGCTTTTTCTTGGTGTTGTAGTCGGCCGTAGCTTGAGCAGTGGCATCGGCGACGTAGTCGTCGAGTGTAAGCTCTTCTTTGGGCTGAGGGCCAACGCGGGTGAGGCCAGCTGGGCCATAGGGGCCAAAGCTCGCACGGCCAAGGTCGCGCTCGATCAGCTCGAGGCTGGAACTAGGTAATACTTGGAAGGGTTGGCCATTATACGAGCCATTGACAGGCACGCGGCGATGCTCTAGCTCAGAAAAAACACGCGATACCTCAAGCGCATGGCTGATGTAGTCGCGTGCACTGGTTCCTAGCTGTGCCTCACCAATCTCGACGGCGGTCACATGCTGCAGTGCCTTTTGCAGGGTGGCAAGCTTGTTCTTGGCCGCATCGAGCTCGCTCTGTGCGGTTGCTGATGTGGTGCGCTCGGTGTCGTCGGCAGGCTTTTGCCGGTAGGCGCTGCTATCACGGATGGCAGGGTCAGACTGGCGCGTGGCTTGTCTACGGGCTGCTTGGGCTGGCCATGGCAGGCCAGCTGCTTCTGGTTTTGGCATTGTGTTTCCTCCTCACCTCATTGGTATAACACTTATACTTATATATGATACTACAAATCGCCCCATTGTCATAATTGTGATATCGCTCATGCTTTAATAAAATAGGCCTATCTGAGGTAGGAAAAATGACATACGGAGAGAGAATTTTGGCAGCAGCATAAGAGGAATAGAGGCTGAGAGAGGAGGGCGGAGAAAGGCTCTCGCAAACCCACTCCATTGAGCAGTTCTACGCTATACTATAAGATAAGTACAGTAACAAGGAGAAAATGATGAACACAAAGAACAACGGTGTGGCTACATACTATTCGCGGTTTGGCTCGTGGGCGGGCTACAACATGGTGCTGGGCCGCTCGCAGCACGCTGGCTACTGGACGAGCGAGACAAAGAACGAGCGGCAAGCCCAAGCGAACTTCTTGCAGATGTTTGCCAAGGAGCTGCAGCTCAAGCCGACCGACCGTGTGCTCGATGCCGGCTCGGGCCAGGGCGTGATGGCGCGATACCTCGTCCAGGCCAATGGCAGCGAGGTAATAGGCATTACCATCACACCACGAGAGGTCAAGATATCTGAGAAGTTGTCGCGGCATATGACTCCTGCGCCGCGCTTTGTGCTCGGTGATTATTCGCACACCGACTTCCCAGACGAGTATTTCGATGTGGTGTATGTGAATGAGACACTATCGCACGCCAAGGATATGCAGGCCACGATGCAGGAGTTTTATCGCATCCTCAAGCCGGGTGGGCGTGTAGTGTTTGCCGATTATGAGGTCGATGCGCGCCATATGTCGGCCAGGCAGCAGCGCATGATGGACTTTTTGGAACAGCATGCTGGTGGCTTTGGTGTGCGGCAGCAGAACCCCGGTGAGATATCGCAGGCCCTGCAGCAGGCTGGCTTTGCGGATATAAGCGAGACCGATTGGACAGAGGCCGTTATGCCAACATACCACCGCTTGCGCTCGCTCGCCCGGCCATTTGCCTGGATTCAGCCCGATGCGAAGCTTGCGCCATTCTTCGTTAATGCCGTGATGGCATCGCATGGCTATAGCACGCTGTATGAAGCGGGGCTGTTCCGCTACCTACTCTACAAAGGCACGAAGCCGCTGGCCCGCCGCGCAAAGTAGCACAAAAGCAAAGAAGACAATGCTGGGCTGTGATTTATCAACCCAGCAAAATATATGCTCGAGACCACAGAGGTAGCTTGATTTTTTAGGAGGATATATTCTGACGACAGGCTTGCAGAAGGGGATGATCTATGCTAATCTGGATATTAGATATCCATTATCAACAATCAAAGAAAGGAGGAGTGAGCTGCTGCGCAGGGTGGGCTGCATAGCACCTCGCATATAAAACTATGAGATTATCAGGAGCAGTCGAGCAGGCCTGTTGCATTGTGATTTTGCTGGCGCATCCAGACCTGCGATCACCAGTGACGAACCAGAGCTTAGCAAAGCAAATGGGGGTGTCGCCAACGTATATTACCAAAGTAACGCGTAAGCTCGTAACGGCCCAGCTGATTACCTCGGCGAGGGGTGCGGGTGGTGGCTTTCGCCTGGCGCGGGCTAGTACGGAGCTGACGCTGTGGGATATCGTGGCGGCAGTCGAGGGGACGGAGAGCTTCGTCCACTACCAAGGAGTAGCCGAGCGGATGTTTGCCCGCCAGGCGGATGATAGCAAGATCAAACGCGGTGAGGTGAGCATCCTTGGTGCCTTTGATCGGGCTCAGGCACGCTGGGCTGAGACGCTGCAGAGTGTGACATTGCAAGATATTATTCAGGAGTTAATGAACAATGGGTGAGAAAATAAAACAAGCTATCCAGCGTCGCCGCAGTGTGATGGTCCAGGCTGAATGGCGGCACTTGCTGCAGAGCAAAACACTACTGGTGGCAGTGATAGCACTGGCCTTTGTGCCGGTAATATATGCGGCGTTTTTTCTCAGCTCGGTATGGGACCCGTATGGGCATACCGACCGACTGCCGATTGCCTTTGTGAATGAGGACAAGGGGGCGCAGATCAATGGCAAGGAGCTGCAGATCGGCCGGACAATGACCGAGTCTCTACATAAGAGCAAGGCGCTTAAGTGGGAATTCGTCTCCAAGCAGCAAGCCGATGATGGCGTACGCCGTGGCTACTACTATGCAGTAGTGACGGTACCAGAGAATTTCTCACAGCGTGCGGCGTCACTTCGGCAGGACAAGCCGCAGCAAGCAGTGGTGTCGTATCAGCTGACGCCAGCCAAAAACTACATTGGTGCAGTCATTAGCCGCCAAGCCGCGCAAAAAGTGAAGGAAACAGTAGCCGAGCAAGTGACCCAAACCTACCTCAAGGAGGTGGCAGCGGGCATTGGTGCAGTGGGTAATGGCATGGCGCAGGCTGGTGATGGTGCTGGGCGCTTACACCAGGGGTCGGCACGGCTCCAAGCGGGTCTTACTCACTATACCAATGGCGTTAGCCAACTGGCGAGCAAGCAGCAGACGCTGACAGCGGGCTTAGGGCGATTGCAGGCTGGTGCAGTGCAGGTCCAGCAGGGCGCAGCGCAGCTGACTGGCCAGCTGCCAACAGCAGCCCAAGTGGCCCAGCTAACGGCTGGTATGCAGCAGATCAAACAAGGGATGAATACACTCAACGCCCAAGTGGCTCAGCCATCACCAGCGGTAGCGACTCAACAGGCGGCCGTCGTCCAAGATGCGCAGCGGGTGGTGGGTGCGCTCCAGGCAATGCAAGCACCAGCTGCGTCGGCTGGGGCGATCCTCCAAAAGACTAGTGCGCAGGCAGCTGCATCTGGCGGTAGCACGACCATCACACTGCCCGAGCTGCAGACCATAGCGAGTGCTCTGCAGCAGACCAAAGCCATTGCCGAGCAAACGCAGAGCTTGCTGACCAACCTCGATACTCTTACCAAAACACTTACTACTCAGCAGCAAACACTCAAGAATGGTGTGGCGGCACTCAACACTGGCGTGGAACAATTCGCCCCACAAGCCACCACTGCCTTTGCGGGGTACAATACGGTGCGGGCTGGTAGCGAGCGGCTCCAAGCTGGTGCAGCACTGGTGGCAGGTAATCTCGCAACAGCTCAGCAGGGTAGTGGGCAACTGGCTCAGGGTGCAGCTACCTTGCAGCAACACTCTAGCACGCTGGTGCAGGCAAGCAACCAGCTGGCGGATGGCTCGAGCACACTAGCGCACAAACTGCAGACTGGTGCTGCTCAGGTAAAACTCTTGCCAACCAGCCCAGCGGCTCAGCAGCAGATGGCCGCACCTGTGGCGAGTAGTGAGCACAGTACTGGCAGTGTGCCAAACTACGGCTATGCCATGGCGCCGTATATGCTCTCGCTAGCGCTCTTCGTGGGTGGGTTGGCTCTGACGACGATGTACCCAGTGCGCAAGACCTTCTCGCGCCAAGAAAATGCCTGGCGCTGGTGGCTAGCTAAGATGTCAGTCTTGGGGCTGGCTGCACTGGTGCAAGCAACGATTATGATGCTGGTGCTAGTCTATGTGGTGGGCTTGCAGCCCGACCATCCGTGGCTATTTGCTGCCACAAGCTACCTTGCTTCGCTTGCCTTTATGTCGCTCATTACGCTGCTGGTAATGGTGCTTGATAACCCTGGCCGGCTGGTGGTAATGATCATTATGGTGCTCCAGCTGGCAGCGAGCGAAGGAATATTCCCCATCCAAACGGCCTCTGGTTTCTTCCAAGCCATCAACCCCTGGCTGCCCATGACGCATTCTATCATTGCCTATCGTCATGCGATCTCGGGCGGGGTCGATAGTGCGCTCTATACACAGCACATGCTCATCTTGGCTGGCTTTGCGCTGGTGGCAAACGCGCTCCTCATCGGCTTCTTGGCCTGGCGTGGCACGCGGCAGTTTGCTCATACGACGGTGGATGGAGACTAATGTACTGCGAGGCATAACACAGAGCCGGCTATTGCGAGGTAGCCGGCTTTTTGGTGGTGTAAGGGTGAGTTATCTGCAAAAGAGCCTGGCTAGCTGGGTGTAAATTACTACAGAGAAACGACGCTTGACAAATATAGCGGATAAAATATAGTATAAAGAATTATTTGGTAAGTAGCAGGAGGAGATAATTGTAATGAATAGGCGCAAATATTTGATGAAAACAAGTGAAGTTAGTGGACTATTTCCAAAACAGAGCCAGCCAATTTTAAGTAGAGAAAATGCGCGCTTTACCTATGATAGCGAACAGGATATTGACATCGAAGACCAGACGAGGTGGTCTAAAGTGACAAAGAAGGTAGCAGCCCTCGCTGTTTCTTCATTGGTTATTTTTGGTGCGGCGCATTGCAGCCACCAGATAACACCAGAAGCATCTGCCCCAAGCGAAGCAACTGCGACGGCTGAGCCGTTTGAGGGGCTACTTGTTGAGGGCGATTTCTCGAACAATTCTGATGACAACGAAATTGAGGTTCGATAAATTAGCAAATAAAACAATGTTACATGTGTCATTGTGATAGGAAGTCTCTTATTTAAGGAATGGTTTGAAATAGTAGCCGTGGTGTGCGATAATTATATGCTTGATGCAACGCATAGCACATACAGCGGTAAAACTAAACGCTAAATAAAGCAATTACAGGGTGGCTTTGACACACCTCACCATCATCTGCTATAATACAACCACTTATTGAGGCTCTTAGCCTGTCTCTTATTAGTAGAACCAGAATAATGTATTAGAAGGAGTGAGATACAATGGGTCAACGACGAGTGGCCACACCTCAGACAGATGACGCCAAGAAGCGTCCACACGCAAGCAAACAACCAGCGACAACCAACACGGTGCTCAGTGCCACCACCACGCGCAAAGGCGAGGTCTTTCGGGCGCAGCGGCGCACCAGCGAGGGGGTCAATGCCCAGGCTTCGCAGCACGTCATTAATGTGCCGGTCAATAAGTCGGTCTACAATGGCTATGGCGGCAAGCAGTTTACTCTCAACATGCAGCCCAAGCGGCCCCGTGCCCCGCGCCCAACGCTCAAGGTCATCCCGATTGGCGGGGTGGGCGAGATGGGCATTGGTAAGAACATGACGGCCATCGAGTACGACAACGATATTATCATCATTGATATGGGCTTCCTCTTCCCGGGTAGCGACTACCCAGGTATCAACTACATCATCCCTGATACGCAGTGGTTGGAGGAGAACAAGCACAAGATCCGGGCACACATCTTTACCCACGGGCACCTCGACCATATTGGCGCCTTTCGGCACATCATCCCCAAGCTGCCTGCACCAGTCTATGGCACAGCCTTTACATTGGGTATGCTGCAGCGCACTATGGCCGAGACCGATGGTAGCTACGAGCCGGAGTATCATGAGCTCAAGCCTGAGGAGCATGAGATTGTCCAGCTGTGCGACTCCTTTAGTGTAGAGCTAGTGCGGGTGAACCACTCCATTCCCGATTCGGCCGCAGTAGTGGTGCGTACGCCAGTAGGGAACATCCTTAGCAGTGGTGACTGGCGTATCGAGGAGAACCCGGTGGATGGCCGCAAGTTCGACTTCGAGCGCTTGCAAGATATTGCGCACACCGAGGGCTTCCTCCTCATGATGAACGAATCGACCAACTGCGAGAGCGCTGGCACTCACACCCACGGCGAGCACGACATCCAGCACAGCATGGGCGAGGTGATGGACAAGTGGGCCAAGAGCCGCATCATCATCAGTAGTTTCTCTAGCCAGCTGCACCGCATTCAGCTCATCCTCGAGGAAGCAGAGAAGCATGGGCGTAAGGTGGCCTTTGCTGGCTTTAGTATGATCCAAAACCTGGAGGTGGCACTGCGCACTGGTGCTATCAAGATCCCCAAAGATACGGTAGTCAAGATGGAAGACCTCGTGAAGTTGCCCGACCACAAGATCACCATCGTCTGCACGGGTAGCCAGGGAGAATTTAGTGCGGTGCTTAACCGTATGGCGACGGGGGCGCATAAGTTCGTCAAGATCAAGGGGAGCGATGTGGTGGTCTTTAGCTCCAACCCCATCCCAGGCAACGAGAAGTACGTTGTACGTACCGTCGATGGCCTGATGCGCGAAGGTGGTGACGTGGTGCAAAATGGCAAGACACACCTGACCGGGGTGGGGCCACTCCACCTGTCTGGCCATGGTTATTATGATGACCACGTGCGGCTCATTAGTGCCGTCAAGCCCGCATACTACTTACCCAACCACGGTGAATTCCACATGTTAGTGCACAATGCTCGCCTGGCCGAGAAGGAGTGTGGCATCCCACGCAGCCATATCTTTGTCTGCGATCCGGGGGATATTGTGGAGTTTACTACCGATGGTGCACACAAGATTGGGCGCATTCCGCACTCGGGCGGCACAATGTATGACGATGCTGGTGCAGTCGTGAGCGATGTCGTGCTGAAGGATCGCATCCATATGAGCCTGGAGGGGATGTTCGTTGTGGTGCTCACCGTCCAGCGTGGGACGGGTCGCCTTCTCACCAGTCCAGATATCATCAGCCGGGGCTTCATCTATCTACGTGATAATGAAGAACTGATGGGGATGATCCGCGCCTATCTCAAGCAAAAAGCAGCGCGCAGTATGGTGGGCTCGTATGACCTTGATGTCGTAAAGAAGGAAATCAAGGATGACATTGCCCGCGTCTTGTACGACCAAACACGCCGCATGCCCATTATTATCCCAGTCATCAACGAAGTGGGTGCACCACAAAAGGCGTCGAGTCGCACTGCCCGTGTGGGCCGTGAAGTCCCAGCTGGGCGCTCGCGTCAGAGCCTCGCTGTGCCAGCTCAGCCACACACGCCACCGCGCATTGCTAAGGGTGGTGCCGCTGCCAAAGCAGCTGCTATTGCCGCACGCAAAACAGCTGGTGCATTGCCTGCCACGACGGATGAGAAAGCACCAACTCGCTCGGCTAGCACGCGCAAGCGCCGCTCGGCCAATAATCGCACGACCGCACGTAGTAAGCAGCCGAGCAATGACACCTTCGCTGGCTTGCCACGCAAAAAGTTCCCGCCGCGGCAAGAGCCCGATACCGAGGTGGTTGTGCCAAAGGATCGCTCGGAGCGCCGAAGCTACTAGGCAATGACTTAGCGTCACAAAAGCAAAAAAGCCAGCGCTATACAGCTGGCTTTTTTGCTTGCAAACTGTGGTTACGTGTCCGACTTAATTCGCTGCTGCAGCTCATGTACCATCTCTTCCAGGCGTTTGATGCGTTGCTGCATGCGCAAATATTCGGCGAGCACTACCAGCACAAAGGCAATCACCGCAAAGGGTGCAATCATTGTTACTATATTCCATATCATCTGCTGCATACGACCTCCTTGCTTCTATTGTGACATAGAATGGACAAAATGGCGATTTTTTGAGTTCTTACGCTTTGTCCTCTTGCTCATCTCTCCTCAGGAACACTGTAAGAGTCTCTACTTCCTAAATGTTGACCGCTTGATGTTGGACGCAAAGATTATGACAATCTGCCCTCATGCTCTATCTGAGAAGGCGATGAGACGATGAAGCTAACGCTGAGAAAACAAAGACTGTGCCCACAATCCCATACCGATTGCCTAATGTAGTAAATTATGCTACAATATACGCTATCAAACCAAGCATAAACAGAGTACAATAAAAAGGATATGGCTACAAAAAGAAAAACTACTCGCACTCGTTCGTCTACTCGCTCAAGCGCTGCTCGTCGGCGCAGCCCGAGCAAGAGCAAAGCCAAGCAAACTGCGCCGCAGCATACGTTGCCAGCGGGGTTTTGGGCGCAGGTGTCAGCGGTGCTGCTGCTGGCGTTTTCGGTATTGCTGGTGGTGTCGTGGTTTGGCTCGGGTGGGCCAATTCTCAAGTGGCTTGATGCGACGATGCTGCATATTATTGGCTATGCGGTGTATGTCGTCCCAGTAGTGGCGGTGTATGTGGCGGTGGCGATCTTTCGGGCGGAGAACAACCGCTTGCCAGTAGCGCTGAAACTTGCGGCGGTGCTGATGGTGTTATGGTTTGCGGGGCTATTTGGCCTACTGCGGCGAGGTTCAGCTGCGACAGGTGGTGTCATGGGTGACTTACTCAACCGTGCCATGCTGGCGCTGGTCGACCGGCCAGTAGGGATTTTTGTGTATGTATTGTTGATTGGCTTGACGCTACTCTTCGTTCTGCGTGTCTCGCCCTTGGCGCTGTGGCGTGGCTTGCAAAACATGGTGCGCAGTGAGGCTGAGGCAGACGATGCCGCCAATGTGGCAGTGGCCCGCCGTGCCGCTGATAGCCAAGCACCAGACACCAGCAAAAAGACCAAGCGCAATAAGGACGAGAAAGCCCAAGATAAGCCTGCTGCTATGAGTGATTTTAAGCTCAACGCGGGCGTTCCAACCCTCTCAGGCGATGGCCCGGCTGAGCCAAAACCAGACAAAAAGCCTCGAGCGACCTTGCGCGACAGCACACCGCCCACCTCTGTGGACAAAGCAGCCGAAGACCGGTCTGCTATGCTTGCTGTTAATGATCCCAACTGGCAGCCGCCCAGCCTGGAGCTGCTGGAGAAGCGTCAGAGCCCGGCTGATGCCGGCGACATTGAGCAAAATGCCCACATCATTCAAGACACGCTGCACGAATTTAACATTAATGTCGAGATGGAGGGGGCAAACATTGGCCCGAAGGTAACGCAATACACGCTCAAGCCGCCTGTTGGCGTTAAGCTCAACCGCATCACTGCACTGGAGACGAATATCGCGCTCAACCTCGCGGCATCGAGCCTTCGCATTGAGGCACCCATCCCAGGCAAGAAGGCCGTGGGTATCGAGGTGCCAAACCGCAAGGCGGCCGATGTGCGCCTGCGTGGGGTGTTAGATAGCCCCGAGTGGCAGCACGCCAAGGAGCCGCTGGCGTTTGCTATTGGTAAGGACATCTCGGGCAGACCCTTCGTCGGTGAGCTCAATAAAATGCCGCACCTCTTGGTGGCAGGGCAAACGGGCTCGGGTAAGTCGGTAATGATCAACACGCTTCTCACCAGCTTACTCTACCGCAACAGTCCCAGCGAAATGAAGCTCATCCTCGTCGACCCCAAGCAGGTAGAGATGGCACCGTATGCCGATATTCCACACCTCCTTACCCCTGTTATTGTTGAGCCAGAGAAGACCATCAGCGCCCTCAAGTGGGCGGTCAATGAAATGGAGCGGCGCTACAGTCTGCTGGCTGAGGAGAAGGTGCGCGACATCAAGACGTATAACGAAAAGATCAAAACCCGCGGTAAGCAGATCGCCGTGGCCGATGAGCAAGGCCACATGCAAAAGGTAGACGAAGGCCGTATGCCGTATGTCGTCATTGTGGTAGATGAGCTAGCCGACCTGATGATGGTAGCAGCGCGCGATGTGGAGGCGCTGATCGTTCGCTTGGCTCAGAAGGCTCGAGCAGTTGGTATTCACCTAGTGCTGGCGACGCAGCGGCCAAGCGTGGATGTGATTACCGGCCTTATTAAGGCCAATGTGCCAGCCCGCATCGCCTTTACGGTGGCGAGCCAGGTAGATAGCCGCACTATTCTCGACCAAATTGGTGCCGAGAAGCTCCTTGGTCAGGGTGATATGCTGATGAAAACCGCCAGCATGCCCAAGCCCAAGCGTATCCAAGGTGCCTGGGTGATGGACGAAGAAGTCGCCAAGGTGACCGACCACCTACGCATGCAGTCGGCACCGCAGTATAATGACGAGATCGTGAGCCAGCCTGTCCAGCTCAATGGCAAAGGTGGTGTAGTAATGGATATGGACGGCAGCGGCGAAGGCAATGACGATATGTTCCGCGATGCCGTGCGGGTGGTGGTAGAGACCCGCAAAGCTTCAACCTCGCTCCTCCAGCGCAAGCTCCGCGTGGGCTATGCCCGAGCGGCCCGCATTATGGAAGAGATGGAAGAGCAAGGCATCATTGGCCCAGCCGACGGCTCACGCCCACGCGATGTACTGATCGGCAGCATGGACGAGCTGGGATAGAGCGGCGGACAGTTTGCACGAAGATTTAACAAGACATTACCTAACATATGCCTTTCTCTGTGCTATCCCCGAACGGGAGCTAGTCGTAACCAGTGTTAGTGCTGATGAGCTTGTTACCAAAGGCCTTGACCGACCGATGGTCGAAAAGCACCTCTCGATGGTTCGAGAGACGTGGGAATAACCTTACCCCGCACAATACTCACCCAGCAGCCGTACAGTGTGGTCGCTTTGCTCAATGGCGCGCAGGGCGTGCCGGAGTGGAGCACTAGCGCTATCGACGACGAGGAAGAATTTGTATTGCCGGGGCTGGCCAACGATAGGCTGAGACTGCAAGCTGCTGATATTGATGCCTGCCGCGGCGAAGATGCGCAACACCTCGAGTAGTGCACCAGGCTGGTGGTTAGTCGTGATGACGAGCGTGGCGCGGTTGGCGCGGGCTGGTGCGTGGCCTGGTGCGAGGACGATGAAGCGGGTGATGTTATCGTGGCTATCTTGGATGCTACAGCGCAGGATGGGCAGATGATGGAGGGCAGCAGCCGCCTGGCCAGCGATGGCGGCTTTGTGCGGGTCGCCAGCTGCTTTGATATAGGCAACCGCTCCCGCTGTATCGAAAAATTCATTCTGCACCGCATGCGGCAACTCGGCAGCAAGAAAGCGCTGGCACTGCGCAAGTGCGACGGGATGCGAATACACCTCGGTAATATCAGCCAGGTGAGCACCAGGCAATGTGATGAGCATCTGCTCAATGGCAAGACGTACCTCACCAATGATGGGTAGCGGGCATGCCTCGAGGTAGTGGTACGGCTCGTTGATTGTTCCGTAGAGTGTGTTTTCCACCGCTACAACGATACCTTCGGCTTGACCAGTCGCATGCGTGTGAAAAACATCGCGAAACGTCGTACACGGCACGGTATTGACCTGCGGCCCAAACCACTGCTGCGCTGCCTGCTCATGAAACGACCCCGCCTGACCTTGGATGGCAATATGCATGAGATTAGTATAGCATGAGGTGGAAATAGCAGAGATTATTCAATCACTATTAGCTTAGTACAGCGCATTTGCCTTCACACACAACGCCATGCTATAATACCACACGAGTTTCCTCTTCTCGGGGTGGGGCGCTGGTGTGAGTGCGTTGCCTGGCGGAGAAGGTACAGACACGAGGCGGAGGTGCTGCTCCATAATCGTACACACAGATGCTGGGCTACTATAACCCAGCGACAGGTGCTCTATGCTCACACTACTAATCCAATAGTGGGGTGGACGATAGAAACCGAACAATAAGCAATAAGGAGAATTGCATGCCAACCATCAACCAATTGGTGCGCAAGCCACGCAAGACGGCGGCTCGGAAGTCGAAGTCGCCAGCGCTGGGGCGCATCCACAACGCACTCAAGGTGCGCTACTACGACCAAAATGCACCGCTCAAGCGTGGCGTCTGCGTCAAGGTAACGACCAAGACCCCCAAGAAGCCAAACTCCGCTATGCGCAAGGTGGCTCGTGTGCGCCTGACCAACGGCCACGAAGTCTGGGCATACATTGGCGGCGAAGGTCACAACCTGCAGGAGCACGCGGTGGTGCTCGTCCGTGGTGGCCGTGTGCCAGACCTCCCAGGTGTGCGCTACCACATCGTCCGTGGCGCGCTCGACCTGCAAGGGGTATCGAAGCGTAAGCAAGGCCGCAGCAAGTACGGCGCCAAGAAGGAGGGTAACTAACCATGCCTCGTAAAGTCACGAAAAAACTCCAGCGCACCATCAAGCCAGACCGCAAGTACCAGTCGGTGCTGGTGCAGCGCTTGATTAACAAATCGATGCTAGACGGCAAAAAGCAGGTTGCTGAGCGGGCTGTCTATAGTGCGCTCGAGCAGGCCGCACGAAGCCTTAAAAGTGAGGATCCACTAGAAGTGTTTGAGACCTGCATCAAGAACATCAGTCCTAGCTTTGAGGTAAAGAGTCGCCGCGTTGGTGGTGCGAACTACCAGATTCCATTCCCCATTCAGGGTCATCGTCAGCAGCACTTTGCCTTTATGTGGCTGGTGCAGGCTGCTCGCTCCAAGAGTGGCATGCCGTACAGCAAGCGCCTGGCAACAGAGATCGTTGATGCGTGCAACCAAACCGGCGTTGCCTTCAAGAAAAAGGAAGACACCCACAAAATGGCCGAGGCCAACCGCGCCTTTGCCCACTTTGCTCGCGGCTAAGCTCCGCAGCGCAGGATACACGACCGCCCGAGGTAGATTGCCTTGGGCGGTTTTGCTATGGCTGCATAGTGAGTGACTGTGATAGTGGATGGTATGCTGTGGTTTGCTGTGGTGTGTGGCATAACAGGGGTATGCTATGCATGTTGATTGGCCTTTGGTGAGGCATGAGAGGCCGTTTAGCGGTGGTTTGGATAAGATCTAGACTCTAGGCTACACAGCAGAATCTGTATACAGCGCCTTAGAACTGGGCAGCTTCGCTAGTAGCTAGCTCTTCATCACCATAAGACTTATTTCAGCGCTGGAGTGGGGTATCATCACAGCTGATATTTACTCTACACACATGCAGCGACAGAGCAGGAGCAGGTAGGCAGTGAGGGTGTTATTTGTGAAGGAGAAAAATGCGTAATTAAAGCCAAAATGCTTGCGAAAAATATATAATTATCGTCCAAATAGTCACCACTGGTACGACAGGGGTACATATGGAGAAAATAATGCGAAAATAAGGCCAAAAATAGCTTTGCAGGCGCTGGTTTTGTGCTATAATGCAAGTTGATACGATTACTTACTACCACGCTGCTAGCGCCACAAAGCACGCAGCAGGGAGGAATCGGCAGAAAGGAGCCAATGCCGTTAACCAAAATCATAGTGCGGAGTATAAAAAACTATGAGTGAGTATACCAATAACACAAGAGAAAAGTCGTTTGCTAAAAGCGACAAGCCGCCAGTGGGCGAGGCAAAATATTCGAAATACGACACAGCAAATGATGGAGATGGGCCGACAGACAAAAAGTTTAATGATCGATATGGCAAGCCAAATGCTCTTGAGCTGCCATCTGCTCAAGAGATTCGAGGCTGGCTGCAGCGCGAGCTTGGGCCGCTATTTGCACTGTCGATGGCTGAGATGACAGATCAGCACATTGATACCATTCATAATAAATTATCCGAGCTGCGCGATGAGCTAGGCTTGGCAATTGGTGATATTATTGAGGTCAATGATGTCCCATATGTCGTGCTAATTGTTGACGACTTTAAGAGCCCTAAGGACACTCAAGGCGATGTATCATCGCTGTATTCCGCAATTGAGTCGTCGCTATCCCACCAAGAAGCGGCGATTTCTTTAGGCGAAGATGGTGGAGCGGAAGAAGGGGTAATCGGCTCATTGATTGGGTTTTATGTTGGGAAGCGCCCAGATCAAGAGATGGTCGATAGTGCCCCTGTTGTGTATGGCATTATTCAGGGTGAGCCAGGCGAAGGCCCGCAGATGATCACAGATCAAGGTGATGTGCTTGATGGCGAGCTTAGCACTGCAAGTGGTATTGTGTTGGTTCCGACTACAGAGTCGCAACGGCTTGAGTATAGTGATGAACTTGGTTTGGTCCAAGGAGACTTCTCACTCGCTGCATAAAAGTTAGCTATAGGCGAGAGAAAGCCAGTGTGATGAGCACTGGTTTTTCTGTGCAAAAAATCTATGGTGATTGCAAAGAATAAACAAGGGCACGTGCTATGCCATTGAATTTTTAATGGTCGCGTGTATTGGTCGGTGCAATGCGCCCGTTGTGGTAAGAAAATAATGTAATTTTTATGCTATAGGGGTATTTGTGTGCTATATGGATTTTCTTTATGTATTATAAATTACTTGAGGGTGAGCAAGAGAATGTCTGAATATAACAAGAGTATATTCAGAGTAGTAAATGGTAAATTAAGCGGGTATAGATGCGCTCATGTACTATACATAGGGCATGGTGATGAGTATTTTGTGTGCAAAGTGAGTCGATTACTTCATCGAATATATCTTTTTTGTATATGATGCCACACATAACACAAGCAAGGAGACAGTAAGAGAGCATGAATAATGCAAGAATTCGTTCATGATATTTATTGCCGCTATATTGATGAAAATTTGAGTGGGCACGAAGTAGATGAGTGACGAGTGCAGTATGAATTGAAATATAAAAAGTAAAAAATGAGAAAACGGCAAAGTATAATGCAGAGCGACAAGCAGTTTTTGCAGTAGCTGAGACACTTTTGCAAAATGATTTGCAAAAATATGAGTGAGCACTACATTATTAATAATTATTCTGTAGTAGAATATTATTTTTTGTCCGTTCTAATTGGTGTATGATGCATATGTTGCAATATTTTCACACACAGAAAGAGTGATAGAAGTGTACTATTGCAAAAAATGATTTTTCAACGACTAGAGTAGCAAGCGGATACTACATACGTGACAAAAAATAATGTCGCATTGCGACGCTGTAATAAAAAACGCTGATGGACTATTTGCTATTAATAAAAATTAGCGATGTCTAGCAAAAACGTTTGCAACTTTGCAGCATAATGCGCGTGCAAAATATTTTTTGCTACTATACGAGTGATGAATGATGCAAGAATGGATTGCTTGGTAGTAAACATAAAATAGGTATGATGGCAGTGTCTACATCTATGCGAAGATTTGTGAGCGAGCATGCAAAAATTGACACGGCTAGATAGAAAGATAGAGGAGCAACGTACAATATGTGTGATGAAAATGAAGCGCGTGTAGTAGCAGCGCAAAATTTTCACATTTTTGATTAGGGAAATCTGCAAAAATGAATGTGAGGTTGTGAGATGCAGCAGGGAGTGAGTTCGCTTGAGTAAATGACTACCATGTTTTGGTTAAAATCTGTGCGACGCGTGCGAGCACAAGAGGCTTGAATGTGATACAAGAAGCGAGTTAAGTAAAGTGTCGTCTCGCTAAGGTATATGAACAGAATATGATGATATTCATAATAAAAATTTGAGAACAACAAAACTCAGCCTGGCAAAGTGGTGCAAAAATATAGTGCCAAGAAGCAATGATGGTTCGTGCGTGCCAAAATAATGTGATGATTTTGGTGAGGCGTGCATGACATGCGAACTATGTATTGCGACAGTCGATTGGTCGTAACCAAAAAATGGTATTTTTTGCCATGACGTGATGCAACAATGGAGTACGTGATAAGAATTTTCTGCATCACGAGACATGATGGTATGTGGTTGAAGTGAAATGAGTGTGTGAAAATAGTAGGATAATATTCAACGATAGGTTTGTCAGCAAAATTTGCATAATCAAGCAGATGGGTGTGATGGGGGTCAGAAATAGCAGGCATTGGTGAGCCAAAATATGCAGTAAGTGCGAGTAACTTTGTGGCCTAGATGGTGCTTTGTGAGTTAATGGTGATGGTTGGATTTGCGTCTGCGCCACGCCAATACGATATAGTCACAAATTTTCATAATTGGTTGCATAATGCAAGCAAAGGATAGTTGATGGTGAGATAGGCATAATTAGTATAGCAAAGCATTAGGTGTATAAAACAACCTCAGAGTGTGAGTGCGAAGTCAAAAAATGAATGGAGTGTGATGTATATGATCCAGCGAGTGGGTTAGCATGGTGCTATTTTCATATTTTTGAGCGTAGGTGGCTAATTGTGTGTTAAATGTAGGCGAATGTGCGACAAACACAAGCAGTATATAGTGGTTATGGTTATTACATATACACGATCTAATAGGGTGCGATGTATGGCTTGGATAAAAAATAATGATGCATCGTTGATGGTACGAATGAAGGTTTCAAAATTTTCACGTTTTGCATTATATAGTACTTTATGGTATGGAAACAAATGGCAAAATATCGACCTGCATGTACGATGTATGGAGGCGGGGCAGCTGGCTCTATGTAAGTAGTGTGCAAAAATGAGATAGACATAATGGCCCCATGGAGTGCTATAGGTGGCTCTGACAAAAATGCGCAAGGAGACAGCAAAACAATACTTCGCTTTAGGCAGAAGCAATAGCGAAATAAGCACAAGCGAAAACTGGCTCGATAATTTTTATAGATACATCGCAGCATTGAAAGAGCTAAAAGAGCGAAAGACAAAGTAATATATACACGACAAGTACGGGTGGTTCATTTTTCATATTTTGACATATAACAAGTATTATTTTATAGATGCGATAGCGTTTAAAGGGTGCTTTGCTGGGCTTATATATAATATATGGGCATAATATATTAAGGATAGTGATGGGGCGAAGCAAGCGAATTGTAGCGCCATAATGTAATTATCTTTTTTGTGAAATGCGGATAGAGCATATGATCGCGTCATGCCACTTCTTGGCTTATGGCAGGATGGATAAGTGCTTGCAAGACGGGGTGCAATCATGCGGCGAATGAGGTAACTAACAACTTATAATTACACAGAGTATGTGACCATTCAAAAAATAGAAAAACTAAAAAGCACAACACCTCCACACCCCTGTACCTCGCTAGACTTTGCATGCTGTCTCGCGTATAATATAATGCGTTATTAACCTAAGTTTATCGTCCGGATAAACATCCATATGGATCCCAAAGGAGGTTTACATATGAAACAATATGAACTAACGGTTTTGATTCGGCCAGATCTAGAATCAAACCTTGAAGCACCGCTTGCTAAGGTGCGTGAGCTGGTGCTCGGCGCTGGTGGCTCTATTACCAGCGAAGACAACTGGGGCAAGAAAAAGCTACAGTATAGTATTAAGAAGGAAGACTTTGCGGTGTATGTCTACTTTGAGGTGGCGCTGCCTGCCGATGCACCACTAAAGATCAGCAATGCGCTGAATATTTCTGATGATGTGATTCGCTACTTGCTCGTCAAAGTGGACGAGAAGGGCCGCAAGCTGATGGCCGAGGCCAAAGCACGTGAAGCTAGCCGCCAGACAGAAGAGTAAAAATTACCACAACAACTAATAACCACAGTAAAGAATCGAGGAGGATGTATGGCTCGAGGATTTAGCAAAGTTATTTTGATGGGCAATTTGACGCGCGATATAGAGGTGCGCACCACAGCCAGTGGGCAGAACGTTGCGAATTTTACACTAGCGGTCACTCGCACATGGCGCAACCAAAATGGCCAAAACCAAGACCAAACCAGCTTCATTAACTGTGTAGCCTGGGGGCGGACTGGCGAAACCATTGCACAATATGTGAAGAAGGGTAGCCCGCTGCTCGTTAGTGGTCGCCTCGACCAGCGCAGTTACGACGATAAGGATGGCAACAAGCGCTCTGTTGTAGAAGTAACAGTAGAGGACTTCACCTTCGTTGGTGGTGGACGTGCTGACGGAAACACAACACCAGCACCAGCTAACAGTGGTAGTAGCCAGGATGTCGTCATCGAAGACATCGACGACAAGCCGATTGACCTATCAGAAATACCATTTTAACAACATACTAAAGGAGAACAAATAATGGCCAAGCGCATGCGCAAGGACACACCGGTCTATTTTGACTACAAAGATGCAAAGACATTGCAAAAGTTCATTAATATTTATGGGCAGATCGAGCCACGCAGTCGCACAGGGTTGTCGGATAAACAACAGCGACAGCTCGCTGTAGCGGTGAAGCGTGCTCGCCACTTGGCGTTGCTGCCATTTGTGGCGCAAGGTTAGGAGCTTTTTCAGCGCAGTACCTCTGTGACTGCGCTGGCGGATGTTTCGAACGAAGCAGCAACTACTAAACAGGAGATAGGTGATGTACCAACCAACTGACCTCAAAAAAGGCGTGATTGTGCAGCTCGATGGCAAGCCGTATCGGGTTGTGGACTATAATCAGAAGGTAATGGGCCGGGGTGGCTCAATTGTCAATGTGCGGCTGAAGAACTTGATCGATGGGAGCGTGCTGCCCAAAACTTTCAAGGGGCAAGACAAGATTGAGCCCGCCGAGGTATCAACACAGAGCGTGCAGTACCTCTATAATGATGGTGATACATTCTACTTTATGGAGCCAACCAGCTTTGAGCAGTTTGAGCTTGCTGCAGACCTCGTCGACAGCGCTAAGGACTACTTGAAGGAAGGGGATAACCTCGGTTTGCAATTCTTCGACGGCAAGGTGATCAATGTCGAGCTGCCAAAAAACCTCTACCTTCAAGTCACCTACACCGAAGATGTTGTAAAAGGTGATACAACCAGCAGTGTGCTCAAAGATGCGACGCTGGAGACGGGCTTGGTGGTCAAGGTGCCGGCCTTTATTAAGACGGGCGACATCATTTCTGTCGATACAGCAAGCGGAGAGTATCGCGAGCGCAAGAAATAGTGCCCTGAGAGCTCGTGAGAGCCGCTCTCATCGCGTTTACATGCAAAAGTGAGAATATACCGTAGGGATAGCACACATACACCGCGAAAAGCGGTGTATTTTTTGTGCCGTGTGATGTTTAGGTTGAAGTATCCTAGAGATGTGATAAAAACAACGTAGAGTAGAGACGATTTTTGGCCAATTTTAAGCACAAGCTTATGGGTGCGCTGTGTTTTTTACTAAAGGGTACGTGTGAGAAAAAGAGTATACATAATGTTGTAATAACCAACACATGAGGCTTACCGTCAAGCTCGATAACATCAAGATATTATTGTGGAGAATGCAACACAGCTCTCTGCGACGAGGATGATGCCAAAATATGCAGGGTATTGTAAAAAAGACAGAATAGAAACAGAGAATACCTAGCGAACGTTCGAAATATGATCGTCGTAGGAAGTACAGCAATCGGGCAAAACGATGATACAAGCACAACATGAAGCAATAGGCATAGTGATGTACGAACAACAGCAGGACAACCAGCAGGATATAGTTATCACAACAACGATGTGGCAAGCTCAACGATTGCTTTGTGTGATGTGCAGCAAGAGCGAGTGACCTCACATGCTGGGTAAATACAACAACCATAAGCATAAATGAACAAATTTTCGTTACAGACGCGTACTTACCTTTAGCAATATAATAACGCTTATGGCAATAGGGTGTAATACAAAACGCACCAAAGTAAACATAAGTACTATATAAATAATGAACACAATTTTTTGTTGTGTAGCTGCGAAGCTACGCGTTTGGTTTGAGCACGCTCACGTAAAAAATGCGGCTAGCAGCATGATGCATGGAGCTGTTGCTGCGAGATAAAAAATGTGATCATTGTGCGGCGCGTCTATTTTTTGGGTTTGAGTATTTTTGATTTTGCTTTTTTTGTGCACGTTTGTTGTGGCTGGCTGGAGAGTGTTTCATTTTTGGTTTTTTGCAGGTTGGGCGAAACATAGCAAGGCGATATGCTGCTGCGAAGTATAGACTGCACGCACGAGTGGCTGATGATAAAAATAATCATCATTTGTAGAATTGTGCAAAAATGAAATGCTTGTTATTGCGGCTAGAATTGCTTATAGATGGCTCATACAAATTTTGCAAAACACGCATGAATGCAACATATCGCGCGATGCATATTGGCTTGTTTATGTGCTGCGAGGATGCGAAATATACCATGTGGCATACACAAATACTCAGGCTTGGCTTGCAAAAATGTGATGCTGTCAAAATCAATTTTTTGTTCAGGCGAGTGGGCTCGCTATGCGAAGCATCTGCTGCAGTGGCGGCGTGTTTTTCTGTGCGTGGTGCTTGTGTGGCAAGATAAATGTGCAGCTCGTTGGTGATGTGGCGTAGTTATACGAGTGAGATATTTTGCTATCACGATGCCCACTCAATTTTTGTTATATATACTATATGTCTGGCTGAGCTGTCTTGTGTTTTGAATATCCTGCTAGCTTCCAGCAACGTGTGCGAATGAAGAATAGCATGCTGCAGTGCGCGATAGTTTGAGTGTCTTGTTAATGCAGGCTACTATAGCGTGCAAAGAATAAAGCGGATTTCTTCATCATCAAAATTTGAAACATGACGGAAGCAAGCAGTATATCCGCGCGCAGCAGTCTCATTTAATCTCATCATTATCATGCTCTATAGCCTCATGTATTGTGTAAAGACATGGCAGGTCTATTAGCTTCATGTCAACTAAATATCTATCCACTCGTGCAGTATAATAAGAACATGCAAAAACAACGACTAGACAAAACAATGGTAGCGCGTGGCCAAGCAGCAACACGCTCAGCGGCTGAAAATTGGATTCGCCTTGGCAAGGTATTGGTGGATGGTGTGGTGGCGCACAAGCCGGGGATGTTTGTGGATGAGTCGACGCAGATAAAGCTGGTGGCGCACGAGCGCTATGTGTCGCGGGCGGGGCTCAAATTAGCCAGCGTGGCGCAGCGGCTTAATATTTCGTTTGATAATACTATTGTGCTTGATGTTGGCAGCAGCACCGGCGGCTTTACTGACTATGCATTGCAGCATGGTGCGCGCATGGTGTATGCGGTGGATGTGGGGACGGAGCAGCTCCACCCCAGCCTGCGTAGCGACCCGCGCATTGAGCTGCATGAAAAAACCGACATTCGCAATTTTGTGCCAGCCACCACGCCAGACATTATTGTCATTGATGTATCATTTATTAGTCTGCGCAAAATTCTACCGCACTTAGTGCGTATCAGCAGTTCGCATACCAGCATCATCGCAATGGTTAAGCCGCAGTTTGAGGCGCAGCGCGCGCAGCTTACACGCAGTGGCATCGTCAAAAATGACAGCGTGCGCCGCGCCATCCTGCGCGACTTCGAGCAGTGGGTGCGCACCCAGTGTGTGATTATCGACAAAGCCGACAGTAGTGTGAAGGGCGCGCATGGTAATCAAGAGCGGTTCTACCGATTGCAGAAGAGCAGGGTAGAACGACACCATAGTTGAGAAAACGAGTGCGGTTAATGAGAGAGTCGCGCAGCAGTTATTTAGATTGTATCGTGTGGCGATCTTGCGTTGTATCTACTCGTGCAAGTTTGCTGCATACAATAATGCCTTCGTATCGCCATATATTAATTATATATAGACAGATTTGGAAACAGCAAAGAATAGGCTGATGCGAGTGTCTTGGAGAGTCAACTATATAGTTATTGTAGAAATCTTTGACATAAGAGAAAAACGCATGATGAAGCAAACACTGTAGCTCGTGACGATACATACCATAAAATACACAACGCGCTCATCATAGCACAACACATAGCGCCATCACCACCGTCGGCCCATTGATGAGTATGCTCGCAATGGCATGTGCCGTCATTGGTACATACACGTTGCGCGTCATACTATATGCCAAGCTAAATGGCAGTGCCCACACCACGCCCAGTAGCACACCCCATGGCGCGACAAAGTGCTCTGCTGCAAACAACATAGCACTTAGTAGAGTGGTGCAGATGATTGCTGTGCGACTGGTCAGGCAGATCATTCGCTTGCGAAAAATTGTTTCCTCTACAATGGCGGGGAGAACGATAGTTGAGAGCGCAAAGAGTAGCAATTCGCCTGCCGTCTTGACTGGCATTGTAATGGCACCTGTGGCGAGGTGAGGAAAGGCTTGCTCGAGCACACTCGTCACACCAAATGCTCCTGCTGCGCAAATCAGCGTGAGTATTACTTGCCGCCAAAAGTGCCACCCACCAGCGAGCGCACGACACCACTGGTGTATACTCACACTTTTTGTCGCGATGATGTAGCCAAGCAGCGCCACGAAAAATGCTGTATTACTATAAACATACAAGCGCCGTGGCAGGACAAAACATGAGGTGATGAAAATAACCTCGAGTATGACCGGTATGGCAATGCGCCGCACATAATGATACATATACTACCAGTGTACTCTTTGCTATACCTTCCGAGAAGATTATAGTAATAGTCCATGCAAAAACTCGCCACAAGCTCATGGCGAGTTTGCTTATGTTTCCTAGCTAGGATCACTTGCTTACATTAAATCGAAATTCTACCACATCGCCTGGCTGCATGACATAGGCTTTGCCTTCGGTGCGGATTTTGCCTGCTTCACGCGCTTTGGCTTCGGATCCTGCTGCCACGAGGTCGTCATAATCCACCACCTGCGCCGCAATGAAGCCTCGCTCGAAGTCGGTGTGGATGACCCCAGCCGCTTGTGGTGCTGTCCAGCCTTGATGGATCGTCCACGCGTGCACCTCCTTTGGTCCAGCGGTGAGGTAGCTCTGCAGGCCGAGTGTGTCGTACGCTGCTCGGATCAATTGTGTCAGGCCAGCCTCAGGCACATCATAGCTCGCCAGTAGTTCTAGCGCATCCTTTGCGTCGAGTCCCTTGAGCTCATCCTCTAGTGTGGCGCAGATGAAGAGTGCCGTGCTGCCACGAGCTAGCGCCGCTAAGCGGGCTTTGGCTTCAGCGTTGGCAAGGGTGGCTTCGTCGACATTAAAGACGTAGATGACTGGCTTGGCGGTGAGGAGGTGGAGGTCGGCGATTGCTTCGTGAATAATATTTTTGTTCAGATGAACAGGGGTGCCAGCGGCAAGATCGTCACGCAACTGCTGCAGGTACTCGAGTGTACTGCGCGCCTTGGGGTTGGCTTTGGCTTCTTTGCTGAGGCGGGTGAGGCGAGTCTCGATGGTCTGGATGTCTGCCAGCATGAGCTCGGTGTTAATGATGTCGATATCGCGCTGCGGGTCGACAGTGGTGTCGACATGGACTATATCGTCATTTGCAAAGGCACGGACGATGTGGACGATTGCATCGCACTGGCGAATATGAGCGAGGAACTTGTTGCCCAACCCCTCGCCACTCGCGGCACCAGCCACCAGCCCGGCGATATCGACAAAGGTCACCGTGGCCGGCACAACCTTCTCGGCGTGGTACATATCAGCCAGCACTGCTAAACGCTCATCGGGCACAGGCACAATGCCAGTGTTGGGTTCGATGGTGGCAAAGGGGTAGTTGGCTGCCAAAATATCATTGTTGGTGAGGGCGTTGAAAAGGGTCGACTTGCCAACATTAGGCAGGCCGACGATACCAATAGATAGACTCATATATATAGTATAGCAGCGCGAAGAGGAAATCGGCAGAGGGAAGAGGAAAATGCGAGGAATGTGGATGCATTGCGCTTTATGTAATTATAATAGGGTTGCTAGCCTCCAGATATTTTCTTGTGCGGCGATAGACTATAGACTATGGTTGACTCTAAAGCCTGAATTTTAAAACCTATCTCTGCGTTAGCTCTACCAACCCATCGCTTCATCTGATGGAGTGTGAGAATCTGTCATTGTGCTGACAGATTCTCAGCCCAGCGCAAGAGGTCGATACTTGGGAAGTATCGACCCTTATAGTGTTCCATCGGAGGGAGCGTGGGGAGGTAGAGTGTGAGATAATTATAGATGTTGCAATTCGGGCACACGCTACTTACTTATTTGCACCATCTGGCGTTCGTCGTCATGAACACAGTGCACAATCGCTCTAACTTTGCTATAATCATAAGCATGACATTTGTACACTTTTGCCGCCAATCACTGGTGCGTGCTGGCCTGATGGGGCTGCTGTGCGCTGTGGGGGTAAGTGCGGCGCTGGGCGGGCTGGTGGCAGCTCGGCCCAACAATGAGGTAGAAGCGAAGCTGCCCGAGCTCTGCCGCAGTGGCAGTCCCTGTGCAGTGGTGTGGTTCTCGCAGCCTGGCGAGCGGAATTATTATAAGTCGGGTATATCAATTGACCACAATCAGACAGGCCTGGTCGATATTGTCATTCGTGGCTCGGGTTACTCGGGTAACCGCTCGGGTCCCTTCGACATTAGCTCGATGCACCTCGACCGCAACATGAACTGGAACTACAACCGCAATAGCCGTATCAAGAACGTCCAGTCGAGCGTGATGTATCGTGGGCGCGTCAGTGGCCAAAACCAATACACCAGCCAGGGGGGCGAAGTGCGAGCGCAACTCGACATTGGCCAGTTTGATATCCCGGTGGGGCAGTCGCGTACGGTGGGGATTGGCCTGTATAGCTGTATCTCAACTGATGGCGGGCGTACCCTGGCTGCTAGCGAGAATATTGCCTGTGGTACCAGTGACGTGAGTGTAACGATTACGCGGCGCATCCCGCCTTGGACAATCAATGGCCAAAGCTATGTGGGCAAGCAGTGGCCTGGCACGCAAAATATGCAAAAATCCGTCCGAGCCTTTCCGGGTGAGCAAATTTACTGGGCGCATGATCTCCGCAACAATGGTCCCAACAGTGCAACCGTGTCCGTAGGGATGGATGGTACTGGCTTTGCTAATAATTACAGTGGTGGGCATAGCCTCGCGCGCAATGTGACGGGCCAGTCTGGACAGCTCTTTTATACAGTGTATCCGAGTGGCGGCATGACTGACCGCTTCACGAGTTATCGTATCCAAACGAGCGACGTTGGCCGCACACTCTGTCAACGAATATCGTGGTCACCTGGCATTGCTGGTGACCCAGCGTGGCGACGCAGCGATCCGGCGTGTGCTAGTGTGCACTCAGACTTTGAGCTCTATCCATCAGCCACAATTGATGGCAAGAAGCTTGCGACGCTGGAGGGTGGGAATATTGCGCCCAGTCGGATTGACGAATCCATCCACAACACTGGTGCAAGCCTCGACAAAGACCGGAGCGAGAGCGAAGCCGCAGCCTACCAGTTTATCGTGCGAGGGCAGCACCGCCAGCAGTTCCTTGGCAGCTTGAGCAGCATCTTCGACCGTGGGGCGGCAGTCGGCTATCCCTATGCTCTGGGTAGCTACAGTGGCAGTGACACAGCGTGCACCTGGCTGCGCGGCAAGCAGCCGATCGACTGCACCAACGAGCCCACCTTTCGTGAGAATAAAAAATATCTCGACAGCCACACCCGCCTGAATGACACCAAAGATATCAACGCTGCCGATGCCAAGGTGGGGGATATGATCTGTCGCATTGTTGCTATCAAAGATTATAATTATAAACACACCGACGGCAATGAGCGTCGTATTTCCTCGCCCGCCTGCGTAACGGTGACGAAGCTACCATGGGTGCAGATCTGGGGTGGCGACTTGCGCGTTGGTAACGGCATTGGTGCGGCGAGTGGTAATGGCGATGCACAGATCGTTACTCTCAAGACGACTAAGGATGGCAATATGTACGGCAGTTGGGCTGAGTATGGCATGATGGCACCGCAAAATGGCGGCAAAATCCTCTCTGCCACTGGTGGTGTGCTGTCTGGCCGGCGAGGGTATGGTGGTGATTATGACCGCTCCAAGGATAGCCTTGCCTTTGCCAACACCACCACGCCAGCTGGCCGCTGGGCACCGCCAAGCAATGTGAAGGTGCCGAGCTTTGGCCGGGGTGCGGCGGCTGGTACGTCTATCGACGTGGGGAACTTTGCGGGCCATAACGTGCGCAGCGTTAATGGCGATGCTACCATCCACGGTACGCTGCCAGGCAGTAGCACGCTGGTGGTGGAAGCAGGCGGCACAGTGACGATTGATGGTGACCTCAAGTATGGTGCCACTACAGTAGATGATGCCACCAAGCTTTCGCAGCTCGTCATTAAGGCTAAGAACATCGTCGTCCGGCATAATGTTAAAGAAGTGAATGCCTGGCTGATTGCTCAGCCAACCGGTGGCAGCGGGGGAGTCATCTCTACCTGCGACGAGATCCGTCACGTTGGTGCGTACTTTAATGGTCTCACTGCTGAGACCTGCAAAGAAAAGCTCACCATCAACGGTACCATCATGGCGCGTCAGCTCCAGCTGCGCCGCACCTTTGGCGCTGAGAAGGATAACCTCGCCGAAGCTGCTGAGGTACTCAACCAACGTGCCGATGTCTTCATGTGGGGCTCGCGTTACAACAAAAACAACGACCTACCCATCACTACCGCCACTACAACAGAAGCCGCACCGCGGTTTTAGCCCAGGTGTAGTCATATTTAAGAGCTCTTTATCTTTCTTTGCATTATGTCGAGAAATAGTGGAGAGCGAGAGATTTGGCACATAACATATGAGCATCAACGCGCGATCGACATGTGAGATATCGATCCGCTTATGCCTGATAAGGGTGAGGCGGATAAGAAGTTTTGCAGTGCAAGTTTGGCATATTTTTCCCCACTAACCCCCTTGCCTAAACCAATGTCGCTTATGTATAATAGATGAGTATGAAGTTTCAAAAAGGGTCGGGCGATTTCTTTGCACTCGATATCGGTACCAATGCCGTGCGGGTTTTGCAGCTAGCACCAGCTGGCGACGAGTGGGAGCTCGTAGCACATGGGTATGCGCCCGTTGACCGCCGTATTACTAGCAGCGATGCACCAGAGTCGCGCCGTCGCCTGGGCGAAGTTATTATGACTGCCGTGGGCCAGAGTGGTATCAAGACGAAGAATGTTGCGATTGGCCTACCTTCCAACAAGACCTTTACAACAGTGGTCGATGTGCCGCAAGTCTCCGATGCCGAGCTACGTGCCACGATGAAATACCAAATTGACCAATATGTGCCGATGTCGGACGACGCTAAGGTAGATTGGGTGCTGCTTGGGCCATCGCTCCATGCGAGCGATCAGCAAGAGGTGCTGATTAGCAGTGTATCGAAGGGATATAGTGAGGATCAGCTTGAGTTTATCGAGGGTCTCGGACTGAATGTGATTGCTATCGAGCCCGACCCAATCGCCATGGTGCGGGCCTTTGCACCACCTCAGCAAGCGGCAAATGGTGCCGCAGTGATGCTGATCGACATTGGTGAACTCTCGACTGACCTCGCCATTATCTACGGTGGGGCACCGCGCCTCGTCCGGACTATTCCGTCCGGTGTCAGCAGCCTCGTCAAGTCGGCAGTACAAAACCTCAGCGTTCAGGAGGACCAAGCTCGGCAGTTCATTCTCAAGTTTGGTCTGGCGGAGGATAAGCTCGATGGGCAGGTGGTGCGTGCTATTGAGGGTGCGCTGGATAACTTTGCGAGCGAGCTTATTAAATCAATCAAATTCTTCCAGACGCGCTACGCTAGCGCCCAGGTGTCGAGCATTACGCTGACGGGCTTTGGCGAGATGATCCCACATCTCAGCGAGTACGTTGCGGCTAAAGTAGAGGTCTCGACCGCCCCGGGTAACCCCTGGCATGGTATCCATATGCCGCAGACGAGCCAAGAGCAATTAGCTAACGTCGCACCAGAGTTTGCCACAGCCGTCGGCCTAGCAAAGCGGAGGAACGACGCATGATAGAGATCAACCTCATTCCTGATGTCAAGCGCGAATACCTGCATGCCCAGCGCATGCGCAATGGTGTGATATCGCTCTCCATTCTCGTAAGTATCATCGCTGGCGCAGCGGTGGCGCTGCTGGTGGTGTATGTTGGTACGCAGAGTGCTCGCGAGTGGCTGACCGACAACGAGATCAAAGACCAGTACGGTAAGATTAGTAGTGTTAAAGATGCCAACCAGATCGTCACCATCCAAAACCAACTAGCTCAGCTCTCCTCAATGCACAAGGACAAGAGCATCGACTCGCGTATCTTCGATGTGCTGAGTGCCATTAATCCTGCTGCGCCCAATGACGTGAAGATGTCGACCGTTAGCCTCGATCCGTCTGAGACCAAGCTCTCCATCGAGGGGTCGGCAGCCAACAGCTTTGAGGCGACAGACAAGCTCAAGAAAATGATCCTCAACACCAAGCTGAGCTACACCGATGGCGATAACCGTGTCCAGACCGTCAAGCTGGCTGACGATGTGACGGTGAGCGATACCAGCTATGGCGAGGATGCCAGTGGAGCTAAGGTGCTGCGCTTCAAGCTGACCTTTACCTACCCCAAGGAGCTTCTCTCTAATAGCTCTAAGAATCTGCGTATCGAAGCCCCAACCGGTAGCACCAATGTAACTGACTCGCGCCTGCATGTGCCCGATAGCCTCTTTACGCCCAAGGCGACCAACAAGGAGAAGAACTAGATGAGTAAGAAAGACGCCGCTATCCACAAGCGCCAACAGATCGAGCAATCCAGCCGAGTGATGTTCCTCTGGGTGGCTGGAGCCTCGGTGATTGTGGGCTTCGCACTGGTAATATCGTGGTTTTTGGTGCAGCAAATTATCTTCAAAGAGCGAGTGCTTGGCGAGAAGAACAACACTGCTGCCGTACTCAAGAACAACAACGACGCCGTGGAGAAGCTACGTGGCGAGCTGAAGGTACTGGAGACCAACTCACATCTCAATGCCAGCCGCATCAATAATGATGAGAAGGCGCTCCAGGTGGTGCTTGATGCTCTGCCGGCGGAGGATAATGCTCTCGCGCTGGGTGCATCGCTCCAGTCTAAGCTGGTCAATGGCGTGGCAGGCGTGTCGCTCGATTCGCTTAATATCGACCAGACGGACGACAGCGAGTCATCAAATAGCACTGGTGCCGCCGCCAGCAATGGCAACTTGCAGTCCATTCACTTCACTATGGAGGTATCGGCCAGTAACCCCAACGCTCTGCGCGAGCTTTTGCAGCGCTTCGAGCGCTCCATCCGCGTGATCGAGATTGACCGTATGACCATTGAGCGGACTGACAGCAAAGTCGCCATGAAGATCTCGGCCCATGCCTACTACTCGCCAGCCAAAACCATCGAGCTAAAGAAAAAGGACATCAAACCATGAAGAAGACCGACATCGCAATGATTATCTTGATCGCTAGTATATCAGTAGTGGTGGCGTTTTTTGTGGCGAGCAGTATCCCATTCTTGCAAATGCCGCAGCGTGGCACCAAGGTAGAGACAGTCGAGAAGCTCTCGGATACGATTGATGAGCCAGACAGTGCAGTGTTTAACAAGGAGGCGATCAACCCAGCGGTCGAAACGATCATTGGGCAATCGCAGCAGAAATAACAGAGGTAGCGTGTGGCACTGATGACAAGTGATATGCAAGAAAAACTCACCACACTCCTCGTCGACGAAGGGCTGATCACGCGCCAGCGCCTTGATGATGCTACTAAGCTGGCGCGCGAAAGTGGCCGACCATTGTTGACTGTGCTAACTGATGAGTCAGCGATCGATAACGAGCTACTTACCCGAGCGATTGCCCATGTGTCTGGTGTGCCGTATGTCAATCTCACCAATACAATTGTCGACCAAGATATCCTCACGCTTTTGCCATCGGACATTGCCGAACGTTTCATGGCAGTACCACTAGCCGAGGTGCAGAACCGCTTGGCGGTGGCGATGATTGATGCCAACAACGTCCAGGCGGTCGACTACCTTGCTAATCGCGTCCAGCGCCCACTCAAGGTCTTTATGGCGTCGGAGGCTGGGGTGCGTCATGTGCTCGAGCAGTACCGCACCGATCTCAGTAGTGTCAATGTGGCCGCTCAAGTATCGCAGGCCGAGGCAGCCGCTGAAGCTCGGGGCGATATCAAGACGATCGTCCAAGACTCACCAATTAGCCGCGCTCTCAGCACTATTCTCGAATACGCCGTAAAGAGCCGTGCGAGCGATATCCACATCGAGCCGCTCGAGAAGTCGCTCAAGATTCGCTGCCGCGTCGATGGTGTGCTGCGCGAAGTTATGCAATTACCTAAGAGTATCGAGCCAGCACTAGTGAGTCGGATCAAGATCCTGTCTGAGTTAAAGATCGATGAACACCGTATTCCGCAGGATGGGCAATTTGCCGTCAAGGTGGCAGATAAGGAAGTTGATCTCCGTATTGCCATTAGTCCAGTGGTGTGGGGTGAGCAGGTAGTGATCCGTTTGCTGGACAAGACTGGCACATCCTTCGAGCTCGAGCAGATGGGCTATGCTGGGCGTGCCCTTCGGCTCATTCGCCAGGGGATTCACCGCCCCAATGGGATGATCCTCACCAGTGGCCCAACTGGTAGCGGTAAGTCGACTAGCCTCTATGCACTGATTAAAGAAATTAAGGATGATACCATCAACATCGTCACACTGGAAGACCCGGTGGAGTACAAAATGGAGGGGGTCAACCAGATTCAGGTCAATAGCGACGTTGGTCTTACCTTTGCTAATGGTCTGCGCAGTATTCTCCGCCAAGACCCTGATGTGGTGATGGTGGGGGAGATCCGCGACAACGAGACGGCCAACCTCGCCGTCCAGGCAGCGCTGACGGGTCACCTTGTCTTTAGTACGCTCCACACCAACTCGGCAGCGGGAGTGTTGCCGCGCTTGCTCGATATGCATATCGAGCCATTCCTCATTGCTAGCACCGTTAATACCATCATTGGCCAGCGCTTGGTACGCCGGATTGGGCCCCAGCACGAGAATTATTGGTCTAACCCGCTCGAGACAGAGATGATCCTCAGTACCGTAGGGCATCTCTTACCCAAGACCAAGGCGGAGGCAGCCAAAATCTCGGCCGACCTTGGCTATAGTGACTTGCCGCTAGCTGGCCAAAAATCCTATCGCCTGGTGCGGGGGCGCGATACCGCCAACACGCCACGGGGCTACAGCGGCCGAGCCGGGCTCTTTGAGGTGATGGAAGTGACAGAGGAGATCCAGCAGCTCATTACCGCCCGAGCGTCGAGTACTGAGATCCAGAAGAAAGCCATCGAGCAAGGGATGATCACGATGCGCCAAGATGGCTACCTCAAGGCGCTGCAAGGGATTACCACCCTGGAGGAAGTCAACCGTGTCACATCAGACATAGCATAAGAAAGGAACCAACAACAACCATGGAAAATAGAGAATTACGCATAGAAGTCCTGCTCGAGGATGTGGTGCGGCGCCGCGCTTCAGACCTGCACATTCAGGTGGGGCTACCCCCCATGCTGCGCATCGATGGCGCGCTGACCCCTGTGGCGGGCTTTGGCCCACTGGACGAAGCACAGGTGGAGCGGCTTGTTTTTGCTATTCTCGACCAAGACCAGCAGCAGGTGCTGATGAAGGACAAAGAGTTCGACTTTAGCTTTGCCTTTGGTAATCTTGGACGCTTCCGGGTGAATGCCTTTCATGAGCGGGGCAACTTGGCGGCCGCGCTGCGTTTGATCCCGAATGAAATCAAATCTGTGACCGAGCTCGGTATGCCGCCCGTCGTCATGACCTTCGCCGACTTCCCGCGTGGCCTGGTGCTGGTGACGGGGCCAACTGGTAGTGGTAAGTCTACCACGCTGGCTGCTTTGATCGATAAGATCAACACTGAGAAGTCGCACCACATCATCACCATCGAAGACCCGATTGAGTTCACTCACAAGAGTAAGCGCTCGGTGGTGGTGCAGCGTGAGGTGCACTACGATACCTACTCCTTTAGCGCCGCGCTGCGCTCCAGTCTACGCCAAGACCCAGATGTCGTGCTGATTGGTGAGATGCGCGATCTTGAGACGATCAGTGCTGCCATTACCATTGCCGAGACAGGTCACTTGGTGTTTGCCACCCTGCACACCAACAGTGCAGCGCAGAGTATCGACCGTATGATCGACGTCTTCCCGCCGCACCAGCAGCCACAGATTCGAGCTCAGCTGGCCAATATCTTGATGGCAATCTGTAGCCAGCGCCTCGTGCCAGCCATCGGTGGTGGGCGAGTGGTGGCCGCTGAGGTCTTGGTGGCCAACCCGGCGGTGCGTAACGTCATCCGCGAGGGCAAGAGCCACCAGCTCGATGCTATCATCCAGACTGGGGCCGACCAAGGCATGCAGACGATGGATCGCACATTGGTGAGCCTGGTCCAGAGTGGCACCGTGACGTACGACAGCGCCCGCGAATTTGCGGTTGATCTCACCGAATTTGAGCGCTTAATGAGAGGATAATCGATGCGAAAGTTCAACTACGAAGCACGCGACAAAGCGACCGACACCATCATCAAATCTATCGTCCAGGCCGAGTCTGAGATGGCAGCGGCGCGCGTTTTGACTGAGCAAGGCTTCGTTCCGCTCGACATCAAAGAAGTCGATGAGAGCGGTGGGCTCTTTGGCAGCCTGACACGCCGCGTGACAACCAAAGACAAGGTGGTCTTTACGCGCCAGCTCGCGACGCTGATTGGTGCGGGGCTACCTCTGTCGCAGAGCCTTCGTACGGTGCTGGAGCAGACGGAGAACAAGAAGCTGCAAGAGATTATCCAAGAAATCATTGCCGATGTTGAGGGTGGTCGGCAGCTATCGGACTCCTTTGGCAAACACCCCGAGATCTTTGACAAGATCTACCTCTCGCTCGTGACTGCAGGTGAGGCCTCTGGTACACTCGATCAAGCGCTCAAGCGGGTTGCCTCCCAGCAGGAAAAGGATGCCGCCATGGTGAGCAAGATTCGCGGTGCCATGACGTACCCAGCCATCGTCCTAGCGGTGATCATGGGCGTGATGCTCTTTATGTTGCTCGTGGTGGTGCCACAGGTTGAGAAGCTATATAGTGATATGCACAAGACACTGCCATTCCTCACTGCGGCACTAATCGCTGTGGCGAAGTTTACTGCAAGCTTCTGGTGGGCAGAGCTGATTTTGCTGGTGGGTGCTATCTACTTCACCCGCCAATACGCCAAGACAGGCCCCGGCACACGCACTTTCGACACACTTAAGCTTAATATGCCCTTCGTCGGCAGTATGTTTCGCAAGCTTTACATGGCGCGCTTTACCCGTACTGGCCAGACGCTGCTTGCGACTGGTGTGCCTATGCTCGACATGCTCGACATTACCGCGACAGGGGTCAATAATACGATTATCGAGGCTTCTATCCGCCGGACTGCCGAGAAGGTTAAGGGTGGGCGAGCGCTGTCTGTCTCACTGAGCCGTGAGGATTACATCTTGCCAATGGTGCCACAGATGATCAAGATTGGTGAGCAATCGGGCAAGATCGACGAAATGATGGGTAAGACTGCCCAGGTCTACGAAGACGAGCTAGACGAAGAGATCCGCAACATCTCCACCGCCATCGAGCCCGTGCTGATGGTCGTCCTCGCCATCGTGGCTGGCGGCATGGTGGCAGCCATCCTCTTCCCGATATATAGCTTGGTAGGGCAGCTGACGTAGTGCACAAAAAAGGTTGAATATATAGGTAGCATATGTTACGATAAAAATGCAATATAGCCGGGGTTGGATTAGTGTTCATGCCTCGGCTTTTTCGATTTACTAAAATCAATCGTCCATATTCCGATAGGCTTTTTGGGACTATCTGCAACAGGTTTGATTTCAATAGAAAAATATTGTTCAAAAGTCTTTATCATTTGCTTTCGTGTAGTGTCATTTCGCCCAAGTTTTTGTTTTTCTCCAGACTGTATTTCGAGGCCTAGTCTAATAATGCCAGTCAGTAAATCAACAGTTTGCAATGGTAGAAATTCATGTGATGTCGCTGGCAAGACACCTAATATCTTTTGAGGTCGATTAATTACTGTTGCCCAATCGAATTGAGGGTCAAATTGATCCGGTACAAAGACACAAGGGGTTGTTTGTATATGATCAAAGTACATATGCATAATGCGCCTATACATACCCTCAAGAGATCCGTCATGACAGTATTCTGGATCGCGTCTATCGATAACTATTGCCTTAAAGCGAAACTCTGTTTTTATTGCGAGAGCTTTAATAAAATCGTCGTATAATTTGATTGTATGGAGAGTGATTTTATTGAATTTTAGCTCAAAAGATGATTGCTTGCGTGCGAGCGAAAATAACCCTTGTAAGTCATTTTCTAGAAGATATTGCCTTGATCTTTCTTCGCGTTGCACCTGTATAGTATTAAATATCTGATCTCGAATGCGTTGTAGCTTGCTAATAAATAAGTGTGGGTTCTGGATTTCTAAAAAGCCACATACAAAAAACCTGTCTTCTTGCTTATTGCCAGATTCATCCATAAATACAAAAGGTATCATAACTTTCTCTCGTTGCATAAAGTATATCACACATAGCGTGCTGTAACATGCTATACTATACCCATGCCCTGGTAGCTCAACTGGATAGAGCGGCTCCGTCCTAAGGAGAAGGTTGTAGGTTCGACTCCTATCCGGGGTACCAAGATTTATATAAATTAGTCATGCAATATTATGGCGTGCTAGAGTGTGCTGACTTGCTCTAGCAAAAACTCGCCAAGGTAACGGCGAGTTTTTTGTTTTGCTTGAGTATCTTGTGATGGTAAGCGCAGAACTACGAAGCGAAGAAACGTGGGGCTTTTTATTGTCTCCCAAACCCACCGACTACCTCAGCTGCCCATCGTACCCAGTCGGACATATCTTCCCAGCGGCTGCAGGCAGCACCAACGAACATAGTGGCGGAGGAGAAGAGGGCGAATGAGACGACCCAAGCCATAAAGTCGGCTGGCATGGCGCGCGTGCCACCACTTGTCCAACAGAGGTAGCATAGCCAGCCAAGTGCTCCTGCCGCAAGTATGCAGAGCGCTCGCACGATGCCATGGCCAAGGCGACGCTGCCAGTCAGGTGCTGCGATTGGCTCGGTGGGGTCGACAGCCGCTGGCGTTGGTACCTTCGGCACTGGTGGCGCAGCTGGTGGGTGGTGTGGCGGTGGCACTGGTGGTGCTCCGGCACCAGCAGTGGTGCGGCGCTTATGAATAAATCGCCCAGCCGTCACCATATACAAATACTCCGCATACTATGCATGACCTCATTATACGCAGGGGTTGTGGGGTAGTGTCAAGGGGGTGAATAATTGAAGTTTTTGCTTCTTCTGCGCTAGCTCACCCTCTCATCACTTCATCCGATGGAGTGTGGGGAGGGTGAGCGTGAGATGCAGCAAGGGTACTGCTGCTATAGGGCGCTCACTGCACAAGAAAATATCTGGAGGCCAGCGACCAAGCAAGCGGACAAGCTCTATGATATATTCTGGCCGGAACATTTTCGGTCTAGTGAGTCCCTATAGTAGCTGGCAGCGAGGTTTGGCACCCAAGTGGAGGTGAGTTCGTGCTACAATAGACAGCAAGAAAAGCATAACAATCATCACACAAAAAGGCAGGGCATAATGGCACAGACCAAGGCATTTAACGGGCAGCGCGAGGGTGAGGAGCTGCTGTTTGTCTTTCGGCGGCATATTATTGCCATGCGCAAGGGGTTTTATATGCTGCTGCCACTGGCGGTGGGGGCTATTCCACCGCTGATCTGGCAAGACACATTGGAGCTGTTCTTGCTGCCAGTGGTGGGGCTCGTCTTGGGGTCTATTGGCTTTTGCTATCATTTTTTGATGTGGCGCTACACCTACTACATTGTGACCGACCAGCGCATCCGCCAGGTGACGCAAAAAGGATTTTTTGGTACCGATGTGGTGGAGCTGAGCTTGGCAAAAATTCAAAATATCAGCTATAATATACCAGGATTCTCGGGTGAGGTGTTTCATTTTGGTACGATTGTGATCCAAACATTTGTGGGCGATCTCATCATCCGCAATGTCGATCATCCCGAGCAGATCTACAATCAGCTGCAAGATGCCGTCAGCGAGGCGGAGCGCGCAGCACAAGCAGCAGGAGTATCACCATGAAATTACCAAACAAAAAACCCAAACGCAGCCGCTACGGCACCCAAGCTACATCAGCCGCCCCAGCCACTGGTCTGAAAGATCGCCTGGCAGCGCTCAAGCCGCAGCGAAAGGGTAAGAAAGCAGGTAAATCTGCCAAAACAGAGGCGGGCACAGCCAACCCCAATACTCCCAAGAAGTTCGAGCGTATCACCAATGAGACGGTGGCAGCACACCGCGAAGAGATATTGGCTGGTGGGCGCAAGTTCAAGTACCCTATCCAGACGTCACGCCGACGGGTGATTATCAACACGATCATTGTGGCGCTAGTGGCAGCCTTACTGCTGGCGGCAGTGGCGTGGCAGCAGCTCTACATTGCCCAAAGCTCCAACAACCTCCTCTACCGCATGACGCAGATCTTTCCCGTGCCGGTGGCTAGTATTGATGGCGAGCTCGTGCGCTATAGCGACTACCTAGTGCAGTATCGGGGGTCAAAATTCTACCTTGGTAAGTACGATGAGATCCGCATCGACAGTGATGATGGCCGCGAGCAGCTCAAGCACATCAAGCGTGAGTCGCTCAACCGAGCGCTGGTTGATACCTACGCCGCCAAGCTGGCACGCCAGTACAACATCACGGTGAGCGATCAAGACATTGATACCGTTATCGAGCAGCAGCGCAACACCGCTAATGGCAAGATTAGCCAAGAAACGTATGATGCATCGTCGCGCATGATGTATAACTGGTCGCCATCGGATTATCGCCAGGCGGTACGGCGCAGCATTGTGCGGGCTCGAGTAGCCTTTGCGGTTGATAAAACGGCCGATGAGTTGCAGCGCAAAGCCGCGGGGCTAGTGGCAAGCAGCAATGGTGAGTTTGCCAAAATCGCGACCGAGCTTGGTGGCAGTGGCCGCAGCAAACCGCAGGTGGGGGATTCTGGCCTGATCAATCTTGCCAGTAGTTACAACGGCCTCGCGGTGAGTGAGATCGCTAAGCTCGAGCCTGGCAAACCCTCTGGCGTTATCAAGAGCACGACCGACAGTGGCTACTACTTCGTCAAAGTCAACGAAAAAAACGACAGCAAAATCCGCTTCACCTACCTCTACATCCCCCTCACTGAGCTCACCAAGCAAGTTGCCCAGCTCAAAAGCGACGGCAAAGTGCAAGAATACATTGATGTGCCGCAGAAGTAGGGGATAGCAATCATACCCAAAATATTGGCAACATAGCGCAGTTTTGCGCCTCTCCATATAGGCTCATCATCTTGTGCGAACAAAACCTAGACAACGCTGCCATTCTACGCTATGATAGCAGTAACGTAAGCATATTCGTACATTGGTACAAAGGAGAAGTATGAAACAACACCAAGCGAAACAAGAAGGGTTTACCATCATCGAGGTGATGCTGGTGCTGGCGATTGCCGCCTTGATATTCTTGATGGTCTTTGTGGCGCTACCTGCTCTGCAGCGGGGTCAGCGCGACACAGCGCGCAAGAATGATGTGCAAAACATCGCTGCTGCTGTGACGCAATACACATCAAACAACCGCGGGAAGTTCCCCGACAGCAATGGCCTCAAGGGCTACCTGGGCGATCTCTCGAACCTCGACAAAGAGAGCATCACCGTCCAAGATAATGCGGGCAATGGCACCGTAACGCCTTCTACCGAGAGCGCCATCGTCGTCAAGGGTGTGCGCTGCGACGCCACCAACTCTGATGGCGCTACCCTCAAGAAGGGCACATCGAAGCAATTCGTCGTCGTCACCAAGCTAGAGGCAGGCGGCAACGGCGTGGCATACTGCCTCGAGTCGTAGTAGAGGCAAAAGACACACAAGAAGATGGCTGGTACCAAAGGGGTGCCAGCCTCTTTTTATATATGGAGTACACGAATTACTGAGTTGTACTTGTGTAAGAAAATATTCTAGAAGGCTAGCGACTAAGCGGGCGGAAAAGCTCTTGGTTTTATCTGGCCGAAACATTTTCGTCACAGGTACAACCCAGCAGTCAGAGGTAATACCGCGCGAGTATAGCTTCATCCCAAAATGTCACGTTCTTGTGTTAACCTATTTTTAACGACGTAAGCTCTGAGCCTTCACAGATTCTCGTACACCAATTGGAAGAAGTGGTGGGGAGGTGGGGTGGCATTAAGAAAATGAGATTTGTATATGCAAGGTACAGATAAATCCCGAGGCTCACACACCATGCTTGCCGAACAAGAAAATTTGCGAAGGCCAGTAGCCAAGTGGGTGTGAGAACCTGCCGTATATTCTGGCCGGATAGTATGTCTGCATGAGCCTTCGGTAGGGCGTGATGATGTAGCACGTTCTTGCATATCTTTGCTATACTAGTGAGGTATGACGATCTTGATAGCAGGCGCACTGCTCCTCCTCGGTGTAGTGCTGGGTAGCTTTGCGGGCGCGCAAGTGTGGCGGGTGCGCGCGCGGCAACTGCGGACTGATAAGCAAACCGGCCACCCCTACGACAAACACGAATGGCGTCAACTGCGCGTCCTCTTGCAAGGCACACTGCGAGACGACCGCTCGCGCTGCCTGCACTGTGGGTATGTGCTGGCGTGGTATGATCTACTCCCCGTAGTGAGCTGGCTGTCGACTGGTGGGCGCTGCCGCTATTGCCAGCAGTTCATTGGTTGGTTCGAGCTGGTGATGGAGCTGGTGCTGGGGGTGGGCTTGGCACTGTCGTACCTGGTGTGGCCGTGGGCACTGCCAGCCAGTAGCTTACTCTTTGCTGTGTGGGTGGTGGTGGCCTTGGTGCTGATGATCCTCGCGGCGTATGACGCCAAGTGGCAGCTCCTGCCTGACCCGCTTAACTATGGCTTGATGGCACTGGGCGCACTCTTCGTGCTGGTGCGGATGACGACGCTGCACGATGTTGATCTTGTATCGCTCACGGGGGCGGTGGCGCTACTGGCGGGGTTGTATGGTGGGCTGTATGCCATCTCGCGCGGAGCGTGGATTGGCTTTGGCGATGTGAAGCTCTGCGTGGGCTTGGCGCTGCTACTGGGCGATTGGCGATTGGCCTTTATGACGCTGTTTTTCTCCAACATGCTGGGTTGCATCATCGTCCTGCCGGGCCTGGTGCGGGGCCAGCTCAATACACGCTCGCAGGTACCATTTGGGCCGCTGCTTATCATTGGCTGCGTTATTTCACTCTTGTTTGGTGGGCATATCTTGCGCGCGCTGGTGGCATTGCCGCTGGGGCTGTAGAATCGCCTCATCGCCCTGTGCTGCTAATGCTGCTTGTGCTATACTAGAGAGGTTATGAGTATGCCAGTGAAGCCAGGGTTCACCATTATTGAGATGATGCTGTTTTTGGCGGTGAGTGGGGCAATGGCAGCCGGGATCATGGTAGGTGTGGGCGCGACGGTCAATGCCCAGCGCTACCGCGATGCCACCCATTCGCTGGTGAGCTTCTTCCAGGGGGAGTACGACCGGGTGGTGAATGTCCAGAATGATCACGACCGCAACCTTGGCTGTAGCACCAGCGGCATTAGCCAGAGTATTACTCCGCAGGTGCCGGGCACAAGCGAGTGCACTATTATTGGGCGGTTCATTACCACTGGCCGTGATGGACGAAGCCTCATAGCGCGGACAATCTACGCCACGCGTGATGGCTCAACTGCAGCAACGGATTATGAGGCGCTGACTCGCTCGGGGCTTGTTTTGTCGGACACCGCCAGCCAGACAACTACCTATGAACTAGCGTGGGAGACGGCGCTGCGGCAGGGTGCACGCCACTCGTATTTGATCGTGCGCTCGCCCTCCAGTGGTGCCATCAAGACCTACATTGGCAACACAGACAACCCTATGACCGTTCTCTCGCCTGATAATGACGCCCAAAAAGGCGACACCAACCTCTGTATTGACCCCGACGGCTTGGTCTTTACTGGCATTAGTGGGGCAGTGATTGCCCGGGGTGGCAGCTCGGCCAGCAGCGTGAAGTTGATTGGTGGAGGAATAGGCCAATGCTAGAGCGTCGCCACGAGCGGGGTGATACGATCATTGAGGTGATGTTTGCCTTCGTGCTCTTTAGTATGGTAATTGTGGGGGCATTTATGATTATGAACCAGGGCATGGCGCTGGCGCAGCGCTCGCTGGAGGTGACGCAGGTGCGGCAGCAGATCGACTCGCAGGTGTTACTGATTCGGACTGCTCAGCAGGCAGTCAACCAGCAGCTGTGGGAGACCATCAAAGGCAAGGTAGGCACGACCACGCCTATTACGCTGAGCGAGCTAGCTGAGAGCAACTGCCGCCTTTCGCCAGATACATTGCGGGGGCGCGGCGCATTCTTTGTTGCGCCGCGGGCCGATGCTGCCTCGGGTAAACAGGTCATCCGTCTCTTCGAGCCGACCAATGCGAGCTACCAACCTGAACCCACAACCTACAGTAAGGTAGACTTTGGCAATGATCCGCGGGCGCAGGGGCTCTTCGTTCAGATCGTCAAGGCGGAGGGTGCCAACGCCAACCTTGCCTATGATGTGTATGTATCTGCCTGCTGGCCGACTGTAGCGAGCGATAAGCCAATGACGATTGGCACAGTAACGAGGTTGTATGATGTGGCGCGCTAACAGAGGGAAAATGCAGAGAGAGAAGCTACAACAGCGCCTAGCACGGCAGGCCGCATGGCGCGGAGAGCCAGGCTTCACTCTCATCGAGCTGCTGCTGGCGATGAGCTTCCTCTCGGTGCTACTTATTGCCATTACGACCTCCACGCTGCAGATCATCGGTCTGTATACAAAGGGGGTGACGCTCAAGTCGATCAACCTTGCGGGGCGCGATGTGGCCGATTCCTTCCGGCGCGATGCCTTGGCCTCAGCGGATGGGATCCGCTATGTGTCGCCAGACAAAGGCGGTGGGTTGGGGCGTCTATGCTTTGGTACGATGTCGTATGTGTGGAGTCCAGCCGCCAAGCTACAGCAAGGTAGTGCCGTCCGCTACCAAAACGACACACGCCAGGGTGATGTGCGCGGCGATATGATTGTCCTCGCCCGTGTGGCTGATGCTGGTGCACAGTATTGCAACCCAACGGCTCGTGGCACGTACTCGACTGATGTATTTCTTAGCAAAGCAACGGAGCTGCTGGGCTCACGCGAGGGGGATCTGGCGCTACGCGATTTACAAATCAATCCCATTATCGAATCGACCGAAGGCACACACACTATCTACCGCCTCCGCTTCGTCATTGGCACCAACCAGCAAGATACGATCAATACCGCCAACCAGACCTGCAAACCGCCTACGAATGACAGTGCTAATTACAACTTCTGTGCCATTAATATTTTTGAGACATTGATACAGGGGTAGGATGATGAGGTGGATGCAACAGCATAGCAACAAGCAGCGGCAGGCCGGTATGGTGTCGCTCTTTGTGGTGATGTTTTCAACAGTACTGATCACGGTAGTAACAGTGAGCTTTATCCGTCTGATGGTACAGGAGCAACAGCGCGCCAGCAACAACGACCTTTCGCAGAGTGCCTACGACTCGGCGGTCGCTGGAGTAGAGGATGGCAAGCGTGTCATTCGTGCGGCTCTCAAGGGTAATGAGCGGGCTCGCCGCGCCATTGAGCAGCAGCGTTGCAACACCGTGGCGGCAGCCGGTGTAGTGTCGTCTGTTAGTGGTGAGACCACCATCAAGACGAGTAGTGGTAGCAGCACGCTTAACCAAGCCTACACCTGCGTCAAGATCGAGGCCAAGACTGAGGACGTCAAGCTCGACCTTGCAGAAGGGGAGTCCACCGTCATCCCACTGGTTGGCGCAGATGCCTTTGATAGCGTGCAGATCGAGTGGATGCGCAAGAAAAACAGCGACAACGAAGTTGCCTCCATCGAAACACCAACCTCCGGCGACCTCCGCTCGTTGCCACGCAAAGACCAGTGGAGCCCCAACGCGCCAGCTCTCATCCGGGCCCAGGCTGTCTTGCCCACCAAGACAAGTGTGAGCCTAAGCGAGCTCGATAGCGCCCAAGTCTCGACCAACTTCTTGCGCCCCAGCATCATCACCGACAATGCCAACCCACTCACCATCCAACGCCCTGGCCTGCGCGCCAATAGCGATAGTGGTGCTCAGACGACCGTTAATGCCGTGCCGTGCTCCAACGCGCGCTACACTGGTGGTGGCTATGCCTGTCAGGCCGTTCTCCAAATGGCTGGTGGCGAGTCTGTACCAGCTGGCTCGCGTGTGGCGTTCTTGCGCGTGACCAGCCTGTACAAAGCCTCAGCAGTCAAGATCTCGCTTAAACGGGCAAGCAGCGTGACGAAGTTCGATACCGTCCAGCCCGAAATCGACTCCACCGGCCGGGCAGACACCATCTTTCGCCGCATCAAAAGCCGCGTCAATGTCGGCTTCAATACCAATGGTAGCTTCACCTTCCCAGAGCAGGGCGTTGACATCACTGGCAGCCTCTGCAAAAACTTCTATGTCACCAACGATGAAGCAGGGCCACTGGGTACATCGTGTAATCCGTAGAGAGTTCGTCTCACGCTTACCCTCCCTACACTTCTTCCTTCGGAATACTATAAGGGTCAATGTCTCCCAGACATTGACCTCTTGACGCCAGGGCTGAAAACTCGTTATTACAACGAGTTTTCACACTCCATCGGATGAAGTGTGGGAAGGGTGAGCTAACGCAGCGTTCTCTCGACACGTCTTATTTTTATACAAGATGCGACGACGAAGAGGGGAGAGACAATAAAATATAGAGTCTCAATAATACTACTCTACCCCTGTTCTCTCCCACTATGAAACTGCTCGAAGATGTCGCGCAGGTGTTGATCGGTGACGTGGGTGTAGACCTGTGTGGTGCTGATGTTGCTGTGGCCGAGCATGCTCTGGACACTGCGCAGGTCGGCACCGTTCATCAATAGGTCGGTCGCGAAGCTGTGGCGCATAGTGTGGGGGCTGACGTGCTTAGTGATGCCAGCGAGGCGGGCATATTTGCCAATCATCGATTGCACACTGCGCGTCGTGAGGCGGCGGAAGTCGCCACTGGTGTTTGTGGCACCGTGGTTGCGACTATAGCTGATGAAAAGCGGGTCAAGCGAATCATGCCGGGCGCTGAGGTAGGTCTCGATCTGCTCGGCGGCACGGCTACTGACGAAGACCGGACGGTCTTTTTGGCCCTTACCACGCACCATGAACTCGCGGCGCTTGAGGTTGATGTGGTCGCGATTGAGATTGACAAGCTCTGAGACGCGCAGACCACTGGAGAAGAGCAACTCGATGATGGCTTTGTCGCGCAAGTTGGCTTCTTTGCCATCGCTTGGCACGGCATCAATCATCCGCTCTACTTCGTCATAATGGAGGAACGTGACTTGCCGTTTGTGTGTCTTGGGGAGCTCGATCTTGCTGGGCGAGAGGCTGGTGATGTCGCGCTTAGAAAGGTAGTTGAGAAAGCCGCGCAGCGCGATGAGGTGGTAACTCTGGGTAAGCATGCCCAGCTCCTCACCATAGACGCTTTGGTAGCGGTTGAGCCAGAGGCGGTAGCGCCGCACCAACTCGGGCGTGATCTGATCGACCGTCAGCTCAGCACCAGCAAACTCAACGAAGCGCTCGAGGTAGTGCTTGTAGTTCTCCGCTGTTTTGGACGATCGGCCACGCTCCACCTCCATGTATTCGATGAAGTCAATGATCAGATCTTGCATATAATAGTGCTGTGCCATTTGCCATAGTATACCACAATATATAGACAGAGAGGTAGAGTATCAGGTGTCGGCAGGGGTATCATATCTGACTATAATGATTATTTTGTTAGCAATACACAGTTCTGGCACCTTCCATTTTCGCGATCACTCACAATACGCTATAATACAAGCAAACCTAACAATAAGGAGCTTTATGAGCGAAACAACAGCGGTGCCCAACAATAATAATGTGCAAAAGACCTTGGTTGTCTTCAAGCCAGACGCTGTGCAGCGGGGGATTGTCGGCGAGATTTTGACCCGTTTTGAGCGGGTGGGCCTCAAGATCGTGGCTGTCAAGATGATCGCTCCGACGCGCGATCATTACTACCGCCACTACGAGGAAATTGGCAAAATGGTGTCGCGCCGTGGCAAGCACGCCTTTGGGGTGACGTTGGACTTTATGATGCAAGGGCCAGTTATTGCCATGGTGTTTGAGGGAGTAGAGGCTGTCAAGCTGGTGCGCAAGCTGGTGGGCCCAACCGAGCCAATGGCTGCCGAGATGGGGACGATCCGCGGCGACTACTCGCACATGAGCTTTGGCTATGCCAACGACGAAGACAAGGGTGTGCCCAACCTCATCCATGCTTCGGGCAATCCCGAGGAAGCTGAGCAAGAGATCAACCACTGGTTCTCAGATGACGAAATCTATGAGTACCATGCGTTGCACGAGAAGTTTACGCGCTAAGTGTTGGCATCGGACTGCTGCAAAAACACCTCTCTCAGAGGTGTTTTTGTGATGTGTGAGGGTTGAGGTGAAGATGATGATGCGAGCCACAACAGGGGTTATTCGTGCACTAAATAAAAACACCCACTTGACGCACTGCAAGAGGGTGTATCGTATCCAATACTGGCGCGCTCGACCGGATTCGAACCGGCGATCTTCTCCGTGACAGGGAGACGTGATAGGCCATCTTCACTACGAGCGCATAGGCTAGATCAATAGTAGCAGCAATTACCAAAAATCGCAAGAGGTTTGTAGGGGAATAATTCATCATCCTACAGCGGGGTAGCTTCTACAGGCTATCACGCTGCGCTGCCTTCCATTTTCGCCTCGCCTCTAGTATAATATAGCGGTGATGCCGCTGTAGCTCAGTTGGTAGAGCGGCGCTTTCGTAAAGCGTAGGTCACCGGTTCGAGTCCGGTCAGCGGCTCCATTTGTTTATGACCAAAGAGAAGAAGGATTTTCTGCGTACCCCTCTCCGCACGATTGCAGCCGATCGGCCATTCTTTGCGGCGCTGATTGGTGTATTTGTCGCGGGCATCATCTATATGCTGGTGATGGGCTTCACGCTGCAGGTGCGCGATGTGCAGGTTTATGTGCGCTACACCGCCTTTGGTGAGGCGCATTTTTATAAGAGTTATTGGTATTATTTGCTCAGTTTTGTGTTGTTTGGTGCGCTGGTAATGGTGGTGCACATTGGCCTGATGGTTAAGCTGTATAGCCTGCAGCGCCGCCAGACAGCGCTTTTTGTAGGGGCGGCAGCAGTATTGGTGCTGCTGGTTGCTGCCTCGTATGGATTAGCAGTAATGCACCTGGCGTATCGATAAATGAACCACAACGATCTTGAGCTGCCCATGGGCAAGCGCACTCTCCTCTACCGATTATTTGAAATTCTCCCAGCATTCTTGAGCTATGGGATGCTGATTTTGTTTATCATTTTGTCTTTGATCAATCCACTGTGGGCGTCTATCTACCTTCTCGTCTTGGTGATGAGTGTGATTGTCCGCTCGATTGGCATTGCCTACCGTACACTGACAGGCCACCACCAGCTGGAGAAGGCGCAGATAGTCAATTGGCGGCAGCGTCTGGAGCAGCTCGAAGACCCAGTAGCAAGCTATGCTGCCATCCAGCAGCAGCCACTACCGAAGCGGCATCAGCGCGAGTTCCATGCCCAAGAGCACCGCGAGAATCTCCGCCTTATGGCGGCCGACCCAGCGAGCTTCCCGCGGCCATCGCAGCTCTACCAAGCAGTGATTGTAGCGGCGTACAATGAGTCGTATGATGTCTTGCAGCCTACCATCGAGTCAGTTAAGAACACAACGTACAACAACGAACAGATCATCCTCGTCCTTGCCTACGAGGAGCGTGGTGGGGTAGATATTGCCCGCACAGCTGCTCGCCTCCAGCAGGAGTATGGCGATGTATTCTTCACCTTCCAGACCATCATGCACCCTAAGGACATGCCTGATGAGGTGATTGGTAAGGGTGGTAACATCACCTATGCTGGTAAGCAGCTCCAGCGCTATTGTGACGAGCAGGGGATTGCCTACAGTGATGTGATGATCACCACGCTCGACAGCGACAACCGCCCATATCCATCATACTTCGACTACGTGGCGTATGAGTATATCGTTCACCCCGAGCGCAAGCGTCTGTCGTACCAGCCGATTGCACTATACTTTGGTAACATCTGGGATGCCCCAGCACCGATGCGGGTGATTGCGACGGGTAACTCCTTCTGGACGATCATCAGCAGTATGCGCCCCCACACGTTGCGCAACTTTGCCTCGCACTCGCAGCCAATGGACGCGCTGGTGGAGATGAACTTTTGGAGCACGCGCAGCATTGTGGAAGATGGCCACCAGTACTGGCGCAGCTACTTCTACTTTGCGGGAGACTACAGTGTTTTGCCCATCCATGTGCCTATCTACCAAGATGCCGTGATGGACAACACCTTCTGGGGGACAGTGGTGGCGCAGTTTAAGCAGCTCCGACGCTGGAGCTACGGCGCGTCGGACATCCCGTATGTGGCAATACGTACCTTTACGCGGCGTCGCAATGTGCCGTTTGCTGAAGTGTTTGCCCGCTTCATGCGCTTACTTGATGGGCACGTTACGCTGGCAGTGATGGCCTTTTTGGTGACCTTTGGTGGGTGGGTGCCGCTGTTGATTAACCAAGAATCATCACGCAGCTATGCGGTGCATATGCTGCCCGAGGTGATTAGTAATTTGCAGCGCTTCGCGATGATTGGTATCTTTATTACCGTCTTCTTGATGCTCAAAATGTTGCCGCCACGCCCTGAGCGCTACAAGCGTCGGCGCAGCTTTGCCATGGTGGCGCAGTGGATCCTTATGCCCGTCACATCCATTTGCTTTAGTGCGATTGGTGCCTTTAATGCCCAGACACACCTAGCATTTGGTCGCTACCTCGACAAATTTGACGTAACCGTCAAGGCCACTACCGGCTCGCGCGACCGTGCCAAAGCCGCCAAACAAGCCCAAAAAGCCGCTAAGAAGCAGCGTAAAAAAGAATAATTCGCGCTTTTGTAGCGGCATATATAACCATATAACCGGCCAAGAATGGCCGGTTTTTGTATTGGTGAGGACTGGAGTGTAGAGTACTAGCTATCTTATATTCTCTGCCGTCCTTGGCTGGGGGCTATAAGAGCTGCGGTGCTTAGAGTAGAATTTCTCATGTTGACGGGTGGTCTGGCAGGACTTTGCGGCAGATTTATGCCCCGCTGAAGACTGAGAGAGGAGGGTGGTACTGAGGAGTAGGTAAGACTCTGGCGCTAGAAGGCCGTTCATTAGTGGTATTTCGTTCACATCTCTTGTGTGTACGGACCTCTTATGTCTCTGCTTTGTCTGTGGGGGGTAAAGCGTATCGCTTCATTAATCCTGCGATAAGGGAGCTGGCATGAGTATTATTGGCGCCGCTGAGGCTGTTGGTTGGCTAGATAGCTCAGAGCAAAGCCGTCTTGAGGCTGTAGCGCCATGAATGAGTGGCTCGTAGGGTTTATAGTGGCAATGCGAGTAGGGCACTCTGGTAGATTTTACAGAGGCCAGCTTATCAAAATACATGTTATGCTACAAAAATATCAAAATACAAATGAGAATTATGTGTGCATTATATCACCAAACGAATATGATGCGCAGCAAAATGACCATAGGTAATGTGGATAACTAGCAGTGTGATGTGGATGAATAATAGGCAAGAAACCACAGCTATGCCTGCTAGGTGGTGCTGTGAGGAGGGTGGGGTGCTCAAAGAAGTGGTGGCATGCCAGGTTTCTTTATACTGCTTAGGATACGATAGTCTGGAGCGGGCGAACTCGTGATAGTTTAGTGACAGGATGTATGAGTGATGTGAATATATACACCAAATTTTCATTTGTTGGCGCTGGTTTTTGCTGCTTCATTCGTAGAGATAATGGGGAGGAGTATACAGATAGTGTGTAATATTGATAAGCATATGCTTTATATTGCATAGTTGATGCGTGAATTTGATGATGGTGTGAGCGATTTCTTGGGCTAGGCAGGTGGTCTGGGTGAGTATGGCGCAGCGTGTGAATCTGCGTATGTTTTGTTCATAACAAACTAGCAAATAGGTTGCAAAACAGCTCATCGTTTTGCTTGTAATATGCAAGTGACACGATAGGCTGAGAGGTTACAGTCATGGTTGAGCGCGACGGCACCAAGGCGCTTGTGAGCGAAGGATAGGTGGCGACAAGAAGACGCTATTATGTGAATATTTTTTGTTATAATTCATACAATGTGAATTTGTGGGAGTGCGGCAGGTAGGCTCATGAGGAAAAGTAGCGATGCCAAGCAGGGTACATCACTTGCAATTTGCAACTAAAATATAGTATATGTTTTTACTATGCATCAATTTTTGTGAGAGGTTCTACCTCTGTATACCCATGGTGTTGTGGTAGTAGTCGACAAAGGTGCCAGTTTTTGCGGCAAGCATGATTTCTTGTTTAAGCAAATCTTTTTCGTGGGCGATGGTGGTGCGATAGTCGTCGCTCACGGCAGCGTGCGGGTCGGCGCAGGCTCCCCAAAAGAGCAGTTCGACGAGCAGCGGCAAGAGCTGCCAGCTGCTGTCTGTTGGGCTATAAATGTATTGATTGCCTTGGAGTGGATCGCGCTGCTTATCAAGCAAGCCAGCCGATTCTAACCGCGCCAAGCGATCGGCCAAAATATTGCTCGCAATGCGCTCATCGCGTGCGAATTCGCGGAAGTAGCAGCGCCCAAAGAGCAGCACATCGCGCATGATGAGGAGTGTCCATTTGTCGCCAAAAAGGTCGAGGCTGTAGCTAATGGGGCAGGCTGAGCGTTTGTGAGCTGTTCGTGTCATGCCTTTAGCGTAGCATCAAGGCTTGCGTTTTGCAAGTTTGTGGTGTGAGCTGGTAGCGGAGTAATGTTACCAGGCTTTGCTATAACAAAAAGCACTTACTATAGTAGTAAGTGCTTTCGCGTCAGCGCACCTTACAGACCGACATGGTGCACTGGCAAATAGACCGAAATGGTGGGCAATAGAGGATTCGAACCTCTCACCTCTTCAACGTCAATGAAGCGCTCTAGCCAAATGAGCTAATCGCCCGACACGTGTATTGTAGCAGAAGATGCGGGGGAGGGCAAGGGTACATGGGACACATACCTGAACGTGCAAACTTATCATCTTCGCCCTCACAACAAACCCATCACACCGAAAATGTTCCGGCCAGATGAATCACAGAGCTTATCCGCCCCCACAGCCACTGGCCTCCAGATATTTTCTTGCGCGATGGGTTTGCCGTGAGACCGAAGTAGTTGGGAGAGGTTGAGGCTGACACTATTTGCACCCACCCCCACTCTCGTTATACAATAGACGGTAAGTGCTGACGGGGCCTCACCAGCCTCCCGAGCTTCGTGGGCTGTCGTGATGTGCGAGAACGTTGCGTCATGAGTGCTTGGCGGCAAGTGCCAAGAAGTCCGGTGGAACCGCCGTTTGTGTGCAAGCGGCCCGAGACATGCGAAATTGGTCGGATGGAGTATCCGTGCCAGGGCGCATGTTTTTATTTTTATCAACATAATTTATATACAAGGAGGAGCGAGTCGGCTTCTAGCTGCCAGTGTGCAGCGGAGGAGTTGATGAGCAGACAAAGCAATGAACAACGAGCAACAAGCAATGCGCCACAGCCTGGCGCACATCATGGCGCAAGCCGTCCAGCATTTGTGGCCACAGGCGAAGTTTGGCGTGGGGCCAGCCATCGAGCAGGGGTTTTATTATGACATTGACCTTGGTGATGTGACGATATCTGAGGCAGACTTTGGCAAAATCGAGAAGGAGATGCGGCGCATCATTGCTCGCGATCTGCCCTTTACACGCCGCGATGTGCCGGTAGATGAGGCGATTGCTTGGGCGAAGGAGACAGATCAGCCATATAAAGTTGAGTTGCTCAATGACCTGAAGCGCTCGGGGACGACCATTGCCAAAGAACTGGCTGGAGAGGCCCTCGGTAGCGCCGCAGAAGGCGAGAGTAAGGTAAAGACGGTATCACTCTACTCTCAGGGCGATTACACCGATCTGTGCCGTGGTGGGCACGTGGAGAGCACAGGTAAGGTGGGAGCTTTCAAGTTGCTGCGTGTGGCTGGTGCGTACTGGCGAGGCGATGAGACCCGGCCGCAGATGCAGCGGCTCTATGGCGTGGCCTTTGCAACACAAGCGGAACTTGATAGCTACCTACAGATGCGCGAAGAAGCCAAAAAGCGCGACCACCGCAAGCTCGGTAAAGAGCTTGACCTCTACACAATGTCACCCCTGGTGGGGGTCGGCTTGCCACTCTTTACCCCGCGCGGCACGATCTTGCGCGACAAAGCAGCCCAGCTCTCTAACCAGTTGCGTGAGAAATACGGCTTTTCCAAAGTCTGGACGCCGCACATTACCAAGAAGGATTTGTATGAGACGAGTGGGCACTGGGCGAAGTTTGGTGATGAACTCTTCCTTGTGACGAGCCAAGAGACGAGCGACAAGATGGCCCTCAAGCCGATGAACTGCCCGCATCACACGCAGATTTTTGCTAGTCAGCCACGGAGCTACCGCGATATGCCTGTGCGCTACCTAGAGACAACGACCGACTACCGCGACGAAAAAACTGGCGAGCTGGGTGGCCTGAGCCGGGTGCGTTCGCTGACGCAGGATGATAGCCATGTGTTTTGCCGGCCAGATCAGATCGAGCAGGAGATGAGTAATTTGCTGGCCTGTGCCGAGGAGTTGTACCACATTGTGGGGATGAAGTTGCGTGTCCGCCTGAGCTACCGCGATGAGGGAGAGGGCTACCTTGGGGCACCAGAATTGTGGCAATCGGCCCAGGCCCAGCTCAAGGCGGCTGTGATGGCCAAGCAACTGGATTACTTCGAGCAGGAGGGCGAAGCGGCCTTTTATGGGCCAAAGATCGACTTCATGGCGACGGATGCGATTGGCCGCGAGCACCAGGTAGCGACGGTGCAGCTCGACTTCGTCCAGCCCGAGCGCTTTGGCCTCGAATATACCGATGAAGCGGGTGAGATGGCTCGGCCCGTGATGATTCACAGCGCGCTGCTGGGCTCGATTGAGCGTTTCCTGAGCGTCTTTATTGAGCACACAGCGGGGTGGTTCCCCTTCTGGATCGCGCCCGAGCAAGTCCGTATTCTCACAATTAACAACACTGTAGAAGACTATGTTGATGAAATCACATCGGTACTCAAAACAGTGGTACTGATGCGTCCTATAAAATACAACGAGGTAAGATATACAACAGATATGCGCAATGAATCGCTTGGCAAAAAGATCCGCGAGGCTACTGTTGTAAAAATTCCGGTGCAGATTATCGTTGGCCCACGCGACAAAGCCAATCGCCAAGTGAGCGTGCGCACCCAGCAGGGTGAGACAATAGTGCCACTGGATGAGCTCGCGGCGTACCTAGAGGGGCTGAGCTAATGCGCCGCCTGCGCATTGCTGTGGATGTCGACGACGTGCTGGCGGAGAATGCCGCTGGCATCGTCGCCTTTAGCAACCAGCGCTGGGGGACGAACCTGACGGTCGATGACTACGACGAGCATTGGGCCAAGATGTGGCAGGTGGACAATGCCGAGGTGGAGCGTCGCACTGCCGAGATTGTGAGCACGAGCCTAAGCGCGGGCTATGGGCACATTGGTGGAGCGCTGGAGGTGCTAGAGCGTTTGGCACAACACCATCATCTAATGATTGCAACGTCACGCTGCCTACAAGTAAAGGGTGATACAATAGCTTGGATCGACGAGCATTTTCCAGGTATCTTTGCGAGCACGGCGGTTTATTTCTCGGGTATTTGGGATGAGTTAACTAATGATTCGCACCGTGCCACGAAGGCAGAGTTGATGACGCAAATCAACGCCGATGTGCTGATCGACGACCAGCTCAAGCACTGCCAAGCGGTGGCAGCACATGGCCGCAACGCGCTGCTCTTTGGCGATTATGCCTGGAATCAAGCTGCAGTGCTGCCGGCGGGGGTGGTGCGCTGCACAAATTGGTACGATGTGGAGGTGGCAATTGAGCGACTTGCCAGCGATGAGCCTGCGTGATGCCATCTACGAGCTGATGGCACAGCTGCCAGATGATACAGTGACGACCTATGGAGACTTAGCGGCTTTTGCTGGCCACCCATACGCCGCGCGGCGAGTGGGGGAGATTGCCCATGGTGGGCCGGAGGAGTTGCCGTGGCATAGACTTGTAAATTGCAAGGGAGGCCTTGCGGTCGGCTTTCCGGGTGGGCAGGCAGTGCAGCGGCAACTGCTCGAGCACGATGGGATCCAGTGTGATGATTCGTACCGTGTGGTCGATTTTGCACAGCGTCGCTGGCGGCCACATGCCACGCCGCATAATAATCTGAAAGGTAGCTCGCATGCTCACAAAAAATAACACATCGCCTCTCGCGCCTGCCACTCTACCACTCATTGCCATCGTTGGGCCGACTGCTAGCGGTAAGACTAGCTTAGCGATTCGCCTTGCGAGGCAGTACGGTGGTGAGATTATTTGCGCCGATTCGCGCACCATCTACAAGGGTATGGATATTGGCACCGCCAAGCCATCGCCGGATGAGCAAGCTCTCGTGCCACACTGGGGGCTGGACTTAGTAGAGCCAGGTGAGCGCTACACAGTCGTGGATTTTCAGCGTTATGCTAATCGGCAAATTGCGGCTATTCGCCAGCGTGGGCGCATCCCGTTTCTCGTCGGTGGGACGGGCCTCTATGTCGATGCAGTGTTGTATAAATTTCAATTTCCGACGGTGAACAAAAAGCTTATGCAGCAGCTACAGGGCTATTCTATAGAAACTTTGCACGAACATTGTCGAGTGCACAACATAGAATTGCCCAATAATAAATACAACAAAAGGCATGTCATTAATACAATAGTGCGAGAAGGACAACAGTTACAGAGGTCAGCATATGTTGATAAAAATACCTATGTTGTGGGTATTGCAACGCCACGTGATGTGCTGCGCAGGCGCATTGCCGAGCGGACAGAGCAGCTTTTTGCCCACGGTGTTGTGCAAGAGGCAACGGAATTAGCCGCCCACTATGGCTGGGAAAGTGAGGCAATGACAGGAAATATCTACCCAATTGTACATAAATTACAACAGGGCGAGTATACGCTTGAGCAAGCCAAAGCGGCATTTTGCACAGCAGACTGGCGCCTGGCCAAGCGGCAAATGACCTGGCTGCGGCGCAACCCAGACATCATATGGTACAGCCTGGAGGATGCTGAGACGTACCTTGATCGGGTGCTCGCGCAAGCGCACCAGATGTGATACCATAAATCTAGTTGGTGACTGTAATGATAGATGCACTGTTTGGATCAAAAACTCGTGTGAAGTTGCTCCACCTTTTCTTGAATAATCCAGGAAAGGCATTTTATGTGCGCGAGATTACGCGGCTAATTAATGAGCAGATTAATTCGGTGCGCCGTGAGCTGCTCAATATGCTTGAAGTGGGGATTATTACGAGCGACAGCGTTGATAACAAATTGTACTACGAAGTAAACCAGCAGTATGAATATTATCCACCACTGCGCGTCATCTTTGCCGACCAAAAAATTGCTCCAGCCAAGAACAAGTCGGGCTACCGGCCTGCTTGGCAAGATGCGATTATGCAGTTGCCACGCTTGCGTGTGGCGATTGCGGCGGGGGCGTTGGTGAAAGGATCAGCCAGTACGATCGATCTGCTGCTCGTGGGTAATCTCTCGGCCGCCAAGGTGCGCAGCGTGGTGGCGGTTATCGAGCGGCAGGAGGGGCGCGAGCTGACGTATAGCATCCTGAGCTACGACGAGTTCTATTACCGGCTGAGCGTGCGCGACCGCTTTATTACCACCATTCTGACCAACAAGCATACCGTATTGGTAGACGTTGATAATATATTAAAAGAAGACGAAGGAGAGAATCATGCTTGATATCGAATACAAAGGCGGCAACACAGTCATCATTGCGACGAAGAAAACCACGCTCGCAGTTGACCCCAAGCTATCGCTGCTAGGCCTGAAGGACGCTAAGACGAAGGACGCAGTAGAGCTTGCGACCGAAGAGCGCTTTGCGGTAGCTAATCCCGAGGCACGCCTTATCATTGACCAGCCTGGCGAGTATGAAGTGGGTGACTATACCATCCGCGGCATTGCAGCCACGCGCCACATCGACACGCCAGAGAGTGAGCAGCTCTCTACGGTATATCGCATTGAGTGTGGCGATATTCGCATTGCGGTGATTGGTAATATCGCGCCAGAGCTTACTGACGCTCAGCTCGAGGCGCTGGGGGTGATCGACATTGTCATTATTCCAGTGGGTGGCTATGGTTACACGCTGGATGCGACAAGTGCTGCCGCTATTATTCGCAAGATCGAGCCACGAGTGGTGGTGCCCGTCCACTATGCCGATAGTGCGTTGCATTACGAAGTGCCGCAAGACACAGTGGAGGTCTTTGAGAAGGAGCTCGGTGCACCAGTCGAGCAAAAACCCAAGCTCAAGATCAAAACAGCGAGTAACCTGCCCGAAGTGCTGACGGTGTTTGAGTTGGCTCGAAGCTAGGATTTATATACACCAAGTGCAACCAGCCTCATAGAGAGGCTGGTTTTTTTATGATATATCTTTACTCCGTTTTTTGTCCTCGCTGCTTTCTCTGGTGGACTACGAATATTAGTTGTAGTCGGCACGAGTGTTGGTGGGTTGATGGGCAAGATGGGGCCAGCCCCTATAGTTTTCTCAAGAAATGAGTGCGAGACAGTGATGAGGATTGTGAGATTCATAGTGAAATCATTGTCATAATGTGGTCGATTTGACACAGCGCACTAAATTCGATACACTTCGAAATACCACTATTATTTCGATTTATATCGAAGAAAGGAACGGTTTTATGGAACAACAATCAACCACGCCGTGGGGTAAGATCGCGGTGCTAGCGCTGGGAGCCTTCGTGATTGGGGCGGATGGCTTTATGCTGGCAGCGGTGTTGCCACAGGTGGCACAGCAACTTGGGGTGTCGCTGGGGCAGACCGGCCTCTTGGTGACGGTGTTTGCGTGGGTATATGCACTGGCGGCACCACTGTGTGGCATGGTGATGGGGCAGCGCAATCGGCGGTCGACCTTGATACTAGCACTAGCGATATTTGCAATTGGTAATGTAGTAGCAGCGCTTGCGTCGTCATTTGTGTGGATGATGGCAGCTCGAGTGATGGCGGCATGGGGCTCAGCTATGATGATGCCAACGGCAATGGCCTTGGCGACTAGCCTTGCCCCGGCCAAGCATCGTGGCAAGGCAATCTCCGTCGTTACAACAGGCATGACGATGGCAACGGTGCTCGCTGTGCCGCTAGGCTCGGTTATGGGGGAGCGCTATGGCTACCACGCGCTGTTTTGGGCAATGGCGGTGGCTGCCGTGCTGGTGTTGTGTGGCATTGTGCTGGGCATTCGGGCACGTGAGGCACAGCCAGCACAGCAGGTACCAACGATTCGCACATTAGTAGCGGGCCTGGCGAATCGCCACGTTGCACTGACGTTATTGATAACAGTAGTGATATTTGTCGCTGGTACCAGCGTGATTTCGTATCTGAGTGCGGTGGTGCAGCAGGCGGGTCTGCACGAATACTTTAGCTGGATTTTGCTCATCTTTGGTGTGGGCTCACTCCTGGGTGGTGTGCTAGGCGGCTGGCTGGCCGATCGTTTTGCCCACATTTGGCTGGCCCGCTGGGCAATGCTTGCCTTTGCGTTGGCGCTTGCTTTGCTTGGTGTGGCGGCTGGGACGCCAGGTGCGCTTGGTCTCGTTGGTGGCAGTGTGCTATTATGGACAGCTAGTGCTTGGATTGCCACGATTGCTCAGCAATACCGCGTCATTGCGCTTGCTCCAGAACGGGCTCAGCTGAATCTTTCACTCAATTCATCCAGTATTTACATTGGTCAAGGCTTTGGTGGTATGCTGGGCGGTGCGATTATTAGTGGCCAGCCAGCGCAGGCCATTCCGCTCATAGCGGCCGGTGTGGTAGTGCTTGCCTTGGCAATGACCAGCAGGTATGAGACAATACAAAGGAAATGACATCCCAACAAAACACCCCAACTGACGCACTCGCACCAGAGCATGTCTTTGCCGCTCTGTCCGATCCGCTGCGGCTGCGGATTGTCCGCCGCTTGGCTGCGGAGGGGCGGCTGGGCTGCAGCCAGATCGATCATAATCTCTCACTCTCGACTGTCTCGCACCACTGCAAAGTCCTGCGCGAAGCAGGCATTGTCACGAGCGAAGCGGTTGGCACCCAGCGTGTACTGGTGCTGCGGCCAGAGTTTGCTCGGCAGTTCGCTGGCGTGCTCGCGACAATTGCTGAGTTAGATAAAGCGAAGTAACCACCAAAATATCCCCTATGAAAAAGGGGATATCTTTACAGTTATCATTTGCTCTGGGCGACTACGCCGCAGCCTTGGCTTTTGTCTTGGCGCTGGTGAGCAGGCCTTTCTTCTTGAGGGTACGGATCGCCTTGGTCGAGAGAACCATGGTGACCTTTTGCCCATCGACAACGAAGGTCTTTTTCTGAAGGTTTGGTTTGAAGACTCGCTTGGTGCGTCGCAACGAGAAGCTCACATTGTTGCCGAATTGCTTGCCCTTGCCAGTCAGTTCACATCGTGCTGCCATATTCTTATTCCACTTATAACTTATATTATTACAATCTGTATTAGTATACGCTGCCAAGGAGGCAATGTCAAGATGAGTAGGCAATGTGATACAATAAAGAAATGCATATTGATATCGCTCACCTCATTATCGTCCTTGTCGTTATTCTTGTCTCGATGACGCTGCACGAGGCGATGCATGGCTTTGTGGCGTACTGGCTGGGCGATGATACGGCTAAGGAGCAGGGGCGCTTGACGCTCAATCCGCTGCATCATATCGATCCATTCTTGACCATCCTCCTGCCGCTGAGCTTGGCGCTGCTGGGCCTACCAGTGTTTGGTGGGGCCAAGCCAGTGCCATACAACCCCGAGCGAGTGCGCGGTGACGAGTGGGGCGCAGCGCTGGTGGGGCTCGCTGGACCACTGACAAACTTCGTCATTGCCTTCATCTGCTTTGGCTTATATGCGACGATCGCTGGGCCAGCAGTGCAGCCGCTGCTTGCTACAGCGGTGAGTGTGAATCTTGGCTTCTTTGTCTTTAATATGCTGCCGATTCCGCCGCTCGATGGTTCGCGTGTGCTGTATGCTTTGGCGCCGGAGTTTGTGCGCCGCGGCATGGAGGTGGTGGAGCAGTACGGCGTGATGCTGGTCTTTGTGCTGGTATTGGTCGGTAGCTCAGCTATTGGCAATGTGATGATGGCGGCCGTCAGGGGTATCTTGCAGCTTTTCTCGCTGGTGTTTGGTGTGTCGCTTGGTTAGGAGTAGGAATTGGGCCCTTTGTCTGGCTTGGTACAGGGTTTAGATTGTAGGCTAGCTTGGTGGGAGATTGAATGAGGATACCTCTCGTACAGAGGTGAGTGTCTGTTATGAGCACTAGCAGATTAAACATCAATATAAGGGGTTAATATTCAGCAGATATTGACATGTTTAGCACTAAGGAAGAGGGTATGAGGATCTCACAATACCGCAAATGTGACGCCGCTTACCATTCTGTGGTATACTAAGAGTGTCCCAGATGAACATCAGGCGTGTATGATTTTCCTAACATCATATGATAGGGATTCCAACATTCACCATACCCGTGGGTATGGATGAGGAAACCCACCTTGCATCATGCAGGGGAATATCAAGCGCCTGGGGTGAGTCTGGGATTTTTTTGATGGTTGAAGGCTAAGAGTATCACACAGCTCCTCTTCATCACTTCATCCGATAGAACGCTATAAGGGTCGATACTCCCCGAGTATCGACCTCTTGACGCCAGGGCTGCTAATCGGTTATTACAACCGATTAGCACACTCTATCAGACGAAGTGATGGAGAGGGCCTTGCACTGAAGATGAAGGTTTTGATACCCACGTATCATAAATCCCTTATGCTATAATAAAGAGGCAGTCTATTAGATGATCGCTTGCGACCTAGCAAGAGGAAAGTCCGGGCAGCACAGGATACGACAGTCGCTAACGGCGACCGGGGGCAACCCTAGGGAAAGTGCCACAGAAACGATACCGCTCCGCAACACCAATACTCGTGCGCAGTAGCGCTCTAGTAGCGGGGTAAGGGTGAAAGGAGTGAGGTAAGAGCTCACAGCGCTGCATGGTGACATGCCGCGGAGGTAAACCCTGTCGGCTGCAAGGAGATAGCCACGGATGAGTGATCCGCTTGTGGCTATCGCTAACCGCTCGATTTGCAGAGCAATTTGCAAACTAGATAGATGATCATCCACGACAGAACCCGGCTTATCGATAGGCTGCTTTATGGTGTGATGTGTTAGCTCCAGCTTTGGAGCTTTGTTATTTTCTACAACCTCCTCGCCGAACAAGAAAATATCTGGAAGCCAGCAACTGTGGGGACGGATAGGCTCTGTGATTCATCTGACCGAAACATCTTCGACGCAGTGAGGAGGTTGATGGGATGAGGTAACACAGGCGAGATGTTATGTCCCATTGAGTGGTTGCTCATCTACAAATAAATACAACACCCCTGTTACAGAGGTGTGTATTCTTCACAACGTCGTATAAATTGCTACACTACTTGCGGGTGACGTGCTTCACGATAGCTGCAAAAGCCTGTGGCTCGTTGACGGCTAGCTCGGCGAGGACCTTGCGGTCGAGTGCCACACCAGCGGCCTTGATGTCGGCAATCAGGCGGCCATAGGTGGTGCCATTTTGCCGGGCAGCAGCATTGATGCGGGTGATCCACAACTGGCGCAGGTCGCGCTTGCGGTTGCGACGGTCGCGGTAGGCATATTGCAGGGCACGGATTACCCCTTGCTTGGCAAGGCGGAAGCTCCGAGTGCGATTGTGTTGCATTCCTTTGGCGGCTCGCAGCATCTTGGCGTGGCGAGCGTGGGCGGTTGTTCCTCGTTTGACGCGCATATGTTAGACTCCTAAGGCTCGTTTAGCATTTTTGGCCATACCACCAGTGATGGTAGCAGGGGTGTTGATATTGCGCTTGCGCGACTTGCTCTTCTTGGAGAGCATGTGGTTCCCGAAGGCGCGCCGACGGGTCAGTTTGCCGGTACTGGTTAGCTTAATGCGCTTAGCAGTGCCCTTGTGGGTCTTGAGTTTTGGCATTACTTACTCCTTATTACGATGCTGAGGTTGCGCCCAGCCATCAGTGGTTTTTGCTCGACAATCGCTTCGTCCTCAAGGGCGGAGACGACCTGGCTAATTAGGTTGTAGCCAAGCTCGCGATGCGCCATCTCGCGGCCGCGGAAGAAGATCAAAACCTTGACCTTGTGCCCCTCAGCCAGGAATTTGCGAATCTTGCGTAGCTTGATTTCAAGATCATTAGCGCCAATCTTTAGGCCAAAACGCATCTGCTTGAGCTCATTGGCTTTATTGCTTCGCCTATTGCGCTGCTGCTCCTTCATCTTTTGGTACTGATATTTGCCCCAATCGATGATCTTCACAACGGGTGGGTTAGCATTGGGCGAAAACTCCACCAAGTCTACGCCAGCTTGCCGCGCCTTATCCAGTGCTGCTTGCCGGCTCATGATGCCAAGTTGTTCGCCGCTTTCGCCAATGACGCGCAACTCGCGTGCGCGGATGGCTTCGTTGATGCGGGTGGTTGATTTGATTGTGCTCTCCTTTGCTTGAGCTTAAAACGAATTGACTCCCCAAAAGTTTACCAGATGTCGCAGCAAAAGGCAAATAAAATATGCTGCAGTTTGGTGATTTTTCGCAGCGATTGCTCGTTGGTAGACGCTATAGGTGGGGTGCTATGAGTGTGAGAACTCCTTATCTTCGCGAGATTACTAATAAGGAGCTCCATGCTCCACCGGAGGGGCTGTAGAGAGGGTGAATGTGAGAAATGATACGTGGTGAAGAGCTGAGTGGCTAATTGCCCTGCGCTTGCAGGGCCCGAGCACAGGCAATTGCCTGCGTGATTGTCTCTTCGAGTGTTTTGCCTGGCTGCCGCCCAGTGTGCTCGGTGTAGAGCGCGTCGAGGTAGCGCGTCTTGGGCGCACCCTCTGGATGGCCGTAGACGACCTTGGCCGGGTTCTTGCCGATATGAAAACCAAATTCTACATTGGTGGTAAAGGCGGGCATACCCAGTGTGGGCAGCGACCGGTCGATTACGCGCGGCACCCAGAAGAGTACCACTGTTGCTGTGTCGAGCGCCTCCCACTCCCAGCGTGCTTGCCTGAGGAGGTCGAGCTCGCGCTGGGGAGAGGCATCGTGATTCTCTGGTGCATAGACGATCCCGTCGTAGCCTAGCGTCGCAAAGATTCGCACCGCCTCGGGCCGCCACGACGCAGAGATGAGCTGCTGCGACGCTTCATCGAAGCGTGGTGTGGGGCCAGCGAGGAAGATCGCTGACTGGCCTGGAGTAGGGTGGTGGAGGGGTTGGTCGGAGTAGTTTGCTTGCATGGCTCTAGTATGGCTGGCTGGTGAGGAATTTGTCAAATGTTGTGAATCACACTCTATTGCCAAGTTATCGCTACTGTATGAAAAATACAGAGGTAGAATACGATGTAAAATACACGACGGTATTTTTACAACGCTTTGACGGGTGCTGGTTGTCGATATTGCAACGCCTCGGAGATGTGAGCAATAGTGATGCGCGGCGCTTCGTCAAGATCGGCAATGGTCTGGGCTACCTTGATGACCTTGAAGTAACCACGTGGGCTCAGAGCGAGCTTGGTGCTGGCGGCATCGAGGAACTGCTTGACCTCTGATGAGAGTGGGATAGAGTGCCGCACCTGGGCCGAGCTGAGACGGCTATTGCGCATAGCGCTGCCACCATAGCGGGCGGCTTGAGCACGGATGGCAGTGGAGATAGCGGTTATCGCATGGCGCTGCTCGTGATCAGTGGTGGCGTGGTGTGAGAGCAGTTGCTCGGTGGGGATGCGATTGACGGGGATGATCATATCAATCCGATCCATCAGTGGCCCAGACAGGCGTTTCTGGTAGGCGATGATCTGCGTGCTGCTGCAGGTGCATGCATGCGTTGGGTCGCCGTAGTAACCACAGGGGCAGGGGTTCATGGTGGCCACCAGCATAAAATCGGCTGGGTAGGTGGCACGCCCGCGTGCTCGGGTGACCGTTACGGCAGTATCCTCCAGTGGTTGGCGCAATACCTCAAGCGTCGTGCGCGGATATTCGGGCAGTTCATCAAGGAAGAGCACGCCCAGGTGGGCCAAGCTCACCTCGCCAGGCTGTGGCACCGACCCACCACCAATCAGCGATGCGCGGCTTGCCGTGTGGTGTGGCGCGCGAAATGGCCGTGTCTGGACGCTCTGGTCGAGTGATAAGCCCGCCAGGCTGTGCAGCTTCGTCACCGCTAGCTGTTCATCTGGAGTCAGGGGTGGCAAGAGGCTGGGTAGCGTCTTGGCCAGCATCGACTTGCCGGTGCCGGGCGGCCCAGTGAAGAGGATGTTGTGGTGGCCCGCTGCGGCGATGGTGAGGGCGCGCTTGGCTTGGGCCTGGCCGTAGATATCGTCGAGCAGGGGTGATGACGCGGGTGTTGTTGGTTTATCATCAGTGGATGATGGCTGGTAGATTGGCAGTGGTTTTTCGTCCTTGAGATGAAGGAAAAGTGTTGTAAGATCTGGCACACCATAGAGCGTTACCCCTGATACAAGCGAAGCTTGGGCGAGATTTTCTGTGGGCAAATAGACAATATTGTAATTATTATCACGAGCTGCTTCGGCAATGGTAATGGCGCCTTTGACTGGGCGGAGCGTGCCATCGAGTGCCAACTCACCAGCAAAGACCGCCCCAGCCACTTGCTCGGGCCGGAGCTGGCCGCTGCTGGTGAGGAGGGCAAGGGCAATCGGCAAGTCGTAGTGTGTGCCATCCTTGGGTAGCTCGGCTGGTGCGAGGTTGATGGTGATGCGCTGAGCCGGATACTCCAGCAGGGAGTTGGTGATGGCACTGCGCACTCGTTCGCGTGCTTCGTCGATGGCTTTGTTGCCCAGGCCAACGATCTGCAGGGCGGGCAGGCCCTTCGTCATGTCGCTCTCGACGTCAATCATATGGCCAGCGAACCCTACGGGCGCAACCGACCTGATTTTTGCGACTTTGTTCATGCTGTCTATAGTTAAGCATATTGGTGGGGTCTGTGCAAATTGTTTTTATTCCGGAGGAGGGGTGTGTGGAGGATGAGCGTGAGAATATATAAGGACATAGCTCACTGTCCATACAAACATAGGCAACAAAAAGGATGCTGCCAGGGGAGGAGAGATCGCTAGCTTTCTAGAATGTTCTTGTGCAGTGATAGGCCAAACTTGATGCTCAAGCGCTCGAGCGAGGATATATAGGCAAAACCGTGCTATAATATGTGCAGACGTGGGGCTGATATAGCGTTCGACGTTTGGACTTTGTCATTGTATTCTGCGAATCGGATATGCACGACACGCATAGATATAACTGCAAAAAATAAAGTTGCAGCAGCATTCCGCAGTGTTGAGGAGATCTTCGCATCTTCCAAGACCGCGGTTGCACTCGCCGCTTAGTCTGGCGATCGCTATGAGGTGCATGGCAACAGGGCATCTCGTAGTGTCATAGCTATGTTGCTTGCTCTCCTGGTGGCAGCGGCACGAGGAGAGGACATATACCGCGCAACGATAGGCTGTATTTTTGGTTTGTTTCTGATCGGCCTCGCGTTGTCAAACACGCAAACAAACCTACGTTCGTAGACGAATACGAGGGCACCAAGCGGACCCGGGGGCAGTACCCGGCAGCTCCACCACGTAGAAGATGATTGCTCACCGAGGGTGGGCGATTTTTATTGACATTACGACAGGTGTGTTGCATTATAGTATGTATTATGACACACAAGGAATATCCATCAAACGTTAACGAATTATGGAAGCGTAGCATAGAGCGCGTAAAAAGGCTCGCACGAGTAGCGCTTGGGTATGAAACTGGTCACGAAGTTGAGAATAAAATAGCCCTTCTCGCTCAAGAGTCTGATCATTTACTGAGGGCGAACGGATTTGAGAGTGTAGGGTTATATGAGTCGGACGAAGCGCCCGAAGGGGATCTAAGTGTTGTTGAGTGGCGCTCAGATGTCGCGCCGTACGAAGATGAGGCGTATATTCCACGGAACTCACAAGGTGGTGACGCTAGTGCGGCTTGGGCTGAGCAACACCCAGTAGCACGGTTCGCTATGATACATGGTGCACATGTGCGTGATGGTGAGACCAGCCAAATTGGGCCGCGCCTTGTGACGCTCTATAGCAAGCCGCAAAATGACAGTCCACTGCCACCACTGCCAGATGAGTGGCAGTGAGAGTCGACCAAACTGGAATCTCGCAGTGTTGTGTTGCGGGTGAGTATATAAATCGTACAAATCACAAACACTGCTGCGAAGTATCACCAAGGGTTGCGTACTAGCCAAGCTCTCTCACCAAAAAAACAACCACCTGCGAGTAGTGGTTGTTTTTGGATGTGGAGTTTTCGTATATTGTTTATTTTTGGCCTCTGCATAATTTTTTTATTCAGAAGCTACCCTTATGATATGGGAGAAAACTGCTTGTGTCAACGATTTTTGGCAATATTTTTGCGTAAAAAATACCACATCGAACATATACGCAGACCGACCGCACATCGCCCAAAACTTGTGTTATAAACACAACACAAGTAATGGAATACAACAGAGGTAGCATACAGTACAGAGCCAAAAACGAACAAAAAATTATTGCACTATATACAACAAAAATGCCTGTGCACAACTCTCGAAAGTACAGAGGTGCAAGAGATGAGCAAGCCGCCAATGTTCGCGTGGGTGAGAAAGAGGGTGGCGAGGCAATGTTTTGCGATAGTTCGCATGATAGTGATTTCGCTTGTGCTTTTCGTTGGTGCGATGTATAGCAACGGCAAACGACCGATGCGTTGGTTGAGCCACCATAAGCAATAATGGAGTGGCTCGATACTCATCGTCGAGCGCCAAAGCCGAATATCGTCATAACCAAGCGTGCTGCATAAAATAACCAAAGCGTAAGCGCTACTGGGGTTTTGCAGCTCAGCCTCAAAACGCATTGACTTACCATAACGCTTGTGTTAACGTAGAAGTAAGCTTTGACAAACACAAATACCCAAGAAAAATAAAACGGAAAAGCTTACCCTACTATTAACCCAACATAGCATCGCCATTGGCGTACACCAGGCAGCGGCAGAGCGCGGCATAGCGCTGAGCTTTGGCACTGCCTGCGCTCCGCCAATACTATATAGAGTACCCCCTAAGTAGAAGTACTTTTCTCATCGTTGGCGTCGACGCGTGGTGGCCTCTTCATACATGACACATGCCGAGGGCTCACCACTCATGCTCCACACTGTGGAGCACCTCTAGCCCGTAGCGGCTGCCGGGCGTCCTAATTTTTTATCTATGAGGACGCTGCAAGCGCGTTGCTTTGTGTAGCTGCTCGGGCTTCTCACCAAGCGGATTGCTTGGTATAGTGATAGATATGTCTCGAAGAATCCTGCTTGCGAGTATGAGCATAGCTGCGGCGGTGTTACTAGCAATTGTGCTGCAGGCTACCACACCAGCGACGATTCACCCCCTGGGGATCGTGCTGGTCTTTGTGCTGTGCTATGTGGTAATGCTGGGGTTGCTAACGTACCTGCTGGCGGGCATTGCAGCGGCGCTGCGGCGTTGGCTGCCCGAGGCGCAGCGGCGAGCGGTGACGCTTAGCTTTCGGCGCTGTTATTATTTTGGCTCGGTACTGGCGCTAGCACCGGTGCTGCTGATTGGCGCGCGCTCAGTGGGGCGTGGTGGTTGGTACGAGCTGGCACTAGTCTTTGCATTTGAGGCAATTGCATGTTTTTATGTGGCAAAACGGTGATGAGGCGCGTATACTAGGCAGAGGAGGACGGTTCTATGCCACGAAAAAAATCAACCCCAGCAGCGCCCACCGCGCCAGAGACACAAGCGACATCATCTCCAAAGAGGCGCGCCACACAGCGCACCAAGCAAAAATCACAACAGTCACGATCTGTTGAGAAGAAAACAACAAAGGCAAATACGACCTCTGTTTCGCCAGCCAACGCACCAGCAAATAGTGAATCACAGGCTGTCGTAGATAATACATCACCAAGCCACATAGACACGCCACCATCGCCAGCTACCCCTGTTGCACATGAAACAGCCCGCCGCCGGCCAGTGCTCGAAGCGTTTATTGCGACGGGAGCAGCAGGAATGCTGATGTATGCTGCAATGGTGAGTTTCTATGGTGCACTGATGGTGGGGCAGGTAGACCGCACGTCACCAGAGCGGGTAGCTGGCTGGCTCATCCTCATGTGGAGCGTGAGCTTGGTAGTACAGGGAATTAGCACGCTGATGCAGCTCCACCGGACAGATCATTATATACAGCGGTTTCTTGCCTTGCTCCTAGTGGCGGGTAACCCAGCCGCACTCATCATAAGCGAATGGCTATACAATTTGTTCTTTGTGAGCCCCGGGCAAAAGGGGGTTGTATGGATAAACAGTACAGTCATGCAGGTAAGTACTGTCATTGCTGTGTTCGGCTCCATCTATCTCTGGTACTTATTACTCTGTACGAAGCGGACAATCGCGCCGCGCACTGCACCTGATGTGCCCGCTACAACATATGCTCGTTTGATGCGACGTCGGCGGGTTGGCCTCTGGCTGATTGTAACGGCATTTGTGCTTCCGGCTCTTGCGCAGTTTTCGGGGACGTTGATGCTGATGAGCGGCATAGGCCAAGGTACTACTACTATCTTTACACCAATACTATCGTTTTTCGGCATGATTCACCTTATCTTTATGATTGCTGGCATGATCTTGATTGTGCCATGTATCGTTATGCTCATCATTGGTATGGTCCTTGTGGCAAACAGCCAGCGCGAATAACCAAGTGCCAAAACTATTTGTCTAACAGAGGAGAACCACCCCCCATGCCCAAGCAACCCATCGCCATGACGAGCTCAAGACACCATGACCATACAGCTACACCTGATGCTCCTGCACCGCCGCGTCGCCCATTGCTTGAGGCGTGGGTGATTGCGGGTGCGGTGGGGACGATTGCCAGTGCAGCGGTGCTGTGTATGCATAGTGTCACGCTCGTGAGTAGCCGGACTATCGGGGAGCGGGCGTTTGGGTGGCTACTGGTTGTTTGGAGTATGAGTGTGCTGGTGCAGGGCTATCTTGCGCTGCGGCAGTCGCACCGCACCGATCGGTATTGGCAGAGGATTGGAGCACTGAGCTTACTTGCAATCAATGCTGTGTTTATGACCGGCTCGACGCTGTATGCTTTTTGGGTGCTGCAGAATCCACTTAAGGTGGGCGTACAGAGTGATGCGATGATTATCGTTAGCGATGTGCTCAGCCTAGTTGGCTCGCTCTACCTCTGGTATCTCCTGCTTGGCACGCAGCCAGCCTTGCCAGTGCGGTCTAAAGATGATGGAGATTGCACAACAAAGAACCAGATAATGAAACGCAAAGTTGGCTTCTGGCTGATGGTTGGGCCAGTCATACCACTGGTGATGATGCATGGTGGGCTGCTGTTTGTGTTGCTATGTGCGCATGGGCATGACCTGGGTCTCTTTACTTCTGATGTAGTGAAGTGGCTGGGTACGATGAGTGCTGTGCGGGGAGGTGTCTTGTTCGTCATATCGGCTGCGATATATGGCGGCATTACGTGGGTCGTGATTGCGCCGATAGCGTTCATCAGTGGCTTGGGGCTCGTTGCGACGAGCAAATATGAATAAAAGCCGCTAGTATGCAGACTATTCTACCCCTGTTATTTTCGCTGATTCGGCGATTATGATACAATAAGGTGCGTGTAATGTAACCCGAATGACCTAATAGTGAGGGAAATGAATGAACAAACAAGTAGATAATGGATCGTATGACGGTTCGCAAATTCAGGTGCTCGAGGGTCTCGAGCCAGTCCGCAAGCGCCCGGGGATGTATATCGGTAGCACGGGCTACGATGGCGTGCACCACTTGATTAAGGAAATTGCTGATAACTCCATCGATGAAGCGATTGCCGGCTATGCCTCGCGCGTCGATGTGCGTATCTTGGCCGATGGTGGCCTGATGGTGACCGACAACGGGCGTGGTATCCCGGTAGACAAGCATCCCAAGACTGGTTTGAGTACACTTGAAACAGTACTGACGGTGCTGCACGCCGGTGGTAAGTTTGGTGGCGGTGGCTACAAGGTGTCGTCTGGTTTGCACGGTGTGGGCTCGAGCGTGGTTAATGCGCTATCGAGTCGCCTCGTTGCAGAGGTGGTGCGCAAAGGACGCCTCTATCGGATTGAATTTGAGCGTGGCCATACTACTGTACCGCTCAAGAATAAGGGTAAAACCGACCGGCCCGATGGCACGACGATTATCTTCTATCCCGACCCAACCATATTCAAAGAGACGGTCGACTTTGACTACAAGTGGGTGGTACACTACCTTCGCCACCAAGCCTACCTCACGAAAGGCGTCTACACCACTGTGTATGATGAGCGCACCAAGCAGCGCCAGGCTTTCTATTTTGAGGGAGGGATTCGCAGTTATGTCAAGAACCTTAACGTTGGTAAAGATGTGCTGAGCGACGATGTTTTTTATGTGGAGAAGCAGGTCGAGGACTCGATGATCGAGGTGGCAGTGCAATACAACGATACCTACGTCGAGACCGTCCGGCCCTTCGCCAACAACGTGCTCACACCTGATGGTGGGACACACCTTGTGGGCTTTCGCGCAGCAATGACCCGTGTTATTAATGACTACGCGCGCAAGAATGGCCTCCTCAAGGAGAAGGATGACAACCTCTCGGGCGATGACATCCGCGAGGGGCTTACTGCTGTTATCCTCGTTAAGCTGCCCGACCCGCAGTTTGAGGGCCAAACCAAGAATAAGCTTGGTAACCCCGAGGTGCGGCGTTACGTTGACCAAGTAATGAGCGAGTATTTCTCGTACTATCTAGAAGAAAATCCGGCGGTGGCTAAGAAGATTGTTGGCAAGGCGACGTTGGCTGCCCGAGCTCGCAAGGCTGCCCGAGCGGCGCGTGATACCGTGATCCGCAAAGGGGCGCTTGATGGCGCAAGCCTGCCAGGCAAGCTGGCCGACTGCTCCAGCAAAAATCCTGAAGAGTGTGAGCTGTACATCGTGGAGGGTGACTCGGCTGGTGGCTCGGCCAAGACGGGGCGCGACAGCCGTACTCAGGCTATCTTGCCGCTGCGCGGTAAGGTGCTTAACACCGAGCGTGCCCGCCTCGACAAAATGTACGCCAACCGTGAGATCCTCAGCCTCATCAAGGGTATGGGTGTGGGGATTGGTGACACCTTCGACATCAAGGGGCTGCGCTATAACCGTATTATCATCATGACCGATGCCGATGTCGACGGCAGCCACATTGCCACACTGCTCATGACCTTCTTCTTCCGCTATATGCAGCCGGTGGTGGAGGCAGGGCATATCTACTTGGCTAAGCCACCTCTGTTTAAGCTCCGTCTCTCGGGCAACAAGCAAGAATATATTTACAACGAAGAAGCTCTCGAGGCCTACTACGACGAGCAGATTGCAGCGCGCAAGGCTCGTGGGGTAGAGATAGACCCAAGCGAGCCCCGCATCAAACAAGCTGGCCTGAGTGAGTCCGCCCTCCAGCGCTACAAGGGTCTGGGTGAGATGGATGCCGACCAGCTGTGGGAGACGACGATGAACCCCGAGCACCGCGTGCTCGTGCAAGTCCAGTTGGAGGATGCCGAGCGTGCCGACGCGATCTTTACCAAGCTAATGGGCAACGAAGTAAGCGTGCGCAAGAACTTCATCCAGGCCAACGCTGCAAAGGTCAGCCTAGAGGAGCTTGATATCTAATCTATGAACGAGGAACATACAATGCAGCCAGAAGATAACCAACCAACCACCCCAGCTACCATATCTGACCAGAACCACTCGCGCAGTGTGGAGGTCCGTACCGTCGAGGACGTGATGGAGGATAACTTCCTGCGCTATTCGATGTCGGTCATTGTTGACCGCGCTCTGCCTGATGTGCGTGATGGCATGAAGCCTGTCCACCGTCGCATCGTCTATGTGATGGACAAAATGGGCATCGGTCCGACATCTAAGACGATCAAGAGTGCTCAGATCGTTGGTGAGGTGATGGGTAAATACCACCCACACGGCGATAGCTCTATCTACGATGCCATGGTGCGTATGGCTCAAGACTGGGTTGAGCGCTACCCGCTGGTACAGGGGCAGGGGAACTTTGGCTCGATGGACGGTGATCCGCCTGCCGCAATGCGCTACACCGAGGCAAAAATGACACGTGTGTCAGAGGCGCTCCTAGCTGATATCGATAAAGAAACCGTCCCATTCCGCGACACCTATGATGCCACTCGCCAAGAGCCGACCGTCTTGCCAGCCAAGCTGCCTAATCTACTACTGAACGGCCAGGTTGGTATTGCCGTTGGTATGGCGACAAATATCCCTACCCACAATCTTGGTGAGGTGGTCGATGCAACAGTCGAGCTTATCAACAACCCTGATGCCACGCTGGATGACCTCATGCAGCACATTAAAGGGCCAGACTTTCCAACTGGTGCCGTGGTCTACGGTGGCACGCCAATGCGCCAAGCCTACGCCACTGGTCGCGGTAGCGTGACGATGCGCGCCGTGGCAGCCATCGAGGAAACGAAGAAGCGTGGGCGCTACCGCATCGTTATTACAGAAATGCCTTATGGTGTTAATAAAGCAACACTGATTGAGAAGATTGCCGACCTCGTCCACGAGAAGAAGCTCACTTCTATCAGCGACTTGCGCGATGAGTCGGCTCGGGGCAATGTGCGCGTCGTCATCGACCTCAAAAAGGATGCCTACCCCAAGAAGGTACTCAACCAACTTTACAAGCTCACCGCGCTGCAAACCAACTTCCACTACAACATGCTTGCTCTTGTGCCCAGTAGCGAGAACGCGATGCGTCTCCAGCCACGGGTACTTGGCTTGCATGATATCCTTGGTGAGTTCATTACCCACCGGCGCATTGTGGTGCGCCGTCGCACCGAGTATGAGCTCAAGAAGGCGAAGGCACGAGCGCATATTCTTGAAGGGCTCAAGATCGCGCTTGATAACATCGATGAAGTCGTCAAGCTAATCCGAGCAAGTAAGAACTACAACGATGCTTTGCAGGGGTTGATGGAGCGTTTTGTGCTCAGTGAGATCCAAGGTAAGGCAATCCTTGCCATGCAGCTGCGTAAGCTGACTGGCCTTGACCGTCAAGAGATCGAAGACGAGCTGCGCTATCTGCACGAGCTCATCAAGCAGCTAGAGGCTATCCTGGCCGACGAGAATGAGATCCTGCGCCTCATCAAAGAGGAGCTCCTCGAGATGAAGGAGAAGTACGGTGACGAGCGCCGCACCAAGATCATCGACCATGAGCTTGGCAAATTCAGCGACGAAGAGCTCATCCCTGAGGAAGAGACCGTTGTTATTCTCACAGCAGAGAATTACATCAAGCGTACTTTAGTGAGTGAATACCGCCGCCAAAACAGAGGTGGCAAGGGTAAGCGTGGCATGTCTACAAAGGAAGAAGATGGTATCGACCAACTCATTCCGGCCAACACCCATGACTGGCTGCTCTTCTTTACCAACAAGGGCCGGGTCTTCCGCCTCAAGGCGTACGAAGTGCCTGCTGCCAGCCTCGCAGCCAAGGGCGTTGCGGCGGTCAACTTGCTCCAGCTCCAGCCTGAAGAGAAAATTACATCAATTATTAACCACGCCAAAGATGCAAGTGATGATGGCTACCTCTTTATGGCAACAACCAAGGGTACTGTAAAAAAGACAACACTGCGCGACTATGCCAACATCCGCACCAATGGTCTCATCACTATCAAACTTGACGACGGTGATGAGCTGCGCTGGATCAAGCAGACCAATGGCGACAATGATGTAATAATCTCAACATCAGCTGGCCAGGCCGTACGCTTTAGTGAGACAGAGTGCCGGCCAATGGGCCGCGTCGCTCGTGGTGTGCGTGGTGTGCGCCTCCGCCCCGATGATACGGTGGTGGGGATGGACATCGTCACCAGTAGCGACCAGCAATTGCTCGTCATCAGCCAAAATGGTTACGGCAAGATTACCAAAGCGGCCAACTTCCCTTGTCATAAGCGGGGTGGGGTCGGTATTAAGGCAGCGGTGGTGACTGCCAAGACGGGGCCGATTATTGCTGTGCAGACCCTCGAGCCCGATGCTACCGAGGCACTCCTCATCAGCCAAAATGGCCAAACCATCCGTGTGGCACTCCACGACATCCCAACCCTTGGTCGCACTACCCAGGGCGTGCGCGTGATGCGCCTCGCCAAGGGGGATACTGTCTCATCGATCGGCATTGTGCGCGAAAAAGACGAGGATAAGGAGGCATAACTATGCCATGGTACCTCTCGCCATATATTGTGGCCATCGCCATTAGCTGGGCAATTGCTCACGTCATTAAGTTTGCAATTGCCCACGCCAAGGGCAAGGTGCTTGACTTCACCCATCAGCTCTTCATCTCTGGCGGCATGCCGAGCTCGCATGCCGCCACATCGTTGTCTGTCTGGACGGTGCTGGTGCTGCAGCAGGGGCTGCAGTCGCCGCTTGTTGGCGTCACGACATTGCTCGTGTTAATCGTGTGCTACGATGCCGTCAAAGTGCGGCGCTCATCAGGCGAGCAGGGTATTGCCATCCAGCAGGTCATCAAGAAGACTGGGGTCGACGTCACGTTGCCGCGGGCTGCACAGGGGCACACACCGCTCGAGATCTTCGTTGGGTCGCTGCTTGGCGTGCTTGTGGGCGTAGTTGTATTTTTTGCGACAAAATAATAGCAAAAAAGTGTTGACCATCCGCAAAAAATACGCTATGATGGTTTCAGTCTGGTTGAGGGAACAAAAACAAGGGCCAACAACGAGACGTTTTGTATCTTAACAATTTGGTTGTGCAATAATCATCGTCAGTCTATTTTTGAGTTATAGACGCTTCCCAGCAGGGAAGCATCTTTTATGAAAAGTACATCTTTTCTTTTTATGGAGAGTTTGATCCTGGCTCAGGATGAACGCTGGCGGCGTGCCTAACACATGCAAGTCGAGCGGCAGCGCGAGTAGTTTACTACTTGGCGGCGAGCGGCGGACGGCTGAGTAACGCGTGGGAACATGCCCCAAAGTGAGGGATAACTGCCCGAAAGGGTAGCTAATACCGCATATGATCTTCGGATTAAAGGATTTATCCGCTTTGGGAGTGGCCCGCGTCGGATTAGGTAGTTGGTGAGGTAATGGCTCACCAAGCCGACGATCCGTAGCTGGTCTGAGAGGATGACCAGCCAGACTGGAACTGAGACACGGTCCAGACTCCTACGGGAGGCAGCAGTGAGGAATCTTCCACAATGGGCGAAAGCCTGATGGAGCAACGCCGCGTGCAGGATGAAGGCCTTCGGGTTGTAAACTGCTTTTATAAGTGAGGAATATGACGGTAACTTATGAATAAGGATCGGCTAACTACGTGCCAGCAGCCGCGGTCATACGTAGGATCCGAGCGTTATCCGGAGTGACTGGGCGTAAAGAGTTGCGTAGGCGGTTTGTTAAGCGAATAGTGAAACCTGGTGGCTCAACCATACAGACTATTATTCGAACTGGCAAGCTCGAGAGTGGTAGAGGTCACTGGAATTTCTTGTGTAGGAGTGAAATCCGTAGATATAAGAAGGAACACCGATGGCGTAGGCAGGTGACTAGACCATTTCTGACGCTAAGGCACGAAAGCGTGGGGAGCGAACCGGATTAGATACCCGGGTAGTCCACGCCGTAAACGATGGATACTAGCTGTTGGAGGTATCGACCCCTTCAGTAGCGAAGCTAACGCGTTAAGTATCCCGCCTGTGGAGTACGGCCGCAAGGCTAAAACATAAAGGAATTGACGGGGACCCGCACAAGCGGTGGATCGTGTTCTTTAATTCGATGATAAACGAAGAACCTTACCAGGGCTTGACATCCAGGGAAGGTCTGCGAAAGTGGACTGTGCCTTTTGGAACCCTGTGACAGGTGCTGCATGGCCGTCGTCAGCTCGTGTCGTGAGATGTTTGGTTAAGTCCATCAACGAGCGCAACCCTTGCAACTAGTTGGATTTTTCTAGTTGGACTGCCCCGGTAACGGGGAGGAAGGAGGGGATGATGTCAGGTCAGTATTGCCCTTACGTCCTGGGCTAGAAACACGATACAATGGCTAGTACAATGCGCAGCGAAGCCGCGAGGTGGAGCAAATCGCATCAAAGCTAGTCCCAGTTCGGATTGGAGGCTGAAACTCGCCTCCATGAAGTCGGAATCGCTAGTAATCGCAGATCAGCAAGCTGCGGTGAATACGTTCCCGGGTCTTGTACACACCGCCCGTCAAACCATGAAAGTGACCAACACCCGAAGTCCGATTCGTCGGCCTAAGGTGGGGGGCATGATTGGGGTTAAGTCGTAACAAGGTATCCGTACCGGAAGGTGCGGATGGATTACCTCCTTTCTAGGGAGTATGAATGCCTGATAGCTGAGTAATCACTATCAGAGCTAGGTCGGTCTCGTAAATATGCTAAGCTTACATATTTACAGTAACCCTTCGGGGTGAGACAAAGCTTACATCAAAAGACGTGATGAGGATTGCACAACTAAGTTGTTAAGAGATAGCCCAGATTGCTGGGCTATTTTTTGTAAGAGAGTATAATATACTTACCCCAGTAAAAGTAGGCAGTGTGGAATTGACAACACTCATGAATGGTAATGGGTGATTGTCTACTGTAATCGGTCGCTCTCGCGAGGCGCTCTCGATGTTGTTGGGTTATTGCTTGTCCTCTTTGTGCGAGTCCTAGACTAGCTTGCAGGTGGGCTGTATGTGTAATTATCATTATAAGCATAATGTCGCAGGTACTCAGCCGTGAATGGCTTATACAGTGCGAAAACAAACAAACGCTATTCGACGATAGGGCAGAGCGAAAAGACTCTAGTACCAAAAAGGAGTGCCGCAGCACTCCTTATCGCGTCTACAAGCGAGGTTCTCTAGCTAAAGTGAAAGAACAGCCCAAGAAACGCCCGCAGGATCATATCATGCAGGTTGGTCATGACAAGCAGACCGAGCCCGCAGCCGATCAACCCCCACATCTGGTAGCGGCTGTAGCTGCCAATGTCATCGCTAAACATATCTGACAGCTGGCGGTGCCATACGACAATACAGCCACCAACGATCAAGATGAGCGTACCGATGAAGAACGATTCCCAACTAAATGTATATTGCATAATATCTAGTATACTCTTGTACTGGCGAAAAATCTATGCTAATATGGAACAGGTTCGGCGACAGAGTGCGCGAACAAACGCGGGGATATAGCTCAGTTGATTAGAGCACCTGCTTTGCAAGCAGGGGGTCCAGGGTTTGAGTCCCTGTATCTCCACCATTCGCATGGGGTGGTATGGGCTTACGTCCATCCCACTCCACCAATTTTTTTGCTTGATGGTGTAGGGGCGATTAGCTCAGCTGGTTAGAGCGCGTCACTGATAATGACGAGGTCGGTGGTTCAAGTCCTCCATCGCCCACCAGATAAGCAATGTGGCATTACAGCATGCGGGCGCTTAGCTCAGTTGGCTAGAGCATCTCGTTTACACCGAGAGGGTCGGGGGTTCGAGTCCCTCAGCGCCCACCACAAGCTCCGTATACGAACCCTTTGGAGCGTGTCACAAACCCAGTTGCAAGAGGATCACCCGTTCAGTCTATGAGCGGGTGTTTTTATGTGCTATGGTGTTGGTGGTAGTGATATCCGTATTGGAAAGTTCGTATCCTGTGGGTAGATTCTCTCTTCTGGTAGGTGACGCGGGCCAATGATCTATTGAATCTTGGCTCCCAGTGTCAGGGTGAAGAAGTGGGCAATATCACGGCAGATGTCTACACTCCATTGGTGGTGCAGGGAAAGGATCGAGAAGTAAGCGGAATGTGCAGTGTGAGCTAATCGTTACGCTAAAATAGCTATGTATTGTGCGCGCAATGCCATCAATGCGAAGCATATGCCAAGCAATAGCAATGCGCTTTGCGAGCGATCAGCCATTCCATTGCGTCACAAAAGGCCGCTGTCAGCACCTCCACCTCTGATTGCAAGGCTACTGCGGCATACAATGGGGCAAGCGCCCATCAAGAATACTATTTTCTGCAAAAATCGCCCAAAAAAGCCTTGCCAAACGCCGACGATTCGTGTAAACTTAAGTCCAGTGAGCGCATGTTCGGCAACGAACCTCTGGCAAGAGGGTAATGATGGAGTGGGTACAATAATCATTGCCAAAACTACAACGAAAAGCTACTTTACACAGGGTAGCCCAAGTGGTAGAATAGACAAAGTTGCGAGTTTGAGCACAGACAGACAGACATCATACTAGTGATGTTCGCAGGTGTGTGCTTACAACGAGACACATGCAGTTTAACAATTTAGTGATGTAAGAAAATAACGATTGACGGCACTATCAGTTGGTCTATACCAATTGCTAGTTAAGTCAATGCATAAAAAGGTACTCAAGGGCACACAATGGATGCCTAGACGTATATTACCGATGAAGGACGTGGAAGACTGCGATAAGCTTCGGGTAGCTGTCAACAAGCTGTGATCCGGAGATTTCCGAATGGGGAAACCTAGCATGAGTCATGTCATGTTGCCACGTGCTGAATACATAGGCACGCGAGCGGGAACCATCTGAACTGAAACATCTTAGTAGGATGAGGAAAAGAGAGTAAATAACTATTGCGAAAGTAGTGGCGAGCGAAATCGCAACAGCCCAAACCTTTTAAGTTTTTGCCTATTTATTTAGGCAAATAAGTTGATAGACGAATACTTAGAAGGGGTTGTGAAATATCATATGACCAAGCCAGAGCACTTGATTTTTTATAAATCGAGCTATCTGGTTTGCGACTACTGGCTATCACCGGTAGGTAAGGTAAAAAATCGGCGTGGTTAGCAGAACAAGTTTGAATACTTGGTCAAAGAGCGTGAAAGCCGCGTATGCGAAAACAACGCTGACCTTATGTATGGTGTTTCGAGTAGGTCGGGGCACGAGAAACCCTGATTGAATCCGGCTGGACCACCAGCCAAGGCTAAATATAATATACGATCGATAGCGAACTAGTACAGTGATGGAAAGGTGAAAAGAACCCCGGGAGGGGAGTGAAATAGATCCTGAAATTGTGTGCCTACAAGGAGTCGGAGCCGGCTTGTCCGGTGACGGCGTGCTTTTTGTAGAACGATCCAGCGAGTTAATTTCGTGCGCAAGGTTAAGCCAATTGGCGGAGCCACAGTGAAAGCGAGCCTGAATAGGGCGATTAAGTGCACGGGATTAGACCCGAAACCGGGTGACCTAACCATGAGCAGGTTGAAGCCACTGTAACAGGTGGTGGAGGACCGAACCAGGATACGCAGCAAAGTGCTTGGATGACTTGTGGTTAGCGGTGAAATGCCAATCGAACTCGGAGATAGCTGGTTCTCCTCGAAACAGTTTTAGGACTGGCGTCATGTGGTAGCAGTCGGGGGTAGAGCTCTGTAAAGGACTGGGGCTGGCAACGGTACCCACCCTTAACAAACTACGAATACCGACTGTGGAATCATGGCAGTTAGAACGGCGGAGCTAAGTTCGTCGCTCAAAAGGGAAACAGCCCAGACCATCGTCTAAGGTCCCTAAATTTACGTTAAGTGGGAAACAAGGTGAGATTTCTTAAACAGCTAGGATGTTGGCTTAGAAGCAGCCATTCATTTAAAGAGTGCGTAACAGCTCACTAGTCAAGAGATCTTGCGTGGAAAATGTAACGGGGCTAAACGTAATACCGAAGACATGGATTGTATGCTTTGCATACAGTGGTAGAGGAGCGTTCCTATCAGCAGTGAAGCAGTATTGTAAAGTATTGTGGAGCGGTAGGAAGTGAGAATGCTGGAATGAGTAACCATAAGAGAGGTGAGAATCCTCTCGGCCGTAAGAGCAAGGTTTCCTGAGCCATGGTAATCATCTCAGGGTTAGTCGGGCCTAAGCCGAGGCGCATAGCGTAGGCGATGGACATCAGGTTAATATTCCTGAACCGGTATATACTTGTATGCTATTCACGGCGAGATATCCGGAGCGGATTCATGGTTTATCCGTCCAACCTCGCGGGAACGCGAAGGGAGTGAAAGTTACCCTTTTGGGTGACGATTCTGGAAAAGGCGCTGGCAAGAAAAGTAGACATACGCGTGGTATATGCCGCCCGTACCGCAAACCAACACAGGTGCTCGAGTCGAGTAGACTCAGGCTTACGAGAGAACCTTCGCTAAGGAACTCGGCAATACAGCGACCGTAACTTCGGAATAAGGTCTGCCCCCACTTCGGTGGATATGTTGTCAGTTTCATAGCTCTATAAGGTGTGGTTAAAGAGTATCTTTAATACATCAATTCTTCTTGAGATAGAACCAAGCTTTGGAACTGAAGCTCAACACGTCTAGCGATGTGGGGGCCGCAGCAAAAGAGCCCACGGAACTGTTTATCAAAAACACAGCTCTCTGCCAACACGAAAGTGGATGTATAGGGGGTGACTCCTGCCCGGTGCTGGAAGGTTAAGGGGAGTGCTTTACGGTGCGAACTGAAGCCCCAGTGAACGGCGGCGGTAACTATAACCGTCCTAAGGTAGCGAAATTCCTTGTCAGGTAAGTTCTGACCCGCACGAATGGAGTAATCATGTGGGCACTGTCTCAGCGAAGGACTCGGTGAAAGTGCATTGGCGGTAAAGATGCCGTCTGTCCATACCAGGACGAGAAGACCCCATGGAGCTTTACTACAGCTTTACATTGATCCGGGTTTCAACATGTGTAGCATAGTTGGGAGACTGCGAAGCAGATACGCTAGTATTTGTGGAGTCGCAATGTGAAATACCAACCTTGTTGTGATCTTGATCTCACTTGTGCCGTTATCCGGTATGAGGACCGTGTATGGTGGGTAGTTTAACTGGGGCGGTTGCCTCCTAAAGAGTAGCGGAGGCGTTCAAAGGTTGGCTAGCTTCGGATGGAAATCGAAGTGATAGTGTATGCGCACAAGCCAGCTTGACTGTGAGGACTACAATCCAAGCAGAGACGAAAGTCGGAGCAAGTGACCCGCTGTATGTACTTTGTACAATGTATGTGGGAACGACAGCGCACACGGATAAAAGTTACCCTGGGGATAACAGGCTTATAGCGCCCAATAGTTCACATAGACGGCGCTGTTTGGCACCTCGATGTCGGCTCATCACATCCTGGAGGGGGAGCACCTTCCAAGGGTTCGGCTGTTCGCCGATTAAAGTGGTACGCGAGCTGGGTTCAGAACGTCGTGAGACAGTTCGGTTTATATCCGGTATGGACGTTAGGAAATTTGAGAGGATCTGCCCCTAGTACGAGAGGACCGGGGTGGACGCACCTCTGGTGTACGGATTGTGGCCACCTGCTGCATTGTCCGGTAGCTATGTGCGGACCAGATAAGCGCTGAAAGCATATTAAGCGCGAAACTGACCTCAAGATTAGATTTCCCTATGAGGGCCGTGAAAGACGATCACGTTGATAGGTGCAAGGTGGAAGTGCAGTAATGCATGGAGCCGAAGCATACTAATCGCCCCATTGCCTTTTTATGTCCTTGTCTACGATGCTAATGCTTGCATTGGTAGCGTGGATGAGGTAGACTTAACTAGTGATTGGTGTATATCACCACTGTCAATCGTTGACACGTACATTACTATACCGTGCAGATGGACATCGAAGCAGGGGTTTGGCCCACCGAGGAAATATATCGGAACCAAGCGTCTAAACCCCCACTTCGGTGCCCATGGCGAGGAGGAAACACCTGTTCCCATTCCGAACACAGAAGTTAAGCTCCCCAGCGGCGATTATACTGCTTTTAGTGGGAAACTAGCACGGTGCCGAATTATATAAGAGCCATCCGAATAGGGTGGCTTTTATCTTTGGAGATGATTTTTATTAATAGCTTGATACTTGCCAGTATGATTTGCTGAAATGTGATACTAATATACTTCGGACGATACTTTTGCCGTGCGTTGCTACTTTCATTAACATGCTGGTGTCTGTTGTGCAGTGAGATGTCGCATAGATTGAAGGAGGTGATAGACTCAACAGTGGTCATAGGTGCGAAGTTTGCTACTTGCTTGCAAAATCTAGAGAGAGAGTATTATATAGAGTACCTAAGTAACAAAAACAAGGAGAAGCGACATGCCAGTCAAAGTTATGAGGGCAGCAAAACGGACGAAGCGGCGGCTATATTGGCTGGACGCTAGAAGGGCTTGAGATGTTGAAGTTTGCCGAAGAACTGGACCATAACCAGTTTTGTTATTAGTATATAATACTTAAGGAGATATGCCATGCGTTATAATAATTATAGTCTTCCATCAAGTGATAATTATTATCAAGTTGAGAAAAAAGATCCTCTCGAGACTCAAGCCGAGTCAGAAGAGACGAGCCAATCTAACTCTGAAACAGATATCGCTAAGCGAGAAGCATGGGTGAAGATGCTGCGAGAGATGGCGAGGTAGCAGCAGAGAGTGTTGACAGGACTTCTCGTAGTCATCGTATGTAGGTAGAGCGCATCACTGATAGCCATCATCAGACTGCTGGAAAATACAGCCTAAAATAGGCTGTATTTTTGTAGACAAATTGTCGTTGAATATATAAAATCCAGAACGTTTTTGGTACAAATGTACCATTCTATTGTATAATCGCTAGAGAGGGGTGCTTGCTCTGCGACTTGGAGTATTTTGGATGAGTGGGGCACTACCACTGGTGGGTCATGAGTATCTTGATAGCAATGCAGTGACGATGTGATAACTATAACCAAAAGGAGTGTTCTTATGACAGAGCAACGACCACCATCAATCAACTACCGTTATGGTGAGCCACCAATTCATTCGGCGGGCGACATATTGTATTATGACAAGGTGATCACTCGGCAGCAGAGAGTATTTGCTGCGCCAGCTGGCAGTAACCCGTATGGCCAAGAGGCGCTCGTTACTGGCTCAGATGGAATGCAAATTGATATAGAGCGAGAAGCTCGACTGTTGCCACAAGACGGGCATAATAGGCTCTATACGCTATATGCACCAGAGGTTGGGGCGGCGCTGACAATTAGCTATGAGCACGGTATTGGCTTGCTCTACCCCTGTATTTCAGATAAGGATGGCCAGCCAGTCGTCCAGAGAACAGCGAGCAATGCAATAAAGACCCATGCAGTTGATATGACACAGCTTCCTGATGCGCGGTTTATTACGCTTGGAGAGCCGTATATCTCACTCACAGATCCACAGCATTACCATGCTGCGCTGAGCATTGTACCAGAGCAAGTGGGCATCTTTGGTATTGGCACGGCAGGAGGTGTTGGGAGTGAGATGGGTATGATTCAAGATGATGCGTCACCTGGTGCGAAGAACGTCATGAATGTACTATACCCACAACTTGTAAAAGGGTATGAGGCCCTCCAGCGGCGTCATAGCAGTGAGCGACAGCGTAATGATGAGTCGCGCCCTCAAAGACTTGGCCAGATTAGTTGTATTGCGGCGGCCCAACGTGGCGGGTCTGGCTGGTTCTAAACCCAACAAATAGCAAAGCACTTTCAATATTAAAAACAACCCTGTATGCGCAGGGTTGTTTTTCATTCTCGAATCTCGCAGCAAACGAGAATTGTTGTGGTGGACCTTGGTGGAAACGACCCAAACCAAAGCTAATACTTAGTATATAGCATAGGCGTCTTAAATGCAATACCAATAATGCAATCTGAAAATGCTCATGTAAACGTTGACAAAACATATACAGTATGCTATATTTAAATCATGATACATATCATATATGGTATGTAGCGAGGATTTGCTAGCCTACACTGGCAACGTACCTCTGGTAAATATATAAATAAGGAGTAACCCTATGGCGGGAACAAAAGCTGGCGGCCTGAAGGCTGCGCAAAAAAACATCTCTAAAGACCCTAACTTCTACGCCAAGATTGGCGCCAAGGGCGGTAAGAATGGCCGTACTGGCGGCTTTGCGGCCAACCCACAACTTGCTCGTGTGGCTGGTGCTAAGGGTGGCCGAATCTCTCGCCGCACCAAAAAGGCCGATGATGATGCCGTTGCGACTGCTCCGCAAGCGGACGTTGCGCTCGCCGCCTAGAGCTGGCGCAAGCGCTGCTCAAAACACCTCCCATATAGCTGGGAGGTGTTTTTGGGTGCTGGGGGTTTGCAGCTTTCTTGCGCGGTGGCTTTGCATTGCTGCTATGGCTGTCTGAGCGACATTCTCCTGCATTATGCTGGTGAGGGCAAAGTGGCGGGCATTGTGCGAGAATTACTACGACAATAAGGCCGAGCTATATCATAGTGCTTTTTACAACATAACGCCGAAGTTGGCAGGTAGTGGCGCTGTTGGCGCGCCAGTGGGTGAAGCAGGCCAGGCAGGTATATGTGCCGTCGCTGCGCTGCAATCCAGTTGCGCTGCAGTGTGGGCATTGCGAGCGAGCGTGGAGCCAGTCGCGGTAGGTGTCGAGCGCAGATTCGATGAGTTCGTCGTCGACCGTCACTTGCCAGCCGGCTCCAACTCGGCAGCCGGCATTCCACGCTGCGCGCTCCATAGCAACAAGCTGCACATCGCGCGCATAGCCGCAGTGTCCAAGGAGCGCATGGCCATACTCGTGGAGGAGGTAGGCAGTGGCCTGGGCATCGTGCGGATCATAATAAACCGTGCGGCTTGGGTAGTGCCAACGAAAATGATTGCTTGAGCGAAAAGTAAGTGGCGCAAGGCCCGACGCATGGGTATGCTGAGTGAGGTGAGGGATGAGCTGATCGAGTGGCATACGTGGTGGCGATATAGACACGTCTATCGGCATGCGAACCAGCGAGCGAAACAATGATTACTTCGCATGATTTGACAGAGGTGGAGATTATGATTTGTTCGTGTATTGTACGTGTCATGATTAGTGTAGCACAGCGCGCTCGCGATGCCTAGTAGGTGGTGCGAAGTATCGATGCGTGGTGGGCTTTGAGAAGGGTGGAGCGAGAGGCACGGCGTAATGGGTGATTTGTATAGCTCGTGCGTTGCGTTTTGCGATCGATTACGGTATAATAGAAAGAGTAACGTAAACGAAGGTTTGGCAATGAAGCAGCAAGGATCAATTATCGGATACGTCGTCGTCGGGACAGTGCTAACACTCGCACTGGTTGGCGGGGTCTTAATCGTCAAGAATAGCCACAACAGCAGCGCCCGGCAAGTGGCAAGCACCACTGCTACCGACGCCAAGAAAAAGGAATCAACGCAGAGCAGCAAGAGCGCCAACGATAAGCTGGTCGATAGCCTTAACAGCAAATCAACAGAGACCAGCAAGAGCAAAGAGACGAAAGAAGCTCAGTCGCAAGACAAGAAAAACACCACATCGACTGCAACTAATAGCGAGACGAGTGGCGCATCGAGCACGACTACGCAAAGCCAATCGACTCAGTCTACTCAATCTCAACCCTCAAGCACACCTACTGCAACACCATCGACCAACTCCAGCACTCCTTCGCAGACCCAATCTACCCAGCAAGTGAGCGCTTTGCCACAGACCGGCCCCGCTGAGAGCCTGGCAGCCGTTGTGGCGGTGAGTAGCCTAGCTGGCGTAGCACTGGCCTATCGTAAGTCGCGCACACCCGCGCTGTAAAGTATACAACATATTCATTGTTTCATTGACAACGCTATGGTTACCCCTGTGTGATGCAGGGGTGATTGCTTTGGGGGAGGATAATATACCTGTTGTGATTATGGCATCGTTGTGTATATGACGGTGTAATAGTTTTAGAGTACCATCTCACAAGAAAATATCTGAAGGGTAGCGATTGTGAGAGCGAGTAGGCTCTGTGATTCATCGGGCCAGAATATTTTTAGAGTGATGGGTTGGCTGTGCCAATTTATCCGCTTAAGCCAACTATTCATAGAGATGAGACCTAAATGCATGGGTTTTGACGCTTGAGGTGACTTTGTGTATAATACAGAGGAATGGTGCGCCGCGATATGGCGACGTGTCTCATAATATAATTAATAAGAGGAGTCTGTACCAAGACTTATGGCAACACAAGCCTTAACAATGGATGATTTGCTCGCTGGCGACGGCGTCAAGCAACTAGTAACCGGCGAGGTCGTGACTGGCCGCGTATTGTCGGTGCGCAAACGAGATGTATTAGTAGACCTAGGCCCGCAAGGGGTTGGCTATGTGCCACGGCGCGAGATTGGCCCGGCCAAGACGCTAGCAGTTGGTGATGAAGTAACAGCCAGTGTGGTAGATAGCGAGCTCGAGAATGGCTATAGCCTATTGAGCCTGCGCAAAGCAGCCAAAGACCGTGGCTGGGAAGAAGCGATGGCTAAGCTGGATGCCGGCGAGATCATCGAGGTAGCGCCATACGACGCTAACCGCGGTGGTATGCTGGTTGAGTACGAAGGCGTGCGGGGCTTTTTGCCAGTATCGCAACTGTCGGCCGAGCACTACCCACGGGTGGGTGGTGCCGATAAGGATGAGATCTTGGCACGGCTCAACACACTGGTGGGCCAGACGCTCAAGGTGCGCATCCTCGACTGCGACCGCAAGGCCAATAAACTGATCTTTAGCGAGAAGGAAGCCGTCAAGGATGGCCTGGCGGCTCACTTTGAGAAGCTCAAGGTTGGCGACACCGTCAAGGGTGTGGTGACTGGCGTGGTGGACTTTGGTGTCTTCGTGAATGTCGAAGGGATCGAGGGGCTCATCCACATCTCAGAGATTAGCTGGGAGCGCGTCAACAACCCAGCCGATTACGTGAAGGTCGGTCAGAGCGTTGAAGCGAAGATTATCAGCATCGACAAAGATCGCCTAAGCCTAAGTATGAAGCAGCTCACCAAGGATCCATGGCTTGATGAGGTGGATCAATTCACCAAGGGCCAGACCATCGAGGGTACAGTCACGCGCATTACCCCATATGGTGCCTTTGTCCAGATTAGCCCAGCAGTCGAAGCGCTGGTGCACGTGAGTGAGCTGGGCAGCGGCGGTGCCGACCCAGAGAAGGTATTTACCCTCAATGAGCGCAAGAGCTTTGTCATTCTTGACATCGACAAAGATGCGCACAAAGTGAGCCTGAGCCTCGCCGACAAGAAAAATAACCAGTAAATTACAAAAGATGACCGGCTGTGGCCGGCAGAAAGGAGTGTGTATATGAGTCAGTCTGAAAAAGTGTTGGTCATTGCCGATTCGATCACTGTTGGTGAGCTGGCCCAAACCCTGAATCTGCCGGTCACGAAGCTGATTGGCGAGCTATTTAAGAATGGCTTTACGGTAACGATCAATCAACGGATTGATTTTGAGATTGCTGAGATTATCGTGGAGGAGCTGGGCCTGGCAGTGACGCTGCAGCGCAAAGCCGCCGAGCAGCATACTGTGCAGCATCTGCATAAACCGTCGAGCAATGCGGTGCCACGCCCGCCAATTGTGGCGGTGATGGGGCATGTCGACCACGGCAAGACAACGCTGCTCGACACCATCCTCAAGATGAAGACAGTCGCTGGCGAGGCTGGTGGCATTACCCAGCACATTAGTGCCTACCAAGCCCAAAAGGGTGGCCGCACGATGACGCTGCTCGACACCCCTGGCCACGAGGCCTTTGCGGCATTGCGCCAGCACGGTGCCGCACTGACCGATGTGGTGGTGATTGTTGTGGCAGCCGATGATGGCGTCAAGCCACAGACGGTGGAGGCGATCCGCTTTGCACGCGATGCCAATGCCAAGATTATCGTTGCCATCAACAAGATCGACAAAGACACGGCCAACCCTGATATGGTCAAAGCTCAGCTTGCCAGCGAGCACCACCTCAACCCTGAGGAGTGGGGTGGCGATACCATTATGGTGCCGATTAGCGCCAAGACTGGCCAGAATATCGACAAGTTGCTCGATACCATCCTACTTGTGGCCGACATGGAAGAGCTCCGCGCCGATACGGACGTGCCGGCTGAGGGGCTCGTCATCGAGGCGCATATGGAGAAGGGTCGTGGCTCGGTGGTGAACTTGCTTATCGAGCAGGGCCGCTTGGCACCGGGGCATTTCCTCGTGGCAGGGCAGGCCTATGGCAAGGTGCGTACTTTGCTCGATTACACTGGCGTGGCTATCAAGGCAGCCACACCCGCTACGCCAGTGACGGTGACAGGTTTTAAGGAATTACCGCAGTTTGGTGATATCTTCACGGTAGTCAAAAACGAGAAGGAAGCTCGCCTGGCCGTGCAAAAGGCTAAGCTCGACCAAGCACGTAATGCCGCCACCACCAATGTGACTGGTGCTGACTTGCTCAAGCTTATGACGCAGAAACACGATGCTCAGGAGTTCGACGTCATCGTCAAGGCCGATGTGCAGGGGTCACTTACTTCAGTGATGGATAGCTTGCGCTTGGTGGAGACGGGCGGGGCGATCACGCTGCGGATTATTGGCCACGGCGTGGGTAACATTACCGAGAGTGATGTACGCCTGGCTGGTAGTAGTAATGCAATTATCTATGGCTTTAATGTCGACCTGCCGCCAGCTGTTAAGCGCCTGGCAATGCGTGACAAAGTGACGGTGCGCCGCTACCAAGTGATCTACGAGCTGCTCGATGACGCACGTCGCAGCATGGAAGCGATGCTCGCACCAGAGGTGGTGGAGACGGAGATTGGCCAGCTAGAGATTAAGGGCGTCTTCCGGACGATGCGCGATGCGGTTATCGCCGGCGGGCAAGTAACGAAGGGCAAGGTGACAGCAGGGCTACTGGCCCGTGTGATGCGCGGCGAGGAGCAAATTGCCGAAGTAACAGTGGCCAGCGTGCAGCGCCAGCAGCAAGAAGCCAAGGAAGTCTTTGAGGGTGAGCTCTGTGGCCTCAACCTCACAACCAGCAAGAAGCTCCAGCTCGAGATTGGCGACACTCTCGAGTTCTTCACCCGCGAGCTAGTGAAGCGTACGCTGCAGTAGTGGGTTTTGCGGTGCTTTGTCCTGTAGAATCTCAGTATATTTATATTGGGTGATAACCCTGTTTTGCTGCTGGTATATAAAACTCGCTATGGGGTGATGGCGGGTCTTTGAGATTGGGGCGTCTCCCTCATTGACACATCACCTCTGTTGTGGTAGGATGTGGGCAGAATATATAAGGGGAAATAGGACGGGTAGTATGACAAAAGGACGTGAAGTACCAGGAACAAGCACAGTAACCTCGAATGAGTCACAAACATATCCTGGTGGGTCAAGACGATTGGCGGGCCTGAAGGGTGCTTTTGAGGCGTTGAAGGAAGTTCCTCGTGCGTATAAAGAAGCAGTGGAGGCTCAGGATAAGATCAATGTGAATGATGGACGGTCATTCGCAGAGCGTCAGATTGATCGACTAGGCAAAACACTTGCAGCACGCCAAGAAGTGACAAAGACGAAAAGACAAGAATTGGCGCAAGGTACAGGCAAGGAGGTGGGTCCACGCGCTACAGCAAGGTTGCTTGGCAGGCAGATTGTTGATTCTGTGATGCGTGGTGCATACGAAAAGGCAGTTGAGTATAATGCCGCTGTGGTCGAGGCTCGAGTAGAGCACTTGCCAAGAGGTACAGAAAAGACGCAGCAAGTTATTAGAGAAGCTGTCCCTGTTGAGAATCAGGACAACGGTACTAGTCACATAGTAAGTATGCCAAATGGAGAGGCGTCAACAGGTGCTATCTATAATATTGTTCCACCAGCACCTGCACCAACAGAAGCTGATTTGCGCACTGCTGCAGAGGATACTGCACGTAAAGAGCAAAAAGCAGCACTTATCGAGGCGAGAAACAGTGCACTGCGCAACATTGTCCACGCCGAGACTAATGATGACGCGAAGGTGATTAGCGACCAGGCCTATAACGACATTTTTGCGATGCCTGGCGATGATGAAACACGCATCGCAATGATCAATGCGATCGTGACAACATATGCAAAGCGTGTTGCTAGCCCGGAGATATATGAGTTTGTGCGGCAGAGTGCACGTGGTGATTTCGTACAGAATGAGTCTGCTCTGGCAGAAGTGCCGAAGGCGGAATCTGTAGATTCGCAAAGTGGTGAGTCCTCTCACGAGCAAAATAGTAGTGTAGATCGCACAGTGGCTATTGAAGCAGCCAAGGCGGTGGAGAAGAAAAAAGAGGGCCAGTTGGCGCGTATGCAGCGAGTTGCTCTAGGTATGAGCCAGAAGGCGATGAACGACCATTTTTTTACCAAAGCGTCTAATGGTGAAGCGCAAGAACAACCAGCAGCAGTTGATACTGAAGCCCAAGCTACTCAGCCACACGTGCCATCACACGAGACACCAGCGGGGGACACGGAAGATCCCTTTGCACTTGCATGGGCAGCAGGGGTTCTTAGGGGGAATAGCGACCCTGGTGAACCAGTCGTGACGAGCCACGATGAAGCTGCTCATCGTGGTGAAGGCGAGCCAGAAGCTGAGCTAGCTGAGGTTATCGATTTCCCAGCTGGTGCAGAGCAGCCTCCCGCTGACGATGAAGCGCCTACCGAAGAACTCGAAACTGTCGCCGAGGCAATCAACACGCAAGAGGATGCCCCGCTTTCGCGCGATGAAATGCGCCAGATGGAGCAAACAGCAAGAAGCAAGATACAGCTTGGTGAGTATGATTTGTGGGCGGAGATTACAAAGGCTGACGCAAATGGCGTAGAGGTAGATATTGATGGGCTCATCAAAAACACTCGCACAGCGATACAGCTAAATATGCAAGAATGGCTCCAAAAAGAATACCAACAACATCAAGCAAGTGGCCTATACCTGAGCACGCTAGAAGCACGAACAATGGAAAGTGCGGATAGCGCCCTTGAGTCGATCAAACAGGCATATCTCAAAACCAAGCAAGCACGAGAGAACCGACAGAATGGCGCAGCCTAGCGGTAGAAAATCATGAGTGCAGCACCCCTCCCAATAGATAATGACAACCCTTTCTCATCTCTCATCACCCAGCACGACCTCGATCGCCTTGGGATTACAACGCCCGACTCGGCAGCGCTGCTGCGGGAGGTGAATAACACGCTCTACGAGCGGGTGGGGCTGGAGGTTATTGGCCGCTTGTCGGATAATGACCTCGATGAGCTGGTGCGCCGCCAGGAAACGGACGATAGTGCAGCGCTATTTGCCTGGCTGTCGCAGCGGGTTGCCCACCTCGACGAGATCCTGAGCGACGAGCGCACGCTCATCCTTGGCGACTTGGCCAAGAAGGCTGATGAGCTGAACGATGCAGTGTGAGTTCTGCGTAGGCTATAATCGTAAGTCGTATAGCATAAAATGGAAGATCTCTTTCGCAATACAATGAATAGCTAAGCTGGTATAATCCTAATATGGAATATACAACACGACCAGATAGTGGTAACCAGCTAGTTATCGCGATAGACTGTGACGAAGTAATCGTCGAGACGGTGGGACCGATCTTACGCCACTATAACAAGCAATATGGGGCAGACTTGCCTGCACCACTTGAACCAAAGCATTATTATAATGGCACGCCATATGATTGGGGAGTGGCTGACGACCCTCAAGAAGGGGCACGGCGCGTCGAGGCATACACTCAGTCTGATGAGTTTGCAGCTCTCGTACCAGAGGAAACAGCGGTAGCGGCAATTCGCCGCTTGGCAGCACAGCACAGTATCCACATCGTTACTGGCCGGCGCGAAGATCAGTTGGCAGCGATTACGCAGCAGATGGTCGATACCTACCTTCCTGGCTGTATCGACGGTATTCACTACACCAGTTATTTCAACGAACAGCAGCGACAAGACAAAAGCGTCATCTGTGAACGCATTGGTGCGAATGTGCTGATTGACGACCACGCAAAGCATCTTAATACCATTCTCGCGATGAATGATGAATGCCCAGCTCCTGCGATGCGCCGCATTGTGCATACCATTCTCTTTGGTGAATATCCGTGGCAGCCATGCCCAGACGAGCGTGATAGCCGTATCATCAGCTGCCCCACCTGGCCAGCTGTTGAGCGCACAATAGCGCAGATCGCCCAGGACGAGGCGGTGTAACAGAGGTCAATCACACCGCTGAGGGAAATTACACCACATTTTGCCATTTTTATTGTATGAGAGGTGGATTGTTTGGTATACTAGGGGCAGGAGGAATTGAAAATATGTTTCAATTAGACGATGCTTTTTTGCAAAAAATCGGTATAGCAGACTGGCCGCCAGAGGCGCGGCAGCGCTTTGTCGACAACTTTCGCCAGGTGCTGGAGCTACGCGTTGGCACAGTGCTGAGCGATGGCTTGAGTGAGGTGCAGCTGAATGAGTTTGAGTCGTTTATGAACCAAGACGCTGCGGTTATTACGGCGTGGATCGACGAGCACGAGCCTGACTACGAAGATGATGAGATATACCAGAGCCAGCGCGAAGCCTACGAGAAAGCGGCAGAGCAGCGTGGTGTGGAGGTAGATCAGCTGGCACTCTTTGCGGACTATGCGCAGCTTAAGTGGCTCACCCACAACCGCCCAGACTACACAACTGTTGTGCGCGAGACCTTTGAGGGTCTTGTAGATCTCGCCAAGGCAGATCCGCAGAAGTTTCTTACTCAAGAGGGCCTTGCTAGTATCTTCCAGAGCAGTGATGCAGCAGATGGCGATACGCCAGACGAGCTTGAGGGAGGCCACCCCGACCCTGATGTAGCGCTTGCTGCGTAGTGATGGTGACGAAGTAAAAACACGTATGACCCCTGTGGATGCAGGGGTTATATTATGCAGAATCTGAATTATGAAACCTTGACCTTTTTCTCACGCTTACCCTCCCAACTCCCTCCTCCGGAACACTATAAGGGTCGACATTCGCTGGATGTCGACCTCTTGCGTTGGGCTGAAAACCGGTCATTACGACCGGTTTTCACACTCCATCGGATGAAGTGGTGGGGAGGGTGAGCTAACGCAAAGAGAGTATAAGACCTTGAGAGCTGAAAGCTTGGTGATTCAAGACTACTATCTACACCATTCACACCCGATACCCGCGCAAAAATGCTGCGGCGCTGAGTTCTTTGCCGCTGGGGGCGATGAGCTGGTCGATGACGAGATAGGTGTCGTCGCTGCAGCGTGGATCAAGTGTGGTGACAGGCGCCGGCGCGGTGTGTGCCTGGGTGATGATATACTGCCGCTCGCCCAGCTGGAGGCGAGCCCGTGGGTAGTGATGGTAGGCGCGCACCATTGCTTCGGCCGCTGCAGCGGTGTGCTGGGTGGGGTCGATGATGCCGCTGGCTTTGGTGAGGAGCTGGCAGTAGCTCGCAGCCGACTCGTCTTGTGGTGTGGGCTGGAGGCTACCACTCACGATGCGGGGCAGGAGCTGCACCAGTGCTTCGCTGCCAAGCTGGCCTAGTGTGTTGTAGAGCTCGAGCTGCTGCTCGTCACCGCGCAGGGGGTGGGTGAGCTGCGCATAGACCGGCCCGGCGTCCATCGCGGCGCTGAGCTGCATGATGCTGATGCCAGTGGTGGTATCGCGATTGGCAATGGCACTCTCGATCGGTGAGGGGCCGCGATAGCGTGGCAGGAGCGATGGGTGGAGATTGATAATCCCTGGGGAAAAGCAGTCGATCACTACTTGGGGGATAATCTTGCCAAAGCTCACCAGTACGCCAACAGGCTGGCCGAGCGCTTGGATATCGGGGATAATATCGCGCAGTTTGGTGGGCTGTAACACTGGAATGTTGTGCATCAAAGCAAGCTGTTTGACTGCTGGTTGACACAGTTGCTTGCCGCGCCCACGCCGGCTATCTGGCTTAGTGATAACCAGCCGGATGGGGAAGCCGTGTTTTAGTAGCTGCGCGAGGCTGATAGCGCTGAAGTCTTCAGTCCCAAAGAATACGATTGGTCTTGATATGCTCGTCATAATCAACTGGTTGGAGCTCGCCCTTCTCATCGAGCTGATAAAATGCGCTGGTATCATCACGAATGCGGTCAATAAATACAATGCCATTACAGTGGTCAATCTCGTGTTGCAGCACTCGCGCTAAGAAGCCGTCGGCCTTAAGGCGGATGGTGTCGCCATTGATATCAAGCGCCTTGACCCGGACGCGGCTGTAGCGTGGCACCTTGCCATAGATCCGGCCTGATACGCTGAGGCAACCCTCATAGTCACTCACCAGCTGGCCTTCATATTTGACGATTTCTGGGTTAATGAGGGGGATAAAGGTGCGGTTGTCTTTGTCGTCGAAATCTTCGCGTACAATGACGACTCGCTCTAGCTGATCGATCTGCACTGCCGCCAGTGCTGCACTGATCTCGTGTGGACGTGAATTCTCCCAGTCGATGCTGGCGCTGGTCATGTCGGCCACCAGCTGGCGTGTCTCGTCGGTAATAACATGCACTCGCTGCGATTTCTGGCGCAAGTGCGAGTTGGGTAGGGTGATAATAGCGTCTTTTTTCATTAGCTTTATTATAGCAGATGGTGGATGGGGTGGGCGAGTGGGGTGTGGCGAGAAATACCAAAACCTCACGAACACTCCTGCAATAACCCACCGCACCGAAAATGTTCCGGCCAGATGGAAGAGGGAGCTTATCCGCTGGCTTTATCGCTGGCCTCCAGATATTTTCTTGTTCGGTGAGTTATTACAGGAGCTCGGAATTATGCATGGTTGCGAAATTTGATGGTAGATAATTGTGGTCAGATCTACCTACAGCAGCGACTGTGGGTCGATATCCACTTGCCAATGTTTGGTGGGTACGTCGGCAATAACAGCGAGGAGGTCACGGCGTTGGGTGGCTTTGATGATAAGCTGCCAGCGGTAGGTGTCGCGCAGCCGCTCGTGGAAGGCGGGCGTGGGGCCAAGAATGTTTACTGCGGGGTGGTGCTGGCGAATCTGCTGAGCGAGTGCTTGGCTATTGCGGATGGCGGCTGCCTCCGTCTTGTACACACACGTGAGCTTAAGCAGGTGGACGAAGGGCGGGAACTGCCCACGGCGGCGCTCGGCCAAGGCTTGGTGATAAAACGCGGTATAATCCTGAGCCAGGCCAGCCTGAATCACTGGGTGCTGGGGCTGATATGCTTGCACGACCACTGTAGTGGCGTGAGCAGAGCGCCCCACTCGTCCCACCACTTGAGCAAGCAGCTCGAAGATGCGTTCGTTGGTGGTGTAATCGGGCAAGGCCAGGCCAGCGTCAGCCTGCACGACTCCAACGGTGCGCAGCTGCGGCAAGTCGAGCCCCTTGGCTACCACCTGCGTGCCAATGATAATATTGGCTGTGCCATCATAGAGGGCTTGATATTGCTGCTCGAGGCTGCTTGCGGGGCTGCTGTCGCCATCGAAGCGAACAATATGCGCCTGGGGCCAGCGCGCTGCTACCTCTGCCTCGATGAGTTTTGTTCCAATCCCGCGGTGGACAATATCTGTGCTATGGCAGGTGGGGCACATCGTTGGCACTGTGGTGTGGTAGCCACAGATATGACACTGCAGCTGGTGACGGTCGGCGTGGAGGGTGAGGGGAACAAAGCAGCGTGGGCACTCGGCTGCCCAGCCGCAGTTGGTGCAGAGCGATACATTGGCGCTGCCACGGCGGTTATGAAAAAGCAGGATCTGCTGATCCGCTGCAAGTGTGGTATCAATGGCGGCGATAAGCTGATTCGACAAAAAGCGATGCTGGGTAAGGTTGCTCCGCTGAGTGAGGTCGACCAGCTGAATGGTGGGGGCGGTGGCCTCGGGCCGAGCTTTGCTCGGTAGGGTAGCGATCGGCCGCTTGGCTTTTTGCGCCAAATAATACTCGCTGACCAGTGGTGTGGCTGACCCCTGCACCACGGTCGCACCATGTTGCTGAGCTAGGACACTTGCGGCCCGCAGCGCCGAGTAGCGGGGGGATTTGTCTTGCTTGTAGCTAGTCTCGTGTGCTTCGTCGATGATGATATATCCCAGCTGCTGTAGCGGCAAGAAGAGGGCAGAACGTGGGCCAATTGCCACTCGAGGCTGCGGACTCGTCAGAGCAGCGAGCCAGGCACGGTGGCGCTCGGCCTCTGTCTGGCGCGAATGGGTGAGGATGATATCGGCAAAGCGTTGTCGAAACTCCGCCACCAGCTGGGGCGTGAGGGCGATCTCTGGCACGAGGACAATCACCGACCGGCCTGCAGCCAAAGCGTGGCGTGCAAGCTCGATATACACTGCTGTTTTGCCGCTACCTGTTACGCCGTGGAGCAGCACTGTACCGGGGCTAGCTTGGCGAATAGTGCGAACGGCCTCTTCTTGCTGTAGATTGAGTGAGAAGGGAGGCGTGCGGCGCTGTGGTGGTGGGCTAGCAGAGCGGCGCTGTGTGCGGCGCTGCTTGGCAATGCCAGCTGGCAGCACCGTCTGTAGCACAGTGGCGAGGTGTGTGGCATAATAATCGCTCAGCCACTGGCTCGTTGCGAGCAGGGGAGCGGGCAGTGGCGGCAGTGGCACGATGGCATCAAGTGGCTTGGTAGTATATGTCGGCTTTCTAGCGCGCGTCATGATGATACCTACCACCTGCTGCGTGCCAACACTCACCTGCACCACCTGGCCCAGTGGCAGTGTGTCTGCCCAGTGGTAGGTGAAGCTCTTGCTGGCAGCGCGGATAATCTTGAGTGGCGCAACTTCGTAATAGTGCATAGGATTTATTATACCCGACAGCACGCGAGAGTGCAGAGGGGTTCGTCTCTCCGTCGCTACTTCATCTGGGTGGCGTGCAAAACGTGCACATCAATCTTGCTCGCTTCGCCCAAAGCTGGTATGATAAAAAGCAGACACGTGTGTCGTGTGGATGGTTGATGAGTCGCAGCTGCGAGAGACGAAACGCACAATTAATTGGTGGGTGGTCTTGCCAAATTACCATCAAAAAGTGTAGAATAAAAAGCAACAGTTGAGTAGAGGTAACGGAGCGAGAATTCGCTAAGGGAAGCATGTTAGAAACGTTTATTACATCACGGGTGCGGCGCAAAATCATTGTGGTCTATGCTAAGTATCCGGAGTTCCACACCCATGTCCGCGGCTTGGCGAAGTTGATCAAAGAAGACCCGGGCAATATCCAGCGCGAGCTAAAAAATCTCGAGAAAGCTGGTTTTTTGATGGCCGAAAAACAGGGTAACACCAAGATGTACTATACGAACAAACAATATATCTTCTTCAAAGAATTGCAGAGCATGGTGATCAAATCATCGCAGCAGCAAAAGGGTCAACAAGCGGCGGATACTGTGCAGCTCTGATGAGTTTATTTGCACAGATATTAGCGGCGCGGGGCTTGCATGGAGTAGCTGCTGAGGAGTTTTTACACCCCGATTATGACGCGAAGCCCGATCCATTCTTGCTCTCCCAGATGCAGACGGCGGTGGATCGCTTGGTGCAGGCGCACCAGCGGCGCGAAACAATTGTGATTTATGGCGATTATGATATCGACGGCCTCAGTGCGACGGCACTGCTGCTTGATGCCTTTGCCAGCTTTGGCTTTGCCACGGTGCAGGCCTTTATTCCCAATCGCTTTGTAGAAGGCTATGGTATGACCAAAGGTGCGGTGGACAAGGTGGCGGCGATGGGGGCGCAGCTCATCGTCACGGTGGATTGCGGCAGCCTCTGCCATGAGGAAATTGCCTATGCCAAGGAGCGTTACGACATCGACACAGTGGTGACCGACCACCATAACATTGCACCGACTCGCCCACCCGCCATCGCCACGGTTAATCCGAAATATGACGACCACCACTATCCCTTCCGTGACCTCTGTGGGGCAGGTGTGGCTTTCAAGCTTGTCCAGGCACTGCAGACGGTGCTGCCGGGCTTGCCAGCTGGCTACGAGAAGTGGTTGCTGGACTTGGTAGCGCTGGGTACGGTGTGCGACATAGTGTCGCTCCAGAATGAGAACCGCGCCAATGTGTACTGGGGGATCGAGGTGCTGAAGAAGCAGCGCCGCCCTGGCCTCAAGGCACTGCTGGCGGTGGCTGGTGTGCAGCCAGCCCAGATTACCGCTCGGACGCTCGGTTTTGGTCTTGGCCCGCGTATGAATGCGGCTGGCCGGTTGGCATCGGCTGAGTATGCCCTCGATATGCTGCGAGCGCGCGATGGTTTGGCGGCGCTTGAGGCGGCTCAGCAATTGGATCGTTTCAATACCGAGCGCAAAGCCATCCAACAGGCCATCTACGACGAAGCTTGCCAGCAGGCCGAGCGCTATGCCGCCGACCCCGTCCTCGTCGTGAGCCAGCAGGGGTGGAACCATGGCGTGATTGGGATTGTGGCATCCAAGCTGGTAGAGGCGTATCACAAGCCGGTCTTTATCATCGGCGAGCGAGGCGAGACAGCAACGGGCAGTGCGCGCAGCTTTGGTGATTTTTCGGCTGAGCGGGCAGTGCGCGCTGCCGATGATGTCATTCTGCGTGGTGGTGGCCATGCGGCAGCGGCTGGTGTGACGCTCGAGACGCGGCAGATCGGCGCCTTTCGCCAGCGAGTGAATGACTACTACTGCTCGCTCCATCTCTCCGACCAAACACACTACCTCTTGCCGCAGGCTGATGTGATGATTGATGATCTATCAGAGGTGACGGAACAGCTGGTGGTCGATATTGCCCGCCTTGAGCCCTTTGGCAATGGTAACCCAGAGCCTGTTTTGCGGCTGCGCCGCGGCACTGTCTCACAGGTGCGCCACATGGGTAGTGATGGGCAGCACATCAAGCTTACTGTGCAGGATGGGCAGGGCACAGCGCTGCAACTATTAGCCTTCAACGCACCACCGAACTTCGTACGCCAGCCGGGCGATGTCATTTCGGCTTGGTTTCAGCCAACTATCAACGACTGGCGTGGCATGCGCAGCGTAGAGGGGCGGCTACTCCATGTAGAGCTGGTGGATGAGTAGTGTTGCATAGCTGATAGTGCTCGATACCACGGATTTATAAAGCCAAAGGTTCTAATTATTCTAAAGCACGCTCTTGTTTGAGGGTGTTTTTCTCGGGAGTTGGCGGTGAAGTTTTGAAGGCAGGGTAGCGTAGTTTGCAATAAAACCTCTCCCATTGCATAAATATATTGACAAATCGAGAGAGAGAGCAATATGGGTTCTTATCAATTATAACGATAGGAACCACTACTCATGCACGAGCGCACCGCAGCATCGACACACGATGCCAAACCAGCTATACTACCACCAGAACTAACCCAGGAGACCGACGCAGTGCCACCCCTCTACCTTGATACCAGCACGCTCGACTTTAGCGCCATTACCGACACCTACACCAAAATTGCCGACCCGAGCAAAGCGGTACATCCGGAGTTTGCCACCGAGCAGCATGCCCTGACTACCAGCTTCGCACGGGCGGATGGCCAGCAGTATATCGAGGCGGAGAACATTGCCGAGGTGGGCGATGCTATTATCACTGGGCCAGAAGGTGAGCGCTATAGCATTGCGGCGGCAAATTTTGCCGCCCTGTACGAGCCGCTGCGTGGTGCGGATGGTGCGGTGGTGCCTGGCGCGTACCTGCCGAAGAATCAGATCAAGGCTATGCCCAACCCAACTGGCCGCGAGATCGTCATCGATGCGCCGTGGGGCGGCCAGCAGCATGGCGAAGCAGATTGCTGGCTGGCGGAGAGCCAGGTCAATGGCGACCGCTACATCATCGAGGCAGCTGCCTTTGCTCAGACATATCGGCTGAGTGAGCGGTAGGGAAAGTGCGCTCATTATTGCTGGGTGAACCTGTTATTAACAGGGGTCAATAGCGACTGGCTCCTTTGCTTTGTGTAGCTTTGTTTTTTAGTAGTAACCGCTTGGTGGAGTTTGGCGCCGTGGGTCGTAAAGGTCGATATCTGAATGGTAGCGACGCTCAAGATCCTCCATACTCTCCCATGTACCAGGGGCCTCAAGCATAAGGGTGATGTCCCAGGTGAGCATCGAAAGCGTCACTCGCACACCATCATCAAGGTACCACTCAATGTGTGCCATATCATCATCACGCTCGATCTCCGTTCCCTCACCAAACTGCGCATCAAGAGCTGTCTCGTATGCGTCATAAGCGTTTGTTGGTATCATATAATACTCACCGTCATATAAGTCATCTCTGCCTGCTGCATCGCCACCTTCGAGAGAGGCAAGGGATAACCCGATAGATTGTGGATGATCACCACCTGGTACGCAGGTAATATTAGGGTATGTTGCCACTTGCGCGTCTAATTCTCTGTAAGATTGTGGCCACTTACTGGTCAAGTCAGCCACAGCTTGTAGCATCGTCTCAACGGATGCGGCGCGATATGTGTAGGGGTGTGGTAGAGTTGGTGTGTCGTCTGACATGGTGTTTCCTTGCTTTAGATTCTTATCAGCTAGTGTAGCAAATGCTTCAATTTGCGCCAACCCGATCATCTGTGCTATAGTAGGGGGCAAACAAACCATACCAACAGAACATCCACCACATAACCACGGGAGGTCCCATGGAAAAACCTCGTTCGATAACATTAGAATCGCAAAAACCAGAAGAAGCACTGCAGCCACTTGCTGTTACATTGTTGGAGAGTGCCCAGTGGCAGCAGCTGAATGGTATAGAGGATAAGCCCCCTGAAGTAGCTAAGCAGCTAGCAACCGAGCAGGCCAAACGGGCAAAGCAGTTGGTGTTGTCGCTACGGAAGCATAGCTCTAGCGAAGACAGACAACGGATGACCAGCGAACAATTAACCAATCCAGAGAGTAGGTTGTATAAAGATGCGCGAGCGGCAATCTATATCCAAGAGGTTAATACTCAGACTCAGAAGAATAAAGGGTTGGCTGGAGCGTCCAAGTTACCTGTATCAGGAAAACTACCTGAGAGTGAGCAGCGTCGCTTGCTATTGCCTATTGAGTATGCCTTGCAGGCAGCGGAGACGACAAACGAGGAGTATGCGCAGCGCAAGGGTGGAAAGAGTAGGTCGGCTGCAGGAATGGGCCGAGCGGCAGTGATAGTTACTGGCCCCACAAGCTCATCAGACAAGAGCCAGTGGACTTTGGGAGCGTAAAACTACTAATATAATAGACAAGACAAAACCAGCTACAAAGGCTGGTTTTTAACTATTTGCATTGCTTCATTACACCAAAATACTTGAGAAAGTTAGTGGATGAGAGAGGGGATAGACAGGAAGAATCTGAGCCAGTGTATATGTCGTGAGATGTTGGTGATGCTATTTTTAGCTAGAATATATCTATACTTCGCACCCTCGTATCATATCTCCACCTCTGTAATTATGCGCACAAATGTACTATGTTCCAAAATTAGACAAAATGGTTGTATAACTTTGGCAAGTACGCTACAATGGAGGCATGATGCAACAGGAAGGACCAAATCGCAATGAGTTTTGAGGCAAGTATTAGGCAACTGCGTGGCAATGCGGGGCTTTCGCAGCAGGCGGTGGCCGATGCAGTTGGGATTGCCCGCGCGACGTATATCAAGCTAGAGAATGGTGGCCGCGAGCCAAAGCTTGGCGAGCTGACGAAGATTAGCCAATACTACGAAGTTGGCGTGCAGGAGCTCATCAGCGGCATTGCCATGACGGACACTGTTGCACAGCAGGCTCAGCGCAGTCCGTGGCGGGTGGCGGACGATGCAGCACTGTACGTGGGCGATGCACCAGCCGAATACCGCCATGATGATGCGCAGGGTGCCCAGCCTACGGCTGCTCAGTCGCGCGATGCTATCCCGCGGCTCCACACCACCAAACTGCGCCAGGTGTTACTCTATACGCTGGGCAAGATTGGTGCGCGGCCCAATGTGGGCGAGGCGGTGCTGCATCGGCTGCTATACTTTATCGATTTTGATTATTACGAGCGTACAGGCAAGAGCATTACTGGCCTGGCGTATCTGCACGAGACCTATGGGCCCGCGCCGGCTGCAGATTTGCAGACGTTGGTCGATGAGATGCGGGCTCGCGATGAGCTTGATGTTATCGAGACGAAGCACTTTAGCCACAAGCAGCGCAAGTTCCTGCCGCTCAAGAATGCCGAGCTGAGCGAGCTCAGTGCCAACGAGATCAAGCACATCGATGCCGAGCTAGAGCGCCTCGGGAGCAAGAGCGCTGCTGAGCTGAGTAACCTTGCCTACAAAGATGCGCCATGGGTGATTGCGAAATATGGACAGACGATTGATTACCGCGACACGTTTTATCGGACGGACGTTACCTCTGTAATCGAGTCAGATGATGATCTATAAGCAGGCAACAGAATTTTCGAGTGATCTCCAAGCGCTGGCACAGCGCATTCCCACACTGCCAGCCGATATTGAGCGCGTCAAGCCACGGCTGGTGCGCATTTTTGCTGAGCCAAGTGAGGCGGTGGTGGCGGATTTTCGCCAGCAGCTCTTTGCGTGCGGCAAGGCGGCCATTATACAGCAAACTGCTCAGTGTACAGTAGTGCAGCTCTGCCTCGATACCGACACAGCAGCCTACCGGCGGACGGTCTGGCTGGTGTTTGCAGTGGTGCGGGCACTGCCTCGTGATACACCACCGTCGCGGGCTGCTCGGGCTGCCAGCACCATTATCCTTATCGAAGTCTACGCTACCCCTGATAAAGCGCATGGGGATGAGCGACGTATCAAGCGAATTATGAACAAGTTGGAGGAAGCATAATGTAGAGCAACAGGGTACTCGCACTGGTCGAAAATAAGCTGCGTAGAAGAGAAGAGAGCCACGCATGGCTGATGGGGTTGACAAACAAGACGCGATTTGCTAGAGTAGTGTCCTTGGGTCTGGGGTATAGACAACGCTACTCTTATCCGGTTTGCTGTCTTGTGACTGTGTGTACCACTGTTTTTTGCGCTCCGCTTTCTACCGCTTATGCTTCCTCCGACCAAATACTCGCTCTAGGCTCCCAATATTAGAGCGAGTATTTGGGCTGAGGCATCCATACCTCTCGAGATGCGAGAGGCGCTCCATCGATATGATGCGCTGCGTGGCCACCACCAGACCATCTGCAATCACCTACCACAAACTATTCATAACAGTGTAGCACATTTGTTGCAATTTTGTGCAAAATAGGCAAATAATAAGTATCAGTCGCTAGCGATACATACCACGCTTGCGATTTTGCAAAAATAGCACAAGACTGACGACGAAGGCGATGGCATATACGGTGATAAAGAAGGCATAGAGGCATAATGAGATAATTGCTTCATGAGAAGGGACATTCCAGAGGTTTGGTGCTATCACATAGGTTTGTTTGGTATAGCTTTCTCCAAGCACCCCGACTGTTGCGTGGGCAATTATCTCAAGTAGGTTAACAATGAGCATGCCACCAGTAACGAATAGCCCCTGCGACATACTGCTATCACCCTCCGTTTGCTCTGGTGTAACAATGAGCAAAATCGGCAGTATACCAAGGTTTACATAAATAATGTAGCTGTACGCAGCGCCAAGAATACCAAAAATAGCGGCAATGACGATGTACAACACCAACAGCGCAAATAATAGCCCGGCAGACACCCAGCGAATAACTGCACCAAATGATGAGCCAGTGCGCGGCATGGCTGTAGGCGAATAAGCTGCCGGCATTGGTGCTGGCGCGCTTTGTAGCTGCTGAGGTGGCTGTGGGGGGTGTTGTCCGTATGGCTGTGGTGGTTGTTGCTGGGGATATGGTTGCTGGGTGTATGGCTGAGGCTGCTGAGGTTGCTGTGGGTATGGTGAGGAAGGTGTCATAGTAGATTGATTATAATACAGAGACGAGCTATGCGCCAAGCAAAAATAGCCCAATAGCCCAGCCCTAGAGTATCTATGCTAGCACCAGAGTAGTGAGAGGGATGCAGTGTACTTGAGGGCTGGTTTTTTGTAGGCGACACAGCAATTTGCACAACTTTGCGCGCGATAGAATTGCAAAAATTGTCGCATCTGCTATAATGAGGAGCGATATGGTACAAGTAACACGAAAAGACGAGCGCGAGGCGAATGAGAACATCATCCGTCGGTTTAACAGCCGGGTGTTGAAGAGCGGTGTGCTAGCAAAGGCACGGGCATCGATGCGGTTTGCCAAGCCGATCAGCAAGACCGATCGCCGCAAGAAGGCGATTACCCGTCGTCAGCGCAAGGCTGACAAGATGGCTAAAGTTCGCCTGGGGATCCGCTAGGTGACGACGCTCAAGCAGCGTATCAAAGACGAAATGAAAGCCGCTTTGCTTAGCGGCGATCGTTTTGTTGGTGACACCTTGCGCAACCTTGGTGCTGCCATCCTTGATGAAGAGGTGAAGCAGGGTGTGCGCGAGACTGGCCTGGACGATGCTGCCGTCGAGCAGGTGATCGTCCGTGAAGTGAAGAAGCGGCGTGATGCCGCAGCAATCTATCGCACCAATGGTCGCCCCGAACTTGCCGAGCCCGAGGAGCGCGAGATGGCAGTACTCCAGCACTACCTGCCGCAGCCACTGAGCGACGAAGAGCTGCAAGCGGTGGTAGCGCAGACGATTGCCGAGCTTGGAGCAGATAATCCACGGATGACGGGCCAGGTGATTGGCGCTGTCAAGGCCAAAGTGGGTAACCGAGCTGACGGTAGGGCGATCGCTCAACTGGTACAACGTGCCCTTGCCCCGTAGTTTTATGACAAGAGCAATAATTTTTCTTAATAATAACGATAACCACATAATAACAAGGAGGCACAGATGATTCTTTTGTTTGGCCCAACTGGTGCCGGTAAGAGTATGCAAGGGCAGATGCTGGCAGTACGCCAGGGGTGGAAGTGGCTCTCGACGGGCGAGATGCTGCGCCAGAGCACCGACCCAGCGGTGATCGCTACACTCAAAGCTGGTGAGCTCGTGAGTGATAAGCTGACCTACCAAGTCTTCGACCAAGCGGTGCAAGAGGCGTATCGCAAGCATTACCAAAATATTATCGTTGATGGATTCCCACGTACGAAAGAGCAAGCTGCGTGGCTCGATGACCACCTCGCGCGTACTGGTGATAACATCGACCTCGTGGTGGTACTGGAAGTGCCTGAGCAGGAAATCATGCGCCGCTTAGCCAAGCGAGGCCGAATGGAGGATACACCCGAGACGATTGCGCGTCGCATGGCCATCTACCGCCAAAAGATGTACCCAGTCCTTGGTATCTTTGCTGAGGCTGGGGTAAAGATCATCCACCTCGACGGGACTGGCACCGCGGGCGAAGTGCACGACCGGATTTATGACGAGGTAATGCACGCATGGCCCAACTAATTACTGGTATCAAGACGCCCGAGCAACTCGAGGCAATGCGCGAAGGGGGTAAGCGCCTGGCGCAGATTTTTGCTGATATCCGTCAATTTGTCCATGCCGGGGTGAGCGAGAAGCAGATCGATGCCTTTACGGCCGAGCGGATTGCCGCCTATGGTGCTGAGCCAACCTACAAGACCCCAGAGGTGAACTTCCCTGGGGTGATTTGCATTAGCACCAACGAAGCGATCGTCCACGGCGTACCAAGCGATTATATTTTGCAGCAGGGCGATGTCGTTAGTTTCGATCTCGTCATTACCTACCGAGGAATGAAGACAGACAGCGCCTTTACTATGGTGGTGGATGACGCACCCACTGGGGCTATTAAGCACCTACTCCACACTACCGAGCGCAGTCTCTACGCTGGCATTGACGCGATCAAAGGGCCAGTGCGCACTGGCGACATTGGTGCAGTGGTGGAAGCTGTGCTACAAAGGGGCCGCCTTGGGATTATTCGCGAGCTGGTAGGGCACGGTGTGGGTCTCGAGATGCACATGCCGCCGGATGTGCCCAACTATGGCCGCAAAGGCACTGGCCCGCTGCTCCAGCCTGGTGATACCATTGCCATCGAGCCCATGGCTACCCTCGGTGGCAGTGCCATCTACAGTGACACCGCTGGCGATGGCTGGACAATTTACAGCCGCGATGGTAGCCTCGCTGCCCACTTCGAGCACACTGTCCTCATCACTGAGACAGGGGCGGAGATTATGACGAAGCTGTAGTGCCTTGCCTAGAGGAGGTTATTATCCTCTCTATCACCATTGCTGTAGATATAGTAAGAGAAACTCGCCAAGATACCAAATGGCGAGTTTTATAATCTCGTTTTTCTGCCCATATTGTACAAGACACAGCATAACCTGTATAATGGTACTATGCATGAAAATTCTCAATACGCAGTAGGAATAGATGTCGGGACGGCGACGATTCGATGCGTGGTGGGGCATATGAATCCAGAGACAGGCACGCCGACGATTGTGGGCGTAGGGCAGGCACCGAACAGTGGTATGCGCAAGGGTATGGTGGTCAATCTCAGTGGCCCAGCCCGCACGATCGACGAAGCACTGGGCGAGGCCGAGCGGATGAGTGGCTATGAAGTCAACAGTGCGACGGTGAGTGTCAATGGTGCGCACATTACCAGTACTCGTGCCACTGGGATGATTGCCGTGGGCACGATCGATCACGAGATTAATGATGATGATGTGGCACGCATCGAAGAAGTTGCCACAACAGGCAAAGTACAGGCCAACCGCGAGATCCTCGAGGTCGTGCCGCATAGTTATACACTTGATGGCCAAGCGGGCATCAAAGACCCGCTGGGCATGACGGGTACGCGGCTGGAGATTGATGCCAATGTCGTTTCGGCTTTAGCGCCCTATGTGGCGAACTTGCAAAAGGCGGTGGAGATGGCGACCGTCCACCCTCATGCCATTACACCAGCGGTATTGGGGGCGGCTAAGGCAGTGCTGAATGAGCGGCAGATCGAAAGCGGTGTGGCAGTGGTTGACCTTGGTGGAGCAACGACCAGTGTGGCAGTCTTCGAAGAGGGGGACTTACAGTACGTTGGTGTCATTCCAATGGGTAGTGTGAATGTAACGAACGACCTTGCTATTGGCCTCAAAACTGACCCTGATGTTGCGGAATTGGTCAAGGTCAAGCATGCTGCGGCTGGCATCAAGGCAAGCGACGCGGTGGCTAAGGTGCGGCGCGATAAGGAATCGTACGAGTTTGCAACTGAGGAGATTGACGAGATTGTTGATGCCCGGCTGGAGGAGATTTTCGAGGCAGTACAGAAGGAACTCAAGAAAGCAGGTCGCGCTGGCAAGCTGCCCAGTGGTGTTGTGCTGACTGGTGGCATGGCTCAGATGCGTGGCATGGCGAGCTATGCCAGGGAACAGCTGGGAGTAGCCGCTCGGGTAGGCCGACCAACTGGCTTTACGAGCGGGGTGGCCGACCAGATAGAAAAGCCGCAGTTCGCCACCGCAGTTGGTCTGATGCTCGCCGATAGCGAAGGCGGTCAGCAGCCCACCCAGGCCTATACCAACAGTGGTACAGCACACGCCAAGGGCGCGATTAGCTGGTTGCGTCGGCTGCTGGGAGGGCTCAAGGCCTAGAATCATACCGATGAGGATGATATACTAAATGGTAATGGTAAAGTTGATAGTTGCACAAGGGGAGAAACGTGAATGCCGGAAGTAAAACCAAGCGAGATCCAAACCTTTGCTAGTATCAAAGTCGTTGGCGTCGGTGGCGCTGGCGGGTCTGCTGTTAATCGAATGAAAGACGCCGGCCTGGCTGGCGTGCAGTTCATTGCAATGAACACCGATGCTCAGGCGCTGCATAATTCGCAAGCTGATATTAAGATTCATCTTGGGCATAATACCACCAATGGTCTTGGTGCCGGTGCTGACCCCAGTGTAGGTGAGGCTGCGGCGCGTGAGTCGCTCGACGAGATCCGTCAGGCGCTTGAGGGGGCAGATATGATCTTTGTGACGATTGGTGCTGGTGGTGGCACCGGCTCGGGGGCTGGCCACGTGGTAGCAGAAGTGGCGCGCGACCTCGGCATCCTCTGTGTGGGTGTGGCCACCAAGCCCTTTACCTTTGAGGGCGAGAAGCGGCGCATCAATGCCGAGTGGGCTATCAAGCAGTTGGGGCGGCAAGTCGATACGCTCATTACTATCCCCAACGATCGTTTACTTGACACGATCGACCGCCGGACGCCACTACTTGAGACCTTCAAGATTGCCGATGATGTGCTGCGCCAGGGTGTGCAGGGGATATCGGAATTGATTACTGAGCATGGGCTGATTAACCTCGACTTTGCTGACGTTAAGGCAATTATGAGCAGTGCTGGTAGTGCATTGATGGGGATCGGCCGGGCTAGTGGTGAAGACCGAGCTCAGATGGCAGCCCAGCAGGCAATTGATTCACCACTGATCGAGGTGTCGATCAACGGTGCCAAGGGTGTACTCTTTAATGTGACGGGTGGCTATGATATGAGTATGGCCGAGATTCAAGAAGCGGCCGAGATTATCACTGGTGCGGTGTCGTCCGATGCCAACATTATCTTTGGTGCGACGCTCAAGCCCGAGCTGGAGGATGAGCTGATCATTACCGTTATCGCGACTGGCTTTGATAGTGATTCGTTCTTTGATGACGACGAACCAAGCGATGCCGAAGATGACGAAGAGTCGGCCGAGACGGTTGACGAAGCGGTCGATAGTGTCGATATGGCCATCGACCCCGAGGCAGCTGCGCACTTTGCCCAGGAGAATGAGACGAATATTTGGGATCAATCGATGGATGACGACGAGGATGACACCCCGGCCTTCTTGCGCCGCCGCCGCAAAAAGGAGGCGGACGCGTGACGACCCATCGCGACAAGATTGGCAACAGCCGCGTGCTGGAGTCGCGTGAGTCGGCTGATGGCGTGACGATTCGCCGCCGCCGCGAGACCCCTGATGGGCACCGCTTTACTACCTATGAGCGGATCGAATACCCAACGATTGCAGTACTCAAGCGAACAGGCTCGCGTGAGCTCTTCGACCGGGCCAAGCTCCGTGCCTCGGTTCGCCGCTCGGTTGGTAAGTTCTTCAAATCGGAGCTAGAACTGGAAGCAATTATTGATGCAGTGGAGGACCGTATCCACGATGCGGGCGAGAATGAGATTGAGTCACGCGTGATTGGCGGCTTCGTGCTCGATGAGCTCGCAGCGCGTAATGAGGTGGCGTATGTGCGCTTTGCGAGCGTGTTTTATAAATTTAAGACGCTGGACGATTTCGTTAAGATATTAGAGCAGCGTCGGAGTGCGAAGCAGCAAGAAAAACAGAGGTAAAACATATGCGCGTCCTCATCATCTACCGGACAGAAAGCGACTATGCGCGCCGCGTCTTCGACTATCTGCGCGACTTTAGTCGGCGCACGAGCCATGCCATCGAGGAGTTTGACCCAGATACACGTGAGGGGCAATCGCTCTGCCGCACGTACGACATTGTAGAGTACCCCACCATCCTTGCCTTGGCGGATAACGGCCAGGTGCTGGGCATGTGGCGCGGCATGCCACTGCCAACTATCGATGAAGTGGGGTACTATGCCCGCTAAAACGCCCGAAGTACACACCACGACCACTGTGGTGGTGGATGATGTAAGCCACACACCATGGCTCCGTCGCCCTGGTATAGCGGCATTGCTGGCGGCAGCTTTGGGCGGTGGCCTGGGGCTACTGGCATCTTTTGTTCTTTCACTCGAGGCACTGCATTTGGCGCAGCACCCGGGTGGGGCACTTAATTGCGACGTCAATGCCGTGCTGAGCTGCTCCACAGTAGCACAGCATTGGTCGGCGACGGTGTTTGGCTTCCCCAACAGTTTCGTTGGTATGATGACCGTGCCGGTGATGATAACGGTGGTGGTAGCACTGCTGGCTGGGGCACGCCTACCGCGCTGGTTTGTGCGGAGTGCCTGGGGCGGCGCTGTGCTGGGGATGATTTTTGCACTGTGGATGTTTTATATGAGCTTCGTCGTTATTCGCGTGCTGTGCCCGTGGTGTCTAACGCTCGATGTGGGGATGCTGCTGATCTTCTTTGGGATGACGCGCTACTGCATTGAGGCTGGGGTGATTGGTGGGGAGCGCACCAAGCGCTTTGCTCGCCATGGCTACGATGTGCTGTGCGGCGTGAGTGTGCTGGTGCTGGCGGTGGCGTTGATTATTGTGAAGTTTGGTGCGGAGCTGCTCTAGGCAGAGTTGTTTTTTGCACGGTGAGATTGTCAAGCTTGTCAGGATTGGCAAGCTTTTTAAAATGAACGGAATGTTATGTTATTCATCACGTTTTTTGTGTCTATTGGTGTAATGGTGAGTATTTTCTCGCGCTAGTGATGCTTTGGTATGGTGGTAGCTACCCGATCTATCGACGCAAGTGAGTTACCTGTTGACTTGAGCTGCTTGTTTGGCGTAGTAGGAAAACAATACGTGAAGATAATGTATGATAAATTTTAACATAGTTATGAAACTCCTTGTGGGACTTAAGCATGACGTGCTGTTAATGCATTGGTTTTGTTGCATAACGCAACCAAAACAGCAAGATAGAGAGAAAGATGCTGCCTATTAGCGAGCCTGTACGTATGAATATAACTAGCGTTTCGTTCATTATGCATTATTGATAGTGAATGTGTTGGCAGGCTTGTGCGCATCGCGAATTTACTAACACATATGATGATAGTATGCTAATGCTGCTGTGCTGTAGTAGATGTATTTTGTCTGAATAGCAACCGCAACATATTCAGCAAGAGGTGAGTGGTGTATTTTGCTAAGTGGTGCAGGATTGAATGAATGAGATGGAGTGTTCAGCTTGGCGGAGAAGGGAGATTGATCCTGTAGCGTGAGTGAGTTTGATTTTCGTAGCCAATTACTAAGCGTTTTTTGCAAAAAAATAATTTGACATGCGAGGGAGCAAAATGGCTGCTGCACAAAAACGAGCAAACTGCATCACTCCATTGTGCTCATGATATGCGTATGGCAGCAGGGAGCCGTTGCAGCTATAACGTGGGTGTGTGGTGTGCCACTACTTGGGGTGGTAGCGAAGATTTTTTACAAAGTGGGTGAGCGAGGTGTGGTGTGATGATAAAAATATGATACGGCTTTTGGCTTGGTGGAGGCAGAGGGATATTGGTTGCTATTTGCCGCAGAAAATTTGTTGCAGCGTGAGCGCGAGGGGCGAAGTAATAAGCAAAAATAATGCAATAGCGCAGTGCTTGATAGTAGGCATTTTTGCGAATAAAAATGGCATGCTAAAAAATGCATTTTGGTTGCATAATGAAAGCAACAAGCCGAGCGCGAAAGCTGCAGCGCATACAAGACAAAGCACGCGCCAATGCCGCACAACACAGCATCTGGGTGCGGATACTATGCGAAGTAACAAGGAGGTGTGATGGCTGGTGACACACTTATGTTTTTTAAAAAAATCCATGCGGTGCTCGTAGCTAGCTACTTACTACATCGACTATGCTAAAGCTGTTTGCGTCTATTTTTGCCCACCATTGAGCACAGAATATACACGCTTTTTTGCAATGAGAAAAACATAGTAAAGTGGTATATAGAAATGATTAGCTTATAGCGAAGTATCGTGCAGTGCGGCAGGCCGGGCGCTCTATATTTTGTGCTGAGCGAAAATGCAAAATAATTAAAAATGTGCAAGCTATACAAAACAACCGATACGCAAAATATAATATACAAAGAATTCGAGCAGAATGACTGCACAGAAAAGTGGCTGCATGCGTGCCAAGCAGGCGGGGTTAGCGGCACTCATGCATATTGCACACCGTATCGCTTACTGAACGTGCGAAATAGCCCACGATAGGGCGCTGTGATGCGCGAAAGCGCTGAGGAAGGGAAAATAGCGAATTGTAGCCTACTAAGCGCTAGACGAGGGATCCACAGCCTCTCCGGAGATGTAAGGGGGCCTTTGACTGGATTAGCTGATGTAGATAAGCCTACGCGCAGATATGGTGTGTAGAGCACAACATAGCTCTGTTGTAAAAAACTAGAGTAGTCTGAGGAGAGTAAATTGAGATTATGTTGTATAAAATACACAATATTGTTGACGGTAAGAGATAGGGGGCGAAGTGTAATATATACAACGATATATTAGAAGCAGATATGCTATATGTATATAAAAAACAACATGCAGAATCACAACGAAATAAACTCGAAAACAAAGGCGGTAGAGCGATGGATTCACAACGTTGTGAGTAATAATATATATTGTATATATAACAACGATTGATTTGGTGATACCGAAAGAGAAATAACAGGGGTAAATGAGACAATGTTGTTATAATTATAGCGTTTATACAATTATGGATAGGAGAGGATGGTGTCTCTTTGCGAAGTATGGGTTGGCATATAGTAAGGACTTTTGGGTAGCGCCTCACCAGTGTATCGGCAGCTTTGCGGTGGTGATTGGGGCAGAGGTGGTCTTGTTGTGTGCTACCTATAATAATGGTATGCTAGCGATATGAAGAACAATACAATTTTACGCATTGGTGCTGGCGCGGCGTTTGTGGCGCTGGGTGGAATATTATTAAGCGAGAGTTTTGGTGTGCAATTTCATTACTGGCGGGAGTTTTGGTATGGTTTGTGCGCATTCGGATTTATCATGGTTGGTGTGCTCACGCTGCGCAATCGCAATTGGCTGTGGGGAGCGCTCTGGGTAGCAGTTGGCCTAACAATTGGCGCGAATGCATTTTTGCATAACAACGTTAATATTTGGCGGGTGTTTTGGCCGCTGGTGCTGATCGCGATTGGCCTGACGATTATTTTTAATTTGTCGCAGCGCCAGCGTCGTATTGCAAAACAATCGTCGGACGATAATATGGTTGCGTCTTTCTCGGGCAACACGCGCAAGATAAAAGGCGAGTTTGCAGGTAACTCGCTTTCGGCAGCGTTTGGTCAGGTGGACCTCGACCTGCGCCAAGCCAAGATAGAGGATGGTGCGGTGATTGATATTTTTGTTATGTGTGGTGGCATCAATATTATTTTTCCAGACAACGTCATCGTCAAGACGCAGGTCAATAGTATCTTTGGCGGGGTAGAGGACAAAACCAACGCTGCCAAGAGTGCAAAAAAGACCGTCTACATTCGTGGCGACTGTGTCCTTGGTGGGCTCGAAATTAAATAATAAGAAAAACAATAGTTCGCTACAACACGCTTCTCGATAACAACGAGAAGCGTGTTTGTTTTTTATGTTGAGATAGTGCAGGCAGCGGAATGTGGGTTGAAGCTGGTACGATAGTATGCTACTCGATCTTCAACTTCGCACTTGGCTGAGGAGCTTTACTAACGCTACTGGCAACGAGCTACATGGTTGTTGTATACAATTGATAAAATTTTTCGTTGCTGAATTAATCATCGTCACATATTGATTGTGGTATTGTAATGATGTGAGAGTGGCCTGGCAATATGCGTCAGCGTGTTTGATCTTTTATGTGCGCCGATTGATAAGGGCTGCGATAACTTTGCAAAATTGCGCATGGTGGATGAATGTGCCTCGCTAGTAATAATGTGCGTGACAGCAACGTACACAAAAATGTACTATTTACAGAAATAGTGTGTGGAGTAATATAATTTGCCAACCCATTCATCCTTCGTGCAAAAATAAATAAATGAATTGTTATAATAATATTCAAACTTTATACAAGCAGTGTCCTGCAAGTCTACCTTGGCTACAACACATACACAAAGTATAAAAATGTGACAGTAAGATTTTTGCGCAAGGTATACTTTGAAGTGGGTGAGCCAGGGCGCCGCGAATGCCAGTATGTTGTGCCAAGCATTCTTGCTATACTAGTATTATGAACCGCTGCCCCTGGGCTGAATCTGGCGACACCGAGCGCACCTACCATGACACTGAGTGGGGTGTGCCACTATATGATGACCAGAAATTATTTGAACTGCTCTGCCTGGAGGGCGCGCAGGCTGGCCTGAGTTGGAGTACAATTCTGGCTAAGCGGGCGGATTACCAGCAGGCTTTTTATCAGTTTGCAATTGCTCGCGTGGCGGCTATGACGGATGCAGAGCTGGAGGCGCTTACTCAGGACGCACGCGTCGTCCGTAACCGGCGCAAAATTTATGCGGTGCGCAGCAATGCCCAGGCGGCGCTGCGGGCCGCTCGTCAGCACGGCAGTTTGCAGGCGTACTTATGGGGTCTGGCGGGTGGCGCGCCCGTGCAGAACCGCTGGCATAGTGTGCAGGATGTACCTGCCGATACGACTACCTCCCGGGCAATGAGTACGCAGCTCAAGCGGGATGGCTTTGCCTTCGTCGGCCCAACGACGTGCTACGCCTTTATGCAAGCCGCCGGCATGGTGAACGACCATGTGGTGGGGTGCTTTCGATATGAAGAGTGCGCGGCGCTGGGCATTCATCCTGCATGAGAGTAAAAAGATATATGTAGTTCGATTGATTGGGCTATATCTTGAGGTATAAGTACTTTTGGTTTTGCAGCTAGTGCGTTACAATAGACCCAGAGGCATTTTTGCGTAGCTCTTATGGTGCGTAAAATGAGTGGCTATCACCCACGAAGCCTGCGGGAAGAAATTGGTTTGTTATTTTCATAAAGAGTTGTGAATCTAAGGAGCCAAGAATAGACCCCGCCGCGAATGCTGCGACAAGGCAATAATCAAGCGCTGAAAGAGTATGGCTATTTCTGTCGTTTTGTCGGGAAATGCTAGAATCACTTCTTTTGGAATCGAGATGGTACCGTCCGCGCGAATACCCAGCGGATTCTCGAAGCCCAGAAGAGGTGATCTTTAATTATATAAGGAGTAGCCATGCCATTGCCAGCCTACAAGCTAGCCTTGCAGTGTACCATTGCGAAATACACGCGGCAGGTTACATAGAGCTATGAAGGAAAGAGAATGAGCACTATACCGCAGAATAATCATGTGACGAGCTTTGCAATCGATCGGGAATATAATTACATTATGTATGATATGACTGACATGATTCGCGCTATGAATTTTCCGCGGGAGATTGCAGGCTTGCTTCTAAAGACTGATGAATTTCATCTGTCACTGTTTGAGGTACTTGGTGAGTATGGGGTGGATGAGGCTGGCTATGAGCAGCTTGAGCAACTCTCGCGTACGACTGGTGCAGCGATGACAACAAAGCCGGAATTGACGGGTGAGTTCTGTAGATTGGTCGATAATGCAAAGGGTCGCGAGACAATTATTGCACTTGCCCAGTGGGGCGAGCTTGAAGCGTGGCGTGATGCAATTCGTGAACTGATACCTCAGGCGGAGTTCATTATTCCACATGTCACGTTATATACCAACCATAATGGCGCAATTGGCTATAGCGACAGAGATGCGTATCGAGCCCAGCCGCTTGATGCAGCAATAAAAGCAACGCTCTACTCTGTATACCAAAAGCGAAAAGAAGTGGAGTACAACCATGCATGAACATTGGCAGCCGCCGCACACCTATGAGAAAGCACCCGCCTGCATTACAACAGTCGTGCCAGGCAGCGAGCAGTTTGCGTTACTCAAGCAAGATATGGGTATTTCTGATCGTTATGAAGCAACGCTTGCAGAGCTGGCTATGCAGGGCAAGGCGGTGGTGTTTGCTGCAGTGGAGGACGGCCGTTATGTGGGACGGGTGACACTGCGGCATGATTGGACCGAGCGACTAGAGATTGATGAGCCGTCAGTGAGGATTGAAGATGAATACCCTGGCCTGCCACAGATTAACGCACTTGAGGTGGCAGAGCAGTATCGTGGCCGTGGTATTGCCTCGCAGTTGCTTGCTGCAGCGGAGGATGAAGCGTGTCGGCAGGGGTTTGACCGAGTTGGCCTGGCGGTGGATGTTACCAACAAAATAGCGATGGGCATCTACGAGAAGCGTGGCTATATGTATCGATTGGTGGCAGACGGGCCAACCTTCACCAGCGTGTACCATCGAACAGATGGTACTGATGAAGCTGGTGAGTATTATTTGATGACAAAGCAAGTGCGAGGTAAGGGGTGATGCAGCCTGGGCGAATCCTTATCTACGGTGACTCGAACGTCTGGGGCGACAAGGGTTTTGGTGAGAATGGTGCTCTATTGGGGCGCTATGCTGCCAAACAGCAATGGTCAAATATCCTCCAGCAATTGCTCGGTGATGAGTATGTCATTATCCAAGCGGGGCTGTGCGGGCGGACAGCAGGGGAGTATGCAGGGCACGCGCCATATCTTGGTGGCAAGATTGGCTACGAAATAGCACTGCGAGAGGCTAGCCCGGTGGAGGGAGTGATTATTGCGCTTGGCGTGAATGATGCATCTTATAAGAGTGCTTCGGATGAGCAAATTGTGGCTGATTTACAGTGGTATAGTACCTACACGCGGGCCTATGCAGCTGATAGCGAGAATGATATGGCTAGTAGTGGCAGCGTGTGGTATATTGCGCCTGCTATTGCGCCAGTTCAGCGATATAAGCCGCTTGCTAGCAAGCTACATTGCATCAACGAAAAGCTACGTACTGCCCACACAACCATTAGTAATCCACTTGATGACAATAGCGACTATGCGCCTGATGGTATCCATTTCTCGCTGCAAGGGCATAGGCGAATGGCGCAGGCGGTATATGATGCAATCAAACAGACTGAAAATAATTCGCACAAATATACAGCAGCCCAAACCAAACAAGGAGGAAATGTATGACAAAAATAACTTATTTCGTCCACGGTACGACGACGGATAATGAAGCTGGTAAGGCGACTGGCTGGTTGCCTGGTGAGTTGTCAGCAGTGGGGGTTCAGCAAGCGCAGGCGCTACCAGAGCAAGCGGCCGATACCAGCTTTACTGTGGTATTTTGCTCGGATCTTGGTCGAGCGATCGACTCAGCCCGGCTTGCCTTTGGTGTAACGCATCAGATTGTTATTGATAAACGGCTGCGCGAAGCAAATTATGGTGATAATAATGGCACGGATGGGGCCTTTAAGGCTAGTCTGCTTCCCTTTGTTGATACACCGTTTCCACACGGCGAGAGCTATCGCGATGTAAAGGCGCGCATGCGTGACTTTGTGGCGATGCTGCAGCGCGACTATGCTGGCCAGCACATTGCCATCGTGGCGCACGAAGCACCGCAGCTTGCACTGGACGTTATCCTTGGTGGTAAGACCTGGCCAGAGGCAATAGCAACCAACTGGCGCGAAGTTGGCTCATGGCAGCCTGGGTGGGTGTATGATACAGAGGTAGTAGAGAGGTCAAATGAATAGCGTATCACAAGATGCTTACCTGGCGGTCAATGACAGGGAGAAGATGTGCGCAACCTCTCTTGTGCAGCTTCGCGTCGCCCTTGCCGCCAGCTGGACTGCGCAGACGGCCTCTCCGCTGGTGGCCTGGACGCCGAGTAACCCAAGCAGCGGGCAGTGTGCCGTTTCGGCGCTGGTGCTGCAGGATTACTGTGGTGGCGAGATCCGCCGCTGCGTGGTGGCGGGCACGCCACATTACTTCAATCGTATTGATGGCCAGGTGGTGGATAGCACGGCCGCGCAGTTTGGCACGGTGGCGATTAATTACGATACCGCTACCGTGCGTAGCTGCCAACGGATTCTTCGTCACGCCGACACTCGCCAGCGGTACGAGCTGCTGAAGGGACGGGTGGAGCGGTTTTTTGTTGAGTTGGATGCGGTGGCTCAAGCAATTGGGCACGTCGATTACGGTCATATGGGCAAGGATTGCTTGCGCGACCAGACTATATGGTTTGGTGATACGAATAGTATCGTTATCGTTGGCGAGGCACCGGCCCGAACTGGCTGGGTAAGGAGTGGCATTGCTTGGCATAATACAGCGGGGAAACTGCTGCCAAGTGGTGTCATCATGCAAAAGTTGCTAGCTATCCTTGGTAAGGAGCTGCTAGCAGTTACGTTTACAGAGGCAATCAAGTGCTTCCCATCCGATCGCCGTTATCTTAAGGATCTAGCCGCTCTCTATAGACCAACGCTTACACAGCAGTTGCGTATACTAAATCCAAAACTTATCCTGACGATGGGGACTATCCCAACCCAGGCACTGATTGAGGAGCCGTTCCGCCGGCTGAGCGATGTTGTTGGTAAACGGTACGCCATGGGCGGGAGTGTAGTTATACCAATCTTTCACCCGTCGCCAATATCGCCGCGTGGGTATAAAGACAATATTCCAATTTTTGAATCAATACGTGAATATTACAGAGGTGCAATATGATATACATACGGCAATCTGGCTAAGACTTAATGTAATTGAATAAGCAGTATAAGATAAATCAAGGAGGAAACCAATGAAATTCACACATGGCACACGCCGCCGGGCGGCAGAATATGAGAAGGACTGGGTGCAGCGCTGGAAGGATGACCAGGTGTTTGATAAGTCGGTGGCGCAGCGGCCGGCAGATAATGCCTACGTTTTTTATGACGGGCCGCCGTTTATCACTGGTGTGCCGCACCATGGGACGTTGCTCAGTAGCATCGTCAAGGATGCCGTGCCGCGCTACTGGACGATGAAAGGCAAGCGTGTGGAGCGCCGCTGGGGCTGGGACTGCCATGGCCTGCCGGCAGAGAATTTCGTCGAAAAGCAGCTGAATATTACCGATCGGCGCCAGATTATGACCTGCCCGGGCCAGCCAGCGCCGCTAGATAAAGACGGTAATCCTTTACCGACTATCAGCCTGGAAAAATACATCACCAAGGCGCGCGAAAGTATGGTAGCGAATAGCGAGACATGGCAGGGCGTGATCGACCGGATTGGTCGCTGGGTAGACTTTACAGGTGCCTACCGCACCATGGACAAGGACTTTATGGAGAGCGTCTGGTGGGCCTTCAAGCAGCTGTACGAGGCGGGCAAAATCTACGAAGGCGAAAAAGTGCTGATGTACGACACCAAGTTCGCCACCCCAGTGAGCAAGGCCGAAGTGACCATGGACAACGACGCCTACCAGACAGTGACCGACCCGAGTGTGTATGTGAAGTTTAAATTGGCTGACGACGATGCTGCTGTCCTCGCCTGGACGACCACGCCATGGACACTGCCGGCTAACCTGATGCTGGCTGTCAACCCAGAGATGACCTACTGTGAGGTGCTGGTGGGTGGCGAAAAGCTGATCATCGCCGAAGAAGCCATCGAGCGCACGCTGCAGGATGAAAAGCACCAGCCGCTTGATTACAAAGTATTGCAGAAATTCCCCGGTAGCGAATTGGTGGGTAAGAAGTATCAGCCGCTCGATACCGGCTCGGCTTGGCCAGACAGTGATAAGATCCACACCATTTACGCAGCGGATTTCGTCTCGCATGAGTCGGGTACGGGCATTGTGCACATTGCGCCGGCCTATGGTGAGGACGACTTTGAGCTGGCCAAGCGCCACGGCATTAGCGCCTTCCACGTCATCGATGATAACGGCTACTACACCGATACCAATTACAAAGGCCTCGAGGTGTGGGACAATAACAAGTTCATCGCCAAAGACCTGAAAGAAAAGGGTGCGGTGTGGAAGATTGAGTACATTCGCCACGAATATCCGTTCAATCCGCGTAGCAAACAGCGCATCATGTACCGGGCGATTCCGTCGTGGTTCTTCGCCATTCAGGGGCAAAAGCCGCTGATGCTGGAGCAAAACGAGCATATCAATTGGTTCCCGCACCACCTCAAGCACGGCCGCTTTGCCAAGAATATTGAGCAAGCGCCCGACTGGAATCTGAGCCGCGACCGCTTTTGGGCGACGGCCATGCCAGTATGGAAGGGCGACCGTGGTACGGTCAAGGTGGTTGGCTCGTATGCGGAGCTCAAGGAGCTCAGCGGTGTGGAGCTGGATGATTACCACCGTCCGTGGGTGGATGACATCACATTTGAAATTGACGGTGAGACATTTACCCGCATCGATAAGGTGCTGGACTGTTGGTTCGAGAGCGGTAGCATGCCGTTCGCACAGCTGCATTATCCGTTTGAAAACCAGGTCAAGTTTGAGCAGAATTACCCGGCGGATTTCATCGTTGAGTACATTGGCCAGGTGCGGGCGTGGTTCTACTATGTGCATGCCGTCAACGTCGCTTTGGCGGAAATCGGTGCCTTTGGTGAGGCCGGCGTGCAGCACAAAAACGCCTACAGCAACGTCATCACCACCGGTGTGGTAGCGGGCAATGACGGCCGCAAGATGAGTAAGTCACTTGGTAACTTTACTGATCCGAACGAGCTGATGGATAAGTTCAGCGCTGATTCTTTACGCTTCCTGCTGCTGAGTAGCCCGCTACTCAATGGTGAGGACTTCGCGCTGCACGATAAAGATGTGGGTGATGTGGCTCGGAAGCTGGCGATGATTTGGAATATGTATGATTTCTTTACGATGTATGCGGAAGTCGATGGCTGGGAGTTTGATGGTGAGCTGGTGGATCCGCTGAGTGGCCAGCCGGTTTGTACGTCCCTATCATCCACCGAAACGGCTTCCGCGCACCAGGAATCTCGCTCATCAACCACAGGTGATACTGCGGAACTCGCTGCGCTCAAACAGTCCTCGTATCTGCCTGATGTTGATAACCTCAATTCTCGGGCGCGTGCAGATGTTTCGGAAGATGAAGCGACGATTGGCTCTGTGACTAACCCCCTCGATATCTGGATCATTAGCCGCTTGCACGAGCTGGTGGCGGAGGTTGAGAAGCAGATGGATGCCTACAATATCCCTGATGCACTCAGCCCAATTTTGCCGTTCCTGGATGACGCCAGCAACTGGTACGTCCGCCGCAGCCGCCGCCGCTTCTGGAAGTCGGAAGATGATGGCGACAAGAGCGACGCCTACCGCACGCTGCACTATGTGCTGGTGCGCCTGAGCCACCTGCTGGCACCGTTTACGCCGTTCTTGGCTGAGGAGTTGTATCATAACCTAACGGGTGATAACGAGTCGATCCACCTCAAGGATTGGCTGCCAGCTGGTGAGGTGAATGAGCAGGTGCTGGCTGATATGGCTCGCACGCGTGAGCTGATCAACACCGGTCTGAGCTTGCGCATGAAGCAGGATGAGCACCAAGCATCGATCAAGGTTCGCCAGCCGCTGCAATCTGCGGCATATGCGGGTGCAAAGCTGGCTGAGTACTACGAGCAGATCATGGCCGAGGAGCTCAATGTCAAGGAAATTCGCTGGGTTGAGAATCGAGACGAGCATCTGGCTGATTATGACGTGACTGAGGGCTTGGTCAAGCCAGAGAGCTGGATCGAAATCAGTAAGCACGTGACGCCCGAGCTCAAACGCGAAGGCTTGATGCGTGAAGTCATTCGCCACGTCCAGAGTGCGCGCAAGAAGGCGGGGCTGCAGGTGGATGATCGGATTATGCTGCACCTCGCGGTCGGGGCTGAGCCTGCCAGCCAGCCAGCGGCGCCAGGCCAGGCGCAACCAGCTAGTGACGCAGCCGCGCAGCTGCGTCAAGCCCTCACTGAGTATGCAGACACAATCGCGAGCGAGACACTAGCGACAATGAAGCAGCCAGGCGATGTACTCTACCAAACGACGGCTACAGTAGATGGCGCTGAGCTGCAGATTAGCCTCGCCAAAGCATAGGACTACAAGGAATAACATGCTAAGCTCGAGTGGCGCATCAGTAGTGAGACGCCACTCGAGCTTGGTGGCTGGCAATACTTGAGTTTCTATAGCCATCCTCACCCCTTGCGCTAGCACAGCGTCCTCACTAAAAATGTTGAGAGACCAGCTACGAAACAAGCAGAAAGTACGGAGCGACAATTGCTATAATGGGGCTATAAGCCTGCACGATAATTGAATATCATGACTAAACTACCTATCACCATACCTACCTCCTCATTACGTCAGCGCTTGGCGGGGTTGTGGCTAGTGGTGCGGATTATTTGGCGGGAGGCACCACTGACGATTGCAGTCCAAGCGGTGGGAGCGGTGCTGTCGGCGGTACTGCCACTGGCCACGGCATACTACGCGGCTCTTGCGACAACGGCCTTGGCTGAGGCATATGCAACGGGTGGGCAGCCGCAGCAGCTCCTCATCTATGTAGTGGTGACTGTGGTACTGGGCGTTGTGGTGAGTGTGTGGTCGGTGGTGCAAGGGTATTACGACCAAGTGTCGCGCTACCGCATCGAGGCTGCCATGAGCGACCACATGTATGCCCGTCTCCATGCGCTGGATTTTTGGCGCTACGATGACCCTGCGACCATTGATATATTTGATAAAGCGCAGCGCTTCGTCCAGTCATTTTCGTACCTCTTTATCCAACTGGTGCGAATGCTGACGGCGCTAGTGTCGCTGGCAACAAGCCTGTGGATGATGGTGATGGTGAGCTGGTGGCTGGGGTTGCTCGTACTCGTGGCGCTTGTGCCAAGTAGTGTGGTGCAGGTGCGGCTGTCGCGTTTGCAGGCTGGTCACTGGCGCGAGCAAGTGGCGACGCGGCGGCGCATGGCGTGGATCGAGCACATCCTTAGCCGGCCGAACTTCATTGCCGAGCTGCGCCTCTATGGAGTGATTCGCCATCTGCTTGGTGAGCGAGCAGCACTGCGGGATAAAGATCGGCTGCGGGTGCTTGGCTACGAGCGCCGCTTTATGGGGCAGCGCCTGGGCGGAGAGATTATCCAGGCGGCAGCGGAGGTAGTGGCGCTTGCTTGGGTGGTGCTGGAGATCGTGGCACACCGCCAGCCGATTGGGCAATTTGTGCTCGTGCAGCAAATGGTAGGGCGAGTGATGAGTGGGATGGATAACGTGATCAATACATATAATATGATTGACGAAGACCTCGCCACCATGACAGACTACCAGCAGTTTATGGCGCTGCCTACCATGAGCCAGGCAGCCACCATTGATGAGGTAACGCTGCGTGATGCGATAGCGGTGCAGCGGGTGTCGTTTTGCTATCCAGGCACGCAGACGGCGGTACTGCGCGATATTTCTCTCACTATTCGCCGTGGTCAGCACATTGCCATTGTGGGAGAAAATGGCGCTGGCAAGAGCACGCTCGCTCGGTTGCTCACTGGCCTGTACCAACCTACCAAGGGCACCATTACCATTGATGGGCACGATCTCCGCCATATCAACCCAGCAGCCTGGCATCGGCAATTGGCCGTATTGGGGCAGGAGTTCATCCGCTATGACTTCGCCACGGCGCACGAGAATGTCTGGTATGGCGATGTCTCGCAGCCAGTGGATGCAGCGCGCCGCGATGCTGCACTGCGCCAGGCTGAGGCAGCCGATTTTGTCCGCAAACTTCCTCGTGGTGGGGACAGCTATATCAGCAAATGGATGGAGGCAGATGACCACGAAACAGGGGTCGATCTATCCGGTGGGCAGTGGCAACGCCTGGCCTTGGCGCGCAACTTGTATCGCAATGCGCCCATCATCATCCTCGACGAGCCCACCAGCGCCATCGACGCTGCTGCCGAAGCACGCATCTTTCGCCACCTCTTTACTAAGCAGGGCAAGACTATCATCACCATTAGCCACCGCTATAGCACTGTTAAAAAGGCGGATGCTATCTACGTTATCGCCCACGGCCGCATTGTCGAGCAGGGCACTGCCGCCGCACTCATGGCGCAGCGTGGTGCATTCTACGAGATGTTCAAAGAACAGATATAGTTTGGTATAATAGGGGTGTGGCGCGTTGGCGGAGCGGTTACGCAGAGGTCTGCAAAACCTTTTAGACGAGTTCGACTCTCGTACGTGCCTCCACAATTGTTGATAAATAGCTCTCTCGATAGAGCTATTTTTGCTCTAGCAATTCTTTTAGCTCTGGGAAGGTTGGCTGGAAGAAATGATTGCGATCTTCGAAAATATGTGCCTGAGCAGTTGGCACGTCTCGCTGAAATTTAGCAAGTTCGGTAAATGGCACGACCGGGTCGTCTTTGCTGTGGAATAGGTGGATTTCTTTGGTGGATTTTTCTAAACCAGTAGCGCTTGTTACTTGAAAGCTACCGAGGTCTTCATTCGATTCATCATCATAGCACGGCGAAACTAGCACGAGCCGCCGGACTGGCGTGCTAAGTGGTGATTCATGCAAATATTTTGCCAAAAACATTGCGCCCAAGCTATAACCAACCAGCTGAACGTCATCGCCAAGCAGGAGTAGTAACTTTTCAAAATATATTTTCCACTCAGCGTAGTGAGCGTTTTGCTTATTAGGGAAGTCTGGCAGCAAAACATCAGCATCGACGATTTCTTGTGCCAGCCAGTCACGCCATTTTTGCGCCCACAGTAGCCGCTCGTACTGCAGCTGGCTATTCTTTAGATTATTCAAGTAATTTTCGTAGCTATTAAAGCTTGATCCGCCATGAATTATTACAATTTGCTTCATAAACATAGTATAATACAAGCAGCACATGGCTGCTATGCCAGAAGTGCGGTTGCACGCGCGAGTGGCGGAACTGGTAGACGCGAGGGACTTAAAATCCCTTGGCCAAAAGCCGTGCGGGTTCGATTCCCGCCTTGCGCACCAGGCATGATATAACAGAGAAGACCACTTGAGGAGAGTGGTTTTTTCGTCTGTATAGCCAGAAGGGTAGTGTGTGGTAGCGGTCGTAGTAGCTATTAGCCCAAGATTTATTGTAGAATTACCCCAACCGCTGGCGAAAGCCGCACAATTTGCTATAATAAAGCTATAACCAAAAAGGAGAAACGACACTATGACAATAGCATTAATCGTTTTGCTCGGCGTGATTGGCCTGCTCGTTCTGTTTGGCATCTTCATGTGGGCAACGTACAACAGCTTGGTCAAGCTGAAGATCCGCGTGGACGAAGCTTGGAGCGACATCACCGTCCAGCTCAAGCGCCGAACAGACCTCATCCCGAACTTAGTCGGTACGGTGAAGGGCTATGCGTCGCACGAGAAGGAAGTCTTTGAGAAGGTGACAGAAGCTCGCAGCGCTATCATGAATGCTCAAGGCGTGCAAGAGACAGCTGCGGCAGAAAATATGATCGAGGGCGCTCTGAAGAGTTTGTTTGCTGTGGCAGAGGCCTACCCAGAGCTCAAAGCCAACCAAAACTTCATCCAGCTGCAGCAAGAGCTGGTGGATACTGAGGACAAGATCCAGGCTGCGCGCCGCTTCTACAACGGTGGTGTGCGCGACCTCAACACCCGCATCGCCATGTTCCCCGCCAATATCGTGGCTGGCATGCTGGGCTTCAAAGCTCGTGAGTTCTTCGAGGTCGAAGACCGCGCTAGCGTCGAAAACCCAGTACAGGTGCAGTTCTAGGCATCACGCGCATTATAGCGAAACCGCTCTCGATGGAGGGCGGTTTTTTATAACTTGAATTTCACAGCGCCACTGTTTAGCATTAGCTCCACCTCGCAAAACCACCATTATCTGCTACAATATATCTATGTACAGAGCAATTGCACACAACAAACGTAATACAGTTATTTTGATGATCGTCTTCGTCGCGATGGTGGCGGTGATTGGCCTGGCGGCGCAGTTGATTATGAATAGCCGCGGCATGCAGGGCAACTTGACGATCTTTTGGGGGACGTTCATTGGGGCGCTGATCTATGCGCTGGTGCAGTACTTCATCGCTTCTAAGCTTGCCATGAGCATGACTGGTGCGGTGGAGATTCGCAAGGCGGATAACCCCCGTTTGTGGCGCATCGTTGAGAATCTTGCCATCACCGTGGGGCTACCGATGCCGCAGGTGTATATCATCGACGACCCAGCGCCCAACGCCTTTGCCACTGGTCGCGACCCTAAGCATGCCATTGTGGGTGTGACGACTGGCCTACTGGAGATTATGGACGACCGCGAGCTGACCGCTGTGCTGGCCCACGAGATGGGGCACGTCCAGAATTACGATATTCGAGTCAGTATGATTACCTTTGGTCTGGTGAGTGCGATTGGCTTGGTGTCGGATATTGCGCTGCGCATGTTATGGTTCCGTGACAATGATGATCGCGAGACCAATCCGGTACTGTTGGTGCTTGGCATTGTCGCTATTATCCTCGCACCCATCGTGGCAGCCATCATGCAAATGGCAGTGAGTCGCCAGCGTGAGTACCTGGCCGATGCGACTGGTGCACTGACGACGCGCGACCCAGCTGGTCTGGCGAGCGCGCTGGGTAAGCTGCAGGCATACACTCGCCCGATGGAGAAGCAGGTCAGCTCGAGTGCTAATATGTTTATGGTCAATCCGCTCAAGCCGGGGTTCTTTAGCCGGTTGTTTAGCACCCACCCGCCGCTCGAAGACCGTATCAAGCGCCTCAACGAAGATATGAACAAATGGTAGGGTAGTGCCTGTGGCAAAAAAAACAAAGTCAACTCGCCGCTCATCATCACGCGCCGCTCTAACGGCGCACGCAAGCAAGCATGGTTCAAAAACAGAGGTAAAACACCATAGCGTTGCAAAAAATGCAACACCATCCTCTCATGGCACTGCTCCTGCGATGGCTCGCTCGCCGCATGCGGATGATGCTCCATCAGCGCTACCCAGCTGGCGCACCAACCTCCATTGGCGTATCTGGCAGGCTCGCGGTGGTAGGGTAGTAGCAAGTAGCCGTCAATGGTTGCATAATTTACAACAGCGACGGCCGCATCGAAGCTTCCGCCGTACGCGCCGGCGAGATTATGCGCGGTCGCTGCAATTGCCAGGCTACATTGCCTTTACTGCACAAGTGCTGCGCATGGTGCGGGCGCGCTGGCGGACGTTGTGCCTCTTGGCGGTGTTTTATGCCGTGCTCCTCTTGGCGCTGGGGGCGATTACCAACCAAGCGATGTACGACCGCCTGCAAAGTATGCTGGCCGAGTCGGGCAAAGACATCCTCACTGGTGCCTGGGGTAAGCTAGGCGAGGCAGGACTCCTCATGGTGACGGCCTTTGGCACGGGTAGCGGCAACCTCAGCGCTGACCAGCAGCTCTATGTGGTGCTGGGCTTTTTGCTGGTGTGGCTCACCACAGTGTGGCTATTGCGCGAGTATAAGGCAGGGCGAGCGCCACGCCTGCGCGATGGGCTGTATAATGCCTGTGCACCACTGGTGGCCACGCTGATGGTCGTCCTCGTCTTCCTCGTGCAGCTTATCCCGCTGGGGGCGATGGCGCTGGTGTATATTGGTCTGTCGAGTAATGGGGTGATTAGCGAGGGCTTTGGCTCGATGCTCTTCTATGTACTGCTAGCCACTGTGGCAGTGCTGACGCTCTATTGGGGCACGAGCACCTTCATTGCGCTTGTGGTGGTGACGCTGCCCGGTATGTACCCCATGCGAGCGCTGGCAGCGGCGGGCGACCTGGTGGTAGGGCGGCGGCTGCGGATTTTGTACCGACTGCTGTGGCTATTTGGCAGCGTGGCAGTGCTGTGGTGCGTGGTGATGATCCCTGCTATTCTCCTTGATGCCTGGCTCAAGCACCTATGGCAATGGTACGCTTCTGTGCCGACGATGCCCGTCCTGGCGGGCTTCATCAGCTCGGTGACGGTGGTGTGGTGCGCGGCGTATATCTACCTCCTCTATCGCAAGATCGTTGATGATACGGCAGCACCAGCGTAGGGTGGGCGACTCTCGCAATAGTATTGCTTGAGGCCTAGTTTTGGGCGAGTAATGTGAGCAATTGATAGTGGAGAGGGGCTTTGCTTGGCCGCGTAGTGGCTTTTGTGATAATGAAAGCTGAGGTTCTTCGTCTTATACTTACTAATAGCACTCTCGAATTCAATGGCGAGGCAAGTTGTCATTGTATATTGCATTCTCTAACAGGGTGATATTGAATGTGAATCTTAAAAATTTTGCTCTCTTTGTGCTAGCTTACCCTCCCATACTTCATCCGATGGAGTGTGAGAATCTGTCATTGTGCTGACAGATTCTCAGCCCAGCGCAAGAGGTTGATATCCAGTGAATATCGACCCTTACAGTGTTCCTGAGGAGGGAGTGTGAGGAGGGTGAGCGTGAGAGAACGCAAGGGGCTTTAGATCAGATACATACCAATTTTGCAGGATGGTTATACTAAATCCTCTCTTAAAAAAGCTGCGCCCATCGCCAAATTCCGCTATACTAAAGCAGTAAGGAATCACTATGACACAAGACAAACATCTAGCATCACCCAACCTATCGCCAGCTCAGCGCAGTGCTGAGCTGCGTCAGCTACTCAATCGCTATAGCTATGAATACCATGTGCTGGATGCGCCCAGCGTGAGCGACGCGGTGTACGATAGCCTTTTTGCCGAGCTCAAGCAGCTCGAAGCTGCGCACCCTGCACTCATCACGCCTGATTCGCCTACCCAGCGGGTTGGCAACGTCCTGAAAGGCGGCTTTGCCAAGGTGCAGCACCGCCGGCGGATGGTTAGCCTCAATGATGTCTTCGACACGGCAGAGGTCGAGGCGTGGGTGCAGCGCATGGATAAGCTCTTGCCGGGTCACAAGCACGAGTTTTTTGCCGATATCAAGATGGATGGCTTGGCCTGCGCGCTCATCTATAACGATGGCGTGCTTGTGCAGGCCGTCACACGGGGCGATAGCTACGTTGGCGAAGATGTAACGAATAATGTGCGGACGATTCGTAATGTGCCGCTACGTCTGCATGAAGCACCTGGCTTTGAGCACTTACTGCGGGGCAGGACGGAGATCCGTGGGGAAATCGTCATGCTCAAGCGCGACTTTGCAGCGCTTAATAGGCGACAGCAAGCTGCTGGCCAGCCAGCCTTTGCCAACCCGCGTAACCTCGCGGCTGGTACTATCCGCCAGCTTGACCCAGCACTTGTGGCGCAGCGCCCACTCCATTTTCGGGGTTACGATGTCATCCGTGATGATGCGGCTGAGGTGCCGACCAATAGCTACGCGTATGACGCCTTGACAGCACTAGGTATTACACGCAACCAGCAAGCAGCGGTCTTTACCAACCTAGCCGAGGTAATGAATTTCGTCCAGCAGTGGGGTGAGCAGCGCCACGATTTGCCATTCAATACCGATGGCCTCGTGATCAAGATCAACAATCGCACTCTCTACGACCGCCTGGGCATGGTGGGCAAGAACCCGCGTGGTGCAGTGGCCTACAAATATGCAGCCGAGCAAGCTACTACCATCGTGCGCGATATCGTCATTAGCATTGGCCGGACAGGTGCTGCCACACCAGTAGCGGTGTTCGACCCAGTCGTTGTGGCTGGCACGACGGTGCAGCACGCCAGCCTGCACAATGCCGACGAGATTGCCCGGCTCGATGTGCGGCGTGGCGATACTGTGGTTATCTTCAAGGCGGGAGATATCATCCCGCAGGTCGAGCGAGTGCTGCCAGAGCTGCGCCCAGCTAATACCGAGCCGATTGATTACCCAGCCGAGCTTCAGCGCCAATACCCCGAGCTGCAGTTCGAACGGCCTGCTGGTGAGGCAGTGTACCGGGTGCGCGGTGCCAGTAGCTCGCTTATCCTCACGCGCGCCCTCACACACTTTGCATCCAAAGGAGCACTGGATATCGACACACTTGGCGAGAAGAATGTCGCTGCATTGGTCGAGGCTGGCTTGGTACGTGACCTAGCTGATATTTATACGCTAGGGAAGGACGATCTTCTCCAGCTTGATCGCTTCGCCGAGGTCTCGGCGCAGAAGCTCATCGATGCCATTGCTGCAGCAACGCGCCCACCACTTGAGCGTTTCCTCTATGGCTTGGGCATTCGCCACGTGGGTGCGCAGACGGCAATCGATATCGTGAAATATTTTGCAGATGGTTCAAGACATGATGAGTCGCAGCAGAGTGGTGTGAATAAAAATCATAATGATTCAGGCGAAAACGCGCCGCATGATGAGTCGCAAGCACTCGTTAATACACTTGCGAATGACAAGCAATTGCTTGGCTTCCTGCGTTCTGCCACACTCGACGAGCTGCAGGCGATTGACGGCATTGGCGTGGTAGTGGCTGAATCGATTGTCGCGTGGTTCAGTGATGCAGACAATGTTGCTTTACTGGATAAGTTTGCTGAGTGTGGTGTCGTGCCGCAGCATACGCAATCGTCACAGCAGCTCGCTGGTCAAAAATTCGTCATCACTGGCACATTGCAAGCAATGAGCCGCGACCAAGCGGCTGAAAAAATCCGTGCTTTGGGTGGCACCTTCCAAAGCAGCGTCAGCAAAGACACTACCTACCTTGTTGTTGGTGGCAAAGTTGGTGCCAGTAAGCGAGCCAAGGCAGAGAAGTATGGTACAATGATGCTCACTGAAGAACAATTTCTAACACTTATCCAATAAACAGGAGAAAGATATATGGCAGCCCCAGAACAACCACAAAGAGACGAATTAATCGCTGCAGTAAAAAGCATGGCGCCGTTTCCAATTCTCATGGCAACCTTTATGCTTGTGTATACTGTGTGGTTTGGTGTGGCATGGGGTGTTATTGGTTGGGCAGTCTTTGCACTATTTGGTGTGTATGCGGTATGGCTGATTTTTTGTGGCGTGCAGCATATCCGCGAGACGAAAAAATTGCCCAAGCCAGCACCAACGCCAGCCAGCAAGCGGATCGCTAAGCAGATGCAGCTGCTGAGCACGGTGTCGTATGCACCGCTGTGGATTATCTTTGCGCTGCTTGGTATGTTTCAGCAGCAGATTTATATCATGCCGGTGCTTGTGCTGATTGTTGGGCTGCACTTCATCCCACAGGCAAAGATCTTTGACCGGACGATTGATTACTATCTTGCACCTCTCCCCATCTGCACGGCATTGATTGGCTTCTACCTTGCCTTTGCAACGAGTACTTCGTGGCAAGCAGTCTATGCTATCAGCAGCATTGGCGGGGTACTCGCAACCGCAGGGTATGGACTATATATGGTGCTAGGCCACAAACAACTCATGAACCAAATAAACCACGCGTAAGAATTATACAAAACCGCACACCTAATCGGCTAGCTTGCAAAATGCAAGTGAAAATAAGCGCGTAGAATCATCTGAACATATCACACTATGATTCAAAAATATGATTCTAGAAAGGAGAAATGGTAAATAATAGAAATCAATAACAACAAGAGCAAAATCACAATAGATATCAGTCTATAACAGAGGTATTATCATGAATATGACAGACAATGCACACAACAAATCAACCATGGCTGGCTTTTTCTTAGATGGCTGGTATGTCTTTGATAATTTCGCGCCATGCCAAGTTGAGTGGCGCGGCGTGCTGTACCCGACGAGCGAACATGCCTACCAAGCAGCGCATTTTTTTGATACCAATCCAGCCCGGGCTGAACAGGTGCGCTTGTGTCGCTCACCGCGCTTAGCGTCTGATTTTGCCAACCAGCATAAGGCTGAAGAAGACCCCAATTGGGACGATAAAAAGGTAGCAATTATGGAAGAAATTGTACGCTGCAAGCTTGCTCAGCACGATCTTGTGCGTGAGACACTCATTGCATCGGGCGACCGATATATTGTGGAGATGAATGACGATGATAGCTTTTGGGGTTGGGGTAGCGACCATGCTGGGCGTAATGAGCTTGGCAAGATCTGGATGCGTCTACGCGATGAATTGCAAAATGCAAGTAAGAATAATACCATGAATAATGATGAAAAAAATTCATGACGAAATACTTGTGAGATAATAACAAAACTCTTGATAGTAGGCTATATAACCCAAAAGGAACCCAACAACCAACAGATAAGGAGGACAAGGCAATGGTGCGATTCTATCTCGAAAAGCTCGTACGTGACAAAGTTGTCGAGAAATGCAAGGCCGACCCACAGGTGCTCCATACGGAGTATCATCAATTGGATCGTGCGGCGTATCGCCGTGAGTTACAACGTAAAATTCATGAGGAGGCAAACGAAATTCCGCTGGGCGATGATAGGCTAGAAGAGGCGCTGCAGGAGCTGGCGGACGTGCAGGCTGTTCTCGATGCACTGCGTGATGATTTTGGCTTTTCGCCTCAGCAGGTACAAGACGCAGTGACGCGCAAAGCTGCACATGCTGGCGGTTTTCAAGGGCGCTATTATATTGCGTACAACGACCTAGCGGAAGATAGCAAATGGGTCGAGGTTTTTCGGGCGCAACCAGAGAAATATCGGGAGGAGAAGAGTAAAGGAGATAAATGATGCAGCAACCACTATTCATCACAGGCAACCAGCACAAGGCCGACTACCTAGCGCGCATGCTTGGTATGCCGCTGGAGCATCGCAAGATTGATTTGGTAGAGATTCAATCGTCTTCGCCTGAGGAGGTTGTTCGGCACAAAGTGCGCGAAGCGTACGAAATTGCCCAGCGGCCAGTTCTTGTGGAAGATGTGTCGCTGGGGTTTGCGGCGCTGAATGGATTGCCTGGGCCGTTCATTAAATTCTTCGTCGAAGCGCCAGATGGGCTAGAAAAAGTATGCCGCATGCTTGATGGATTTGATGATCGATCGGCACTGGCGGTAGGTGTGTTTGGCTACTATGATGGCCGCGAGATGCACATTTTTCGCGGCGAGCTACCTGGCAGTATTGCGGCACATCCGCGAGGCGACAGTGGCTTTGGTTGGGACAAAATATTTTGCCCAGATGGCTACAATGGCCGGACGCGCGCTGAGTTATCGCCAGAAGAAGATGCAGCGACGTATCACATTATTAAACCAATTGCGGCAGTGCGCGAATTTTTACAATCCCATAGATAAGATTTTGTGCAACTCCTACCACTGTTATTTTTATGAATCGAACATTAATTTTATTCACTATGGTTAATATATGACTGAATATTGATGGTATGGTAGGTGGTAGAATGCGCACTTATGACAAAATATAATAGTGAATTTTCTTTGAATATATTCAATATCATTGTATAGGAGAATGGCGAATAGTGTCGTCTCGAATCTTGATTTCTCACTACCAGAGTGTATGATGATGGCACAAAGGCAAGCACCTTACTTGCAATATACAACCAAAAAACAGGCTTATCTGCCTGCACTGCGGCAGAAAAAGCAAACGACAAAAAGTGCTCTGGCGCAGCATCAAATCGATACGTGAACCAAAATAATCACTGCAGAAAAAAGGGCACGAAAAGAACACGACAAAGAAAACGATTGCAAAAAGCAAGCAAGGAATCACCAGCCTGCGTGAATAAATCGCACAATTTATTCAGCTGCCATACTACCAACGATCAAGCTCGCGCCAATTACATCATCAACGCTCGAGCCACGCGATAGGTCGCTGATTGGTCGTGCGAAGCCTTGCAATATAGGGCCGTAGGCGTGGCCACCAGCCAGGTGCTCGGCGAGCTTGTAGGCAATGTTGCCAGAGTTGAGATCGGGGAAAACGAGGACGTTGGCTTGGCCAGCGACAGGGCTGGTAGGGGCTTTTTTGTGGCCAATGGTGGGGACGAGAGCGGTATCAAACTGGAGCTCGCCATCAATGAGGAGTTCTGGCTGGTGGGCTTGTACCTCTGCGAGTGCGCGGCGAACCGTCTCGACACTCTGGCCACCAGCACTGCCGAGCGTCGAGTAGGAAAGCAGCGCAATGCGGGGCTGCCAACCAAGACGAGTGGCGCTCAAGGCGCTGGCTCTAGCAATGGCGGCTAGGCCAGCGGCATCTGGTGTGATGTTCATCCCGCAGTCGGCAAAGATGAGTAAGCCGTCCTCTCCGCCAGAGAAGTGGGGTATATCCATCACGAAGAAACTCGATGCATAGCGCACCCCGGGCGCTAAGCCAACAACCTTCAGCGCAGCCCGCAATACCGCAGCGGTGGGGTGGTCGATGCCAGCCACCATAGCATCACACGCACCGTCGTGAAGCAGCTGGGCCGCGTAGGTGAGAGGGGTAAGGGGAGGCGTGTCAGTGGTATTTGCCGATGCAGTATCGTGTTGGTGGGGCACTGTCATAATCTCGACACCTTCGAGCGAGACACCTGCGTCGGCAGCAGCTTGCTTGACGGCAGTTGGGTTATCCGCAACAAGCACAGGCCAAGCGGCGTGCCAATCGGCCAGCTGGCGTACGGCGCTAAGGATAATGGGGTTGGTGCCTTCTGGGTAGGCGATGCGCGGCGGGTGAGTGGCGAGCGCATCGCGGAGGGTGAGTATACGCTGGTTCATACATATAGTATAATCAATACATGGAAGAACTCATAATCGAACAGGCAACCGCCGTCAGCCAGGCTGATGTGGCGGCAATCGCAGCACTGGGCGATGTGCTGCACCAAGCCGGAATAACCGCGCCAACTACTTCAACTACCCATGATACAGCGGCGATGGACGCTTTGCGTCAGGCTCTTGAAGCAGTGATCGCTGCTGAGAATCAAACGCTGCTCCTGGCTCGTCTTGACGGCAAGGTAGTAGGCATGGCAACGCTCGCGCTGCTGGTGGGGCCGATCGCTGGGCGTAAGATCTACCTCGATGATTTCGTGACCGACCCATCAGTGCAGGGCAAGGGGGTTGGCTCGCGGCTGTGGGATGCGATGCTGAGCTGGGGCTGGCAGCACGGTGCCGCCAAACTCACCTTCACCTCCAACCCCAAGCGCCAAGCGGCCCACCGCTTTTATCTCCACAAGGGTGCAACGATCTATAACACAACGGTGTTTGAGAAGACGATTGAGTAGTATAGGCGCTGAGCTGAAAGCTTCGTTTTTTCTTGCACCAATTTGCCTTTAACGAATGGAGTATGATGGCCGTTAATCCAATCAGCTCTAAAAGGCTAAATCTAGGGCATCTTGTAGTACTTCAGAGGAGGTAGGAAAGAGAATACGGGATTATTCAACCACCAAAAAATAGCCTTTGTTTTATTACTAATATAATATGCCGTGTACTGCGACAGAAAGGCAGCCAAATGACACAAACTCGAGCCCAAGAAACATTTTGCGCACTGGAAGACACCCCGCGCGAACGAGTGACAGCAGCCGACCAAGCAGCGGCAGTGGCGCAGCTAAGCCGGATTACCTTGCATATGATGACAAAATTTGCTGATACGGTTGATGTATATGGCTACCGAATGGACAATGCCGCGCCAGCAAAAGAAGCTGATTCACCTCTGTTTCCGAACCAAAGCCGTGCCATCCTCATGCTCATGGCACCATATCATGATGGCTCGAAGCTGCGAGTAAATGTTGAGACGGCGACATTTTGGTGCGAGCCAGTGCAGCCAAACGCAAGCGATAATGCGATTGCTGCTACAGCGCATGAAGTTAGTTTAGTGAGTGACTCAGAGCAGCTGCGCTACCGTATTGTCACAGAGGGCAGCCACCAGCGGGTGGTGCGCTCACTGATTGGCCCGGCATATAGTGGCCAGCCTGCCACTCGCACGATTGGTGAGAGCCAACGGATCAGCCGAGGCGATCAAGTGGTGAGCGGCGCCGAAGTGCGAGAGCTCTGGAAGGTTTTGAATGGGGCGGAGTCGCTTGATGATGAGCTGCAGTGATTGAGCTTCAACCGCCCTTCTATCGCTTTAGGCAGGTAGAATTAAGAACTGGTTGCAAACTAGTATTTATTTTGATGCTGGGTCGTTCTTGGGGATATGTCAGCTCTGAGCCTCAAAAGAAAGGAATGATAAAACCTGTGAAATTATCGAAGAGGACTTTGAGATTCAACTAAAGTCGACGTTCTTCTGAACAGTAAAAAACCAGCCATGATAGCTGGTTTTTTCTATTATCAGCAAGTGTTTCTCTCAGATAGAGGTTGTACCCTTATCCTCTCCTAGCGGCAGAACTGCATGGCAATGTAATATTGGTCGCCTTTTTGCGTTAGGCCAATGCCAGCTTTGTCGTAATCGCCCGAGAACATGATCTTGTTGTGTGGTGGGGAATTGATCCAGACATCCGTGGCTTGTTGCTCATTGTACGAGATCGGTACGAGCTCGAGAATCTCACCACTGGTGCGGCAGCTGTAGAGTTGCTTCAGGCGGTCGAGGCCACCATCGTGGCTGAGCTTATTAATCTGCGCATTGTAGGCCGACTGAGCACGCGTGCTGGTATCGATCTGCTCGATGCGCTGCACCGTGCCGAGCGAACGCGCTGCCCGTTCCTTGTTGACCGTTGCAAAGACGCGGTCGACAAACTCTGGTGATGGCACGTTGGAGTTAGAATTTGACTTGTTATTCGATGGGTTGCTCTTTTGGGCGTTGCTATTCGAGCGCGTATTCGAACCAGACGAAGTGCCATTGGTTGCTGCTGGCTTTTGCTCAGCTGCTGGCGTTGGCGTTGGTGTCTCACTGGGCTTCGACGCTGGCTTGATAGCCTTGGGAGAAGCGTTGGAGGCGATAATTATCTTGATAGCTTGGTTGCGCTGTGCGAGTGTCTGCGCGGATGGCTGATCGGACGGCGCTAATGCCTTGGCCATATGTCCACCGGTTGTTGCACTCGTTGCATTGTATGCAGGCGCTGACGAACCACTCTTTGGCTGGGCTGCTACGATGACGCCCGCGCCTGCGAAGACGATCATTGTACCAGCTATGCCATACACGAGTCTCTTCATACTCATACTACCCAGCGTAGCATAGATATGACAGGATGTGAAATAAGATTTGTGAAAAATCGGCTCGCAACAGAGGCAAAAATCGTGAGAAAAATAAGAAAAAATAGCGCCAAAGCGCCGATATGTTATATATAAACAAGGTTAGCTCACCACTCACCGGAATGCAGTGCACTCGACGGTGAGTGGTGAGGGTGGACTCTTGTGTGCAGTGTGAGACTACATCACCTCTTTCTTCTTGGTTCTTTGCGCTGCTAGTGCAAGGAAGATTGTTCCTGCACACAGCATCACAAAATATGCATAGATGGTGTGGCTGGACACTTGGATATGTGCTATATCTCTAGTGACTGCATAGCCACAAAGCGAGCTTAAGGCTACTCCCGCCGCACACCATGGTATCGATACCCATGTGAGGCACCTGTTACGGTGAGTGATACCGAAGGCAAGAAAAACTTGCCCCATCAATAACATCCCAACTGAAAGAGTGGTAGCCATGATTAAAGAAGACAGCATGATGTCTCCCCTTCCTGAAAAGTCCGAACCCTTTGCGGGATTGCAAAAGGTTAATATATATATCAATATATGAGCGGCTCGTCAAGGCGCTTGCTGTGGGATCATCATGTATTGACAATTTGTGCCGCGAAAATAGTAAGTGCGAGTCACCTCAGCGTGCCACTTCCTGCTCGATAGCGTATACTACTATATATGACCTCAACTCCACCAGCCACCCCGCCCACCGTTTTTTGCTCCTATGCCTTTACCGGTGAGAACGAAGCAGTGGTGCGGGCACGGATGCGTGGGGTGGTGGCAGCACTTGAGCAGGTGGGCTGTGCGGTGTATTGCAATCTTTTCGACCCAGCATGGCCTAGCTACCATACGCCAGGTGAGTTCATCCGCCGTGCGCTGAGCGTGTTACCTCAGTACGATATGGTATTGGTAATCCAAGCGTCGCTGCGGCGCAGCGAGGGGATGCTCATGGAGGTGGGGGCGGCGCTGGCGCTGGGCAAGCCAATCGCCCTGGCGCAGCATCACAGCGTGGGCCAGCAGAGCTACCTGAGCGACCAGCTCATCGCCACGCGGACGGAGCTATGGCATAGTGAGGCAGAGCTGCCAGCGGTGGTGCAGCGGCTGGTGAGTAATGATAGTTAGAATACACCAACTTTGACATCCGCCGCCGTCTCTGCTACAATCAGTCGGAAGTATTAATGATATAAGGAATCAGATGAAAGCAGTCATTCAGCTTGGCGGCAAGCAGTATCTCGTCGCCGAAAAAGAGACCCTCCTGGTGGACCGCCTCCCGGACGGCACAAAAGCGCTCGAAGCCGATGCACTCCTGACCATCGATGGCGAGACGACCACAGTTGGTACGCCGCACGTTGCAGGCGTTAAGGTCAAGGCCGAGGTCGTGGAAGAGCTCGTTAAGGGCGACAAAATCCGCGTCATTCGCTACAAAGCCAAGAAGCGCGTTCACAAAGAGCGTGGCCACCGCCAGCAATACAGCCGCATTACGATCACATCGATCAAATAGCTGCAGTGTATATGTAACACTACAAAACCACCCAGGTGATGGGTGGTTTTTGTTCTCAAGCTGCGTGAATTACTCGCTACGGCAGAGTACAGAGAGCTATACTAAAACTATTCTGAATATAGCATAAAGACGGTTCATTTGCTCACCTCTGTTATTTGCACGAAGCTGTCCTTCTATAGTATGCTAAAAGGGAAGTATATCTAACACACAGAGGGAACAACATGACATACAATATAGCACCCCGCGCGGGCGGTGCTTTGCATCTCCCGTCACACGCAACCAATACTGGCGCTGAGCTTGCACCGCCAGGCCAGCACGAGCAGCCGGGCTTATTGGCTGAGCAGCTCACCGCAGTCGTCCAGGATATTATTACCACCCAGCACAGAAGCGCGCACCAACGTGGTGCAGCCGGTCGGCGGTATTACGACGGTGGTGAGGTGCGCAGCGTATACTTTGGCTACGAAACTGATAGTGGGCAGCGCCTTACACTGAGTGCCCGGGCTGCCTTGGATGATGATGGCCAGGTACACGACCCGCATATTATTATGCATGAGGTGGATGAAGATGGCATATACACTGGCAAGGTGCGGTTGTATTGTCTCGATACGACTAGCCACAGCAACACATTACTGGCCGAGCCACAGGTATTTTGCTATGAGCACGATACCGCCGATACAGATGATGCATTTGTACCAATAGATAAAGCGCAGCCAACAGAGGTAGATGGCCAAGAACTGGCCGAGGTGTGTGCACTACTCCAGCACGCGACAGTCCAGTCGCCAGAACATTACGCTCACCAAGCGCTCAACAAGGTGCGTAGCATGCTGCCATGGCATGAGCGCTGGGGGTTAACGGCTATACATATTGCAGAACAAATGGCACAGCGTGCATTGCAGTTGGTAGGATAGTCTATCGCTATTTTGTGAAGGCCAGCGCATACCCCTCGCTCCGCACATGGGTGAGCTGGTGTGCGGCGGCGCGAGCGATGATGTGTGAGTGCTGGCAGGGGTCGGCCTCGAGGATGAGTAGGCCACTGGGCGTAAGCCATTGCTCCGTCTGAGCGAGGAGGGTAGAGATGAGGGCGAGCCCATCGTCCTCGGCAAAGAGTGCCAGGGTTGGCTCGTGCGCTGTCTCGCGGTCGTCGCGCTGCCAGGCGGGATTGACATAGGGGAGATTGGCAAGAATGACATCATAGCGCTGCTGCGCTGCCGCGAGGAGGTCGCTCTGAATAAAATGAACAGAGGTAGCGCCATGCTGCTTGCTGTTGTGCCGAGCGATGGCGATAGCTTCAAGGCTTACGTCGTATGCATCAACTTTGCACGGTGGGAGCTCGAGCTGCGCTGTGATGGCGAGAATGCCGCTGCCAGTACCAACATCGGCAATGGTGCTCTGCGTGGGCTGAATGAGCTGCAGTAAGAGGGTGATCATTTGCTCTGTCTCGGGCCGAGGTACGAGCACAGCGGGTGAAACGACAAAATCGCGCCCATAGAATTCCTTGTGCCCCACCAAGTAGGCCAGTGGCTCATGCCGAAGGCGGCGGGTAAGGAGCTGTTCTGCCTGCATGTGTTGCTCGTGCAGGAGTGTGCTATCGCCGTGGGCATGGAGCCAGTGTCGAGGCCGCTGCAGTACATGGCTTAGCAGCAGCTCGCTATCAAGCCGGCTGCTAGCAATACCAGCCGTCCGCAGCTGGGCAGCCGCCGCAGCAAGCCAAGCATCGACAGAGGTAGGTAAGGAGGTTGAGTGACGCATTAACGCATTATATTGTAGCATAGTGGGCAATATAGAGATGGCAGTAGGTCGCAAAGCTCCATGGCACGAACGACGCCTATTTGCAATTCGCCTGGGAGGATACTACAATAGATAACTATACAATAATAGTGACCAAAGGAGCAGCCTATGTCTTACGAGTCAGCAGCAATAGCAACGCAAGAAATGAAAGGTCTGTCACAGTTCCGTCGGCCAGTTGGCGCGATTGCAGTGTTGGCTTTGGCGGCTGGATTGTCTGGCTGTGGCGCACAGGAACAAGCACGACCAGCAGAGAGCAACACAGGTAGTGCGGCAGCGGCAGGCTTTGACTCTACCAGTTATGATAGTTGGGCTGATAAAGTTGCTGATAGCCCAGTATGGATTGCGCCAGGTTTCGTTAGTAAAAAGCTAGATACTAACAGTGGTGAGACATATGCACAACCACTGGCAACGGTTAAGGGCGACTCATCGTGCAGCCAGCCGGGTGCGGTCAAAAAGAACCCAGCAGCTGACGTAAAACTCTACACAGCGACTCATGATCCAAAGCAAATCAACGAAGTGCCACAAAGTGACATTAACTTTATCACAACATCTGATGGTAATGGCGTTAATGCAGTGAAGAAGAGTGGCTTGGTGTTCACTCAATGTATCGAGTTTAATAAGGTAGAAGATAACTTTGGCACAGGTGAAGTTCCAAAAGAGGCTGCTTTCCCGCAGTCTGATGGCACATGGCACAGGGTGGAAATTGCCACAGAGCATACAGATGGTGTCAATGGAGCATTAGCGGCTAACAGAGCATTGAACCAATAGAGGTATCACTTACGTTATCGTAGGTAGCCTGAACTAACGAGATGGTAGCGGCACAGCCTTTCTATGAGATGAAGTGCAGTGGTTGATGAGAAGGGATATGGGCGAGCGCTTCGGGCCAAACGGTTAGAGCGCTTGCCTCTTGCTTTCTCGCCCCATTCTATGGTACTATGGTAGCTGTAATTTATTACGTAATAGCAACTCATCCCAGGACGAATTGGTAAGTCTTGGCCAGCAAAGTGTGTAGCCACGCAGTGCTGGTACCAAGATACTGCTAGTCGCCGGGGATTTTACATGGGAGCAAGAGGGCAATGAAAGCACTTCTCGGTACCAAGATTGGTATGACCCAAATCATCAGCCAGGATGGCACGACGATTCCTGTCACGCTTATCCAGGCTGGGCCTGTCGCTGCGACTCAGGTCAAGTCCGTCGAGACAGACGGCTACAACGCAGTGCAGGTGGCGTATGGTGCGGGTAAGAACCTGAGCAAGGCCGTGGCTGGGCATGTGAAGCCAGCCGGTGTCACCCCGAAGCATATTCGGGAATTTCGTGTCGACGACCTTGGCGATGTCAAGGTGGGCGACACATGGAGCGTTACGGAGTTTGCGCTCGGCGATGTCGTGGATGTCACGGGCATCAGCAAGGGTAAAGGTTGGGCCGGTACGATCAAGCGGCACAACTTTAAGCGCCACCGCAAAACCCACGGTGGTAAGGGTAACACGCGTAAAGTCGGTTCGATCGGTAGCATGTACCCACAAAAGATTTTCAAAGGGAAGCGCATGGCAGGCCAGATGGGCCACGAGCGTGTCACTGTCAAGAATCTGACGGTTGAGTTTATCTCGGCTGAGGATAACTTGATCGGTGTCAAAGGCGCTGTCCCAGGCCCCAAGAAGGGCTTAATTATCCTAGGAGGTGCTAAGTAATGGCTGAATCTACCAAGCCAGCAAAAGCAACCTTGCCAACCAGCGTCTTCGGCGTCGATGTGCCGAATCACGAGCTGCTCAAGCTCGCTTACGACGCGTTCTTGGCAAACGCCCGCCAGGCAAGTGCAACCACCCTGCAGCGGGGCGAAGTCCGCGGTGGTGGCAAGAAACCATGGCGACAGAAGGGCACTGGCCGAGCTCGCTTCGGCAGTATCCGCAACCCAATTTGGCGGGGCGGTGGTGTGGTCTTTGGCCCACGCGGCAACGAGAACTACCGCAAGAAGTTGTCTAAGACTAGCAAACGTGTTGCCATCCGCCAAGCCCTCACACTGGCTCACCAGGCTGGCAAGATCCAGGTCTTGCCTTTTGAGGATAAGGTAACTGGCAAGACCAAAGACGCTGCGGCGTTTCTCCGCCAGTTCAAGCTCGAGCGCAAAGTGCTGCTCGTCGCTGGCGAGAAGTCGCCCGAGCTGATTCGCTCCACCGCCAACCTCCAGCAGGTGCTGGCTGTGAGTGCGATGTATCTCAATGTCTATTACATTCTTAATGCCGACCATATCGTCCTGTCGCCGCAGGCGCTGGATGTTATTACGGCGTGGCTCGCAGAGGAGGACAAATAAATGCAACTCGTATTAGTCACTCCCCGCGCCACCGAAAAATCCTACCGGCTCATCACGAGCCAAAACACCTACATCTTTGATGTGCCACTGTCGGCTAACAAGCAGCAGATCGCTGCGGCTGTCGAGGCGCAATATGACGGCACTAAGGTAGCCAATGTCACTACCGCCGTACAAAGCGGCAAGGCCATTCGCTACAGCCGGGGCAAGCGCCGCTACCCAGGCACCACACACCGCCACGACAGCAAGAAGGCGTATGTTCGCTTGAGTGAAGGCGAGATTAAGGTGTTTGAGACCGAAGAGCAGCCGCAAACAGAGCAGAAGGAGGATAAGTAATGCCGATTAAGCAGTACAACCCAACCACTCCCGCCCGCCGCGGCATGACATCGCAAGATCTGAGCGATGTGACGACGCGCAAGCCACTCAAGAGCCTCGTTAAGGCTGGCAAGCAAAAGGCTGGCCGCAACAACACTGGTAAGATCACCGTCCGGCACCGTGGTGGTGGCGTCAAGCGGCACTACCGCTTGCTCGACCATCGCTTGGCTGCTGGCTTGACGCTGACGGTAGAGGAGATCGAGTACGATCCAAACCGCAGTGCACGGATTGCCCGCGTCAAGGATCAGCACGGCCTCTACCACTACATCTTGGCTGACACCCAAATGACCAAGGGCAAGGTGCTCCAGACTGGTGCCGATGCGCCAATTGAGGCGAGTAACCGCATGCCACTGGCTAGCATCCCGGTTGGTAGCCAGATCTACGCCATCGAGATCAACCACGGTAAGGGTGCTCAGATGGTGCGTAGCGCTGGTACTAAAGCGCAGCTCATGGCCAAAGAAGACGGCTATGCCATGGTGCGGATGCCCAGTGGTGAGGTGCGCAAGTTCCGCCTCGAGTGCGAAGCCAGCATTGGTGTGGTAGGCAACGTCCAGCATCAGAATGTCAAGCTCGGCTCGGCCGGTCGCCGCCGCCGCATGGGGTGGCGCCCAAGCGTCCATGGTAAGGCTATGAACCCAGCCGATCACCCAATGGGTGGTGGTGAAGGCAAGACGGGCCCTGGCCGCATTCCGAAGACGCCATGGGGTAAGCCAGCAATTGGCTTCAAGACCCGCCGTCGCAAATCAACGAATAAGATGATTGTCCGCAGTCGTCACGAAGCTAAGAGGAAGAGGTAGTCTATGAGTCGTTCACTCAAAAAAGGCCCATTCGTCGACGCGAAGCTTGCCAAAAAAGTGGCAGCGCTGAAAGTTGGCGACCGCACCGTGATAAAGACCTGGGCCCGCAGCAGCACGATCACGCCAGAGATGGTGGGGTTCACCTTTGCGGTGCACAATGGTCGGGTGCATGTGCCGGTGCTGATTACAGAAAACATGGTTGGCCACAAGCTCGGTGAGTTTAGCCCAACCCGTAAGTTCCGCAAGCACGGTGGAAAGGATAAGAAATAATGGCCGCATCACAGACACAACAGGGGTCGAGCGATGCACCAGCCATCGTTCGGGCGCACATCAAGGGTATAGACCAGACCCCGCGCAAGGTAAGCATTGTTGCTAGCCTGGTGCGTGGCCGCAGTGTGGCCGATGCGCTGGTCATTCTTGATCACACCCCGCGTCGCGCCGCACTGCCCGTCAAGAAGGCAATCGCCAGCGCCCAAGCCAACGCCATCAACAACCATGGCCTTGACCCACGCAGTTTGCATATCCACAGCCTTAGCGTGACTGCTGGCCCACGCCTGCGCCGCTATAAGCCGGCCAGCCGCGGCCGAGCTCAGCCATTCCAGAAGCGCTCGAGCCATATCTTGGTTGAGGTGAGTGGTGTGGAGAAGCAGGTCAAGAAGGCACCCGCCAAAGCAACCGATACAGCCAAGAAAGGAGACAACTAAATGGGCCAAAAAGTAAACCCAGTCAGTTTCCGCCTCCAAGTCCACAAAAACTGGAGCTCGCGTTGGTTTGGCCAAAACAAGCGCGACTTTGCGGCTTGGTTGGCAGAAGACATTAAAATCCGTGAGCTGATTGAAGCTCGCTATGCAAGCCGGCCAACGATTGACCGGATCGAGATTGAGCGCAGCCCAAACCAGATTACCATCACGATTCACACTGCCAAGGCTGGTGTGGTGATTGGCCGCGGTGGGGCTGGCGTGACAGAGCTCAAGCGACAGATCGAAAAGATCGCCAGCTTGCCAGTCCGTATCAATATTGAAGAGGTTCGTCGGCCAGAGCTCAGCGCCAAGCTGGTGTCGGAGAATATTGCTCGCCAGCTCGAGCGCCGCGCCAACTTCCGCCGCGCCGTCAAGATGGCTGCCCAGAACACCATGAATAGTGGTGCAAAGGGTATCCGTATTGAGGTAGCCGGCCGGCTTAACAATGCCGAGATGGCGCGCCGTGAGAAGGTCATCGAGGGCTCGGTGCCACTGCACACCTTGCGGGCCGATATCGACTTCCACACCGCACGGGCCAACTGCCCTGGCGTTGGTATTGTCGGCGTCAAGGTCTGGATCTATAAGGGTGAAAGGAGTGCGAAGTAATGTTGCTACCAAAGAAAACAAAATTTCGCAAAGTCCGCATTGGTAAGAACCGAGGCAACGCCACACGGGGCAACTATATTGCCTTTGGTGACTATGGCCTGCAGAGCTTGAGCAACGAGCGCATCACAAGCCGCCAGATCGAGGCAGCGCGCCAGGCAATGACCCGCTACGTCAAGCGTGGTGGTAAGATCTGGATCCGTATCTTCCCACATACCCCGGTGAGCCGCAAGCCACTGGGTCTGAAGATGGGTGGCGGTAAGGGTAACCCTGAGTTCTTTGTTGCGAAGGTCAAGAATGGCACGGTGATGTTTGAAATGAAGGGTGTGCCAGAGGATGTCGCCCGCGAGGCAATGCGCCTGGCGAGCCACAAGCTCCCCGTCAAGACACGCTTTATTAAGAAAGAGGAGGCCTAGCGATGGCAGAGAATGCAGTCCCTGCAACAGAGGTCAAGAGCCTCGAGACACTCCAGCAAGAGCTGGCCGCCAAGCGCGCTGATCTGCTTGAGGCCCAGCGTGGCCACCGGGCAGGTGAGCTCGCCAATCCGCGGATCCTTGGTGTGTATCGCCGAGAGATTGCGCAGATACTAACGGAAATTAATCAGCGGAAAGGAACAAACTAATGGCCAAGACATTGACCGGCGTTGTTTCCTCGGCCGCGGGCAACAAGACCATCACGGTGACCGTGACCAGCCGCGAAACACACCCTATTTACGGCAAGCAATACACCGTCACCCGTAAGTATGCTGCTCACGACGAGACAAACGATGCTAATGTTGGTGATACGGTGCGGGTCATCGAGACACGCCCGATCAGCAAGCGCAAAGCATTTCGGCTCGATGCCGTGCTCAAGCGCTCGCAGGGCTCGATTGAGCTCAAAAACGATGACGCAGGCGAAGAGGAGGCAGCATGATCCAGCAAGAATCTCGCCTTAAGGTAACAGACAACAGTGGTGCAAAGTCTATTCTCTGCATCCGCGTGCTGGGTGGTACTCGGCGTCGCTACGCCCGGGTAGGTGATGTGATTGTCGCCAGTGTTAAAGACGCCAGCCCGACTGGCAACGTCAAGAAGAAGTCTATCGTTAAGGCGGTGGTGGTACGCACCCGCGACCAGATCCGCCGCAAAGATGGCAGCACTATCTGCTTCGACGACAACGCTGCCGTCATTATCAACGACGACAAGACACCCAAGGCAACTCGTGTCTTTGGCCCTGTGCCACGCGAATTGCGCGACCTTGGCTACAGCAAGATCATTAGCTTGGCACCGGAGGTACTCTAATGGCACAGCGCATCAAAAAAGACGATATCGTCAAGATCATCAGTGGTGACGACAAAGGCACGACGGGTAAGGTGTTGGCCGTTAACCCCGCTCAGCAGACTGCATTGGTCGAGGGTGTGGGGCTGCGCCACCGCCACGTCAAGCCAAGCCAGCTCAACCCACGTGGCGGCACCAAGGAGATTCATGTGCCAGTGCCACTCAGCAAGCTCGCACTGGTTGTCGACGAAGCAGCTGGCACGACAAGCCGCATTGGCTATACTATTAATGCTGAGGGCGCCAAGGTTCGCGTTGCTCGGCAACTGAATAACAAGGAGGTCAACTAATGGCGAAGGCAACTGCATCCGCCGCTCCGACTCCTCGCTTGAAAGCCTTGTATCTGGATCAATATCGCAAGGAACTCCAGGCCGAATTAGCCTTGAGCAATGTGCACCAAGTGCCCAAGCTCGAGAAGATTGTGGTCAGCGCAGGAATCGGCAAGCACAAAGAAGACAAGCGCTACCACCAACTGGTACGCAACACCATTACCAAGATTACTGGCCAAGCGCCAGTCGATCGCTTGGCTAAGAAGTCGATCGCCGGCTTTAAGATCCGCGCTGGCATGGGTGCACCAATTGGCGTGAGTGTGACGCTGCGCGGCGCTCGGATGTACGAGTTCCTCGACCGGCTGGTTAATGTTAGCCTGCCGCGGGTGCGCGACTTCCACGGCGTGGGCAGCAAGTTCGACAAGGGTGGCAACTACAACCTTGGCATCACCGACCAGAGTATTTTCCCCGAGCTCACCTTTGAGGAGACGCAGATCGTTCATGGCCTCCAGGTGACGATTGCCATCGAGCAGGGTAGCCCAGCCGCAAGCCGGGCACTGCTGGAGAAGTTTGGTCTGCCGTTTGAGAAGGAGGGGAAATAGCGTATGGCTAAGAAATCAATGATCGCACGCGATCGCAAACGCCAAAAGATGATCGAGAAATTCGCTGCCAAGCGCGCTGAGCTCAAGGCGGCGGGCGACCTCGATGGCCTGCAAAAGCTGCCGCGCAACTCCAGCCCAACCCGCTGGAAGAACCGCGACACCCTCAGCGGTCGGCCACGTGGTTATATGCGCCGCTTTGGCCTGAGCCGCATCAACTTCCGTGAGAAGGCATCGAAGGGCGAAATCCCAGGCATTACAAAGAGCAGTTGGTAACGGAAAGGAGATAGAGTTATGAGTTTACAATCAACTGACCCAATCGCGGATCTCCTCACCCGAATCCGCAACGCTGCGATGGTTGGCAAGACAGAAGTCCGTGTGCCTACCAGCAAGCTCAAGCAAGTTGTGGCCGAGCAATTGGTCAAGAATCACTACCTAGCAGATGCTACCGTCGAGGCTGGTAAGCCACGCGGCACATTGGTTGTTACCATCAACCACGCTGGCGAGAGCCCAGCCTTTACCGAGCTGGCCCGGGTGTCTAAGCCGGGCCGCCGCGTGTACGTGGCTGCTGCCGACATCCCCAAGGTCAAGCAAGGCCGCGGCATCGTCCTCGTCAGCACCAGCAAGGGTGTCATGACCGGTGGCGAAGCTGTCAAGGCCAAACTTGGCGGAGAAGTTTTGTTGAAGGTTTATTAAAACTTTTCGTAGCCAAAAAATACCCGGAAGTTTTACGACCCCGGGTATTTTTGTTTGATGTCAATAGGAGACACTAAGGATGCTATGCTACAATCAATATAAGACCGTTTACAGAAAGGAGATTTATGGAACAAAAAGTTACCTCGGCTCTTTGCCTCGCTGGTCTAGCGTTTGCTTTAGGCGTCTGGGCGTACAGCGAAATCAACAAGCTGAAAAAGGAAGTTTTCGAGCTAAAAAATCGAGTCGGAACAAAGAAAAGTAAAAAATAGCGGATTTGGCTGCGGTTTGTTTCGGGTAGTTACGGCGGGGAGTTTTGTAGGCGAGGGCATGAGATGAAGCTGAAAGATTTCAAAGCTGCCTATCGAGTGACGGTCAAGGGTCTGGTTTGCGATAGAGCGGGGCGACTTTTATTCGTGCGCGAGCGGGGCGAGACTTGGGATTTGCCGGGTGGCGGACTGGAACACGGCGAAGGTCTGCACGAGGCTTTACGGCGCGAGTTTCGCGAAGAACTAGACGCAGAAATCGAAATCCTCGCGGGCAAACCGCTAATCATCCCGACTTGGCACGATAAATTCGACGACCCGGTACTGATTCTCGCCTACGAAGTAAAACTCCTCACAAATCCGCAAGCCACCGAAGAGGCTGAAGAATTCGCCTATTTTCATCCTAATGAGATTGCGACCGAAAAGCTCGATTCGACGCTGAACGCTCACGCCGGACTTCTTTCATGAAGCCTTTCACAGGTTTTAGCGCTAACCGCTCGGTGCCGTAATTGTCGCGAAAAGTCTGATACAACGCCCGTATATCTTCGTTCGTAGCCTCGTCCAGATTTATCATATTTGGCAAATCGGCAATATACGTAGCAGGGTCGTGCAGCTCTTGACTGCACTCATCTATGAAAACTTCATGGAGAAACTATATCGTACACATTACCACGGCTTCAACTAGTTGAGAGACTTTGATTCCACCGAATGAGACCCCATAATTCATAGCGTCCTCAATGCTGTAAGGATGGACGTCAATAACTATATCGCCCGAAGATGCTCTACGGCGCGGACCCTCGATATAGAACCTGCCGTCATTACCCAAATAGGCGGCACACTCGCATTTTATGTTGCCGATATACATCGTTTTTGAAAATTTTCCCAATTGAAACAGCGCAACTTCCTTGGTGATTTCACCTTCGCTATCTTTCTGCTGATATGTTTGCAGCGACTCTGGATCCATTGCATACATCTGGTCTATGATTAGCGGCTTTATGCTGTCCAGCAACTCTTGCTCGCGCTGTGTTGGTGTCATAATTCTCTCAGCCCGTTTGACGTCTTCATCAAGAAGATGCATTTTCTGGTCGAGGTTCCAAAGACTGTCTCCGAGTTCGCGAAGTATGCCAGGACGCCTAGTCTCGACGCCGTCAATAACAGAGGGATCTACTGATGATAAGCTATTGGCAAGAATTCCGATCTCTCCAAGTCTATTTCGCCACCCCTCCTTTCCCCATTCCACCATCTCGGTGGTCTTCTTGATCTCGGTGGCGATATGATCAAGGAGTGCAATTTGATTATCGACTTTATCTCCGAGGTCGGTCGTCCTCGAATCTGCAACAGAAGTTGCATTAGCTTCATCATGTCTATCTACCATAGGTCCTATAATAGCATGAGTTAAGAAAATAAGCAAACTACCTTCTAACCTCACTCCTCAACCGCAATACCCAAAGACGCGGCGTATTCCAGTGGCGTTAGCCACTGGAATCGTTTTCTTGGTCGGTTGTTAAGCATGGATTCTACTTTTAATATATCCCGGTTAGTTAGTTTTTTGAAGTCTGCGCCTTTGGAGAAGAAGTCGCGGATGAGTCCGTTGGTGTTTTCGTTTCTGCCTCGTTCCCAGGAATGGTAGGGATTGGCGAAGTAAATCTTTGTATTGAGTTCCTGTTCGGTTTGTCTCCAACCGGCAAATTCTACGCCGTTGTCGTAGGTTATGGTCTTTGGTAAGGCTCCGGTGTGCCTGCTGAGCCTTTCTAGGTCGAGTATGGTCTGTTTTTTGTATCTTATGTGCATCATAGCCGCGCACTAGGCTAATTGAGACTAACCCCGTCTTTCGCTCCACGTGAGTGAGCAATCTGTCTCGGCTATCCTTGCCGAAGATGGTATCGCCCTCTAGGTCGCCTAAGCGCCCGAGTTCGTCCACTACGCCGGGTCTAGTTGCAATATTGCGTTTGCCGGCAGGTATACGGCTGCATCTGTATTTCTTGCCGCGCCGCCGCAGGTGTTTATGGAGGTTGTATTTCTTGGCGTATTTGTAGATTGCTTTAGGCGAGACATAAAGCAAGCTAGCAGATTTGTCTCTTTTGTTAATCTCTATCTGCAGCCTGCCGGCAATCTGCTCGGGAGACCAGCGCAGCCTGAGGCGCGATTTAACGAACTCTCTGGTTTGCTGGTATCTAGAAAGCTCGAGCAGCAGAGACTGCTTCTTGCATCTAGCCAGCGTCTTCTGCTGGGCGGATTTAGCCAAGTAGTTTATTCTCTCGAATTGGCACAGGCGTTTCCTATACCGAGCCTTCTTCTCGCGAATCACTGGCACTTTGGCGGTACCACGAAAGCGTCTCGAGTCTAGCCTTAGCTCCTTAGGTTTATTAACTCTAGTCTTTTTGGCAAAATTCTGGTTTCGCCTGAGCTCCCGGGAGATGGTTGAGGGACTGCGGTTTAGCATGCGAGCTATCTCGCGCACCCCGGCTGAGCTTCTAAGCAAGGTTTCAATAACAATTCGCTCTTCGCTTGAAAGTTGTGTATACTTTCTTTGAGGCATTTTGGAATACCTTTCTGCTAAAATTAGGTTGTTTTCGTAGATCCAATTTTAACAAAGGACGAACCAAGATGCCTCTTTTTGCATGGGGAGTGTTGCGGTTGAGGGGTTGGAGTGGGTAAGGGCTTGCTTTTTTATCAAAAGCACTGCATAATAATGCATACAAACGAAAAAACGAACGCAAAAACCAGCGAAGTATCCCAAGAATATCATGCCATCATACGAAGTATCACCTCCATCACCCTGCGAAGTAACGCCAGATGAAGACCAATTAATCGATGCTTTGTGGTATCGTGCAAGCCAGCGGGCTGTGGAGCTGCTGAACACGCAGGATTTGCAACGCGCCGACCTCAGGTGGCCGACGCCGCTTGCAACATTGCCGACTGCACTGCCGCTGCGGAGCCGAATGCACTATGATGATGTGATTGACCCAGTAGCGCATGTGCCAATTACTCAGATGAGCTATGAGGAGCTCGCGAGCTACTGCGCGCCAGACAAGGTTGGGGCAGTGATGGTGCGTGGTGCTGCTTTGCTGCCCGAGCAGTTTGATGCTGCCCAGGGGTAGGTGTATAATCTTAAGAGAGAAGCATATTCAGCAAGGAGGTTGCCCATGACAGCACAGACGATGTATTTTCACGAGAGGGGAGCGCTATGCTGACGTTTTTTGCCTGCAGCGACAAAATAATCGGCTGGCTCGACTGCCAGTGGCAACCAGGGAGCCCGCTGTGGGCGCTTGCTGGACTGGTGGGGTTGATGGTGGTTGGCGTAATCATTGCGGTGGCAGTGGTAGTGCATGTCCGCCGCCGGAGCAGCGCGCAGCAATAATCCTACAGCAGTACCTATGAGCAGTTTATGCTGGCTAACTATGTCTTTAAATGCTTCTACAGGTGTCTTCCAACAAAAGCTCAACCTCTACCTCAGCGCTAACTCCACCTTTCCATACTGCGTCTGATGGCATGTGAAATTGATCGTGATGATTGATTTCAGCCCAACGCAAGATATTGATATAGACACCAATCATTATAGTTTATCTATCGGGGCATAAGAGCTGGTGAGGGTTTTGAGATTGAGGCACTTCCATCCTTGCACTCTCCCCATCATCTGTGGTACAATTAGCAAGATATTAACTTTGCGAGTGAAACGGGAGTTTTGCGTTCTGGTTGTTCGCCTATGGAGAATGGCCGGCAGCACGAGACAAACATTTTGCGCGCGACTAACGAAAGGTAAGCAATGAGTCTGAGTCGAATCGGAAAACTGCCGGTGGCGATTCCATCGGGTGTGACAATCACGGTTGACTCTGGTGATGTGGTCGTCAAGGGCCCCAAAGGTGAGCTCTCGCAGTTCATGACGCCAGCGGTCGAGGTGAAGGTCGAGGACGGACAGGTGACGGTTCATCCCAAGGATGAGTCTAAGGCTGCTCGGGCCCAGCATGGGCTGATGCGCGCCCTCATCAACAATATGGTGATTGGCGTGACCCAGGGGTACGAGAAGCGCCTCGAGGTCAAAGGTGTGGGCTTTCGGGTTTCGTCGAGCAACAACGAGCTGACGATGAGCCTGGGCTTTAGCCACGAAGTCCACTACAAAGCCCCAGAGGGGGTTAATGTAACGAACGAGCGAATGGTGATCGTCGTGACAGGTATCGACAAGCAAAAGGTCGGCCAAGTCGCCGCCGAGATCCGCGCTCTCAAGAAGCCAGAGCCATACAAGGGCAAGGGCATTATGTATGTTGGTGAGCAAATTTTGCGCAAAGCAGGGAAGGCAGGTAAGAAATAATGGCACACGCATTAGCAAAAAAACTCCTGAATCGTGACCTGCGCAAGCGCCGCGTCCGAGCTCGTGTGCACGGCACGGCTCAGCGCCCACGCTTGAGCGTGACGATTAGCAATCTGCACGTGAGCGCGCAGCTTATCGATGATGATGCTCACGCAACATTGGCTGCTGCCACGACTGTTGGTACCAAAGCAACCGGCACCATGACAGAGAAGGCCGCCAAGGTGGGCACAGATATCGCCAAGAAGGCCAAGAAAGCAAAGATAAGTGCAGTCGTCTTTGATCGCAATGGTCGCCAGTACGCTGGCCGCTTGAGCGCCCTGGCAGACGCTGCCCGCAAGGAAGGATTGGAGTTTTAGTATGGCAGATCGACCTGCAAATACTACATCTCGCCCAAATGACCGGCGCAACCAGCGTGGTCGGGGCCGGGGTGGTCGCCGCGATGACCGGCGCAACCAGCGTGATGACACGCCAAAGGAATTTGAAGAAGTTGTTGTCAACATCGACCGCGTGGCACGCGTCGTTAAGGGTGGCCGCCGCTTCCGCTTTAAAGCGCTGGTGGTGGTGGGCAACCGCAAGAACAAGGTTGGTGTTGGTGTGGCGAAGGGTGCCGATGTGCAGACTGCCATTGCTAAGGCAACCTCAGTAGCCAAGAAGCATCTCGTTGTTATTCCGGTGGTAAATGAGACCATCCCGCATGAGATGGAAGTCAAGCTTAGTGGTGCGCGCGTGCTCATCAAGCCGGCTGCGCCTGGTACGGGTATCATTGCCGGTGGTGTGGTGCGTGCCGTCATTGGTGTGACGGGCATCCGCAACCTGCTCTCGAAGAGCCTGGGCAGCACCAACAAGGTAAATATCGCCTATGCTACGGTGGAAGCTCTGCGCAGTATGGTGCCACGCGAGCAGTGGGTTGGTGCCAAGAAGCAACCCGCAAAGGAGGGCAAGTAGATGAAATACAACGAACTCCACATCGCAGCCAATAAAGATCGCAAGCGCGTTGGCCGTGGCATTGCCGCTGGTGGTGGTAAGACCGCTGGCCGTGGTACCAAGGGGCAAAACGCCCGTACTGGTAAGAAGCTGCGCCCAATGTTCCAAGGTGGGCAGAATGGTATTGCTACAGCAGTGCCAAAGGCACGCGGCTTTAAGAGCCTGCGCACCCCTGCTCAGGTGGTATATAGCGACCATCTCAATAGCCTGTCGGGCACCGTCGATAACTTTGCGCTGTACGAAGCTGGGCTGATTGAGACGCCATTCCATAGTGTGAAGGTAATCACTCGTGGTGAATTGACTGCCAAGCTCGTGCTCCAGACGCAAGGTGCGTCGAAGAGTGTGGTAGCTGCGCTTGAGGCAGCTGGTGGCTCTTTCGAAAAGACCGCCACACCGCGCCAAACCTCACGCAAACAAGCCGAGGCAGAGGACGCAGCATAAGAAGCATTTTGCCGACACAACGACAAAGCACCTCTCGTCCAAGAGGTGCTTTGTTCCTGAGGAGACGCTTCGTATAGACGCGCGCTCAAAAATTTATCTATACGCTATAGGATTTGCCAAAAAAATAAACTACACGCTCTCGGTGTAGCTAATCGTAGCCAGGCAAGAAACATCGTGACGCATGTGCCAGCATTGTACTGGATTAGCGCAACACCAATGATTATACTTGCCCATCCTTGTCTCCTTGTGTTATGTGGTTTTTGTTATAGCTATAATAGAGCTATTACAAAGTTGTATTAAACGAGCGGTAGCCTAGTGCCATTTATTAGCAAGGGTAAAATGGCCACAAGCCCTTGCCACATAAAAGGTACTTCATATCTTACCACCAAGGCACCTTGGGTAGATCCCACCAGCCCCAGTCGTACTGAATTGGTTTTCCTGTTGGCATAGCGTATTTCCTCCTTTCTAATCCTAGTGTAGCAATAATTTGCTTGCACTGCAAATTTCGTACAATAAACAGAGGTCGCAAAAAGAACCAGCACTATGCTGGCTCTTTTGCTTAGTAATCTATTGGGGCTTTAGGCCTGCGGTGGCTGCTGTGGTGGATAGTATGGTGTAGGATGAGGCGCAACTGGCCCAAGATACTGGCTGGGGCCAAAGCCGAGGATTGGGTACATAATGACCGGAAAGAAGATCGTCAACACACCAAAGCCAGTTGATTTGCCGAAGGACTTAGCGAGCTCGAGCGTCGATACAACAGCGACGTACAAGTTGACAAAGGGCACAAACAACAGCAATACCCACCACTCAGGTCGGCCGATGACCTGCATCAGGACAACGGTATTGTAGATAGGGATAAGGGCAGCCCAGCCTGGCTTGCCAGCCTTGAAACATCCGCCACAGCGAGGCAAGCACGACTACCATCACAGCAAAGCTCAGGATGAGCATAATGATGACCATTACCCACACCAGTGGATCGAGGGGGCTGCTGGCCACTGTCGTGTATGGTGGGGCTGAAGAATAACTGGAGCAATAATCGTAGTCCATACTACTCCATAATGATCTAAAGTTAATGAATGTAATATATTACAGCAGGCAGGGTGAGGTGTGGCAAATGGTAGATAAATGCGGTATACTGGCATAATATGACAGAAAAGCACAAGGCGTTGGATAGCTATACAGATGGGATTATGGGCTGGACGTATGGTGCGCGGTATCAGGCTGATGGCATTGCGGTGCCAGCACAAGCAGTGCCGGTGTCATTTGAGACAGGGCTTGGCAAGCAACTACCACCTGATACAGTAGTAGATTATGATTCAACGGTGATACACGAAGCAGCTGCGGCTGCTGGGGTGCCGGCCGATCGGTGGGATGATCTGAGTATTGTCATTACTCAGCCCCAAGACAGCGCACTCCTTGCCTCAGGCCTCCATGGATATACGACGCCACTGCAGGATGGAGCAGCTATTGCGGTGCGATACGATGCCGCACCAGAGAAAATGACGGAGGTCGTTGGTCACGAACTGTATCATGCAGGTAAACGCCTTGCTGGTGCGCCATCGCCACTTGATTCGCCGTATTATACTATTGGTACAGGTGTAATACGGTGGGCACAGCGCCATCGCTGGCCTATTGCAGCAGGAGCGGCCGGAATGATGGTCGCTCAAGAAATGGCTGCAGGGGCTGAGCAGGCGGTGCCGCTCGAGACGGTCGCAACGCTCGGTTCATATGGTGTAATGCTCGCGGGTGGTGGTATTATCCTTGCTGCAGCGGGTAACGTGTGCAATAAAGAAGAATGGCAAGCTCGTCGCGTAGGTCGGCGCTTTCAACGCCAGCAGGGGGAGGTGGCACCGGCTGTGTGGAGTGAGCGCAAGCACCACACGCGTGAAGATATTGATTAGTATCGATTAATACCATCTTATCTTTCTTTGCCTCTCTATAACTTTTCCTCTTACTGTGAGGAAAGACGGCGGATTATAGATTCGCTATAGTGGAAGAAATATTAGATGACAGAACAAGAATAGCAGAGTGAGGTGTTACTGCTCTGCCCCTTGTGCTTTTAGCTCGCGTTCGTAGCTTTGGAGGCGCTCGATGATGTCGTCGATGTCGCCACCGAGGGCAGCGGGGATGTTACTGCGGCTATAGCGGATGCGGTGGTCGGTGATGCGATCTTGGGGGAAGTTGTAGGTGCGGATCTTCTCGCTGCGGTCGCCAGTGCCCACCAGAGCACGGCGCTCGGCGGTAAGCTTGGCGTTTTCTTCGTCGATCTTGCGCTGGAGGAGGCGCGAGCGCAGGACGCTCATAGCCTTCTCGCGGTTTTTGATCTGCGATTTTTCGTCTTGGTTGGTGACGATCATACCAGTCGGGAGGTGGGTGATGCGCACGGCTGAGTCGGTCGTATTGACGCTCTGCCCGCCGTGGCCGCTCGAGCGGTAGATGTCGATGCGGAGGTCATTGGGATTGATGGTAATGTCTGTCTCTTCTGCCTCGGGCAAGACTGCTACTGTGGCGGTGCTGGTGTGGATGCGCCCCTGGCTCTCGGTAACGGGCACGCGCTGGACGCGGTGCACACCACCCTCAAACTTGAGCTTGGCGTAGGGTGCATCGCCCGAAATCTTGAAGATGACTTCTTTGTACCCACCAGAGTCGTTGGCGGACTCGCTCAGCAGCTCAGTGCGGTAACCATGCGCCTCACACCAGCGCAGATACATGCGGTAGAGCTCGGCCGCAAAGAGCGAGGCTTCATCGCCGCCCGCGCCAGCCCGAATCTCCATGATGATATTCTTCTCGTCATTGGGGTCTTTGGGGGTGAGGAGGATGAAGAGTTCGTCGTCTAGCTGGGCAATGGTGGCTTCGTCCTCGGGGATCTCGAGTTTGGCGAGCTCGGCGAGCTCGTCATTGCCCTGAGCGAGCTGACGCGCCTCAGCTAGCTGCTGCTCTACGGTGGCACGCTTGGTAGCGGTAGCAATGATGATCTCGAGCTCCGCAAAGCGCTTATTCTTAGCAGTAAAATCGGGCGCACTATACGCATCAGGCTGGGCAAGAAATTGCTCCAGCGCAGCACGCTCAGCCGTCAGGGTGGCGATATCGAGAGAAATTTTGGGCATATACTAATGATTATACCACGGGGGTGACTCTTGAGCTATTAGATATACTGAAGTTGCAGAGTAACTACCAGATCTACACGAGCGCCCATTACTCCGTCGCTTTGGTAGAAAAGAGAATATGTGTGAGGATTCAGATATTTTTGCTTGTACATGCAATTATTACATAATAGCTTGACAAATTAAGAGAGAGAGAGAGTACCTTATGTGGTATTAAGTATAAGTATAGATAGAGAGTCAACATATGCAAAGAGACAAACAGCCAGTATTGAGTCGGTTATACAAAATGCCCGAGTCAACACACGAGCAGAGTAACGATACACAAGAGAATATAGCAGCTCGGTTGCAAGATGCCATTAAAAAGCCTGAGGCTACAGAGGCATACAGCATTGGTACGCTATATGGCCAGGATCACCCGCTTCGGCGTCTTGATTTATCGCTGGGCAGTGCTCTTGGTGTGTCGCTTGTGCGAGAAGATTTGTTCCCAAAGTCAGTGGAAGTTACGGCAAAGTACTTTGCACCGCATGAGTATACTGCTGATGGGTCGAACTCGGCCATGATAGCATTTAATGCATATGATCGTAAACCATTTAATGATATACGAGAATCAAAAGGCTCTGTATTCTTACTGAAGCAAACAGAGGGTTCTGCAGGTAAGCTTCCTACAATGCCAACCATGGAGGATGTCACGTGGGGTGATAATTGTGCTGTTGGTGCGTACGTATCTGATGCAGGTGATATACAGTGGTTCCAGCTCGTGCACGAGCCTGCTTATCAGACTGAAAAAACATATCCAACGATTGAAAAAATTGACCTATCTAGCCACAAAGAGCTTCAGCAGGAACTTGATAGGGAGCTCGAAACATTTATTGCATCGCGAAAGGGGATAGACCAACCATCAGAGGATGGAGCAACATCTGCCCAAGAACCTACGGTTGAAACAGTAGAGACTAACGAGGCGCATGAGCTGCGCGAAAAAGCGCATGGTATGATGGCGGAAATCCTTGACAAGATGCAAGAGCATGCCACAGAAGAAGCAGGTGAGATAACACGCCCAAGCATCCTTGAAGATTATCCGCTTGAGGGCACTGATGACCCAGCGATGAGTGTGAAGATTATTCGAGATGGCGGCAACAGCTTTATTGCAACACGTGAGCAGGGCGAGCCACAAGTTGGGGTGCGTCGCGAGCACGTCGGTGGTGCAACGAACAACCCGAACCATAGTGATATCAGAACTGTCTTACAGGGCAACGCCATACGGAGAACCGAGTATGTATGGCAAGGCCCTGATGCGGGTAAATATAAGCATACCTGGACACTAGAGGATAATCCAGAGCGGTTTTATGCTGAACTATACATAATGCACGATATTATAACAGATGACGTTGCTGAGGTGCAGATCAGAAAAGTCTTGTCAGGGCGATTAGGCGAGGCAGTGCTGCGAGCGCTGCGGAAGTTTGGCATGATAAAGTAAAAGCAATACGGCACACGATAAAAGCATAAATAATCATAGAGCAACATAGCAGGTCCTTGAGATTATTGTCTATGTTGCTATATGCTCGTGATGGACAAAATCTCTCGCCAAGTTAGAGAAGTAGACGCATAGGTAAACCGGTATATAGAAACGCTCACCCTTTTAGAAATAGGGTGAGCATTATACCATTGCCCTGCAAGTGTGGCTACGCAGCCTTGGCGAAATCGTCTTTGCCAGCACTGACTTGAGCAGCTTTGGCAGCCTTTTTAGCATTCTGCTTCTTGGCTTTGTTGGCTAGAGCGGCGCGGCGTGCCTCGGCAGCTTTGCGGCGTGCCTCGAAGCGGTCGACCCGGCCCTCGGTGTCGATAATTTTCTCCTCGCCAGTGAAGAATGGGTGAGACTTGCTGGAGATGTGGACCTTGACGAGTGGATACTCGTTGCCATCCTCCCAGGTAATGGTGTCGTCGGTCGCGACCGTCGACTGCGTCAAAAACGCAAAGCCCGCCTGATCGTCGCTAAATACGACAGGGCGGTAGGTTTGTGGGTGAATACTGCTTTTCATAACCGCTATATTGTAGCAGAGAGGGTGGGGGGTTGTCAAAGCACAAGAATAAGGCACAAAAGAGTATTATTATATAACAAAAAGGTGTATACTAGTGACACCTGTATAATAAACAGATATAATAGAGCATATTGTTATGATAACCAAACAGCAACGAGCCGCTCAAAACAGCGAGATGTATGGCAACCACATCCCAGAGACAGCTACTCATTTTACAGATTTAGACAGTCAGGACATTCCTAGGGAGGGCCACCTTTCTAACGCTGAGCTTGGTTGTAATGTCAACAAAGAAGAGGCAACTACAGAGGAGCGGCCTCTAGAAATACCACAGGGTTGGCTGTGGTCTGATGAGATGGACGCCCCTAGTCTATCTGCTCATGGAATGACACGCCTTATGGAGAACGCACGGAAATACATCCATCAGAGTCAGCAGGGCGAGTGTGTTGATCAGGAGATAGAAACTGTGATTCAGCAAGGGTATGTTGATAATGCGCAAAGGATTCAGCAGGTTCAAGAGAGAGTATTGCTACTAGAAAACAAAGCGACCGCTGCCAAGAGTCCTCAGCAACGAACGAGGATTGCTCGCGCAATTGGACAGCAAAAGAAGTTGATTGAGGGGTTGCAAGTTCAAGATGGTATGTTTGATGACGCACAGGTGGCTCGTACAGTGCAACAGGTTCTTGCGGAGCGTGAACGCAAAATGATTGATGCGGCTATAGACCAGAGGATAGAAGCTAATCGATATCCATGGCAAATGATCAACAGTGAATATATACCAGATGCCGTCATGACACAGATCGTGCAATACTATCAGCAGCTGATTGGTTCAAAAGGTCGAAATCGTGATGGATATGGAACTATACGTATTCCAGGGGTAATGTCGACACAGTCACCGGGCGATAGGCAATTGCTTACAGAGTACAATATAGACATAGGATACAATAAGATGGTTAGTAGGAGTGAACTACAGGCGGCAGGAGTATTTTTTGTTAATACTGTTGGCGAAGGAGAGCAACCGATCTTTGGTGTACCCATCCCAGATGAGACACAACCCGATGGTTATCTACATGTAGAAAATAAAGTTTTGTTGACAAAGGAAGAGCTCCAGAAAGTGTATGACTATCAGCAAGCACAGGGGTATGGTATTGGCGATTACGACCCTGATGATGTTGTGATGGATATGATTATGCTCAATGTGCGTGGTGGTGAGTCGCGTTTTGGAACCCGCAGTAGTGCTGCTATTACGTTTATGGGTGACAGTGAGCGGATAAATAAGTATGGAAAAACTTCATCTCCCTTTGTGGGAGATAGTGACGATGAGCTTCCTGGCCAGTTTGGCGGAGCGCTCAAGTATAAGGACGGGACATCTTTGCGCTTAACTGCAGTGCAGGCAGCGCTCATCAACCGATGTCAAGACTATCCTGGAATGAGTGAGATGTATGATGAAAATACTCAACACGATCAACGATATATCTCGGCGAGTCAGTACATTCGAGAAATATATTTGCCTCAGCCTACTAAGAGAGAAGTATTCTACGCTATAAAGCAAGGTGCGTTTACTGCACGTGAGCGGGCATGGGTAGGCGGGTTCGATCAGGAAGAGGCGGCTGCACTTGCGTCAAATCGCATACTCTAGTATACTACAACACTGTAACCAACCATAACGACACAGCTCCACACCACTCCATACCGTGTGGGGCAAGGCAAAAAGGAGTAATACGATATGGCCGTGCAGGCAGATATCAAGGCTTTGTTTGAAGCCGGTGCTCATTTTGGGCACAAGACCAGCCGGTGGCATCCGAAGATGGCACCATATATTCATAGTAAGCGGCAAGATAGCCACATCATCGACCTCGCGAAGACGGTTGAGGCACTGAATGTGGCGCTGCCCATCATTAGCAAGACAGTGGCAAGCGGCAAGCAAGTCCTCTTCGTTGGCACCAAGAAGCAGGCGAAGGACATCACGCGCCAAGCTGCCGAGGCAGTTGGTCAGCCATATGTCACCAACCGCTGGGTCGGTGGGATGCTCACCAATGTGACGACTACCACTGCGCAGATCAAGAAGCTCAAAGATTTGGAGCGCCGCATGGCGAGTGGTGACCTTGAGAAGCGTTACAATAAACTGGAGGTTCAGCGTTACCAAGAAGAAATCGATAGCCTCAACTTCAAATATGGTGGCATCAAAGACCTTAATGGCAAGCCTGGCCTAGTATTGGTGCTTGATATCCTGGCCGACAGCAACGCATTGCGCGAGGCGAAGACGCTGGGTGTGCCAGTGATCGGTATTGTTGACACCAATGCCAACCCCGACTTGGTGGATTATCCTATCCCCGCCAACGATGATGCGATCAAGAGCCTGCAACTGATGCTCGACTACTTCAGTGCAGCAGTCAACGAGGGCAAAGCAACGAAGGAGGAGAACTAACCATGGCGGTGACGATTGACGACATCAAGAAGCTCAAGGAGCTAACTGGCATTGGCCTGACCGATGCCAAGAAGGCGCTGGTGGAGGCCGAAGGTGACTTCGACTCAGCACTCAATGCTTTGCGCAAAAAAGGCCTGACCAAAGCGGAGAAAAAGGGTGACCGCGAGACCCGCGAAGGGTTGATCGAGAGCTATGTCCACAATGGCCGGATCGGTGTGGTGGTCGAGGTCAACTGCGAGACAGATTTTGTGGCCCGCCTGCCTGAGTTTAAGGAGTTTGCGCACCAGATTGCTATGCAGGTCGCTGCGATGAACCCACGCTATGCTACGATGGACGACATCCCAGCTGAGGTATATGATGCCAAGAAGCAGGAGTTTCTCGCCAGCGATGCTTTGGCAAGTAAGCCTGAGGCAATGCGTGACCAAATCGTCGAAGGGCAACTCAAGAAGCACTTCGCCGAGCAGGTCTTGGCCGAGCAAGCCTTTGTGCTCGACGACAGCAAGACGGTTGGCCAGCTCATCAAAGAGCAGGTAGCACTGCGTGGCGAGAATGTCCGCGTCAGCCAGTTCAAGCGGATTGAGCTGGGCGTGACAGAGTAGTCACGAGAGAGTAAACTTTTGCGTAGCGAGTGGCATGAGAAATGTGCCACTCGTTTTTTTGTGGCTTCATACACACCTCCTGCTATTGATCGCGCTATTTGGGTAGAGTATAAAAAGATGGCAATAACCTCTAGTGCTTCATAGTGTTTTGTGCGTCCTCACGGCATGCTCGCTGCACAAGAAAATATATGGAGGCCAGCAAATACGCGAACGGTAAGCTCTTCGCATCATCTGGCCGGAACATTTTCGGTGTAGTGAGCATGCCGTGAGGGCACTGTACCGATTCTAGGATTATGAATGAAGACCGAGATGAGCAATGACCGAGAATGCTTCACTCAAATAGTATTTTATCTGGCAAGCGTGAGCAACAATGCCAGCCATTTTTATACAAACTCTCCTCACACCCCAGCAAATAATGGTACAATAAAGGAAAACCAAGAAGGAGATCGCGATGTTTGATACCACCCCCTACGAAGAAAAGATGAACCACGTGCTAGAGCACCTGGAGGAGCGCCTGGGGAAGATCCGCACGGGCCGGGCTCACGCGAGTATGCTTGATGGCATTATGGTCGAGGCGTATGGCACCAGTATGCCGCTCAACCAAGTGGCTAACGTGACGGCACCGGAGGCGACGCTGCTGCAGATCACGCCATTTGACCCAGCTAATTTGCAAAAAATCGCCAGCGCCATCCGAGCCGATCAAACCCTTGGCCTTAACCCCAGCGATGATGGCCACGTCGTTCGCGTGCCAGTGCCACCGCTCACAGAGGAGCGCCGCAAGCAACTGGTCAAGCAAGCCAGCGAGAAGGTAGAAGAAGCACGCATTGCGCTGCGCGGGGTACGCCAAGACGCCCTGAAGGACGCCAAGCGCCGCAAAGAAGCCAAAGAGCTGAGCGAAGATGACGTGAAGGCGGTAGAGAAGGAGATCGATCGCCTCATGGCGCAGCACCAAACCACGATAGAAGCCGCCTTCGCTGCTAAAGAGAAGGATATTTTGACGATTTAATGACGCTCTCTCTGCCCACGTACGCAACCAAACGCCTATCATGGAGTCGAGCATGAGTGCTACCATGCACTTGCCGCAGCATGTGGGCTATATTGTTGATGGCAACCGGCGCTGGGCCAAGCAGCGTGGCCTCTCGGCCCAAGAGGGGCACAGTGCTGGCTACGAGAAGCTGCGCGATATTGCCCTTACTACCATCAAGCGGGGCGTGCCGTACGTTAGCGCCTATATCTTTAGCACCGAGAACTGGCATCGCAGCGGCCCAGAGGTCAAACACTTGATGAATCTGCTGGTGACGATGCTCGACCAAGACCTGCCGATCTTCATCGAGCATGGGGTGCGCATCCGCGTGGCAGGGACGCGCCTGCGCCTGAGCCGGCGGGTCAAGAAGGCGATTGATGCTGCCGAGGCTGCCACTAAGAATTTGCAGCAGGGTACGATGGTTCTGTCGTTTAATTATGGTGGGCAGCAGGAGATTATCGATGCGGTCAATCGCTTGCGCAAAACGCTTTCGGCTCAGAAGAAGGTAACGGCCCAGATCTTTGAGCAATTTTTGTATACACCAGATGTGCCACCGTGTGATTTGATCGTTCGCACCAGTGGTGAGCAGCGGCTGAGCAACTTCATGCTGTGGCGCAGTGCCTATAGCGAGCTGCTGTTCTTGGATAAGCCATGGCCAGATATGACACACGCCGACGTCGATGCTTTGCTGGCCGAGTATGCTCGGCGGCAACGGCGCTTTGGAGGATAACGAAGGAGGAATATGGAAATAGTGATTGGTATTATTATTGGGGTAATCGCACTGACGCTACTGGTGGCAACGCACGAGCTAGGCCACGGTATTGTGGCGCGGCGCAATGGTGTGGTGGTGGAGGAATTTGGCATTGGCTTTCCGCCGCGGGCCTATAGCAAGGTGATCAAAAAAAGTATTCTGGGTGAGAATGTCCGCTTCTCGCTCAACTGGCTGCCGCTGGGTGGCTTCGTCAAGCTGCAGGGCGAGCACGATGCGGCCGATCAGCCTGGTGATTATGGCGCAGCGACCTTTTGGCAAAAGACCAAAATCTTGCTGGCTGGCGTGACCGTCAACTGGTTAACTGCAGTGGTGCTCCTCACTGGCCTCGCCTGGGTGGGCCTACCCAAGATGATAGACAACCAATTTTACCTACCAAGCGATGTAGTGGTGAGCAACCACCCAGTGCAGCTTGGCGCACTTACTCCTGGTTTGCCCGCTGCTAAGGCAGGCCTCCGCCAGGGTGATGCGATTAACCAGCTGGCTGGGCAAACGGTGCGTAGCACGACCGACCTAGCGCACTTTGCGAGCCAACACAAGGGCGAAACCGTACCCGTAGTGTACACCCGCGGTGATAAGCAAGCCACTGCCATGGTGGCGCTGCGCAAAGATAATCCTGACCGCAAAGGCTACTTAGGGGCAGAGCTCACCAAGCAGCAAGATACAATCCGCGCCACCTGGTCTGCACCGATTGTGGGTGTCATGACAACAGCGCAGCTCACTGGGGCGACGCTCCAAGGCCTGGGCGATATGGTGGTAAATCTCGCCACTAGTCTGGTGCAGCAGTTTAGTAGCGACAGCGCGACGAGCCAGCAGGCCAAGCAAAACTTATCGCAAGTGGGTAATGCTGTGGCTGGCCCGGTGGGGATCTTTGCCATTATCTTCCCGGCAGCAGGGCAGGCTGGCGTGGTTCATGTACTGCTGCTGACGGCGATCATTGCGCTGTCGCTGGCAGTGATGAATATCTTGCCTATTCCGGCGCTCGATGGTGGTCGCTGGACAGTGATGGCGATCTTCCGCCTGCTGCGCAAGCCACTTAGTAAGCAGATGGAAGAGAATATCCAAGCAGCTGGCTTCTTGTGCTTGCTTGGCTTAATTGTGCTCGTGACGATTGCTGATATAGGGAAGTTGGTGCACTGATGCAGGCTAAGCGAGTTGATATGATGGAGCGGTGCTGTGGCGCTGTGCGCTGCGATGAGGTGTGGCCACTCCACCACGCAATGGTAATACCCAAGGAATTTACCCTATGATACGTGTTGCTCTTCGCCCCAAAGCCGCTCACCCCTCCCGGCCCAAGACGCCGCTCACGCCACGCCAGAGCCTGCTGCGCGTTGCCTCGTGGCTCGGTTGGCCGCTGTGGGTCTGGCTGAGCTTTATGGGGGCAGGGCTACTCTGTAGCACTGTACTCTATCTCCTGTTTCATGGCCAGGAGTCGGTGCCGGTCTTGCCGCTCATTATGATGCAAACGGCGGTCTATGTGGTGGCATTGGCGCTGCTGATTGGCCTACCGTGGCTGGTGCAGCGCGCACGGCCCAAGGCGCCAGCGAGCTTTCGCACCACCTGGCACCAGCTTGGGTGGCGGCGCTCGCTGCAGTGGCGCGACTTTGGTTGGGCGCTAGTTGGCTTCATTATCTACATTGTGCTGTCGATGATCGCACTGGCGGCGGCCAAGCAGTGGCTGCCCGGCTTTGATGCGACTCAGGCACAGAACCTCGGCTACCAGCAGCTCTATGGCGCAGAGCGTTTGCTCGCCTTTGCAATGTTGGTGGTGGTAGCACCAGTGGCCGAGGAGCTGGTGTTTCGCGGCTATTTGTATAGCAAGCTCCACGCTGCGCACATGCCAGTGTGGCTTATTACCGTAGTGGTGAGTGGGCTCTTTGGCTATGTGCATGGCCAGCTCAACGTTGGCATCGATGTCGCGATGCTCAGCATCGTGCTGGTGGCGCTGCGTCATACGACTGGTACAATATGGCCCGGCATTCTCATTCATATGCTCAAGAATGCGATTGCATTCCTGGCGATGTTTGTCTTTATGGTGGGGTAGGGAAGAGCTGGCTAGCGAGCTCAACTCAGAAATCTTATTTTGTGTTGACACCTTTTCTTCTGTATAAATCTCAGAGTACTTCTTTCTCGACGTTAATTTCTGCTCTTTGCTCGCTGGCGCAGAAGCTCGCCGAATAAGAAAATATCTGGAGGCCAGCAACCAAATATACGGAAAAGCACTATCATTCTATCTGGCCGGAACATTTTCGGTTTGGTGAGCTCCTGCGCCAGCAGTCAGTTTTGAGGTAAAATTATGAGCATTCAGCCTGGCTGTCTCATGCCGCTTTTGCCAATATTGTGTTACTATAAGAGAGATTATGCGATTATCACACACCTTTACCCGTACCCGCAAACAAGCCCCCGCCGATGAGGTGGCGCACAACGCCCAGCTGCTGATTCGCGCTGGCTACGTGCACAAGACGATGGCCGGCGTCTATTCCTATACGCCGCTGGGCCTCGCCGTGCTGGAGAATATCAAGCAAATCGTCCGCGAGGAAATGAACCGCATCAGCAGCCAAGAACTGCTGATGAGCACCCTGCAGCGCCAGGAGCTCTGGCAGGAGACCGGCCGCTGGAGCGATGAGCTGGTGGACGTGTGGTTCAAGTCGCACCTGCAGGATGGCACTGAGGTCGGCTTTGGCTGGACGCACGAGGAGCCGATTATCGAACTGCTGCGTAGCTACCTCACAAGCTACAAAGATCTGCCTATTAGCGTTTACCAATTCCAGAACAAACTACGCAATGAACTACGCGCCAAGAGCGGTATCATGCGTGGGCGTGAGTTTATCATGAAGGATATGTATAGCATCCACGCCAGTAAGGAGGATCTCGAGGCCTACTACCAAGCGGTTATCGAGGCCTATAAGCGCTGCTACAACCGTTTTGGTTTGGGGAATGACACCTACGTGACGTTTGCCAGCGGCGGAGCTTTTACCAAGTTTAGCCACGAATTCCAGACGATTTGTGAGGCAGGTGAGGACGATATTTTCATCGTGCCAAGTACGAATGTTGCCTACAACGCCGAAGTTGCACCGGTGCGTGCAACGCCGAACCCGGATGCTGGTGCCGTCATGAAACCATTAGGCATGTTAGATGACGAAAATATCATTGGTGCGGAAGCACTGACGAAAGCGTTGGACATTCCGCGCACAGCTAGCACTAAGTCAATGTTGTACGATTCGCCAGATGGTATGTTGCTGGCGGTAGTACGGAGTGACTATGAAATTAACGAAGATAAGCTTAAGGCGGTGGCGAACGTATCGTGGCTGCGCCTAGCGGATGGTGAACAGATTGAGGCAACAACAGGGGCGAAGCTAGGCTTTGCTGGGCTATATAATCTACCAGAGAATGTGCGGCTGTTTGTCGATGATTCATGTGAAGATATGGTGAACTTTGAAACTGGTGCCAATAAAACTGGTCAGCATGCCTATAACGCTAACTGGGGCCGTGATATACCGCGACCAAGCGAGTTCGTCGAGATTAAACTTGCGAAAGAAGGTGATATTTCGCCTGAGACTGGCGAAGTCTACCAAAAACGTCGCACAGCCGAGGTGGGCAATATCTTCAACTTTGGTACCCAAAAATCAGAGGAAATGGGCCTGGTCTTTACCGGCGAGGATGGCCGCCAGCACCACGCCTACATGGGCAGCTACGGTATTGGTATTACCCGTGTGATGGGTGTGATTGTGGAGAAACTCGCTGACGACAAAGGCCTAGTGTGGCCTGAGGAAATAGCTCCAGCCCGCGTACACTTGGTGCAGATTGGCAAGGAGTCGGTAGCGGCAGCAGATAAGCTTTATGATACACTGCAGCACGCTGGCATTACGGTGCTATACGACGACCGCGCCGCCCGCCCTGGGGAGAAATTTGCCGACGCAGAACTCCTGGGTATGCCAACCCGCGTCACGGTGAGTGATCGGCTGCTTGAGACAGAGGAGTGGGAGGTCGTAGATCGCCAGACGGGCAAGCAGCAGCGCTTGACGACAAGCCAATTGCTTGCTACACTAGGTAACCATTGCGGAGCTTGTCGCAAGGTGTAGCCGTGCCCCGGCTTGCCTCACCGACTTTGCAAGAAAGGAGTATGAAGATAATGAAAAAAACCTACCAGATTACTGATGCTGGCCGCCAAGAGCTCGAGGCAGAGCTGGAGGAGCTGAAGGGTCGCCGCGGCGAAATTGCCGAGAAGATTGCTGAGGCTCGCGACTACGGCGACCTGAGTGAAAACGCCGAGTACGACAGCGCACGCGAAGAGCAAGGCGTGGTAGAGACGCGCATTGCCGAGATCGAAGAGATCTTGCTTAATGCCGAGCAGATTACTGCCCCAAGCACTGGTGCCATCCACCTAGGTAGTACTGTCTCCCTCGCTTCGGACGCTGGGTTAGAAAAGACCTATACTGTGGTAGGCCCAGTTGAGGCTGATCCGCTGGAGAACAAGATCAGCGATGAATCGCCCCTTGGCCAAGCCTTGCTGGGTCACCGTGCAGGTGAGCAAGTGACGATCACCACCCCCAAGGGTGAGATCACCTACACTATTCAGCAGGTGCAATAAGCGTATCTCAACGATGAATACTAGGCCGAGCAGTGTGCGCTGCTCGGTTTTTGTTAGTATTGGGGTGGTGGGGTAGGAGTCGATCTACAGCACATATACTTTGCTCTCGCAGTTTGTGTATAGCGCGTGTTGGTTTTCATCATTACTTCGTACTTGATGGCGCAAGAAGCTCATCGTTATGATAAGAAGTGAGAAAGGCTAGGTATGTGAGCGATGTTGCCTTGGGTAGTAGCTAGCCTGCTCGAAATACAGAAGAACCATACCAAACCATAAGCAATTCACCATCATTGCATTATTGTCGATGTTATGCTATGATAGACAATCAACCATAACAGCCCAAGGAGACCGACGATGGCTCGATACACAGCACGACACGCACATCGCCCTAGTAAGGGGCATGCATATAAGAGGCCAGCCCATAAGTATGATCAACCGAAACCTCAGCACGATAAACCCTCAGCAGTGCGGCGGCTCACCGCGCTCGCGGCAGCTGCAGCGGCGCTGATTGGTGGGGGCTATCTTGGCCATCATCACTACCAGTCTCGCGAGAGAAACTCGACAATTGCAGCACAGCCTACCTCTGGTGAGCTGGCAGCATATACAGAAGTTGATCCCTTCACGATTGACCCCAAGACGGGCGAACTTCACTGTGCTAACCCACAAAGTCAGGAGGTGAAGGTTGCGGTAGAGAGCTCACCAGTGGAGATTGCTAATCCTGATGGTACACTGACACGAGCTTCATTGTATTCTTATACAACCAACCAAGGCAGCCAAGGGCGTACTATAGTAACCGTTGAGTATTCTCGAGAGGGTTATACTGAGAAAGAACGGAGAGAAGCAGGCCGGATACCGTTTGCGATCAAGGTAGATGGTGGGCACATAAACACTACGACAGAGCCGGACACTATTGGCTATACCGGCTCGGCTGTGAGAATATCAGAGGATACAACTGGCATAGGCAGGGAAGCGGTAGTTTGCCTCCCGCCGCACAAATCTCAGCCAACACCGCCAAGTAGATAAGCAACCTCATCGCCCTAGTCGACAACCATCCCATTCTCCGCTATAATAGCAAGCAATTATGGCGACATTACAAGACTACCGAGACGAACGATTACGAAAATTAACTGCTTTGCGCGAGCTAGGCATCGACCCTTACCCAGCACACACTGAGCGCACACACGACTGTGCGACAGTGGTGATGCAGTACGACGAACTGGCTGGCCAGAAGGTGACGGTGGCTGGGCGCGTGGTGTCTATCCGCAGTTTTGGCAAATTGGCCTTCATCAAGCTGCAAGACGCGAGCGGCGAAGTGCAGCTCTATCTGCAGCGCGACACAATGGCCGAGCTCGACGCTCCGCGCGGTATCCTGGGTATGAAGCAGCTGCGGCTGCTTGATACGGGCGACTTTGTGGAGGCGACGGGCACGGTGCTGCGGACGAAGACAGGTGAGATTTCGGTGGGGGTGCGTGAGCTGCGTTTGCTGACTAAAGCCCTGCGGCCACTGCCCGAAAAGCTCGAGAATAAAGAAGAGCGTTTTCGCCGCCGCTACGTGGATATGAATGTCAACCCAGCGGTGCGCCAGCGCTTTTACCGCCGCAGCACGTTCTGGCAGGCGACGCGCGATTACCTCAACCAACACGGCTTTACTGAGGTCAACGTGCCGGTGCTGGAACACACCACCGGTGGGGCGGATGCCAACCCGTTTGTGACCCACATGGACGCGCTGGATGGCCAGCAGTTTTACCTACGGATTAGCCACGAGCTGCCACTCAAGCGCCTGCTGGGGGCAGGGTTTGAGAAGGTGTACGATATTGGCCCGCGCTTTCGCAACGAGAATTATTCTGATGAGCACCTGCCCGAGCATATCGCTATGGAGTGGTACGCCGCCTATTGGGACTGGCAGCGAGGCATGCGCTTTATGGAAGACATGTATAAGTATGTGCTGGAGCGGACGTTTGGCACCCTGCAGTTTAGCCTGGGCGAGTTTGAGGTAGATATGAGTGGCCAGTGGCAGGTGTGGGATTATGCTGAGGTGATTCGCACGCACTACGGGATTGATGTGTATAATACCACGATTGACGAGGTAGCTGCCACGTTGAAAGAACATGGTCTGGAAGTAGAAAAGACCGATTCCATCCCACGCGGCATCGATAAGCTGTGGAAGAACATCCGCAAGACAGTAGCTGGGCCCGTCTGGCTGGTTAATACGCCGAAGTTTATTAGCCCGCTCTCCAAAACTAACCCGGATAACCCGCAGACGGTGGAGCGTTTCCAGCCGGTGATTGTCGGCAGCGAGCTTGGCAATGGCTTTAGTGAGCTGAATGACCCGATCGACCAGCTGAACCGCTTTGTGGAGCAGCAGCAGATGCGCGACGCCGGCGACGAGGAAGCGATGATGCTGGATATCGACTACGTGGAAATGCTGGAATACGGTATGCCGCCGGCCTGTGGCTGGGGCTTTAGCGAGCGCGTCTTTTGGATCTTTGAAGGTGTGACGGCGCGCGAAGGTGTGCCATTCCCACAGCTCAAAAGCGACATCGACGAGACAACGCGGGCGGTGTATTCAGGGGTGAGGCTGGATTAGCCTGGCTTTTGTAGCCTATGATGTTTCATGCACCACTCATGTGAGATGAGTGGGGAATTGCAATGGCAAATACGTAGACCGTGGCACATCAGTATGCTCCCATGTACGATAGCACACATTAGCTATGATGTGCGCACAAAAAATAGCGAAAACTCACTAGCTTGTACTGAAGCTTGTTAGTTAAAATAGTCTAGGCGAGAATGGTGGTATTGTACTGATAATTCGCTTGATAATCTGTTATGCAAGAGCTAACACGATGTGAGCAGGAGAGTATTAGAAGGGCAAGATCACCACAATATAAGCACAAGAAGCCTTTTGCACAAACAAAACCACCAGTGTTTACTGGTGGTTTCTTGCTACGAGCTAACCCGATACACTTGGTGGTCGTGGTGGTGGGCTGCTTGGCGCAGGTTGTGGTGATGCGTGGTGCGAGGTGCCACTCTGGACGGCGATGGAGGTGCCGCGGCTGGGTGCTGTGCCAGGGCGGCGTGGTGGCGGGGTAGTGGTGAGTGGTGGGGCGCTCATTGCGAGGCCGCCCAGGTCGCTGCTGGCTGATGGGCCGCTTGCGGGTGGTGGACTGCTTGGTGGAGGTGTGTTGCTACCACTACCAGGGCTTGGTGGCCCACCAGGAGGGCTGTTATTATCTTTACTACCCAGCTGTGTGGTGGCAGCATTCTTAGCGCGATAACGCCGGATAAGGTAGAGAATAAGCGCGGCAATGCCAACCAAGAGAGCAAGTAGCGAGATGAGGATGAAGACCCACAGCGGCTTGTCTTCGCCAGCAAGAAACTTGTCTAGCGTGACCTTGCCGATGTGGCGCACCATTGGCGGCTGCTTCTTCTCGTCGGGCTTTTTGTCGGTACGGCATTCTGACCAAATGGCGTCGGGGTAAGCAGTAGCCAGCAAGTACCACGCGGTCGAGGCGACGGAGTAAGCATTCGTCATTTGGTTGGCTTCGTCGACATTGGTGACGTAGGGCCAGGCACCATTAGCCCCTTGGGAGCGGTATGTTCGCTGGGCGCTGGCAGCGACTTCGTCCTTGTTGCCTGCGACGTTATAGGCCTGGGTGACGCCGAATGTCCCTTCAAACCAGACGGTGGGGGTGTACGTACCAGTCAGGTATGGAGTGTAGCCCTGAGACCCTGCACGGCTCATGGCAAAGTTGCGCGTGTAGGCTAGCGAGACTTTGGCCTTGTCGTACTCACCAATTGCGTTGAGGAAGATCGAGCCCCAGCTGGAGGTGTCCAGCGCTTTGGCGTGGTCGTCAAGCCCTTGGTCGAAGCGGTTCTCGGCTTTGTTCCACAGCTTCTCCATAATGACTTTGGCCAGGCTGTCGGCCTCTTGGCGGTAGCTGGCGTCACCGTAGACTTGCGAGGCTCGCTCGTACACATGCCAGAGGTCGGTATTGTGCTCGGTGGAGTGCCAGGCGATCTCGAACTGCTTGTTGTTATCGTCGTCATTAATATTGGTACCGCCGCGGTAGAGGCCAGCACCGGGGCCGGATGTGCTTTTCTTAGTCTTGACCCAAGCCAGGGCAGAGCGCACCATGCTGCTGACGCCATTGATATCGCCAAATTTCTCTTGGTAACGGATGAGCGCATAGAGGACGAAGGCTACACCGCCAGTATAATAGCGCGCCTGCTGGTTACTGGGGTCGAGTTGGTGGGCGCTGGAGGGGAAGGCCCCGCGCGACCGACCAGATTTGATCTGGATGGTCTTGAAGCCATTGACGAGCTGGTCTGCCATTGCTTTGTCGCCTGCACCAACCGCCACGAGCAGCGCCAGCGATTGATCGTACATAAATGAATAGTGCACGCGATGAGTGCCGTAACCATCCTGGCCAGGCGAGAACTCGTACGAGCGGATCAGCCCCGCTAGCTGTGGCTGGAAGTACTCGGCGAGGATCTTATTGCTGCGCGTATCCACCAGGCGCAGCATCTTGTGACCCTTCTCAGTGCCGGGGAAGCTAAAGGTATGGTTCGTGTTGGCGGCTTGCTTGGCAACGAGGTAGGTTTGGTCGGTGATGACGTAGGATTGGATCTCGACATTTTGGTACTCAGTGACGCGTGGCCAGCTCTCGCCGAGGGGTTGGCCGCTACTGGCATCGTAGAGACGGAAGCGCCACTCGCCACCAATGCTGCCATCAACTGGTGAGAGGTCGAGTGTCCAGCTGCCATCGCTCTGCACCTGGGCAGGGGTGACTTTGCCTTGCTCGTACTCGGCATCGGTAGCGCGGAATGCCTTAACGACGCGGCTCCCACCAGTGGGTGCCTTGCCCGAGACTTTGCCACGGTAGTTGCCTGGCACCGATGATGGCGAAGTAACGGAGAGGGGTGTGGGGTTACCAGTGGCATAGCTACCACTGTTCTTGAGCTGGAATGAGCCCTTTATTTCGCCAGTGTAGTCAGTGCCGTATTGCTTGGCGGCGGTGATGGTGCTGCCATCGCCAGCGTTGCGGATGGGCTGCATGAGGCTGCGGAGGTTGGCGAGGGCCTTAGCGGCGCGGGCTTTGTCGGTCGGGGAACTCAGCGCTGTAGTCTTGAAGCGCATCGTGTTGGGGTCGCAGATGTCGGGCTTATCGTCTTTTTTGGTGGATGAGTTAGAGCCAGAATTCGTGGCGGGCTCGGCCATTGCCACCTGATGTAGCTGCATAAAGCCAACTCCTAGCGCTACCACTGCTGCCACACCTGCAAACCGAAAATGCGTCCAATATCGTCTCACTTCTGCTATACTCCTCACCTCGCCGATTAGCCGTTGGGTATTGCCTGTGAGTATAGCATAACCATTTGCAATATCACAGCATAAGCGGTATAGCTTAAACAGAGATTAACAGAGGTAAGAGGAAGTGATTAGTGAGGATATTTGAGGATGAATAGACTAGTTGGTGGCAGCCAATTTTTGGCCTTGGCGCTGGTGGGCCGAGACTGACGAGAGGTTGATCCTGGCAAATATTCCATATCGACAGGACAGTATAGCAGGCTGCGGTAAGGTGCAGGGTCTAGGCGCTACATAGACCAGTGATCCTTGGGCGATGCTCGCGTTTGACATTCCTCGCTGCATGGCGCACAATCGATGTATGAGAATGACACGCGTTATATCTGCAATCGGTGTCTGCTTGGTGCTGCTGGGCACCGCGCTCGGGGCAGTGCCAATGCAGGCCGATATATCGGTACGAGCCTATTCATCATCGAGCAGTAGTAGTAAAGATAACTTCACCATTACCAAATATGCGGTCGATATGGAGCTCGGGCGCGACAGCGAGAAACGCTCTACCCTCAAGACGAAGCTCACCATTACAGCAAACTTCCCGCCAGAACAGAACCACGGCCTCGCGCCGGAGTTCGTCACGCAATATAAGGGCCACCACACGAGCTTTGCGCTTGGCTCGGTGCAGGATGAGCATGGTAATGATTATGAGTATAGTTGGTCGGGCAATACCCTGCGCATTGGCAACAAAGATACGTATGTCTCCGGTAGCAAGACATATGTCATTACCTATACCCAGCGCGATGTCACGTGGAACTATGGCGACACACAAAAGAATGAGTTCTACTGGGATGTGATTGGTACGTCGTGGCGAGTACCTATTAGTAATGCCACCGCCACGCTCAAGCTGAGCCCCGAGCTTGCCGCCATCAGCCGGACGACACCACAGTGTTACACTGGTAGGCAAGGGAGCCGCACCACCTGCACCGTCACGTCACCAAGCGTCGACACCATAACTGCCTCAGTGGGTTACCTTGCGCCATATGCTGGTATGACGTTGGCAGTAGGCTTCCCGCAGGGGACGTTTGCGGAATATAAGAAGACGCCGGGGGAGGTGTTTCAAGAGCGGTTAGAGGCGTTCCTTCCACTCATATTCTTTGTGAGTATGTTGGTGCTGGGGTTGGTCTCAAGCTTAGTGTATTGGCTCTATCAGCGGGCGATTGGCCGGAGCAAGGAGCTAGGGACGATCGTGCCAGAATACCTGCCACCGCCGAGCACGAGTGTGACAACAGCGGCGGAGATCGTGCGGCCATTCCGGATGGTGAAGGGCTCAGCCATGGCAGCGCAGATGATCGATTGGGCGGTGCGGCACTACATTCGTTTGATTGAGGTCAAGCCCAAGACGTTCTTCTCGCGGGCGCAGTACAAGCTTGAAGTCGTCAAGGATGTGAGCAGCCTCCACCCCGAGGAGCAAGAGATCCTGGGCGATATCTTTGGTCACCTGCCTGCGGTGGGTGAGCGCATCAACCTCAAGACGCTGCGCAACAATACCTCCTATGCCTTCCGCCTGAGGGATAATGCCAAGAAGCTCGATGAGCTCATCGACCACACATACAAGTTGCGCGACACAAGCCGGAAGGGTACACGGGGTTTCCGCATCTTTGCAGGTGTGCTAGGTGTCTTAGTGCTGGTGCTGTGTGCAGCCACGATGTTTGTGCCGTTCCTCAGCGGGCTGCAATTCCTCTTCTTCCCAGGGGTCTTTATTGTGATTATCATTGGTAAGTTAGGCTTTGCTAAGCCACTGTCGGACAAAGGGCTGGCATTGCGCCGCTACCTGCTGGGGCTCAAGATGTATATCCGCTACGCTGAGGCCGACCGCCTGCGCCTGCTGCAGAGCCCTGAGACCGCCGAGAAGGTGGATATTGGCGACCACGCTCAGCTCGTCAAACTCTACGAGCGGGTCTTGCCCTATGCCGTGCTTTTTGGCCAAGAGAAGCAGTGGAGCCAGCAGCTGGGGCAGTACTATGAGGAAGTGGGCACCCAGCCCGATTGGTACGCTGGCCACGGTGCCTTCAATGCAGCGATGTTTGTCTCGAGTATGAGTAGCTTGTCCGATTCTACTTCTGTTGGCTCGAGCGACTTCTCGTCATCGAGCGGTGGCTCGACTGGTGGTGGCTTCTCCGGCGGCGGTGGTGGCGGCGGAGGCGGCGGCGGGTGGTAAAGCCTCCTGCTTTGCTTGCTTCAGTGTGCATCTATTGTTCAGTCTTTCTTCTGCAAAAAACAAAGAAGCGGCCATTCTCTCGTCGTGGTCGCTTCTGAGTGTAAGAACGAAAATAGATCGGCCACGAACATAGCCCACCAACCATGCTCAAACTGAACCCGGATATATCTCAACCCGAGAGTGCGCTACAGGCACTACGATCAGATTGAGACATGGTTTAGTGAGCTATGTTGGTGGGCTAGGAGCTCTGACTTCGGCTCTTGCCCTCGCGCGCCTTGTGCCATCTTCTGCTGCGCCATAAAGACACAAAGGAGAAGGTGGCGAAGACGCCTGACGCGTAGGTTATCATGAGGATGGCCATGTCAAACGGCAATCGTAGATTAATCTGCCTGTGATGCCACAGCCAAATACAGACGCTGCTTGAGATGACACAAATGACGACGCTCAAGAGTGTGTAACACTTGAGTGGTCTGTAGTACTGGTGTCTCTCGAGGATACTGCCGAGAAATCCACCGAATATAATCAGTGGCATCGAGAAGATCACAATGACCGAAGACCACGTCTCTGGTCTCACTTTTCTCACCTCCCTTCAAGGTAAGCTTAAAGCCAGGAGCGACTTTTTGCTCCAAGACAGACTTTGAGCAAAAAGTTAATATATATATATCAATATATGAACCCTGTGTCAAATTTTTGCCAGCTCGAGTCCCAAAATCTCACTGTCAACAATCGTGCGTGGCTTTTAGATACAAACTGGCGTGATCACCATTTTTTATTTCCGGCTTGGTGCTTTGTGGCGAACTTGGTATACTTGGTACAAGACATAAGGAACGAACATCATGGATTGGCTTCATATTATTATTCTTGGCATTGTCGAGGGGATTACTGAGTTTTTGCCCATCTCGAGTACGGGCCACTTGATGCTGGCAGAGAAGTTGCTAGGCTACTCGGTGAGCGACCCTGGGCTTGTCGCCTTTACAGCGGTGGTGCAGATTGGGGCGATTGCTGCGGCGATTGTCTATTTCTGGCAGGATATTTGGCGCATTGCCTCGGCGTGGTGTGCTGGCGTGGTGAACCCGCGGGCGCGGACATTCTACTACCGAATGGGGTGGTATGTCATCATTGGTTCGCTGCCGATTGCAGTGGTTGGTTTGCTTCTTAAGGATACGATTGAGACGGTACTGCGTGGCCTGTGGTTTGTGGCGGCTGGGCTGATGATTTGGAGTATTGTACTGTTTTTGGCCGACCGCCGGGGACGTGAGACACGCCATGAGCGCAACCTCACCTGGCGCGATGCTATGGCAATGGGCCTGATGCAGTGCTTGTCACTCATCCCGGGAGTGTCGCGCTCGGGAGCGACGATTGCCTCGGGATTGTTCCGCGATATTGACCGCACGACTGCCACACGAATGAGCTTCTTCCTGGGGATTCCGGCATTGATGGCAGCAGGTGGGTTGGAAGCCATCACACAGTCGCACCAGATTGGCCGCTTGATTGGTTGGCCACAGATGATACTGGGGATTATTATATCCTTTGTGGTGGGATATGTGGCAATCTCGTGGCTACTGCGCTTTGTTTCGAGCAACTCATTTGATAAGTTTGTCGTTTACCGCTTGGTGCTGAGTACATTACTCATCATCCTGCTTGCAGTGGGCGCGTTGGCACCAGTGTAATTTCTCCATAGCTTGTTTTCAGGCTTACCTCACGTCCTATTGAGCAGGGGAGTGAATCGTTTTTGAAGACATCGGCCTTCTAGAGATCATGCTCAAGATCGTTTGGCGTTTCGTTTGAATGAGTATAGCGGTGTTTTTATGGCAACGCGTTTTTTGCACTCCACCCAGATGAAGCAATAGCAAGCCTCCACGCACACAAGATTTTTTGACTCAGCCTTGGTAGAATGTTGCTTCTCAAGCGTTAGAAAAACTGCACAATCGTCGTTCACTTCGTTTGCTCTCGCTGGGTGATTGCGGTATAATTGCTATTAACATTAGCAGCTTATGGAGGCGCAATGATCGAAATAAAAAACATTACAAAAGTCTACGGCAAGAAGAAAAACACCTTCACCGCCCTCAAGGACGTCAGTCTTGCAATTGAGGAGGGGTCGAGCGTAGCAGTGCTGGGCAAGTCGGGCTCGGGCAAGTCCACGCTGATGCATGCCATCTCTGGCCTGGATAAGCCGCAGCAGGGCGAGGTGATCATCAACGGTGAGGACATCTTGCGGCTCAAGCGCAAGGCGACCGACCGCTTTCGAGCGCGGACGATGGGCTTTATCTTCCAGAGTTTCTTTGTGGAGGGTGGAGAGAGCTGCTATGACAATGTGAGTCTGTCGCTCGAGACCGCAGGTGTGCCGCGCAGTCAGCGCAAGCGACGTATCGTAGCGGCGCTCGAGGCAGTTGGCTTGGAGGACAAGATCAAAGCGCGGGCTAAAGACCTTAGTGGTGGGCAAAAGCAGCGCTTGGCGATCGCTCGAGCAATTGCTGCCGAGCCACAGATTCTCTTTGCCGACGAGCCGACGGGCAATCTCGACTCAGCAACTTCTGCAGTGGTGGAAGACTTGCTCTTTCGTTACGCCAAGGAGCATGGTGCGACGCTCATCATCGTCACACACGACGAGGATCTCGCGCAGCGCTGCCAGCGTATTATTCGCATCAAAGATGGGGTGATTGATCACGACAGCGCTACAGATAAAACGGTAGCTTCTCCCAAGGCTAAAAAAGCGCCAGCTCGTCGCTCGGCCAAAGCCACAGCACCTGCCACGCAGTCCAAGAAAACAACGAAAAAAGCTACGAGCACCACCACAAAAGCCAAATCTACAACCACCAAGCCAACACCAAGGAGGGCAGACTAACCATGAAGACGACCGATATCATTCGCCGCGCTGGCCGCAACCTGCGCCGAGCCAAGATGCGTACCCTGCTTACCAGCATTGCTATCGCGGTGGGCGGCTTCGCTATTATGGCGAGTTTGATGGCTGGCGAGGGTGCACGCCAGTATATTGACCGGCTGATTAGCAGTAATATTGATGCCAAGGCGGTGTTTATCGTTAAAGATAAGCGACTCATCGGGGCACAATCGGGCCAGCAGGCTGACCTGCGTGAGTATAATCCTGATAGTATCAACCGCTATGGCAATGATTATAAAGCCTTAACCCAAAAAGACATTGACAAGCTCACGGCGCGTACTGACCTCGAGAAGGTGAGGCCAGTCTATCAGCTCCAGCCCAAATACGTAAGCTTTGCAGCCAAGAAAGACAAGAAATACAGCAGTGATGTGAGCGTCTTTGATGGTGCGCTCGCGGCCGAGGTCGTGGCAGGTAAGCAGCTAGGTAAGGGTACTGAGCTTGCGATTGGCGAAGCCGTCATCCCCGAGAGCTATGCCGAGGCACTGGGGCAATCACCTGCCCAAATGGTGGGCAAACAACTGACCGTCACAGTAGTGCAAATGCCACAGAAGATCGACGAAGCAACGCTTGGCCAGGTCTTTGCTGAGAAGGGGCAGGCTGGGGTGAATGAGCTGATCAACGGTAAGGAGCTGCACAAGACCTTCACCATTGCGGCCGTGACGCGCAAATCGGCCGACCAAACCCAAGCAATGCGCGGCATTGGGATTAATGCCAAAGTAGCCCGCGAGCTGAGCGACTATAGTACCAAGGGTACGAGCCAATACCAAAAGTACATGTCTGCCACCGCGGTTGCCAAGCAGGATGCCGAAGCCGCCAAGAAATCCCTCGAGCACGATGGTTACGCTGCAGCTACTGCCAAGGATCTGCAGCAGACACTCTTCCGCTTTGTCGATATCTTGCAGGCGATTGTGCTGTGCTTTGGTGCGCTGGCGCTGATAGTGAGTATTTTTGGCATCGTCAACACGCAGTATATCTCGGTGCTGGAGCGGACGCAGCAGATTGGCCTAATGAAGGCGCTGGGAGCAAGCCGGCGTGATATTGGCCGCTTGTTCCGCTACGAGGCAGCTTGGGTCGGCCTGCTGGGCGGTGCGCTGGGTGTGCTGGGCGCGTGGGGCGTTGGCATAGCGCTCAACCCAGTTATCTCAGAGAAGCTCCACTTTGGTGATCACAAACTCCTTGTCTTTGTGCCAGAGCATGCTGCTGCAGTGGTGGCTGGCCTGATGCTGGTAGCGATCATTGCTGGCTGGCTGCCAAGCCGCAAGGCTGCGAAGCTTGACCCAATCGAAGCGCTGCGTACCGAGTAAACTGCGTCGATATAAAGAGCCAAAACCCGCTGTGCTGTGGTAAGCAAAGCGGGTTTTTTGGCTAGCTAAGAGGAGTACTACTGTAAATCTAACAGGGGTAGCGCGAGAGAATCGACCCAAAATAGCCAAGCCTCGAAGGTCGAGAAGCTATTCCTCTTTAATTTTATAATGCTTGTGCTATAATCAGACAAAAGGGTATAAATAGGGGTATAGCTATGAATGAACACCGCAAAAAATTTGCAAGTCGTTCGCTTGTATTTGTCTTGTTTGGGATATTATTAATCATCATTATATTGCTCTGGTGGTGGTGGCCATGGGGTTACAATAGTAGCTTCAAGGGTGTGCGGCCAGACCAAGTGAGTTTGCGCCAGCATGATGGGAAGATCCAGTGGCAATTTATGAATGGCGCGTGGCACGATATTGCCTCGGTGGAGGACTTGCGTGGGGCAAAAGGCGAGCAAGGTGCGCGCGGTGAGGCTGGTGCGAGTGGGGCACGAGGTGCAGACGGTGCCAATGGCCGTGATGGTGCAGATGGTGCACGTGGCCGTGATGGTGCTCGTGGTGCAGCTGGCAAGAATGGCGCAAACGGCGCTAATGGCGCCAACGGTAAGGACGGAGCAAACGGAGCCAATGGCAAAGACGGCGCATCGGCCGCTAAGGGCGAAAAAGGCGAAAAAGGTGAACCAGGCGCCAAAGGCGACAAGGGTGAGCCCGGCAAAGATGGTAAAGACGGCAAAAATGGTGAAAAAGGTGAGAAGGGCGAGAAGGGCGATGCTGGCCCGAAAGGTGACACAGGTGCCAAAGGCGAGCAGGGTGCACCTGGTACACCTGGCGCACAAGGAGAAAGAGGTGTACCCGGCCCGAAGGGTGACCAAGGAGACACTGGCCCACAAGGACAACCAGGCCAGCCCGGCCCGCAAGGTCCGCAGGGCCAAACCGGCCCGGCTGGTGCCGATGGTCGAACCATCGAGCTCCAAAAGGGCACACTCTACATCCAGTGGCGCTACACTGGCGAAACAGCCTGGCAAAACCTCATTGCTTATACCGACCTCAAGGGCGAAAAGGGTGATGCTGGTCAGCCCGGCCCACAAGGCCAACAGGGTATCCAGGGACAGCAAGGTGCTACTGGACCCAAAGGTCAGGATGGCACCAACGCAACGATTAATGTGACTAATAGCACTCAGCCATGCTCACCAAATATGACCGTCACGGGCAATGGCACCTCTCAGCTCGGTCTTACCTTTGCGGGTAGCACTGTGCCGGCGGGTGGCACGGTTGGCCAAATATTGTCGAAGAAGTCGGCAGCAAACTGCGACATGGAATGGCGAAGCCTCCCCCAGATGACTATCTTTACGGCAACGCTTGGCAATGGTAATGGCGGTGTGACGGCTGCAACGATTGCCAAGGATACCTTTGCGCCAGTGCCGCTCAAGACCGTCGTGACAAACAACGGTGGCGGGTCGTGGGATGCCGGGAGCAAATCGTACATTGCACCAAGCGACGGTGTCTACCTCATCCAATCGCGGATTCGCTTGAACGATACATCGTCGGCACGTGGTGTATACCAGGCTGTCAACGACACAGCCCGCGATACCCCAGAAGGGGTGTGGAGTAACAACCAACACGGCTATCGCTTTACCATGCCATACACTCGCCTGATGCGAGTAACGGCCGGGACGCCACTCAAGCTTGTTATCTACTCGGCTGGCCAAGACGCAAACATCACCGATGCAAGCCTCAGCATCGTCAAGATATCAGACTAAGCTAGACAGCCCACTACCAACCTCTACAGAACCAGCTATCATGGCTGGTTCTGTGCTAGTAATCGGCTAGCATCACCAGCCAATAGCGTACTCGCAGGCAGGGGAGTGAGGCCAAAAATGGCCGGGAATGGCACTCAATTATACCCCGGCTAGACAGGCGGAGCACCCGGAAGTTTTATCGAACAAATTGCCATTACGCTTGGCGTGGTATCTGATATAATATAGTTATGTTAGATATTCGTTATATTCGCGCGCATGCCGACGAGGTGCAGGCAGCAGCGCGCCATAAGGGCTATGAGGTGTCCATCGCAGCGCTTCTCGCGTGCGACGATCAGCGCCGGGAGCTTCAGCAGCGGGTGGATGCTGTGCGCACCACGCGCAACGAGACAGCCGCTCAGATGAAAGGTGGCAAGCCAAGCCAAGAACTCATCGCTACAGGTAAGGCACTCAAAGCCGAGCTTGCAACGCTGGAAGAGGAGCTGCGCACCATCGAGAACAACTTTTTTGCTCAGTTAGAGGCAGTGCCAAATATCACCCTACCAGACGTCCCACTGGGTGGCGAGGCAGATAGTGTGGAGATTAAACGGTGGGGTGAGCGACGTGAGTCGGCCCAGGATCACCTCGACTTTGCCACAAGCCGGGGCTGGCTGGACTTTGAGCGCGGTGCTAAGGTGGCTGGCACGAAGTTTTACTACGTGCTGGGCGATCTGATGCTGCTCGAGAATGCCATTTACCAATATGCCCTTAACTTCCTTGTCGGCAAAGGCTTCCGCCCCATGACGGTGCCGCACATGGTGAGTGGTCGCGTGGCGCGTGGTTCGGGCTTTGCGCCCAAGAGCGATAAGGAGAGTAACGAGTACTTTATTGAGGGCGAAGACACTATGCTTATTGGCACAGCCGAGGCCCCACTGACGGGCTTCCATGCCGATGAGATCCTAAGTGAGAAGGACTTGCCACTGCTCTACGCTGGCTACAGCCCCTGCTACCGCAAAGAGGCTGGCGCTGCCGGGAAGTTTAGCCGCGGGCTGTTTCGGGTTCATCAGTTCAACAAATTAGAGATGTATATCTATTGCTTGCCCGAGCAGTCGGCTCAGATGCATGAGAAAATCCTTGCGCTGGAGGAGGAGATTTGGCAAAGCCTGGGCGTGCCATACCATGTGGTAAATATCGCAGCGGGAGACCTGGGTGCACCAGCTGCCAAGAAGTACGACATCGAGTATTGGTCGCCCGTTGATGGAGCTTACCGCGAGCTCACTAGCTGTAGTAACTGCACCGACTTCCAGGCGCGCAACCTCGGTATCCGCGTCCGCCGGGCTGATGGTTCGCTCCAGGTAGTACACACCCTCAATGGCACCGCGGTGAGCTTGGCTCGCGCACTCGTAGCGATTATTGAGAATTATCAAACAACGGATGGCCAGCTCCGCGTGCCAACGGTGCTGCAGCCATATCTGAACAACAGGGAGGTACTCTAGATGGGGCGCACAATCAGAAAAATGAGCCGCAAAGGCTATGCCAAAGTTGCTAAGCCGCTTCTCTTCCGACGGCAGCCTGATGCAGCGCACCAGTCGATGCTCTGGACGGCGCGGGCACTGCATGCCATCCGCGGCGAGCAGCTCCTCAGTGGCTGGCGCTACAAGAACCCTCGCCTCGAGCAGACTATTCTTGGTCTTAACTTTGTTAATCCTATCGGCCTATCTGCTGGGCTGGATAAAGATTTTGATCTGCCTCCTGTGGCGAAGAAAATCGGCTGCGGCTTTGAGATTGGTGGCTCAGTAACGGCCGTGCCTTGTGAGGGTAACCCCAAGCCGTGGTTTCGCCGATTGGCCAGTGAGCAGTCGATTGTCGTCAATGTTGGGTTGGCCAATCGCGGCGTCGCCAAGGCGATCGAGCAGATCCGCGGCTACTCACCACGGGTCTGGCGCGACTTTCCGCTCAGCGTATCCGTAGCCAAGACAAACAGCCCCAAGCAAGTCCGCCCCAAGCAAGCAATTGCCGACTACTGCGACAGCCTTCGCCAGCTTGAAGCAGCTGGTTGTGCACCACTGTACGAGATTAACATCTCCTGCCCGAATGCTTATGGCGGCGAGCCTTTCACGACGCCCGCTCGCCTCAAGAAACTCCTCACTGCGGTGGATGAGTTGAAGCTCTCGCGCCCCGTCTTTATCAAAATGCCGACGGACAAGACCTGGACACAGTTTGCCAAGCTCCTCTCCATCATAGACAAGCATAATGTGGCGGGCCTGACGATCGGCAACCTCGTCAAAGATCGCAGTAAGCTCACTGACCCAAGTGTCTTGCCTGACGATACTCCCGGTAGCCTTAGCGGCCGGCCAGCTCAGGCCATTACCACGCGGCTTATCCACAAGACGTATGCGCTGTATGGCGACCGCTTTGTCATCATTGGTGTGGGTGGTGTCTTTACAGCGGAAGATGCGTATGAGAAGATTCGGGCTGGCGCGAGCCTGGTGGCGCTGGTGACGGCGCTGATGTTTGAAGGGCCACAGGTGGTAGGCGACATCAACGAAGGCTTGGTAGAGCTGCTTGATCGGGACGACTACGTCTCCATTAGCGAAGCAATCGGCGCAGCGCACCGCAAGTAGGGGAGTTAGTGGCGTCCGAAACAAACGGCCCACACGATGAGCGTTTTGCCTCTTCCATGCGGTACGCAGCAGCGTGGTTTGGCCAAGCAGTGGTACGGCACATCACCGGTGCAGTATTTGCCCGGGCTGCGCAGTGGGAGGCAGTAGAAACTCATGTCCTTCCTGCGCGGCAGCATAATAGGCCTGCAGTAGAGTACCAAGCCGCCCAATATGTTAGTACACATGCGAGGGAGGATTACCCGCTCCGCGACACAACACTGATCGTTTCTGGCTATGTTGACCGCACAACCGACCGCTGTATAGGTGGCCAAGCAGTTGACGTGTATCGGCTAACGGGCCAAACAAGTGCGTATCGCCGCATGGTCGATCGCCAGACAATGCAGCCATATGTGGCGCATCTTGCCCCAGTTTATCCTAACGAACGACAGGACAAGCCACCAGCTGTAACCATGCGCAGTTTCGTCCCGGTGGATAGCTTGCGACGGGTTGGCCGCCTGATAGAAGTGCTCGACAGCCTTGCAGTACACACCGTTGAGATAGAGGCGAAGTACCAGACATTGCTGCGCTACCGCAATCAGCAAACGTAAAGTAGCGTAGCGACACAGCTCAGCTCACAACCATTTGACATTACTCACAATATACTGCACTATAGGACGAGAATTGTGTAATAAAGGAGCAAGAATGAACGAACATCAGCCAGCAAGAGACCCAAGAAGCGGAGAACGACAAGACCTGTCGGGGATTGCATATAAGCTACAGGCTAGGATGGGCCGTGTACTCACCGATGAACCTTTTGAGTATGCCAAACATAGGCCAGGTGCGTTGCAGGAGCGCCGTGTCCAAGCCAACCCAGAGCTCAGTAAAGAAGGTGAAGGTGATGCCACTGAGCGTACTATATTTTTGACAGGCCGCGATGGTAAGTATATAGCGGTGTCTGGCGTTGTGCTTGATGCAATGTCGGTTGTTTTGAACCCATCTGTCGCTATTATGGCACCTGATAGTAATGACTGGGTGGTGTATCGCTCGAAGGTCGGTCACCCGAAGAATGGCCATGATGGCCAGTGGCAAATTGAGCGTATCCATGGCAGCCAGACAGGTCAGATCGATAGTGAGCCGTACACGTTTTTCCAGTCGGTAGATAAAGACGGTAAGCAAGACCTGGAGCGCGCAGAGGCTGATGCACGAGAGTTGCATGATGTCAGAAAACTCATCGAAGGGGCGCACTGCCGCGTAGAGACATCGCCCAAGAACGAGGCGAAGGCTTTGCTCGACCAGATTAAAGAACTGCGCGAAAAGGCGGCCTATCAGATAAGCTCGCTACTCAAGCGTCTCTACCTGAGTTCATAATTTACTCATAACAACCCCTGTTTCTCCTCAACCATGCTATACTATAAGCACAAGTTGCTAACACGAAAGGGGTCAGCATGATCGCAAACATCGACATTACCGGTATTGGCAAATACTCGCCAGACGAGCCAACCAAAAAATACATCCGCAAGAAGATCGGTGCGCTTGACCGCATGGTGTCGCGCCACGCTCGCAAGACCGTGAGCGCTATGGTGCGCATTGAGGAGATCAATGGCGAGCATGGCAATAAATATGAGGTAGAGGTGGTCATTACCGTGCCAGACCAAACCATCAAGGCCAAAGACTCTACGCTCAACGTCCTGGCTGCTACCGACATCGTCGAGCGCAAACTGGCTGGCCAACTGCGCAAATACAAGCAGAACCAGCTGCCACACCTCGGTCGCCGTGGCCTTCTCGCTCGCTTCAAGCGCAGCTTCGAGCGCGAGCAGGATCATCCTACGGAGTAGACGATAGGTATGCAAGAGTTAAGAGGCTGATATCGGTTGGGTATCGGCCTCTTGCTCATACTTTGTGCGGGCCACTCTTCCCAAACGGCCGCAAACCCGGTATAATGAGGGGAGTTTTTTGAATTGAATGGCCGCTTAGAGAGGAAAGCGAGGGAAGTTTGACACCATGGCAACAACACAGCAAAAAGCACTGACGAAGATTTTTGGCGATCCGCAGAAGCGGATCTTGAAGCGTCTACAAAAGAAGGTAGACCAGATCAACAAGCTTGGGCCCAAATATAAGGCGCTCTCGGATGAGGAATTAGCCAAGCAAACAGAGGTCCTCAAGCAGCGCCTGCACAAGAAAGGCACGACGCTTGATACCATCCTGCCTGATGCCTTTGCAGTGGTGCGCGAGATGGCCGATCGGGTGATTGGCGAGCGGCATTATGATGTGCAGCTGATTGGCTCAATGGTGCTGCACGAAGGCAACGTGGCTGAGCTCAAGACCGGTGAAGGCAAGACCCTGATGTCCACTCTGGCAGCATACCTTAACGCGCTGGAGGGCAAGGGTGTGCACGTCGTGACCGTCAACGACTACCTAGCCCAACGTGATGCTGGCTGGATGGGGCAGATCTACAGCGCTCTGGGCATTAGCACTGGTGTGATTATCAACGAAGCATCCTTCCTCTACGATGGTACGTACACCAACGAGAACCACACCGACCCGCGCATGCAAAAGCTCCGCCCCTGTACACGGCGCGAGGCCTATGAGGCAGACATTACCTATGGGACAAACAATGAGTTTGGCTTCGACTACCTGCGCGACAATATGGTCAATGAGATTGGCCTGGTGCGCCAGCGCGAGCTCAACTTTGCCATTGTAGACGAGGTGGACTCCATCTTGATTGATGAAGCACGCACCCCACTCATCATTAGTGCGCCCGCGGCCGAGAACCCTGATAGCTACTACCAATTTGCCAAGATTGCTGCCAAGCTTGTGCCGGAGGACTACCGCCTCGATGAAAAACACACCAGTGTGGCACTAACGGATAGTGGCATCGACAAAGTGCAAAAACTCCTTGGTATAAAAAATTTGTACACCCCCGAGTATGTCCGCAGCGTTTACCACATCAACCAAGCTCTGCGCGCACAGACACTCTTCCATCGTGACAAAAACTATGTGGTGACCAATGATGGCGAGGTGATCATTGTCGATGAGCACACTGGCCGCCTCAAGATCGGCAACCGCTACAACGAAGGCCTCCACCAGGCGATCGAAGCCAAAGAAGGCGTGCCCGTCCAGCAAGAGAGCATGACGCTGGCGACCATCTCCTTCCAGAATTTCTTCCGCCTATATAAGAAGCTCAGTGGTATGACCGGTACGGCCTTTACTGAGGCAGAGGAGTTCCAGCAGATCTATAGCCTGGATGTGGTGGTAGTGCCGCCCAATAAGCCAATTACCCGCAAAGACCACCAAGACCTTATTTACAAAACCGAAAAAGCTAAGCTTAAAGCTGTGGCAGCTGCCATCAAGAAGTACCATGAGCAAGGCCGGCCAGTGCTGGTGGGGTCGGGCTCGATTGCTAAGAATGAGCTGATCGCCCAGTGGCTAGACAAAGCGGGTATAAAGTATGAGATCCTCAATGCTAAGAATAATGAGCGTGAGGCCGAGATTGTAGCACACGCTGGTGAGAAGGGCGCTGTGACGCTAGCGACAAACATCGCGGGGCGTGGCACAGACATCAAGCTTGGGCCGGGCGTGAAGGAGCTTGGCGGCTTGGTGGTGATCGGCAGCGAGCGGCATGAGTCGCGCCGGATTGACAACCAGCTACGGGGCCGTGGTGGCCGTCAGGGCGACCCGGGTGACACCCAATTCTACGTCTCGACCGAAGATGACTTGATGCGGATCTTCCAGGGTGAGCGTATTGCTGGCCTGATGGAGCGCCTTGGGGTAGAAGAAGACATGGCTATCCAAAACAAAGCGGTCAGTAAGACGCTCGAGGCGGCGCAAAAGCGGGTCGAAGGCTTTAACTTCGATGCGCGCAAAAATGTTGTTCAGTACGACAACGTCATCAACCGCCACCGCAAAGTGGTATACACCGTGCGGCGCAAGATCCTCGATGGCGACAACATCAAGCCAGAAATCCAGCGCCTGTTGCGCACTGCAGTCGAGAGCCTCACAGAGGTACCAGCCAAGCAAAACCCGAAATTTGCTGAGGAGTTTGGCGCGATCTTCCCACTGGACAAAGACGAAATTAAGAAAATCGGTGCCGAGAAGCGCGACCGTGTCCGCACCAAGATGGCACTCGATGCGGCGAAAAAATTGTATCAAGACAAAGAAGACGAACTGGGTAGCGAGCTACTGCGCGGCATCGAGCGCGAGGTGTACTTGCAGGTGCTCGACACGCTGTGGATGCAGCACCTAGAGAACATGCAGCACCTGCGCGAGGGAATCCACTGGCGCAGCGTGGGCCAGCGCGACCCGCTGGTGGAGTACCGCGCCGAGTCGCAAAAGTTGTTTGATAGCCTGCAGGCCAACCTCCGGGCGGAGGTTCTCCACGCGATCTACCAAGTGCGCAAGACAGATGCCATTACTCGCGAGGCAACCGACAACGAGCACGACACCGAGCTCACCCGCCTGGCTGAAACCTCGGTGGAGCGCGGTGTGAATGAGATCACGAGTGGGGAAGCCAATCGCGATCAGGACTTTGCCAAAACAAAAGCGGCACCAACCACTGCCGACGTCAACCGCAAACGTAACGCCGCCCGCAAGAAAAAGAAAGCCCAGCGGCAGAATCGCAAAAAGAACCGCTAGATGCAGCACACAGTAACAGAGGTCAGGCTAAACAATGGTGCCCGTGGCCTTCTCATCGACGTGCCTGGCGCAACCGTGATGAGCTTCCAGTTCCAATTCCGGGCGGGCAACCGCTACGTTGCGAGCAAAGACATCTACGAGACGGCGCACATTATGGAGCACATGGCCTTTGGCGCCAATGCCCAGTTTGCGAGCGAGCACGAGTATGAGGCAGAGTTTATCAAAAACGGTGCCTACCACAATGCCTGGACGAGCGACCTGTCTATGGTATATGTGGCGGACTGTGCGGACTTTGAGTGGGAGCGTATTTTGCAGTTGCAGCAGGTGGCTATCACTCAGCCAAAGTTCAACCAGACGGAACTCGAAGCCGAGAAGGGCAATGTGCGCAGCGAGCTTGTCGGCTATCTTAATAATCATAACCGAGTGCTGTGGCCCAAGATCCAGCAGCTGCTAGGGAATGACATCTACACCTTCCACCAGCGCGTGCGTACCATTGCCCATGTGCAGCTGAGCGATATTCAGGAGCACTACCGGCGCACCCACACCAGCGATAACCTCCGCTTTGTCATTGCTGGCAAAATGGCGGGGCGCAAGGCGCAGATCAAGCGCATGCTCGAGAGCTGGCAGCTGCCGCGTGGTGAGCGCTTTGCGGTGCCGCACGACGAACTTCACAGTGGTAAACCTACCCTCATCCGTCGCAAAGAGGCCAGCAACCTCACCTTTGGCTGGTCGATGGAGATCCCGCGCGAGCTTAGCGATAAAGAAGACGCTGCACTTGATTGCCTCAACCATATTCTCACTGGCACTATGCATTCGCGCATCTTTGGCAAAGCCCGCAAGCAGGGCATGGCCTATGGGATGTTTAGTGATGGCTCGGTGGGCAAATATGAGAGCAGCTGGGACTTCGGTGGCGAGGTAGAGTGCGATAAGGCAGAGCGGCTCTTTGGCCTGATTGTGAGTGAGCTCCAAGCGGTGCTGCGTGGTGAGATTACCGAGGCCGAGCTGGAGGCAGCCAAATCCTATGGCCTGGGGCGCTACCAAATGGGGGCGCAGACAGTAGCACAAATTAGTGGATTCTACACTGGCCGCTTCTTCTGGGATGGGTATGTGAAGGACTATGCCAAGGTGCCGCAAGAAATCAAAGGTACGACCCTTGAGCAGATGAACGCCGTAGCGCGTGAATTCATCGCTGCCAACACCTGGGCACTCGCTGGTGTGAGCAGCGGCGAGCGCAGCGACATTGTGCGGCTGGGTGAGCAGCTGGAAGGGCTGTTTGCACAGAGGTAGAAGCACCTCAGCTTAGTATAGTTGCCTGCCTTTGCGCTACAAGAGTCGAAGTTTTTGGTGGCGATGCTTTGCCTATCTGTTTATATAATTTGATCAAATTATTTTTGCTATTTTCTAGTGAAGGTATGAAACGCGAAGGCAAGTAGAGAAGCACTTGCATTTATCGGGCTGCGTTGTATTATTAAAGTAATAGCAAAGGAGAACAACACATGAGTGACGTCAATCCAACCAATAGTGCAAGTTACCGCCCGGGAGATGAAAAGCGAGGGTATAACGATCCAGTGTCAATCGTTCTCACCATGCGGGAGTGCTCAGATTTAATGACTGCGATCACTGAGCTAACCATGGGTCCATATTCACCTTCTAAAGAAGAGTGGGAATGGCTGGAGAATGTCATGGGGATGCCGACGCAAGACAGCTTGCTAGCAATCTGCGATAAGATGAGCTCCTACGCAGGTGACGCTCTAGCGCAAAAGAACAGCAAAACAGCAAACGATTAGCTATTTCACACAACTGCTCTCAACGCACGCCATGCAAAGTCACACCGTTCTGCATGGGTAAACGAATCGTTCATATTTCCTCTATACCTTGACGTTAGGTAAGATAATGAGCACTGAGGCTCAGTTGGACATCGATCAGTATGGTTTTAATCCAGACGACATGCCCGATTGCTTTCTCCCCGATAACTTTGACGAAATATTTCAGCGTATCGGTATACATGGCACAAGGCATACCGTGCTGGTTTCTCAGTTTACTCTAGCCTAACATACAGCCGACCATAAACAGCCTGCTGCATGTGTTGGTTGTATGCTGCGTGTTTAAGCTGTGCGGTACACTGCCATCTTCGCGTTGAGCAGCTTGTTCATCTCGGTGAGGCTACTGTCCTTTTTGTGGAGGACGCCGTCGTCGATGACGTATGTCTCGGCCTTGCTGTCTCTGTTTTCGGGGACTTTGGGCGCGGTGTTTTGCCCGCTGTACGTGCTGCGGCTTGTTAGGTCGCTGTGAGTGCGGTAGTATTGAGCGGCTTTGAGACGGTGGTCTTTGACCGCTTGGTAATACGTAACGTATTCGGTGCCAAGCTTGCGTGCGTTGTCATTTTCGCTGATGTTTTGCATTTTTTTGGCTTGCTCGATGCACGAGCCGTAGGTCTTGCTTGCTTCCTTTTCGATCTCGCTATCGGTCAGTGCAGGAGCGCTCGTAAGCGCTGCACTGCCGCCCTTGCGGAAGTCAAAGTTGAGAATCTGGCGGTTGAGCACGCGAGTGTCAGCGCACTCTTTGATAAAGGTGGCGACGGTGGAATAGTAGCTGGGTAGCTTGCCAAGTGCAGTGATGGCTTCGTCCGTCTCGCGCTTGTACTGCTCGTACGCACGCTTGATGTCTTCGTCGTGCACGGCGCGTGAGCTACCAAGCTTGCTTATGAGTTCTTTGCGGTTGTCTGCAAATGCCTTGGTATCGATCGTCTCGCCACGAGAGAGTGGCTGCAGCAGGCGATCCTCGGTGCGGCTATGGCTGCGGATGAGCGCCTGAGCGTCTTGCAAGTCTTTGCGGCTTGGTGGTGCAGACTGAATGGCCACAACGATGATAATGATGATGACTAGCACAATGCCCACCGCGCCAGCAATCAGCCCATACAGCAGCTTCTTATTTGCCAGCAGTTTATTGCCCGCAAACTGAGGTGGCTGTGGTGTCTTGCTGGGCTGTGATGTGTTCATATTCATGGTGTTCGTTGGCGAGGTCATAGCTGGTTGGTTATGGCCAGGAGTGGGCTGAGTGTCCATTGCTTGTGTCCTTTATCTTCGTTGTTGATACTCAAATTAACTATAGACTATATATTATAGCAATAGTTGCAGTGAGCGCAAATTGACGGAGGAAGAGCTGTTGCGGTGTGCTGCATATAGTGATGTACGAGTGTGCGTAGTATGCAAGAAACAAGCGAAAAAGCAATAACACCGCTACGAGAGATAGCGATCATAATGAGGAGATGATGAGAGCGCGCCAAGAACAAGGGCAGTATAATACACTCTCTGACCTCTGTATATTCTGTGTTTTGGGTGCTGTGTATGCTATAATGGCGGTATGAAAGTTGCGATTGCTGGGTACGACGTTGAGGGTCGTGCAACATATGATTATGCGCGGCAGGTGTGGCCTGCGGCGGAGATTGTGATAGCCGATGAGCGGCGCATTACTGATGTGCCGCCTGGGGTGGTGGATGTATTGACAGGCCCAGATGCCTTTGCTCAGCTGGGCGATGCCGATATCGTCATGCGTACCCCTGGGCTGGCGCCGTGGCGGATCGAGACGGATGGCACAGTGTGGTCGGCTACAAATGAGTTCTTCGCACGCTGCCCCGCGCCGATCATTGGTGTGACAGGCACAAAGGGCAAGGGTACAACGGTGAGCCTCATCGCTGCTATGCTGCAGGCCCTTGGTCGCACTGTCCATGTGGTGGGCAATATTGGCCGGCCAGCTCTGGCGCAGCTGGGGCAGATTGGCCCGGATGATGTGGTGGTGTATGAGCTGAGTAGCTTCCAATTGTGGGATGCCGAGCGTTCACCGCAGATCGCGGTGGTGCTGATGATTGAGCCCGATCACCTCGATAAGCACGTTAATTTTGCTGAGTATGTCGATGCTAAGGCTAATATTCGGCGGCATCAGCGGCCAGGCGATGTGTGTATCTATCATCCGAGCAATCCATATGCCGCGCAGATTGCTGAGTCGCTTGACACGGACGTTGCGCGTGGCAGCCTGGGTACGCCACCACCAGCCTATCGCTATGGCACGCCAGACGATGGCATGGTGTATGTGAAAGATGATGCCTTTTGGCAGGGTGAGCGGCGGCTTTGCGCAACGGATCGCCTACAATTGCCAGGTGCGCACAATATTGAGAATGCCTGTGCTGCGCTGAGCGCAGTGCTCGCCTTCGATCCACAGGCTGTGCCGCAGCGCCTGGCGGAGGGGCTGGCGAGCTTTACTGGTTTGCCACATCGCTTGGCCTTCGTAGCAGAGCAGGATGAGGTACGGTATTATGACGACAGTATTGCTACCACACCGGGCAGTGCTATTGCAGCGCTGCGTGCCTTTGCAGAGCCTAAAGTGCTTATCGTTGGTGGGGCAGACAAAGGTGGTGATTACGAGCCACTGGCACAAGAGGTGTATGCTCAGGGCGAGGCCGTGCGTGCTGTCATTACGATGGGGGCGAATGCTTCGGCGATTGCAGCGGTATTACAAAACTATGATGTTGCTGCACCTATCATAACACTTGGTAGCGTGCCTATGACAGAGGTCGTGGATACCGCTAAGCAGCAGGCTAAGCCTGGTGATGTCGTCATCCTAAGCCCTGCTGCCGCGAGCTTTGACCAATACCGTAGCTATGCCGACCGTGGTGAGCAATTTATTGCAGCGGTGCAGGGTGGCGGAGCATAAGCTATTTTGCGATTGAGCAGGATATACTATAATATATACAAATAACTATATAACTGATACAAGATAAGGAATCGATAGCCCAATGAATCAGCAACCATATACCAACTCACCGCAGCCTGCCGCCGCGCCGCAGTATAGCAAGGGGCAGCTTGCTGTAGCCCGTGCTGCTATGTCTAGCGACAACACCGTGCTGGCAGTCACCTTTATTGGCTTCTTTTTTATGACGTCGGCGTATTTTATTTTTACGGCGCTGGCTGAGCACTTCCATGCAGAAGAAACTAGCGTGATGACAGAGCAAGTCCCACTTTGGCTGAGGCTTATTATTGCTTTGTTTAGCGGTGCTATCCTCTTTGGTGTCATCCTCCTTGTCGGGATGTTTTTCATCCGGATGGAGCGGCAGAAAATGCTGGGCAATGCTATGCAAGTAGAGTATAGTGATTATGCTTGGCTGCGCGACTGGGCTAATATTACAGCGGCCGACCTCGGTTTGCCACGGGTAGAGATCTTCGTCACGCAGAACCCGGTTATCAATGCCTATGCCTTTGGCTTTATGAATCCATACTGTATTGTGCTGCACTCTGGCTCGATCCGCTACCTCACGCCCGATGAGCTCAAGGCAATCGTTATTCACGAGATGGGGCACATTAAGTACAAGCACACTGTAGCCATGCTGTATCTGCAACCATTCTTGGCGCTGCCGTTTGTTTCCTCGGTGTCTGGCTGGCTGGCGGGTTTTTGGCAGCGCCGCACCGAGTATACGGCCGACCGCTTGGCGCTTACCTATACCGAAGATCCAGAGCTCGTCAAGAATGCGCTCGTCAAGGTGCACATTGGCCCTGATGTGGCGGAGGGTATGAATGAGACTGCTCGCCAGTGGCAGCGCTACACCGCCAACCGGCCAATGAACCGCTTTGCCCAGACCTTGAGCGACCACCCATACCTCGTGCGCCGGCTTGACCACATCGACAAAATGACCGCCAAGCTCCTTACACCCCAAGCACCAGCTGTACCAACTCAGCCCACAACACCAGTCCAACCGCAGTAGGGGAAGCCGCGAGGCCGACACAATGCTGCTTATACGAGACGCCACTATCTGTGCGATGGTGGTTTCTTAGTTTTGCTCTATACCTACGATAGTGCACACTTCGACCATAAAGGTTCATCGATCACTTGTGCCTGTTCCTTTTGTTGTTTCTCTTCTCAGAGTGATGCGTACCTCTCTTGATTATAAGCTTGCCAGTACAGTATCAGCGCTGAAAATATCATTATAATAACGATGTTCCGCACTTTGCCTGAACGAGGTTATGAAGTAAACGAACACACAGCAACACTCTGTGAGATGTGTGCCCCCGCAATACTTTGCGCTACATAGTAGAGCGAGCCCTCCAAGAGTGCGGTATAATAGACCTATGCAACCACTCAAAAAGCGCGCCGCACAGCTCCTCGCCGATATCCTCGATGCGATCCATCGTTTGCAGATTACTGACAAAGCTACTCAGCTTACTCAGCTTGAGACGCAGCTGGCCGACTCGCAAATTTGGGCCAATCCAGCCCACGCCCAGCAGGTGTCGCGCCAGGCAGCAGCACTGCGAGGGCAGATAGAGCCATGGCAGGTGCTGCAGGCTCAGGCGAGCGACATTGTGGAACTGATGGATCTTGGCGATGATTCGATGATACCAGAGTTTGAGCAGCAGCTTGCCGCCCTCGAGCACGACTACCAAGCACGCCACCGCGACCTCCTCTACAGTGGTGAGCACGACGACCAACCGGCTATTATTAAGATTAGCGCTGGGGCTGGTGGTACCGATGCTCAGGATTGGGCAGCAATGCTCGAGCGGATGTATCTACGCTTTGCCGAGCAGCATAACCTCCAAGCGGAGCTCCTCGAGCGCTCGACGGGCGAAGAAGCTGGCATTAAGAGTGCGACATACAGCCTCCATGGTGCGTATGCCTATGGCCAGCTGCGTAGCGAGCATGGCGTGCACCGCCTGGTCCGGCTGAGCCCATTTAATGCCGATCATTTGCGCCAGACAAGCTTCGCTTTGGTGGAGGTGATGCCAGAAATCGCTGAGCCCGAGCAGGTGCAGCTTGAGGACAAAGACCTCCGGATCGACGTCTACCGCAGCGGTGGCAAGGGTGGGCAGGGCGTTAATACGACCGACTCGGCGGTGCGCGTTACCCATCTGCCCACCGGCATCGTCGTTGCCATCCAAAATGAACGCAGCCAGATCCAAAACCGCGAGACCGCTCTCACCATTCTGCGCTCGCGCCTTGCTCAGCTCCAGCACGAGCAGCAAGCCGCCAGCCTGGCTGACCTCCGCACTGGTGAGTCCGCTAGCTGGGGTGCACAGATCCGCAACTATGTACTCCACCCCTACACCCTCGTCAAAGACACCCGCACCAAACACGAAGCCCACGATGCCCAAGCTGTCCTCGACGGCGCCATCGACGGCTTTATCGAGGCGTATTTGGCGATGGGGGTGGGGGAGAAGTAATAAATATACAGGCAAGAACAGTGTCTTGAGTGGTATACTAGACCATCTTATAATGTACGACAAAAATAGATCAAAATAGCATCTATCTGTGGTAATAAGTGATACAATAAGGGCATATGAGAGAAACTGATTTTTCCATCAAGCAATTGGTGGCATATTGCCTTGATTATGCAAATTTAACAGCATCACCAACGTTGATGCGGCCAATCAGCACACATCTGATCCCAAGGGAGCTAATCGATCTTGATCGTATTATTTTTAGCAATACAGACGGATACTCTTTTGATTTGCGTACGGCAATTAGTCAGAAGGAGCAAAGCAGCCTAGAGGAAGCAGAGATTGAAGCGCTTCGGCAGGTCATTGTACGAGATACACCGATTGCTGAGGCAATTGCTAAGATTGATAGAAAATTTCGTGTCAATGGTTATACAAAGCAGGTCGTGCTCGAAACTGGCTTTGTTGATTTTCGAGCTAAGAAGATCAAGCGAGCATTTTTTGCAAATAATACAGAAGAGGAAGAAGGGGATGAGTTTGAAAAGTTCTCTCGTGCACTGATACGAATCCCTATTCAGCTCTCAGTAAAGCCTGATCAATACAACACCAGAGTCAACATTACGCTATTGGACGAAAGCGTCGCTATTCTTGTTAACCAGTTTCGAGATTGTATCCCGCAGGAAGACTTCGATGAGCTATTTTCATATATTGCCGAGCTGGAGGCAGAGGAGAAGCATTATTTACCACTAAAAAAGCAGTTTATCGAACAAGTCTGGAGTAGATTTTTTGCTATTCTTCATAGGATTGGTGCAGAAGCGCTGACTGAGGTGCCAAACTATACAGAATGCCGTATTATGCTGGTGAGCAAAGCGAACTACTTTTTGTCAGAGGACCTTGATGTAATGACAAAGCTGGACGAACAATCCCTTATAGATACAGCGATAAGCGGCTTCGTATCGAGTGATCAGATGGATATCGAAGAAGTAGTTGATGATAAAGGTGAAACAGAGATATTCTTTCCATTTTCGTATGATAAGTGGCAGTTGAAAACACTTGGTATTATTAAGAATAAAGCAGTTATTGTTGAAGGGCCTCCTGGTACTGGTAAGTCACAAACAATTGCAAACTTGCTTGTGCATCTAGCAGCAACTGGCAATAAAGTCCTCTTCGCTAGCCAAAAAGACCAAGCAGTTCGTGGTGTAAAAGACAAGCTGAAGGAGCTCGCAATACCGTTTTTGTTTGGCTATATCCCAGACAGAGAATCGCGCCTTCATTCAGAAAACGACGAGAGAGATAGTGCGGCAAATACACTGGTATCGCTCGATAGAGAGTTTGAAAAGAGAGCTCTATTGCCCGACCAAAAACTTCCACTAACCTTGATTAGTGATTTTAAAGAAAAGTTTAATGACCACACCGCAATAGAACGCAAAATATTTGCTATTACAAATGAAATGAATGCCTTAGCAAAATATAAGGATTTTGCTGATTGCTCGATAACAGAAGAGCAATACGACAAGCAGGTAGATTACATCAAAAAACTGATTACTGTCACATAACAAACTAACCAGTTTGAGCAAGACCACCAGACATATGTTGACCAGAAAGACAGAGCATACCAAGACCTAGAAATTACACTAGACGCTGAAATCGAGACAATTGCAACTATTATCAAAAAGTGTGAGGAGATCCTACCAGAGCGATCAGGTTTTATTAATAAAGCAATCATTAATATTAAGCTCACAGCAATGCTTAAGACTACTGCTAAGGATCTTGCGCAGGAGATATATCGAGATATTGAAGCAGTTTTGTTTGATGATAGTCTGACAAAAACGCAAAAACTAAAACAATTGCGTCTCCTGAAGGACTATTTTGTGTATAGCAACCTTGTTGCACAAAAAGACGATCTCATGTCGATGGGCAAAGACAGTTTCTTGAAGAATCGAGGCATCCTTGCTGCACTTAACAAACTTATCAAGGCGGAGGGTAAAGAGCAGGTATTTGATCGTATTGCATCTTATCGCCAGCTACAGCAAGAACTTGATGGCTTGCAGCGCTCGATTGACTCTAATGCACAGCATGGGTATGGGACAGTCAATGATATACGCAAAGTGATCTGTGACTTGCGAAAGTTTTATCGAGAAGACACAATTGGTTTTGTACGCAATAGAGTGCTTGCTAATCTGGATGAGCTGAAGCAATCAAAAGAAACTCGGTCTAAACTAAGGCAAATAGCGCGCTCTTTGACAAAAAGCAAAAAAGCATACCGGACATTCGATAAACTCAAGCATGATCAACACAACTTTGATGTGATGTCGGATGTATTACCAATTTGGATGATGTCACTTGATGATGTAAGCCGGATTATTCCTCTGCAGGCTGGAGCTTTTGATTATGTTGTTATCGATGAAGCCTCACAGTGTAATCTCGCATACGCACTCCCAGCAATGTTCCGTGCGAAGCATGTTATATTCTTTGGTGATAGCCTCCAAATGCGCGATACAAATACGCTCTTTAAGTCGAATGAGCAACTTACAGCAATTGCTAAGAAGCATGCAGTACCTGAGCAATTTCAGATAAAAGCAGAAGAAGATACAATCAAGTCGATTATGGATATTGCAGGGCTCGCAGGGTTTAAGACGGCAGTACTGAAGAACCACTATCGATCGCCCAAAGAGCTTATTGGATTTTCGAATCAGAATTTTTATGAAAAAGTTGGTCGTGCATTGGATGTCGTTAATGATAACATTTTGACCTACCAAGATACGAACCGTGTCTTGCTTAATCATGTGATAGATGTTGATCCACAGTTGGAGGACTCGGCAAAGACAAACCGCTCAGAGGCAAACTATATTCGTCGGCTTATCCAAGATATCCGCAATGATAAGCGATTAAAAAACAAATCGATAGCGGTCCTCACTTTTTTTAATGAACAGGCAGAGCTACTAGCTCGAGAGATTGACGATGATTCGATAAAGATATCAACGATTGAAGGCATCCAAGGAGATGAGCGGGATATCATCATATACTCGTTTGTTATTACCGATCCGACCAGTGGTAAGAGGCGCTACCAAGTGCTCACTGGCGAGGGCGGTGAAATCAAGAAGAGCGCAAACGAAGGGCGAGTGAATGTGGCGTTTAGTCGTGCGCGCCAACAAGTCCACTGCGTGACATGTATACCACCAATAAGTTGGCCGGATGGTGTATGGATCAAGAGGTACCTCGCATATGTAGATGCGCATGGTTTTGTAAGACGCCACGAAAAGAGCGAGCTACAATTTGATTCAAAGTTTGAAGAAGATGTGTATGACTATCTTATGAATAAACTATCGCCAGAAGACTATCTTATTCAAACACAAGTTGAAAGCTGCGGATTTAAAATTGATCAAGTAATTACCGATATAAGAAGTGGCAAGAAGCTTGCAATTGAGTGTGATGGACCAACTCATTTCGAGCATGGAGATGGTCAAGTATACGTCCAGAGTGACTGGGAGAGGCAAAGTGTACTTGAGACGGCTGGTTGGAGTTTTTATAGGATATCATTTTTTGATTGGTATAACATGAGAGATAATGCACGTCAAGATCTTGTGCGATATATTACTGACTACTTCATGGGTGATATTGATCGCCAAGATATGCCAATCATTCATGATCTACAACAAAAATGCACCCTCCCAGCAGATAAAAGACAAGATGTCTACAAAACACGAATAAAACAATCGCATCAATACACTAACGCGGAAGAGGTGCAACAAGAAACAGTTAGCTCTAATACACCTGATGCACGTAACAGGCATACCTTCACTGTTGGAGACAGAGAAGTAGACCAGAATCGATTCGATTGGTATCTATCTTCTCGTATTGGGCAGACGATCAAGATTCGATACCAATCAACACGTTCGGGGAGTGCTCGCTCATTTCGAGAGCTAAGGCTATATAAATATGACACAACATATCTATATGCCGCAAAGCAAGGGGTAGATCACCCATATCGATACCGTCGAGATAGGGTTGTTGAGTTTCGAAAATAAGACGAGGGATGGTGCTTGGCTATATTTTGTTTGATCAACTACTCCTTTCTCGCTCCATCCCTCAGCCATATGCTATACTGGTATAGTGATATTGTTAGACAGAGTAACCAAACGGTATGATAAGGACGCCAAGCCGGCGCTCGATCGGGTAAGTTTACATGTCGAGCCCAATGAGTTCGTCGTTATTATTGGCACGAGCGGGGCGGGCAAGAGCACGCTGCTCAAGCTCCTTACCCGCGAAGAGAAGCCCACAACGGGCAAGATTGTGGTCGGCGGTATCGACTACGACACCCTCAAGGATAAGCATATTCCACTACTGCGCCGCAAGATTGGTGTGGTGTTTCAGGATTTTAAGCTGTTGCCGCAGCGCACGGTGTTTGAAAACGTCGCCTTTGCGCTGGAGATTGCAGGCATGAGCAACCGCGAGATCAAGAACACAGTACCTAAGGTGATTGACCTCGTTGGCCTCCGGGGCAAAGAGAAGCAGTTCCCGCACCAGCTCAGTGGTGGTGAGCGCCAGCGGGTGGCGATTGCCCGTGCCGTCGTGCGCCAGCCCAAGATTCTCATTGCTGATGAGCCCACTGGTAACCTTGACCCCAAGCACAGCTGGGACATCGTCCGTTTGCTCGAGAAGATTAATAAATATGGCACGACCGTGCTACTGACCACCCACAATGTCGAGATCGTTAACCGGCTCAAGCGCCGCGTCATCACCATTGAGCATGGCAAGATCACGCACGACCAAGCCAGAGGGAGTTACCGCCAATGAGCCGCCGCAAAGATACCGCCCGCGCCCTGATGCAGCAAAAGCGCCGTCGCCGCCAGTGGCTGACGTTTGTCCGGATGTGCCGCTATGGCGTTAATAACTTTAGCCGCAACGCGTGGCTGACAGTTGCTGCCACGCTGGTGATGACAATTACACTGCTGATTGTCTTTACTACCTTCGTCGCCCAGCGTTCGCTGGCCGACACCGCTCAGGCTATCAACAAGGATATCGACCGCTCAATCTACCTCCGCCCTGATGTCTCAGAGGAGCGCGCTCAGCCGGTGCTAGTGAGTTTGCGCCGCCTCAGCAACGTCGAGTCAGTCCGCTTCATTAGCACCGAGGAAGCCAAGGAGCAATTTGCCAAGGCCAATAAGGACGATGAGGCTAAACTGAACGCCCTTAAGGAGGCGACGAACCTACTACCCGCGACGATCCGTATCACCCTGCACGACAACAACGATACATCGCAGCTGATAGACTTCGTCAATACCAATTCTGCGCTCAAACCACTGATTAGCGCCACCCAAACGCCAACCTTTATGAGCCAGCGGCGCAACGGTACGACGCGCATCGCAGAGTGGACGCATATGTCGCAAAAGGCTGGAGTAGCGGCCAGTGTGCTCTTTATCGCTATTTCATTCTTGATTATCTTCAATACCATCCGTATGGCGATCTTCAACCGGCGCGATGAGATCGAGATGATGAAACTGATTGGCGCCGACCGGGGCTTTATTCGCGGGCCATTCCTCGTGGAGGCAGTGGTGTATGGGGTGATCGCCGCAGTGATTGCGACCACGCTGGGTATCATTACGCTATTCCTCTCGGGCAATTCGCTCAAGAAGTGGGGGGTGGCTCTCCAGCCCACCATTGATATGGCAGCATCCTACTGGTGGCTTATCGCCCTGGTGATGATGGCACTAGGCGCGTGCATTGGCGTCATCTCATCGCTAGTAGCCACTCGCCGTTACCTAAAGATTTAGCATTGATACAAAGGAGGCCCGTGTTGACAAAGCACACACCGCTTGTTACCATAAGAAATATGAAACAATCCACCACATCTGTTTCGCGTGCCCACACTACTGTGGCCGCACCCAAAAAAACCAAGGGGCTTGCCACCAAGTCGGTCATCGTGGCGGCTGCCGTGATTATGGCGCTCAGTACGCCAGTTAGCACCTACCTCGGGGTGACCACCGGGACTGCCTCGGCCGTGTCGCAGGAGGAGTACCAGCGACAGATCGATGCGCTCAATAAGGAGATTGGGCAGTATCAGTCGCAGGCCAAGGAGCTGAACGAGAAGGCAAAGAGCTTGCAAAATGAGCTCGAAGTCTTGTCGAAGCAGAAGGCAATGATCCAAGCGCAGATCGACATCAGCCAGAAGAAGCACGACCAACTGCAGGAGAAGATTGCCCAGACTAAGCGCGACATCAAGGCCAACCAAGACGCCTTGGGCGACACGCTGGCCGATATGTACGTCGACCGCACCATTAGCCCGCTGGAGATGCTGGCCAGCAGCCGGAACCTTGGTGACTATGTGGTGGAGCAAGATCGCCGCGATAGCATCCAGACCACGCTGAGCGAGACGATCACACGGGTCAATAAGCTCAAGAAGCAGTTAGAGGAGCAAAAGAAGGAAGTCGAGCGTGTCTTGGCAGACCAAAAGAATGCCCGCGAAGCCCTCGCCGCCAAAGAGCGTGAGCAAGCTGACCTCCTTGCCCGCACCCAAAATGAAGAAGCAAACTACCAAAAACTCACCGCCGACCGCGAGAGTGAGAAAGCCCGCGTCCAAAAGGCGCAGCAGGATGCCATCCAAGCGGCCATCCGCAACGCTGGTGGCGGTGGCTCGCTCGGTATTACCTCTGGTGATGGCTCGATGGGTGGCTACCCATGGGCTGGCGGCTGTACCGTTGATGCCAATGCGTTGTCGCACGGTGGCGCATCCGGTGGCGGCGAAGACCCACTGGGCTATGGCTGCCGCCAGTGTGTAAGCTACACTGCCTGGAAGACTTACCAAAAGACTGGCTACGCACCACGCTACTGGGGCAATGCCAACATGTGGCCGGCTGCTGCTCGCAACGCTGGTTTCTCGACGGGTCGCACTCCACGGGCCAACGCCCTTGGTGTCATCTCGGCAGGGCAGTACGGGCACATTGTCTATATCGAAGGCTACGACGCTGGCAGCAACACTGTCCGCATTAGCCAGTTTAATTACCTCAACGCCGGTGGCCCTGGCTGGGGTCATTATAGCGAAATGACGGTGCCCGCCAGTACGTACGATACGTATATTTATTTATAAGAAAGAATACATAGCGCAAACGACCACCCAGGTAGCGGTGGTCGTTTTTTGATGGGTGGAACTCTCGAAGCCTATGCCACAGATAGGGTAGGCTGGTGTGGGGCTTCGGTTTGGGCGATGGTTGTATCAGGGGTAGTGCTCGTCTCAGGCGGGCCAACCCGGTAACCATATTGGTTGTACTCTGTGCCAATTGGGTCATCCCTCTCGCAGCGCCGGAGAGGCTCAATGTCAGTGGGTAGCTGAGTGATGTAGCTATTGTTAAAGGCAGTGCGTGTATCGGCCTGGGCCAGCTGGGCCAGCAGGGCAAAGAGCTCTTTGACGTTGCTGACTGCCTCGCTTGTGCTGGGCGGCTTCTCGCCACCGTAGGTAAAGCCGTGCTGCTCCTGTGCTAAGAGATCTTGGTCAAAACCGTGGCTACAATCGCGGCAATCGAGACAGCGCTCGTAGAAATAATGCACCGAGTAGGTAATCTCACTATGTGTGATGGTGATGGGCGGCTGGTCACCACGGGCGCTCCCTTTCATCTTGGCAATGATGCGTGTGAGGCTGTCGATGACACCGTGGAGGATTTGCTCGCGCTGGTGGCGTTCGTGGTCGATGGTGTGCATCACATCGAGCTCCTCGCTGCTGTGGTATGGGGTAGCAGATTCGCTCACAAGCGCAAGATGCCCAACCTGAGTCCGGGCGGTAGACTCAGCAGGCGGCTGTGAGTCGCTCTCAACAGTGGATGGTAATGGGAAAACATGCGCTGCTTCTGCGCTGACGACGACAAGAGACATCAGATAACCTCACTCGTTTTGTTAGAAAATGGTAATTGCCTATTATACGAGGATGAGGCAAAAATGCAAGCCTCGGTGTGCTATTCACATTCTTTTGCCACACCGCCCGAGCGTAGTATAATACCATAGTATGGTACAGAGCGACACGGCGAGCGCGAACCGCTCGAAATATGAGTATGATGAACCAAAAAAGCTGACTATCTCGCAGCTCACAGCCCTGCTCGTGGCGGTGCTGCTGCTGGGGGCTGGCTTTGTGGCAGGGATGTACGCCGACAAGCTCTATGCGGCAATTGCGCCAGTCTTTGGCCTCAAGGTATCGGCTGATAGCATTGACCTCAGTAGTGTGCAGCAGACCTATCGCAAGCTTAAAGAAGAATATGATGGTAAACTAGACGACACCAAGCTGATCGATGGCGCTAATCGTGGCCTAGCTGCAGCTACTGGTGACCCCTACACTACCTACATGGACAAGCAAGAGACCGAGCAGTTTGACCGCAGCCTCAATGGCGAAGTGAGCGGTATTGGCGTGGAGATTGCATCACGGGGCAACCATCCAACAGTAGTGCGTGTCGTCGATGACTCACCAGCAGCCAAGGCAGGCCTGCGGGCCGGCGATATCTTCCGCAGTATTAATGGCCAATCGGTGGTGGGGCAGAACTCTGAGGTAGTGGCCAGCAAAGTGCGAGGCGAGGCTGGCACGACCGTCAAGCTCGTGATGCAGCGTGAGGAATCGACCGAGGAATATACTATCGTCCGGGCCAAGGTGAGTGACGCCAGTGTGCGCAGCCAGATTCGCGATGGTGTGGGCATCCTCACTATTACCCGGTTTGATGACCAAACTGGCCGACTTGCGCGCCAAGCGGCAGAGCAGTTCGTCCAGCAGGGGGTGCGGGCTGTGGTGCTCGACCTACGCGATAACGGTGGTGGCTATGTAACGGCTGCTCGCGAGGTCGCAAGCCTATGGCTTGAGAACAAAGTCGTGGTAGTAGAGAAGTCTGGCGACGTTGTGCGAGACACGGTGCACAGTAGTGGCCAAGCACTGCTCAAGGGGATGAAGACAACTGTCCTCGTCAATGGCAATAGCGCCAGTGCCAGCGAGATCGTAGCGGGAGCATTGCACGACCACAAAGCAGCGACATTGCTGGGCGAAAAGACCTTCGGCAAGGGCACCGTGCAGCAGTTGTTTGATCTACCTGACGGCCGTAAGCTCAAGATCACCGTGGCGCGTTGGTATACCCCAAGTGGCCGCAATATCTCGCAGGGCGGCATTGCGCCAGATACTGAAGTTAAAATGAGCACCGATGACCGCAACGCTGGCCGCGACCCACAGCTTGATATTGTACTGCAAAAGTTCGCAGAGTAGACATATATCCAACAAAATGCAAACAATTGTTCGCCAAAAGTATTGTATTTGCCTCGTATCTACGCTACCATAAAGGCATATGGACAGACGAAAGAAAATTCTCTTAGTAGAAGACGACACCGCGCTGCTGGCAGTGTATCGCTCGCGGCTGGAACTGGAGGGTTTTGCGGTGAGCGAGGTGCATAATGGCGAGGATGCACTCTCGGCGGTGGTCGATGTTCGGCCTGATCTGATCTTGCTTGATGTGATGATCCCTAAGATCAGCGGCTTCGACGTGCTCGATATCTTGCGTAACACCCCAGATACTACCAACGTCCGCGTTATCATGCTGACGGCGCTGAGCCAACCCAAGGACAAAGAGCGAGCCAAGCAGCTAGGAGTGGATGACTACCTCGTCAAGTCGCAAGTGATGATTGGCGACGTCGTGGCCCGCATTAAATATCACCTGGGCATGAGCCAAGAATAACAGAGGCTAGAGGGCTGTCGAACAAAGCGTGCAGCAAGCCCTTGCTTCTGAGCGATTTCTCCTTAGCATTATTTCATGGTACCATAAAAAGATGACGGAAAAACATTCGGCACCACTCCCACCACGACAGCCTGAGCATCTCTTGACGCAGCCAATTACAACGGACGGCACGCCAAAAGAGCGTGCAACTCATCCTGATACGCACAGCATTCCCAAGCGCGACGATGTGCCGCAGTATCTGTGGAATGTCTTGCGCAGCAGTGGCCAGCTCGACGAAGGGTGGATTGATACAGAGATTATTGACGAAGAAAATGACGTGACGCTAGTGCGGATGACCAAGCTAGTCAACCGAAGCAACATCCACCAGCTCGAGAAATGTGTGCCACTCGCGGTGCTACAAGAGCAAAATATCGACTTCACTAATGCATATCTGCAAAAAGCCTATGGCGTGATGATAAAGGATGGTAGGCTGCAGCCCGTTGCTGATACCACTCATACTACTCACCAGAATGACTCAACTGATGAGCAAGAAACAGAGGTGCTGCCTGCTCAAAGGAGCAATACATATGAGCATCTTGGTGGGGATAGTGCGCGCCAATTAGTTGGGAGCGTGGCAGCAAAAGCGAGTGATACAGAGCTGGATAATAGCCTCCTCGTGGAGCGGGTACTCGGACGCGTAGAGTAGTAATAAGGGCTGGTTTGGTTATCTCTTAGGACAGAGCGTGTTATTGCTGAATACTGAATAGTACGAGCATAGCATACTTATCGATAGCATACGCCAAGCCTACTAGGGGTATTATCAAGAACAAGAAAACCACCTCGGTTGTAAGGTGGTTTTGCATGTGCACTATAAAACACTTACGCTGCGCTGACACACACTTGGGTGCGTGGCTGGGTCTTGCCAGTGAAGGTAGACTTCTTGACCTTCTTGAAGCTGACAACACCACTGTGAGCGGCGTGGATGGTGTAGTTGCGGCTCATGTACGTGCCAGGGCCGGCAATCTTTGTAGCGCCTGTCTGGCGAACGAGGACCTCACCAGCGTTGACTCGCTGGCCACCGAAGCGCTTGACGCCAAGGCGCGCCCCAGCGTTATTGTGGACGTTCTTGCTTGAGCCACCTGCTTTGACTTTTGACATATCACTCCTTTAGCTAATATAAACAATCTATACGATTATACGTGAGGGCGTGGGCGAAGTCAAGCGGTGTGGATTGAATAGCAGCCGTAAGAATGCCAACCGCTATAACGTGAGAGAAGAAAACGGCAAGAGGAGTGCAAACGAGCGAGATATTGAGCCGCAGGCATAACAAAAAGGGGACAAAACATAGACGGTGACGCGGATGTGCTACAGTATTGGCCGAGTAGAGATTGGATAGTTGGCACTATGGTGGTATAATTAGCTACACTACAGATACAATAATGATATGAAAAGGAGTGATGATGGCAGGATATGAAGGGCTGGGAGGATTTTGGCCGTATCCGGGCAGTGGACCGAGTGGCAGTTCAGACACTGAGGCAGATTTGGCACGGCTTGCAGCGCGTCGGGATGCTAAGAGTGATTTGCCGTTGGGGCAAGGGGAAGGGGGTGCTCGGCAGGGTGCTCCTGCGCCCACTGCAGCTGAGCTTCGAGCAAGCTTAAGAGAAATTGCTGAGACTCATGAATCAACAGTACTAGCTGCGCCATCAACTCCGGAGGATATACGTGCAGCGCTACGTGATGGGGTGGGTGTTCACGAAGCACCAGCTCCTCAGGCAGCAGAAGGAATACGGGCAGATCCACACAGAGAAGCCCTTTGGAGCGCAGAAGGGACACTCCGCAACGCTCCAGAGGTGTTGGTTACTGCAGCAAATGAGTTAGAGAGTATCATTAAAGGCGGCAACGTACCAGTAAGTGTTGTGCCTCGTTTGAAGGCTGTAGTGAAGTCTCTACGTGGCATTAACCTTCATGATCTTGGTGTTGCACAATCGTACGTAGGAACTGAAGCTTACAAAATGGACATGGAGGCAAACAATCGCCAATAATTCCATGCTACCAGAGCGGTACGAAGAACCTCAGCTATGTCATGCTGAGGTTCTTGCTTATTGAAACTGCTAGCATGTAGAAGGAAGCACGTGTATTACTCGATGACCAGAATGAGATTTTACCACACAAGGTTATTTCATTACTTCCATCACCAACAACTCCCGCGCTACCACTTGGTTCTCGCGGTAATAACAGAGGTCGGCGGGGCGAACGTGCTGGAATGGGCGGCGCTGGTAGCCCAGTCGCTCTAGCTGGGTGATGAGTGGCAGGTGAGTGAACTGCCCATCGCTGTCGCGCCACACGGGCACCGCAATAACCAGTGGTGTGCCAGGGCGCAGCTGGGGGCGAAGATTAGTGAGAAAATGGCTGATGATATGGTTGCACGTGGTACGCACAGTGCTGAGTTTGGCAGGAGTAGGTGGGGCAGAGAAGGGCTGGCCAAGGTATGTCTCACAGACAACGGCGCTGAGCCGCTGGGCGTCTGTCCATTGGTAAGTAGTGGCATCAGCCTGAGTAACGTCTTGCACCGTGCCAGGGGTGGCCTCAGCAGAGCGGCGCTGCAGCCAGGCGAGGTTCTCATTGGTGTAGCTGACCATCTTAAGGTTTAGGTCGCTGCCGCACACATCGTAGCCCAGGAGGAGCGCCTCTTGCAGGACGGTGCCAGTGCCGCAGAATGGGTCGAGCAGTAGGGGGCGCGGCACTGAGTGTTCAGTAGTAGGCGAAGGTTGCACCAATGGCCCAGCCATATTGATCATCATGCGGGCAAGCTTGGGTGGCAGCATACCGACGAAGGCATCGGTGCGCGGGCGGGCTTGGTCGCGTGCGGCCAGGGCAGAAATGTTTTGCGCGCCAACACTCTCCGCCACAATGACGCGTCCATCCTGGGCTCGCACCACCAGCAGCTCGATATGATGCGGTGAGCGACCAAGCTTGTTGTGGTGGCTCGTAGCAGTATTGAGCGCTGGAGCGGCGTTGGGGATGAGGCGCAGGCTGGTGCCAGTTGCACGCAATTTTGCCTTGAGAATGAGGCCAGTCTTTTGCACCTCGCGGGCGGTGGCAGAGAAGCCATAGGCACTCATGCCCAGCGTAATCTTGTGCGGCGCGCCCTGCCACTGCGCGCTATAGTGGCGGACGATTTGCCGGCTCACCGCCAGCCAGTTACCGCGCAGCTCTAACACCACCCGGCCTGCCTTTTGGCTGCCACCCAGACGCTCAAAATCGAATATATCAGAGGTAATAGTAGCAGCCTGCGCACCAAACCAACGCACCACCGCCGCGCCATACAAACACTCCAGCTCCGCCACGCCCAGGGCCGGCTGCCGGCCAAGAATTGCAATATACATATGCCTAGTATAGCGCAAAAGCGGATAAGAATGGAGGGGTGATAGCACGAACCAGTACGTTAATATGGGTAGTCGACCACTCTCAAGCTTATACAGCGTGCTTTCATACGCAGTTTGATATAAAGCGCTAGAAACGGTTTGTCTCGCTGCCTCGTGGTATAATATACCGTAGCTATGCAGAAATATATCAAAAAAATAAAACAGCTATCCTTCCGCACCTGGCTGAGTATTATGACGTTTGTGCTGATCGCCTTGATTCTATTCTTGTCGCGGCACGAACTTCTCCAGGCGTGGCACTTGCTGCAGCAGGTCAATATATGGGTCTTGATTGCCGTCTTCCCAGTGGCGGCGTTGGGGTATTTAGCGGCGGGTGAGATGATCTTCTCATATCTGCGGCAAAAGGGCTTCGTGCGCGACGTCAGCCCCTTTGCTCTGATGCGCTTGTCGCTGGAGCTAAACTTCGTCAATCACGCTTTCCCCAGTGGTGGCCTGAGCGGTATATCATACGCCAACTGGCGCTTACGCAAATACGGCGTCTCGACGGGGCGTGCGACAATGGCCCAGATGGTGCGCTATGTCATGGGCTTTGTGGCAGTGGTACTGTTCCTTGCAGTGGCGGTGGTAATAGTGACGATCGATAGCGGCGTGAACCGCTGGATTATCCTGATGAGCGGGGGACTGGTATTTTGCCTGACGATGATCACGCTACTGGGAGTATATTTGCTGACGAGCCAGCAGCGGCTACATAAGGCGGCGCATCAGATCACACTGACGGTCAATGGCCTAGCGCGGCGTATCCTGCGGCGCACAAAGCCGGTGATGGACGAAGCTGCGGTACGGCGCTACTGCGACGACCTCCACACCGATTTCCTCGAGCTGCGGCGGGACAAGAAGCTGCTGTGGCAGCCCTTTGTCTGGAGCATTGTCTTTACGATTATGGAGATCTTGCCCTTCTGGATGACCTTCCAGTCGCTGGGGGTATCGGTTAATCCTGCATCAATTCTCATTGCCTACGGCGTGGCCACGACCATGGCGGCGGTGGTTGCCACCCCTGGTGGAGCTGGTGCATATGAGGCGGTCATGGTCGGGATCTTGGCGCTCTCGGGTGTGAGCCAGGGCCAGGCCATTGCTGGGACGATGCTCTACCGCGTGATTGCCATCGTGACTACACTGGTGTTTGGCTATGCATTTTATCAACTAACCATCATGCGCTATGGACGCGACAAACCTCCCACCACTGAGCGTTAGCGACTTCCTCGCCTGTGCGAGCGAGGTGCTGGAGGGGGCGTTTCCGGTACTGACGGTCGAGGGTGAGGTAGCCAGCATGGCGGTGCGCCAGGGGAAGTTTGTCTTTTTTGACCTCAAGGACGAGACGGGCAGTGTGAGCTGCTTTATGATGGTGTGGCAGCTCCGGGTGGCGCTTGAGGATGGCATGCAAGTGGCAGTGCAAGCCGTGCCCAAGCTTACGGCGCGCGGCAAATTTAGCCTGACCGTGCAGCAGGTGCGACCAGTCGGGCAGGGGAGCATTAAGAAAAACTTCGAGCTGCTGCGCCAGCGCCTGAGTGCAGAAGGGCTCTTTGCTCCAGAGCGCAAGCGGCCAGTGCCCGAGTGGCCCGAGCACATTGCCGTGGTGAGTAGCCCTCAGGCGGCAGGCTATGCCGACTTTATGACGATCATCGGCCAGCGCTGGGGCGGCATGCAGGTCGATGTCTACGCAGTGCCAGTCCAGGGTGCTGGCGCGGCCGACCGGATCATCCGCGCCATTGAGCGCTGCAACCGCCGTGCAACCGTGCCACAAGTGCTGGCGATTGTACGTGGTGGCGGCAGCGCCGATGATTTGCAAGTCTTTAACGACGAAGCGTTGGTGCGGGCAATCGCCGCAAGCCGCGTGCCAACAGTGGTTGGGGTGGGGCACAACACCGATGAGACATTGGCCGACCTCGCCGCCGACGTTCGGGCTGTCACGCCGACTAACGCTGCTCAGCTCATCACACCTGATGCCACGGCAGTGCAAGCGCGGCTAGCCGAACAGCTGCAGACAATGAAGCAAACGATTATCACCACGGTAGATGATGAGCTAGTATCGGTGCAGCATCAGCTGGCCGAAGCTCGGGCGAAGTTAGCCAGGCGGCAGCAGGTGCTTGAGCAGCAGTGCGCAGCGCTGCAGGCCCGGCTCCGGCTGTATAACCCTGCAGCAACCCTAGCGCGTGGCTACGCGCTGGTGCGCGGCCAGGCCACCGTCGGCCAGACAATCACTATTGAGCGATATAGCGATATGATAACAGCGGAGGTAACCCATGTCGAACGCAAAACAACCAACGAAACAGGCGAAATCCGCCACACCTAGCACTCGGGCCAAGCGTACTGCGCTGAGTGATGACGACCAACTGGCAATGGCCCTTGCAGCAGAAGGAATCACGCCGGATTATAGCCAGCCCAATAATACACCAGCAAGCCCATCAGCGCCGCCGCAGCCTGGCCAGCAGAGCAATGCAGATAACCGTTCACTGCGTGAGCAAATGGAGCAGCTGGAGGAGATCTTGGCGTGGTTTGACAGTGATGAGTTTGAGCTCGAGGCGGCGGTAGAACGCTACCAACAGGCAGCACGCGTTGCCGAGCAGATCGACCAGCGCTTGAGAGAGATCAAAAATAAAGTAACTATTATCACAGAGGACACAGCCACCTCATGATGTGGTGGGCACTCCTCGTCATTATCCTGCTGTTTTGCGTGACAGCGCTAACGGGGGCACCCTATGTGCCGTCACACCGCCGAGATGTGCAGCGGGCGCTGACTCAGCTCTATAGCCTCGGACCGGAGGATTGCTTGGTGGACATGGGCTCAGGCGATGGCGTGGTCTTGAAGGTCGCCCGCCAGCAGGGCGCACGAGCCTTTGGCGTGGAGCTCAACCCGCTCCTTGTCCTGCTCTCGCGCTGGCGTTTACGTGGTGATACCAAAGCGATGGTGGTGTGTGGTAACCTCTACCGCACGAACTTTCCAACTGGCACCACAGTGGTCTACACCTTTGGCGACTCACGCGACATCGCTCGGATGGCCACTCATGTGCAGCAGCAAGCCACCCGCCTTGGCACAGACCTATGGTTCATTTCCTACGCCTTTGCCGTGCCTGGCTGGACACCAGTGCGCGAGCAAGGCGCACATAAGCTGTATCAAGTGCGAGCAGAACAGCACAAATAGCATCCCGCTCTTGTCTATCGCCCCAGGCATAAGTATAATAGAGATATGACGAAGCAATCTTACAAACGACGAAGTTTTCTTAGTGGCAGCACCTTTGCCATTATTGGGCTGGCCCTGCTGGTGGTGCTCTTTGGTGGGTTTTCGGCCTGGGCCTACACCAACTATACCGAGGCCAAGAGCAACCTCGATAGCAAGATTACCGCAGCGCAAGCTGAGGCCAAGAAGACACAAGCAGACGAAGACGAGAAGAAATTTGCCGAGCGTGAAAAGCAGCCGATGCTGCAGTTCGTTGGGCCAGATGACTATGGCCGCCTGACCTTTGATTATCCCAAGACCTGGAGCGCCTACCAAGCCACTGATGTGAGCGAGGGTGGTGGGAAGACGTATGAGGCGTACCTCAACCCCCGCGTCGTGCCACCAATAACAGATACGCAGAAGATTGCCATTCGGATTAGCATTGAGCAGAAGATCTATGACAAAGCGGTGGCCGACTACGACAGCCAGATCAAAAAAGGTGAGCTGAAGTCGAGTGCCTGGAGCAACGACAAAGGCCTGACAGGCACGCGCCTGGAGGGGAACTTTAGCAAAGATATCCGCGGCACCGCAGTGGTGATCAAGATGCGCGACCGGACGCTCACGGTGCGGACGGATGCCGACGTATTTAATAACGACTACGAAGCCCTGATAAAAACCATTAAATTTAACGAATAAATATAGAACATTGCGACGATCTGTGCTACAATGCAGCTGGTATGAGCACGGAGGGGAATGCGGTTATGATGAGCGGCGCTTCCTGGGGGGAGGCGTCGCTCTTTGTTGCGGCGGCACACGACCTCAAGTCGCCACTGGCGCTGCTACGGCAATTGGCGCTGAGCTTGGAGGCTGGGGGGCTGTCGCCCGTCGAGGTGGCCGAGCTAGCCCGGCGGATGGCACTAACCAGCGAGCGGGCCTTGCGCCTCACCACCGACTTGACGCAATCCACCCGTCTCCACGAGGAGTTATTTGGCATCGAGCCGCTCAATCTGGCGTTGGTGGCGCGCGACGTCGTGGCCGAGCTCCAGCCACTCTACGCAGCCAAGGGGCGTCGCCTGACGGTACGCTTACCGCGGCGGGCAGTGGTAGGTCTTGGCAACCGCGACCTCCTGCGGCGCGTCCTGTGCAACTTCGCCGACAACGCACTTCACTACAGTGGCGAAGGCGATGCACCCGTGGTAGTGCGACTCTCCCGGCGAGCTGGTGGCCAAGTAATCCGCCTAGCGGTGCGCGATTACGGCCCAGCCATTCCGCCATCGCTCTGGCAGCAATTGGAGCAACGCCTTGGCATCAGCGCACAGCCATTGCACAGCCGGCCAGGCAGCAGTGGACTAGGGCTCTACATTGCAGGGCAATTTGCCAGCGCGATGGAGGCGCAAATTGGAGCAGTTCGACACCGCGATGGTGCGACCTTTTACATCGATCTTCAGGCGGTGTATCAACAGAGGTTATTATGACGCAATCGCCGCCGCGGGTGTTGGTCATCGACGACGACCAATGGTTTGCTGAGCTGCAGCTTGCGGCGGTGCAGCGAGCTGGCATGGTACCCGTCTACGCGGCCGATGTGCTGGCTGGCATAGCAGCGCTCGACGAGGCGCTTCCAGCGGTGATCATCCTCGATATGTTCATGCCCGGGGGGAATGGCCTGGTACTGCTCCACGAGCTACAATCGTATAGCGATACAGCACGTATCCCCATTATCATCTGTAGTAATAATGCGAGAGACATGACGCTAGCCGATCTCGCACCCTACGGTGTCGTTGCCCTGCTCGACAAAACAACGATGCACCCAAGCGACGTGACGAACGTACTAGGCAGGTATACCCCAAGCGAGGTAGTGACATGAGTATGCAGCGCACCACAGCGATCGTCCTGCGCCGCACCAACTATGGCGAGGCCGACCGCGTACTGCAATTGCTTACACCAGAAGGGCAGCGGGCAGTGATCGCCAAGGGTGTCCGGCGCGAAAAAAGCCGACTAGCTGGGGCGGTTGAACTCTTTGCGATCAGCGATGTCGTCATCCGTCAGGGGCGCAGCGAGCTAGGCGTGCTAACACAGGCCCGCCTGACGAAGTATTATCAGACAATCGTGGCCGATTATGACCGCCTACAAGCTGGCTATGCTGCCATTCAGCTGGTGACACAAGCTAGCCGCATACTGGACGAGCCAGCGTGGTATGAGGTACTGCGCTTGGTATATGAGGGGCTCAATCAGCCTAGCGTACCCGTCATGCTCACTCAAGCCTGGCTAGCCATCCATTATGCGGCGCTGCAGGGCTACGAGCTTAACCTGCTGCGCGACGTCGTAGGCCAACCCCTCCAGCCCGAGCGGCGGTATATGTACGATGGGTCAGAACGTGGCCTGCGCCTCAGCGATCAAGGCGACATCACCGCAGCGCACATTAAGCTGCTCCGCCTACTCGCCACGCGCCCACCCACAGTAGTAGCACAGGTCGGTGGTGTGCTAGCCATCCTACCCGAATGCTGGCTGGTGGCACGGCAGCATGCTGGAGTGTAATGCTATAGCTTGGATTGCAAGATCCTCTCTGCCACCCCCTAGTAACTCACCGCACCGAAAATGTTCCGGCCAGATTATATGCACAGCACTCTTCCGTCTGTTTGATCGCTGGCCTCCATATATTTTCTTGTTCGGTGAATTGCTTGGAACAGAGCGTGAGATTATTGAGATGGAGGTATCAATGCCATGCTTGGCCATAAGACATACTCCACTCTAGGAAAATGCTATAATAATACCAAAGAACCAATCATGAAGCTGCCGCGTTGCCAACGCGGAGAAAGGACGCGTGTGAGTAGCACAACGAGTAATGTAACAATGGAAGCAATTATTAGCCTGTGCAAGCGCCGCGGCTTTATATATCAGGGGTCGGACGTGTATGGCGGCCTGAGTGGTACGTGGGATTATGGCCCGCTGGGTGTGGCGCTCAAGCGCAATATTATGCAGCTGTGGTGGCGCCGGTTTGTTGATGAGCGCGACGACATGTACGGCGTCGATGCGGCGATTTTGATGAATCAGAAGGTGTGGCAGGCGAGTGGGCATGTCGATACCTTCGTCGATCCGCTGTGCGAAGACACGGTCAATCACCGACGCTACCGCACCGATCATATTCTTAAAGACAATGGCGTTGACGCAGACGGTATGACCATGGAGCAGATGGATGCGGTGATTGCGGAGCGCGGCATCAAAAGCCCTGATGGTAATCCGCTGAGTAAATCGCGAACGTTTAATATGATGTTCAAGACGTTTGTTGGCGCTAGCGGGCAAAATGAGTTGACTATTGGTGAGCCAATGGAGGGTGCTGACGACAAGAGCGGTCTTAATGGTGCGAAGGCGATTACCTATGATCCACAGTCGATTTCTTATCTCCGCCCGGAAACCGCCCAAGGCATCTTCACTAATTTCAAAAATGTCGTCGATAGTTTCTACCCGAACTTGCCATTTGGTATCGCTCAGCAGGGCAAGGCGTTTCGTAATGAGATTGCGCCGCGTGATTTCGTCTTTCGCTCTCGGGAATTCGAGCAGATGGAGATTGAATATTTCGTCGATCCTGAGCATTGGCAGGAGGCGTTTGATGAGCTACTCGCCAGCACGCATGCGTTCTTGGCAGAATTGGGTTTGAAACCAGAGCACATCCACGAGCTGGACGTGCCGGCGGAGGATCGGGCGCACTACAGCAAAAAGACGATCGACATCGAATACGACTATCCGATTGGTCGTGAGGAGTTGATGGGCATCGCCTACCGGACTGATTTTGACTTGATGAACATCCAGCGTGCCAGTGGCAAGAGTATGGAGTACACTGTCAAGGGGACGAACACAAAATTTGTTCCGCACGTCATCGAGCCGTCGTTTGGCGTGGAGCGGGCGCTGATGGCGGTGCTGGCCAGTAGCTACCGCGAGGACGAGCAAAATGGTGAAAAGCGGGTGTATTTGGCATTGCCAGAGCACTTAGCACCGGTCAAATTTGCCGTTTCACCACTACTGAAGAACAAGCCAGAATTGGTAGAAAAAGCCCGCGAAGTCTACGCGAGCCTCGCCAAAGCCAACCCCGGCCGAGTGATGTGGGACGACAACGGCAACATCGGCAAACGCTACCGCCGCCAAGACGAAATCGGCACGCCGCACTGTGTGGTGATCGACTTCCAGACGCTGGAGGACGGCACCGTCACCGTCCGCGAGCGAGATACGACGGAACAGCGGCGGGTGGCTGCAACAGAGATATGAATGAGACGAAAAAGGAATTAGTTAAGGCTGTAGCATCGAGTGTAGCTGCATTTTCTGGGGGTCCAGTAGCAGCCACTATCGCTGCTTCTTTGGGTGTTGCCGTCGAGATGTTTGGTACATTATCCCAAAAGAGGAGTAGTGAGTTATTTAATTCTGATGAGTATGTTCATAAGGTGGTGAGCAAAATAGAAGAATCAGATGACTTTGCCTCGTTTGTTTATGATATCTGGATAAAGCATAACTTCGAATCTTCAGAACAACGTCGAAAATATTTAAGAAATATGTTGAAAAAAGAGACATACGATAGCACTAACCATTTTGTAAACTTCTCTAAAATTGAGAATATTCTACAAAATGCAAGTATTGAGAGTTTAAGGTTGGCAACGTACATATATTCTAAAGATTTTTCTGAATGTGAATGTGACCCGCAAGATGCTGGAACGAGATTAGTAAACTATCAAAAACTCTCCTCTTTATTAGAGGGTACGAAGTATGATGATCTGAGGACTAATATAGAACTCTATGCTAATGAGCTATCTGCGTCGAGCATCATTAAGGTCTCACATAATAGATTTGGTGGACCTTTTGTGCACAGAACACCATTTGGTAATATTGTCGTTGAATATATTAACGAAGAATAAGAGGGGGTTTATGGCGATAGAGTGATAACGAGTGTAGCGAGAAAAGTTTCAAGAAGACCATAAAAATATGATGAGGATGATACGAAATAGTGAAATCATTACGATCTTGAATGATGATCGAGGTGCTGATTACTCTCTACCATATCCCCTTCAGAGTACTGATGCATAATAGGCACTCCACAGTTTCGAGATTCGGATATGGGCACCCTTGCCGAAACACTATAATTGCAATATACTATGCAAAAACGGTAATTGAATTATAAATAGAAGGAGCGACCGATGAATAGGAAGGAATCTATCCCGAGGGGCTGGGAGTCACACGCACACTCAGTAACACGTGAAGAGACGGAATTTATCATTCCAAAAAGGGGTGTGTCTATTAAGGTGCCAAAGCAGTCCCAAGAGAGGCTGCTGTCTCTAGATCGGCGCGGTGAGATCTCGTTCGTTGAGGAAGCGAAGAGTGAGATCTTCGACAAGGAAGAATATCGTGAATTTGGCGAGTCTTTCTTTCAGGCGCTGCGATCGACGTCTCGCATCATTAGCTATGCAACGGGCCAACCGTATCACGAGATGGGGCTAAAAAGCTGCATGCCGCTTGGCACGAGTGCCACAAGAGGGCTTTTGCGCCTGGCTCATCGGTATGAAAAACTCAAAGAACGTGAGTATGACCCACGTGTTGTTGTAGCGCCATATAATTTCGATTACAAGCTGTGGGCGAAAGCCTTTCGGCGAGCGACAGAAGATGATAGCATCGAGAATAACCCGTTGCGGCAGCAAATTGATACAACACGCGATATAGAGCGAACAATATATGGCTTGCATGCTCGTTGGAGTTTGTCGCATGATGCGTGGCCAAAATTTAACACAGTTCCAAAGGGTACAGCGGTTTTTTATAGCCCTGATGGCATCCCCTGTACGGCAAGTGTTATTGCTGGTAGGCAAGAGCCTCGGTTTCGAGGGATGAGCTACCAAAAAATCCACAAGCTAGATTGGGTCGATATAAAAGAGCCTGAGCTGTCGGTCGAACAGGCGCTATCACAGGTGGCGACTGCACTCATAGACCAGAGCGGTCAGCAGTCATCCAAAGGGAGTGATGTAAAGCTGACAATGTCTATTCCTGGCCTCTTTTCGGTTGGAGGGATTCCAGTTCCTTCTCTTCGTAAGTCTGAGCAGAAACAGCACTCCGATCATACGCATGCAGTAACTGCAGAAGAGCAGGATCAGTCTCCGCTCGACAAAGACCCGAATCTCTATAAGCGGTATGGTCATGACAGCCAAACTATTGCAGAAGCTCTAACTGCTGAGTTGAGTAAGATCATCGAAGGAGAGTCGCAGTCGTCGGACAATGATCAAACCTACGGAGCATATTGTAAGGCACCAGAGCAGTCTCTGTATGCTCCGTATATTGCATGGGATGACAGTGGTTATGTTGTATTATCTCTCCAGGATATCCATAAGGGTGATGAGCAGATCGGTTTTCGCCATGCCACGCGGTGTTTGTCTGAATCACCTCGGGTGTAACTGGTGGCAATGAGTCATCAACGTACTTGGTAGATGCAACACAAGCTAAATGACTAACCGTTCGGTACTTTTCGTCGTAATGGTTTCAGTGCAACAAAAAGAGGAATATAAGCAAATAGCGAGAAAGAAATAAGGATGCTATAATTACTCTCATGCCAAAAAATACCAACGGACACCTCACTACGCAAAATGCAGACGGAATAGTTCGCCACGATTATCTCTACCGCATCTCCCTCAAAGCATTAATATATAACGACGCTGGGCAGATCTTGGTTGTCAAAGAAATTGATCGGCCGTTTTGGGATTTGCCTGGTGGCGGAATGGATTATGATGAGACGATTGAGTCATCACTAAAGCGCGAGTTGCATGAAGAGGTCGGCTACCAGGGCGATGTGCGCTATCAAATTTTTGACGCATCGGATCAGATATATATTGAGCGGCTTGATGCGTATCAAATCTGTTTTTATTGCCGCGTTTGGCCCGAAAATTTCGACTTTGCGCCAGGAGAGGAGGGTGATGATGTGATGTTCATCAACCCTGATAATCTGCAAGGCACTGGCTACGACGCGACCGATCGGGCATATGCGGCGCATAGGCAGTGGCAACAACTGTATAGTAAAGTTGCACAATAAACCTTGGTTGAGATGTATTTCTTTACCAATATAACTTTATAGTGCCTCGACTTGAATCCGTCTCCCGTCGAGGTTTTTGGTATAATGATCACCAAAACTTCTTGTATAAAGCCGCTGAGATCAGTAAAGTAATGAGTGGCCAAGAGAGTATTGAGTGTTGGATAGATATACTACAGTAAGTGAACCGTATCGGCACTGGTCACATGCCAGAGCACACCGTAGTAGCTAGCGACTACGCCATCAAGGTTATCAACCTCCTTCACCCCGGCGACCGAGCCGCCGCCCGCGAGCGCCAGTGGCAAATCCAGGCGATGGGGGAGGAGATGGCCGTTGTATAGCTTGAGGCAGTAAGTTAGCTGTCCGGCACTAAATAGAAAAAGGGTCCTTAGGCAATTAACCGTTCGGAACCTTTTCGTCTTAATAGCTCTATTGTAGCGACGATAGAAGAATAAAGCAAATGAGCCAATCTAGTTATGGTGGACAATTATCTATATAAGTAAATAGCGAAAAAAGCTTCAGAGTGGTATAATCACCTCATACGAACAAAATCACAAAAGGCTAGGTGTATACAGATGAGTAACACGACAGAAAAAACATCCAATTCACTCCCTCTCATTAAAAAAGAGCATCGCAACAAAGTACTCATCACCCTCTTTCTCGTGACGGCACTCGCCGGAGGTGGCTACTGGGCGGTTATAGCTGCGACAAGCAGTAGCGCGCCGCCAGTAGCGCTAGCATTGCGCTTGGCGTACATCGCGGTTTTGTATATGCCGGTACCACTGTATACGCTCTTACTGAGTCGATTAATGCTTAGCATACCAATACCATTCCGTGCGTTGTTATCATTAAAGCACATCACCGTGAATAAGTATGTATTGGTCGCTGGGCTATTCTTGGCCTGGGCAGTATTGATGATAGGCTCCGTTGCTATTCTTGGCTGGCTGTGGCCAGAGACTTTTGGGCACCTGGCAATGACTAATGGACACTTGGTGCACAACCTTGAGAAGCTCATCGGCACATCGGTTGATACCAGCGCGATGAATATGCCACCAACACCGCTTGCTATGTTGCCGCTTGGTATCTTTGGTGCATTGACGGCTGGGCTAACGGTAAATGCGATCTTTGCGATGACAGAGGAGATACTGTGGCGTGGTTACCTCGCGCAGGCATTTGCGGGACGGCCATTTTGCAAGAAATACGTGACGATTGGCGTGCTGTGGGGGCTGTGGCATATTCCACTGATTGCTCTAGGGTATAACTACGGCACAGCGAACGCGCTTCCGGGGTCGGTGTTGTTCATTGGATTTTGTGTGGTGATGTCGCTCGTGCTTGGTTTTGTTGTTGAGCGGACCCGAAGTGTGTGGCTTGCTGCCGTGCTGCACGGGACGTTTAATGGCTTCTCGCAAGTTATGCTACTTCTAGTCGTTGGTGGGAGCTCGCTGTTGGCTAGCTCAGCAGTAGGCGTTGTCTCGCTTGTGGCGTGGCTGGTAGTATTTGTGGCTTGCTATATAAGCACTGCTTTTGCATCTGTCACAGAGCGAGCATAAGCGGACTGTCTCATCCAGGAGGGTCGATTCCGCTAAACTACTATAGAGGTATAATAAAATCATGCATATAACTCGTCGTATTCAAGCGGTAAAGCTTCGCCATATTGGGGGACTGCTGGTAATTTTTCTCCTTGGCATGGCTGCGATGCGGCAGGCAGCTAGTTACGTGTCTCTGGTGTCTGGTGGTGCGGCAATTCTCGACCTTAACTTTGGCAATAGTGCCGCCCACATCAATCATACATTAACTGCTCTGGGTGAGGCTGGTAGAAGCGCGTATCTCCATATCTTTTTGCCGATCGACGCCTGTTATGCAGTTATCTATGCGGTGTTTTATGCTTGCACATTGGCGTTTTTTGTTCGGCGCCTCCCGTTGCAGCGGTGGAAGCTGGGCTGGGCCCAGTGGGCAATCTTACTTCCCGTAGTGGCTGCTGTCTGCGACTGGTGGGAGAATATAGCTTTTGCTCTTATGCTGAGCCAATTTCCGGCACTTGCGAACCCAGCACTGGTGGCTAGTACAACAGTAACGACTATGGCAAAATTCGTACTCGTGTATCTATCGCTGCTGCTCGTAGTGGGGTTTGCGGTATACCATATGGTGCGGTGGATTGCTACCAAATACAGCTCCAGCAACAACGACAAATACCACCACTCGTAGCACGTAGCGAAATATACTGCCGATCACCGCTCGATTACCCCTTGTTACCATAAGCACAATAGTGTTATAATGCGAACGTTATATTTAAGGTGTTGTGTTTCACAACAAAAAGGAGGGTTATTGCATGAGGGAACTCAGGCAAGCAAAACATAATAAATGGAGAACGCTCGCTCGCGTGTCTCAGGCTGGGTGCCTGGTGGCGGTAGCCGCTATGGTGGCATTGTTTGCCCAGCCCACACGTGCCGCCCAAGAGGTAGCTTGGAAGGACCAAGCTGGCTCTGGCACAAAGAACTGGTCGGCAATGGCTGGCTCGACAGACGGCACCAAGCTCGTTGCAGCAGTGAATGTCGGGAATGTCTACACCTCGACAGACAGTGGTGTCACCTGGATGGAACGACCAATAACCGGCCTTCCTGCGCCGCAAAAGTGGACGGCTCTTGCCAGCTCGGCTGATGGTAGTAAGATCGCTGCCTTTTACCAATGGGGTGGCTACATGTACACTTCGAATGACTCAGGTGCTACCTGGACGAAAAATGGTCTCCCAGGAGCTGCTGGTGACTGGGTGTCTGTGACGAGCTCGGCCGATGGCACCAAGCTCGCCGCTGTGGCAACCAACCGTGGGGTATTTACCTCTACTAACTCTGGCGCAAGCTGGAAAGAGCAAGCCAACCCAGGTGCGAAGAAGTGGACATCGATCGCCGGCTCGGCTGATGGCACTAAGCTTGCTGCAACTGTTGCCGACGGCGTTGTCTACACCTCGACAGACAGCGGTGTCACCTGGACAGAGCAAGCAGCTGCTGGCACCCAGAAGTGGACATCAATCGCTAGCTCGGCTGATGGTATGAAGCTTGCTGCAACCGTCAACGATGGCAAGATTCACACCTCGACAGACGGCGGTGTTACTTGGAAAGAGCAAGCTGCCTCGACCCCACAGAAGTGGACATCAATCGCTAGCTCAGCCGATGGTATGAAGCTTGCCGCGACAGTCAACGGTGGTAAGGTCTACACCTCAGACGATGGTGGTGTCACCTGGATGGAAAATGATAGCGCTGCTACCGGTGCGTGGTCGGCTGTTGTTATGTCAGACGACGGTGCACGCCTCGCTGCAGCACTCAACGGTGGCAACATCAACACAGCAACAGCTAAGGACAAGCCAGTTGTGCAGCCAGCTCCGGCCAACCCAGCACCAGCTAACCCTGCGCCCGCAAATCCTGCACCGGCTAACCCAGCTCCGGCCAATCCTGCGCCCGCTACACCTGCTCCGGCCACGCCCGCACCTGCGACACCTGCGCCAGCAACCCCAGCTCCGGCAAATCCAGCACCCGCAACTCCGGCCCCAGCAAATCCTGCGCCTGCTACACCCGCACCTGCGACTCCGGCTCCGGCCACTCCAGCACCAGCTACACCTACTCCTACACCTGCCGCACCTGCGCCAGCAACTCCAGCTGCTCCCGCACCTGCTGAGCCAGCGACAGAGCCTGCACCAGCCGCAGAGCCAGCACCTGTAGCAGAACCTGCACAGGCAAATCCAGCACCGGCAGCTGCACCCGCAGCACAGCCTGCCGCTCCTGCTAAGCACGAAGGTCCAGCTCTCGCCGACACCGGCGACAGCGTATGGCTCGTTGCTGCACTCGCAGCCAGTGGTCTTGGCGCCGGAAGCTTCTGGTTCGTCAAGAGCCGCAAGAACTAGAGCACTGCACTGCAGCGTCTCTATACCCAAGAGAAAGGCATACCGTATGCCTTTCTCTTTTTTGGTTGGGGTAGGGTAGAGTGCTCATTATAGAGCAATTGCATATTATTAAGCGGCTTGGGCGCTAATGTAGTAGTGATACACCGTCACAGTACTTGAGCATAAGCAGCAAGACAAATACCTTACACAGGTAGAACGCCAGCACCAGCGCGCTGCTAGGGGCTCTTGAGGAAGAATGGGTAGGGCTGCTGCTGTGTTGGTGCGGCCTTTGCATTGCGCGGTGATGGTCGGGGTTAGAGATGATGGCGACCGATGGAACTTGCTTCCTGTGCGATGTATCTTGGTGTCAATCACTAATGCATCGGCCTTGTGATCTACATCAATGGCAGTGTGGGTGATCACATTGAGCCGATGATTAGTCCTCCACCTATTGAGGATGGTTTGTGATTTTGGGGAGGGGAGAGGCACGTATAGCGTGCCCTTATTTTACCCAAAGCAGTGCGGGAGATGGTTAGAGCGCCAACCCTACATTGCTAGCAATGTGAATCTCGCTCGTACTAGCAAGCTTATATACACGCAAGGAGGCAAAAGAAAGTGGCTTGGATAGCACAGTATCCAAGCCAAGATAGAGCCGTGTGGGGCAGGAGCACGGCTACGATCGCCGTTTGCGGAGTATCCACACCCCGCCACCACCTAGCACAATTGCGCCGAGGGTAATGGGGAGGATGCTATCGCCGGTGTTGGCGAGGAGGCCACTAGGGCGCGATGAGTTGCTGGTAGAGCCGGTGTGCGATGTATCTTCGTAGATGGCGATGGGGTCGAGGATCGTACCGTTCGCAGCGCCGTCTTCGTCGCCAAAGCCACCGTCGGTTACGTCGTAAGCGATTGTTGTGCGTGTACCACTGGGGTTTGTGCCAAAGTTGATCCGGCTTGTGATATCTTCGATGATCGAGCCACCTTTGGCAAGTTTGAGCACGGTGAGGCGGCTTGGGTCGCGATAGCGCGTGCTGAGTGTGAGTGCGACATGGGTGGTGTAGCCAGTGTGCGCTGTGCGCCCAGCACAGGTGATGGTGAAGCGCACGCTATTGCGCAGAGTCCGGCCTTGGTACTGCTGGGGAGCAGCTGCTGGCTCGGCCGAAGCAATGTGGCTGCAGGGTGTACCAGCTGTAGCGAGCGATACCGCACCGCCGAGCGGCTGAGGGATGGTAGTCGAGTTGGTCGGCTGCGTGGGCTGCTTGGGTGTTGTTATGGATGGAGCTGATGTGATGGCGTTTAGCCGAGCTTGGAGCGCGGCTTTTTTGCGTGCGTCCTTGACGGCAGCAATGCGGGCTTGAGCAGCAGCGATGTCTGCAGGGCTCTTGCTGGCTTCGGCTTGGGCTAGAGCAGCCTCGGCAGCGGCCAGTGTGCCGTCCTCTATCTGTTGGGTAGTGGTGTATACCATGCCACCATAGGCAGCGGCCGCGAGCTTGCTCCCATCGGCCGAGCTAGCAAGGGCTGACCAGTTGGGCACACCAGGTGACGTCTGAGCTACCCACGTTGCACCGCCGTCGGTCGATACATAGATGTAGCCACCACCGCCGGCTGTTGCGGCTAGGGTGTTGCCATCGGCCGAGATGGTTGCAGCTGTCCAGTTGTGTCGGCCATCGACACTGTGCTCCGTCCACGTCGCACCACCGTCGGCCGAAGTATAGATATAGCCACCAGCGGCTGTTGCGACCAGCTTTGTGCCATCGGGTGAGCTAGCAATCGATGTCCAGGTGTGGCTGCCAGCTTGGGTGCGCTCCGTCCACGTCGCACCACCGTTCGAAGAGGTGTAGATGGCGCCGCCTTCGACGACTGCAGCTAGTTTATTGCCATCGGCCGAGCTTGTGACGGCGCGCCATTTGCGGCTGCCCGACTTTGGTTGCTCCGTCCAGGTTGCACCGCCATCGCGCGAGGTGTAGATAACGTGATCCTTGGCGACGGCCACCAGCTTATTACCATCGGCCGAGCTGGCGATCGACATCCAGTTGATCGAGCCACTCATCGCGTGCTTGCGCCACGTTGCACCGCCGTCTTGCGATGTCATGATGTAGCCGCCCCAGTCGTAGAGTGCCGCAATCTTGCTCCCGTCGGCCGAGCTGGCAATGCTCACCCAGTTGCGCACCTCAGACTTTGGCTGCTCCGTCCAGGTCGCGCCACCGTCGCGAGAGGTGTGGATTGTGCCACCCCAGGCGGCAGCTACCAGTTTGCTCCCATCGGCCGAGCTCGCAAGGGCCGACCATTTGCGGTCGCCTGCAGCATCATGCTTAGCCCATTTCGTGCCGGTTGCTGGCACTGGCGTCTCGGGTGGCTGCGTGCCCGCACCCTTTTGGAAGACGCGCACATAGTCGATTAGCATCGTCTGGGTAGGGAATGGATCGGATGGGTCGATAGGGCTGAGGTTTTTGCTAATCTCTACGTAGTCGTTGAGGATGAATTGCCAGCCGCGGTGGAATGCACCATTGATATTCTCTTGGCTGGCGACCTTCGTCAGTGGTTCGGCATCCTTTCTAGGGAAGATGTTGCCATCGTCGGTAGGGCTCACATGGTAGCGATATACCTTGATGGGCTCGTCGTCTACAAAGTACTTGACCGTCGTACCATCATACTCTACTGCCCAGGTGTGCCACTCGTACGCAAATGAGCCTGGCCGCGCACCGGCATAGTGCTCGCCACTGTGCGATAGGGCACGCGTCCGCCAGCCAGTCTTCCATTTGGCATCGACACCGTGGTGGTAGCACGACATATGGGTGGTCGACCACGCGTAATTTGGTGTGGATGAATACCACTCGATGATGTCTAGCTCACCGTATGGGTCGTTGGCCTTGGGGTTGTCGTTGCAGTTTTGGAGCGTATTGCCACTCACCATCCACAGCGATGGCCGTGTACCACGCTTGCCATTCCAATTAAACTTCGCCCGAATCTCGGCTCGGAATGGCTTGGTGCCGTCCACAACCTTGCCCTTGTTTTTGACTCGTCCACTGAGGTAGCGGGTTGTGGTGCCGCTGGGGCAGGGCTGCTCACTCATGTTGGCACTGGTGAGCGGCTCGTTCAAATTGCTCACACAGTGGCGCTGCGTAGTGATCTCGAGATGACTGTTGGCGACCTTGAGATTGTTTGGGCTGTAGGCGAGGTGGGTATTGCGCAAGTTGTCAGTATTTTGCTTGAGTATGTCCCACTCGCCAGACACAGCAGAGCCAGTAAACTCATCGTGCCACACCATACCCCATTGGTCGGCATGTGTTGTGCCATGATAGAGAAGTGCAAGCAACACAACACTACCAAGTGCCGCAAGCACAATAATTGCTTTTTTTATCACCGTTTTGTCCCCCCCTGTTTTTGTCTAAAAACGTTATGAGCATGATTATAACGCTTATGGTTAGTTTTTTGCAAGGGGTTAGGCCCATAATCTTGCAAGACTCGCTGCATAATGCATATTTTTGCCAGGGCGAGAGAGCACTGTATATTCTCGCAGTGTGGGCAGTTATCCACGTGATTTCCACAGCACGATGTGGTTTTTACACCGCTACAGAGATGGGGTAATAAGGGGTGGTCTTTTGGGCTATTACAACAGAGGATAGTGGGGTATACTAGAGGCACAACAACCTAACACACAGGAGGGTGTATGACGAAGTTAATTAACTATTCGCTGGCAGGTGTGGCAGTGGCCGCAGCCATGGTGTGCCTGAGTGGTGCGCCAGCTCATGCTACCGAGCAAGAGCTCAGTATAGCACGTGCGGCGTGTAGCACAGTGGTAGGCCAAGTCAAGGCGGCCAATGCATATACCTACTGGAAGATGCCGGAGGGCTACCCAGAGGACCACAGCGCCGACGCAACCAACAGCTTCCGCCAGCAGCACGGCTGGGTGGTGGCCGGCACAGAGGTATACGACTGGGCATCCAACGAAGCATTTGCCAATAGCGGACGCTTCGTCTGGGGGAGCAAGACGGTTAACTTTGCGCCAGGGAACTTTTGCTTGAGCAGTGGCAAGACAACGGGTGGCCGCGAGCTCCTTCTTACCTTCCAAAAGGATGGCAACTTGGTACTCTACAGCCACACTGGTACAGCTCAGTGGGCATCGAATACTCAAGGTAAGGGTGCACGCTTAGCCTTCCAGGGCGACCGCAATATTGTCGTGTACGACAAGAACAATAAAGCCATCTGGGCATCGAGCTGGCAGTGGAGCACGCCACGCCGCGGTGCCAAGATTGCTCAGCCCGGCCAGCGCTGGTGGCACGGCTATGGCAAGGCGCAGCAAACACCAGAGTGGTTTCATGCGTCGCGCCGCACCACAACCAAGCCACAAGACACTGGCGTGCTCACTCTGCGCGCTACCGACCGCACTATCGAGGGTATTCCCGAGACCAACTGGGCCTCGCCACAGTACCCACAGCGCGCTACCTATGGTTCGGTAGTGGTAACCAACGAAGCACGAGGCGATGGCATACGAAACCACGTCAACATCGTTGGGACGTTCGATAACTAAGTCACGCTCGTCGCGAGTGGGCTAATAGCTCGCTTGGTTCGCCAGCCCCGCATCAGATAATGGTGCGGGGTTTTGGTAGGTGGATGGTTTAAATCAGAGATGAGAGGTGGGGGAGCGTGGTATTTTTGTGTGTAGAGAAACAGAGGTATCTCAGATAGTTGTCAATTGTGCATCATTTGTGTCTTTTTTGTTTTATATGCATTGGCTATAATCAGGCATATATATTAGCCTAACTCTTCTCTACAAAGGAGTGATGACAATGAAAAAGTTAGCAATCTACCCGCTGGCCGGCGCGGCAGTGGCGGCTGCATTGGTGTGCTTTGGTGGTGCACAAGCTGGTGCGACCCAGCGCGAGATCAATGATGCTCGCAATACGTGTAGTGCAATGATCGGCCGGGTCAAAAGCATGAACTCATACGAGTACTGGAAGACAACCGAGGACGGTCGTGGCCTAGGTGCTGCGGGTGGCCCCAAGAATGAATTTTTCGACACCTACCACTGGCAGCTGAGTGGCGGTGAGTATTATGATAAAAAGACGAAGGCTGTGTATGAACGCACGGCTAGTTTCAACTGGGGTAACAAGACCGTCAACTTTACTCCAAACAACTTCTGCCTGACGACGGGCAAAACTAGCGGTGGCCGCGAATTTATCCTCACCTTCCAAAAGGATGGCAACTTGGTACTCTACAGCCACACCGGTGCTGCCCAGTGGTCATCCAACACCCAGGGCAAAGGCACGCGCCTAGCTTTCCAGAGTGACCGCAATATCGTCGTGTACGACAAGAACAACAAGGCTGTGTGGGCATCCAGCTGGTACTGGACCTTGCCACGCCGCGGTACCAAGATCAACCAACCCGGCCAACACTGGTGGGACAAGCGAGCCAAGGCACAGCCAGCACCAGAGTGGTTCCAGGCCTCACGCCGCGTTACAACCAAACCGCAGGATAGCGGCGCAATTCGGATGACTGTGGCTGATCGCACCATGAACGATGTTAGTGAAACAGATTGGGATCCAGGCTATAACCCAAACAAGCGGCGCCACAGCTCGGCAACCTATGGTTGGATATTTGTCAGCAACTGGGTGAACAACCCCGACGGCACCTCAACTGGTCATATGAATATCGTCGCGTCGTTCGACAACTAAGTCGCGCTCCGCAGTATACGCAAGCAACCCCACGCTATCATTGTGTGGGGTTGTTGGGTGTTAGGTGCTAGGTGTCGGCGGGCGCCCTACTGATACACCCCAGGCTTCAGCACACCAATGTACGGTAGGTTGCGGTAGTGCTGGCGGTAGTCTAGGCCGTAGCCCACCACGAATTCATTGGGGGTGGGGATGCCGATGTAGTCTGCCTGCACGTCCACCGTGCGGCGCTCGGGTTTATCGAGCAGGGTGCAGAGCTTAGTACTGGCGGTGTGGCGCTCCGCAAAGAGCTCAAACAGCGCCCGGGCAGTGTGGCCCGTATCTACAATGTCTTCTACCAGCAGCACATGCCGGCCAGCTACATCTGTATCGAGGTCCTTCAGGATGCGCACATTGCCGGTGGAGGTCAGCTCGTCGCCATAGCTCGAAACGTCCATAAAGTCGATTTCCAGCATGCAATCCATCGCCCGCACCAGATCGATCATAAAGGGCGCCGCCCCGCGCAAAATCCCCACCACCAGTGGGTTTTTATCGGCATATTCCTGGCTCAGCTGCCGGCCCAGGCGCGCCACAGCACGCGCAATGTCATCGTTGGTAAAGAGGATTGTTTCGATATCATTATGCATAAGGATTATTGTAGCAGATATGGGGTGTGGGGGCGAACTTTTTGGAAGATGGGTGCAGTGAGAAATGTGTGGAGATGTGAACAATGCTACAATACCATCATGACACAACGTACCATTCCACCCCATGCCCGGATGATTCCGCCCGAGGCACAGTGTGTCTTTGCGGGTGAGATATTTAGTGTTTATCAGTGGCCACAGCGGCTGTATGATGGCTCGGTGGCGACCTTCGAGATGGTGCGCCGGCCCGATACAGTGTTCGTTATTGCAGTGGATGATGCGGGCAACGTACTGGTGAATGACGAGGAGCAGCCAGGCGGCATCGTGCGGCATGGCCATTTGCCAGCCGGGCGGGTTGACCCCGAGGATGCGACCATCATTGCAGCAGCCCAGCGTGAACTGCGCGAGGAGACAGGCTGGGAGTTTGCCGACTGGCAGCTGCTGGAGGTGGTACAGCCCGAGCCAAAGATGGAGTGGTTCATCCACCTGGTATTGGCCCGGCGACCAGTGCGCCACATGCCACCGTGCTGTGATGCAGGCGAGCGGATAACCACTCGAGCGATCTCCTGGCAGGAGCTTGTGCAATCAGCGGTGCTACTGCGGCACTTCCCATGGCTGCGCGATGTTGCCTCGGTGGAGGAGCTTGCTTTGCGCCATAGGGGTGACTTATAAAGGTAATAGGGGTGTGGGTATATCATATCTCCTATCCAGCGATATGGCTAAACCTAGTCGATTGTATACACAACAAGGCAGGACAATTGTCTTCTGCGCTTCATACGGTATAATAGAAAAATTATGAATCGACCTATCAAGCAGATAAAACAGATCAAGCAGCGGGGCAAACTCCTGCGGATTTTTTGGCAGGCGCTGGCAGTGGCGACAGTGGTGGTGAGCGTGAAGTTCGTTCTGCACCGCCTGGGATGGGAGCCGATTGAGCAGAGCTCATTGCATAATAGCGTCATATCCAGCGTGACCTTTGTGATTGGTTTTTTGCTCTCGGCTACGATCGCAGACTACAAAGAGTCGGAGCGGATCCCGGCGGAGTTTGCAGCGCTACTAGAGGATATGTATGATGACGCCGCGGCGATTCATCAGAGCTATCCGGTGTTTGATCTCGATGGCTTCCGGCGCCAGCTGCATGCTGTGGCCCAAGGGTTTTCGAGCGATGTGCGCCACTCGGCCTACGACGCCCGGCAGGATATTCGGGGCTTGACGCCGTATTTTGCCACGATGGAGCAGGGCAATGTGCCGCCCAACTTCATCGTCAAGCTCAAGCAGCAGCAGACGGTACTGCTCCGCCACCGCCATCGGGTCGATTACATTCAGCGGATCCGCTTTATTCCCTCGGCATCTATCTTGGCGCGCTCTATTGTGGTGGCATTGCTTGGTCTCTTGCTTATTACCAACATCGACCCATTTGTCGCCAGCCTGACGGTCGTGGGGCTGATTAGCTTTGTCTTGGTGTATATGATCATCCTCATCCACGTTATCAGCACGCCCTTCCATAAGGCGGGCAAAACCCGCGATGACGTAAGCCTTTTCCTTATTCGCGATGCAGAGGAATACCTGAGCAGCCCCAAGCGACACGGCGAGTAAATAGATCACCACGATAGCAAATCTCTGTGCTTTATCAATAAAGATATAGATAACAGGGGTATTATTACCCATAGAATAGAGGTATACGGCTATAGCAGCTCCCTTTTCGCTAGTAGGTGGCTCGCTATTATCGCCCAACATTGCTATAATAAGACAGTACCAACACTAACCATGGAGGATCTCACATGGGACTACCTGACGACATCAAAGCAAAAGCTCAAAAAGTAGCTGATGATGTACAAGACAAAGCCGAAGAAGTAGCTGAGAAGGCCAAAGATGCTGCGCAAAACGCCGTCGATACTGTGAAAGACAAGGCGAACGACGTCGAAAACAAAGCTCATGAGACCAAGGGCTACGTAAAAGGCAAGATGGATAAATAACCCCCGCCTCTTGATAGCTACGAGAGCTGCTCTGCACATTGGAGCAGCTCTTTTGGTGTGAGCACACATTTGCGAGGCAGCACTATACATGGTACGATGAGAAAAAATATAAGGAGAAATTATGCCCATCTATAACCCCGCCGACTATCCCGCCATCATCGCACGCCTCAAAGCCAAGCTAGCCGAAAAGGGCGTCGTGATGGGTCCAACGCTCAGCGAAGCAGACATCACTGCCTTTGAGACCGCCTGCAACACGCGCCTGCCCGAGGCCTATCGACTCTTCCTCCAGCAGGTGGGCGATGGCTGTCAAGATATTCGGCGGCCCGGTGGCATCGTTATCTATGGCCTCAAACGACTGGCCGATACCGAGGTAAAGGACCTCTCGCGCAGTGTGACGATCGACGACTACTGGCTCTGGGAGGAAGAAGAGGATGAGGCACTGCTTACGAACAAAGCATTTGAGGAGCGGCTGGGTAATGAAGGTGTGCTGCTCCTCGACCAAGGCTGTGGCGATACCTACCAGCTTATCACCTCTGGCAAATGGGCTGGCGAAGTATGGAACTTCTGCGACGTAGGGGCTGGCCCATGCTGCGAGCGCCAGGACTTCCTTGGCTGGCTAGAGCTGTGGATCGATAGTGACTTTGACGCAGACTTCTTTAAGGATTATGTCTATCCAGGTGATACTGCACAGTAATACCCCATGCCCCATAGCACGTGTCTGCAGGGGGTATTAGCTACCGCCAGGCCATGCTACACTAAGGAGTATGACGAAACCATTTGTATTGCTGCAGTCGCGCCCTGAGGACGAGGCGTCGGATAATGAATATCAGGCATTCTTACAATTTGGTGACCTTGCGCCAACCGATCTTGAGCGAGTGCGCATCGAGGCAGGGCAGCGCCCCGCGCAGTCGCTTGCTGCCTATAGTGGTGTGCTGATGGGTGGTGGTCCGGCCAACTTTGCCTACGCTCCGGCCGAGAAGCCTGCCGAGCAGCGCGAGTTCGAAGCTGTGATGATACCACTGCTGCGCGAGATTATTACCCATGATATGCCATTTCTTGGTGCCTGCCTGGGGGTTGGCGCGCTGGTGTCGGCACTGGGTGGTACGCCTAGCTTTGCGTATGGTGAGGCAATTGGTGCCGTGCCGATCACCCTCACGCCAGCAGCTAGAGATGACCCACTCCTGGCTGGCTTACCTATTACCTTCGACGGCTTCGTTGGGCATAAAGAAGGAGTGCTTGAGCCACCGGCTGCTTGTACCGTCTTAGCGCGCTCGCGCAGGTGCGTGCAGATGCTGCGAGTGGGGCGCAATGTGTATGCCACGCAGTTCCATCCCGAGCTCGACCCGGAGAGCCTTGCTTTGCGTATCGATATCTATCGTCACGCTGGCTACTGTGCTCCAGACGAAGCCGATACCCTCATCGCCAATGCCCGCCAGCAAACCGTCACCGAACCAGTCAAGATCCTGTGCCGGTTTGTGCAGCGGTATCAGCGATAAGAGCTCTAGACTCAGTTTTATCTATATCCCGCTCGTGACACTTCCATCAGGCTGCTGGTGATCGACATTTGCGCTGCATGCATCGATTGCTGAGAGCTGGATGAAAGTTAGCTAAGTGATGCAATGTACCAGATGAAGCAGCAGGGAAGAGGTTAGCGCAGACACAAAGGATTGTAATGTGTTAAAGAGCGCGTCCTGATTATCCATTCTTGTACGAAATACCCCTTAGCCTACATGGGCAGTAGGCTATAGTGCATAGCTTTGAGCAATAGTTGTAGCTAGATACTAACTGTATCTAGCCTGAGTATAATCTTATTGAAATGCGCTTACAGCCTGCATAGGAGGTACCCTATAGGGTATTGGTAAAAACAGAGGTAGCATGACTTGCAAATTATCAATATATCATATATGATAAGGAACATTATGAAATTATTTGAAAAAAGTTCAATACCGAATTACGTACAGATTCATACTGATTCTGTTATTCCACCATCGATCAAGCGCTACGACGGTGCACATACTGCACCAGTTAGCCTGGCAACCGACATACGTCTAGAAGGTGAAGGGCCCAAGCAGCGCCTAGTGGTGGATACCGTCCATACGACGCAGGGCAGTTATATGGATTTTGTCGATCGGCGCATTGTGTCAACATGTGATTTTGCAGCTACTGCGTTGCCCGGTATGACAAGCGAGCTGTGTGGCTGGGTGGGCGAAGGCGAAGGTGAAGGTGAAGGTGATGGAGTAGTAAATGTCCTCGCACTTATTCGGCCGGTTGACGTTGCAAAGAGAGGTATGGTTAATGAGCGGCACAACCCAGAGGTAGTGCGCGCACGGTGTATTGCTAAGCTCGCTGCTATGGCAATGGCCCAGTACCTACTCCTTGACAAGCAGGCTAAGGCAGATATGACCTTTGACACGAAGACACTGCAAAAAACTGTGAACAAGCATAAAAAGCGTGGTAACGTAGCAATACTCCTGCCGTAAGCTCACACCTCGCAAGAGGTATAGCTACGCTATATACAAGCCTGCTAAAACATAAGAAGCTCGGTCGTTTATACGAGCTTCTTTGCTTTTGGCAGTGACCGGAGCATCGCTCCTCGCGGAGTGATCAAACCGTTGCGTTTAGCCGTTATTGACTAAGAAATGATCTTCACGTAGATACCCTGCCACCCACTGATAGGGTAGGGGCGTCCCTATACAGCAGCGTGGCACACTGCCTCGATGTTATGCCCGTTTGGGTCGATGAGGAAGGCACCATAATAGTCTGGATGATAGATCGCCCGCACGCCTGGTGCGCCATTGTCCTGTGCTCCTGCTGCTAGGCCAGCCGCATAGAATGCATCAACTGCTGCCCGCGATGGTGCAGCAAAAGCAAAGTGTAGCGGCGATGATGGCTCGCCTTGCCCAAGCCAAAATATCCCGGTATGCTGCGTCCGGTCTGGATTACTAAAGCCCACGCCGTAGGATTCATCAATTGTCTTGGCATAGCCCAGTGGTGCCAATACCGCTTCATAAAAGGCTTTGCTTGCTTCAATGTCTTTAACGATGATGCCGAAATGATCGATCATGAGGTACCTCCTTGCGATATACCGATTAGTGTATTGTCTCTCAAGTATATACCGTAAATGTTGTCTCGCCCGCAAAGGAGCGACAGAATGGCGAGTAGGCGCTGGAGTTTCATAATAACCGTACCAGATAATTCGTATAGCAATTATATACCACTATTGTAGCAACGTATGGCTCGTTATGACAAAGAAAGATGTTTATGAGAGCAGATTTCTAGATAGGTTAGTGGTATATAGACAGTAGGGGTATAGGTATTATTGCAGGATATACAGTCCCGCGTGCTGTGTGACTGCCTGGTAAGATAGCGGCATCTAAATATGTGAATACGGTATCGCGAGGCTTATAAAATGGTTGCTTTGTATGAAGGGTGCTACCTTGTTTTCACTTCCTATCATCACCCCCGGCGAAAGACATAGTGGATTTGGATAGAAATATAGCAGTATAAAAGCGAAAAAATGATCATCTAACAGTGGTCTAGTGTCGGTAAAAAATCTCCACGACTTTTCCACACGGCCCAAGACACTAGATATGGGCACGCTATATATAGCGTAGGTAAGGGTAGAGCCTTTGATCATAACAGAGGTAGTGATGGTGCGCAGCATCAACGCAATAGCTGTATTTAGCAAGCACTTCGCACACCATATGGTATAATTACCTCGATAACCCCATAAACAAGGAGACAAGCAGATGAGTAATTTTCCGGTAGTGCGCGTCGAGCGTGTTGATGTGCGGAATGAGAGCGCGTCGAAAATTGACGTGTGGGCACGCATCAAGAATGATTCGGATCGGCAGGTGAAGGTTGTAAGCTGGGAGTATCTAGGGAATATGCGCAATGAGTCGCACACGCTCAACCCGGGCAACACAGTTGATGTGATGCTCTACAGCGGTGCACCTAAGAACTACCCAGACCAAATGTATATTCGCTACGAAGCCGAGCACGATGGTGGCAGGCATTACTTCTTGGCGCGGCACCAGGCGAAGTTTGACGAGCGCTATAACAATGACACCAAGTGGTATCGGCCATCAGATTGGATGGAGTTCCAGCGCGTGGATCGCGGTAACTAGCATGGCAGCCACTCCGCGCATTTTCTACACTGATGGCAGCGCCAGCCCCAACCCTGGCCCGGGCGGCTATGCCGTTATCGAGCAGGGCAAGCCCGTGGCGCTGGGCAGCGAGCCAGGCAACACGACGAACATTCGTATGGAGGGGATGGCCCTCATCGCAGCCATGCAGTTGGCTGGGGCTGAGGAATGCGAGATCCATACCGATAGCGAATTTTGGGTTAATGTCCTCACCAAGTGGGCACCTGGCTGGGCAGCCAAGGGCTGGCGCAAGAGCAGCGGGCCGATCAAGAACCTTGAGCTCGTGCAAGAAGCCTATGCGCTTTATACCACCGTGCGGCCGAAGCTCATCTGGGTGCGCGGCCACAACGGCCATGAGCAAAATGAGCTGGCCGACCAATGGGCCAACCGAGCACGAGCTGGGGAGCGGCTTGGAGGAGAATGAACAGCAAGAAACCGGTTGTAATGACCGGTTTTTAGGTGCAGAGGATATTGCTGCGTGGCGGCTTATATAAGAATGCAGCTCTATGTACCAGGCTCAAGCTTGTAGCCAAGCGGCTGAACAATGCGTTCTTCCTCTCATGTTGAGTTAGCTGTATCTTTCTCGTCGCGTTGTGCTGCATCGACAAGGTGGGTATTCCTAGCATAAATACATGTTATACTATTACCAATATCACTAATATCCAGAGTGCGACGAGGGACTGGCCCGATGACTCGCCAGCAACCTACTCGGGAAGCGAGTAAGGTGCTAATTCCAGCCTGTGCGCAGGGAAGATATGAGACGCGTAAGAAGGCAGCTCCTTTCTCGCCTGGCGCTACAGGATAAGAGAAGGGAGTTTTTTATGACAGCAACGACTATAACATCAGCGCAGTTTCGCACTGCCGAGAGCGTAAGCCCAGGCCACCCCGACAAGCTGTGCGACCAAATGAGCGACGCCATCCTTGATGCCTATCTAGCCCGCGACCCACAGGCACGCGTGGCGGTGGAAGTGTGCGGCGGCCATGGCGTGGTGTTTGTAACGGGCGAAGTGACGTCGCAGGCGACGGTGGCGGTGGCGCCGATTGTGCAGCGTTTGGCGGGGAGTGAGGTAGAGATAATTGAGCACATTGCTCAGCAGAGCCCAGAGATTGCTCGCGGTGTGGATGATGGTGGGGCGGGCGACCAAGGCGTGATGATCGGTTATGCCTGTAATGAAACGCCTGAGCTGCTCCCACTAGAAACAGTGCTGGCGCGGCGATTGAACCAATTTTTGTATCAACGTTGGCCCTACGATGGCAAAACGCAAGTAACACTACGTGGTGGGCAGATAACGGCAATTGTTGCAAGCTTCCAACACGCGCCAAAAGACGATTTAACAGAGGCAGTCAAGGAGTGGCTCCAGCAGCAGACGTATGTGAACACATTTTTTAAGGATAAGCAATATGATGCACCAGTGCTGCACTGTAACCCAGCAGGGGACTGGCAGATTGGTGGCTTTGCGGCTGATGCTGGCCTGACGGGACGCAAGCTCATCGTCGATAATTATGGGCCACGCGTGCCGATTGGTGGTGGGGCCTTTAGCGGCAAGGATGCCACCAAGGTGGATCGCTCGGCGGCGTATATGGCGCGGCGCATTGCAGTGGATTATCTGCGGCAGCACCACGCGCAGGAGGTGCTGGTGCGTCTGGCGTATGCGATTGGCCACGACCAGCCCGTCGAGGCAACCGCCATCATTGATGGTGTAGAGCAGCCTATTACAGGCTACGACCTCAGTCCGCATGGTATCATCACCACACTTCAGCTCGCCCAGCCTATCTACGAACCAACCGCCCGCTGGGGGCACTTTGGTGAGGGGTTTGCGTGGGATCGGTAGAGTGGCGAGGTTGAGCTAATATTTCATCAGGTGAGTTTGCTGTAGTGGGCTGGAAGGGTGTCTTGACGTGCGGTTTCCTTCTATTGTATTTTTCGCCCCATTGTGCTTTACTATAATAATTCTATGCGCGAAACAATTGTGACATCCGAATCAGCAGCAACTGCGTATGTGAGTGCGTTTTTTGTTGGTGAAGAGCGCCCAGCGGCGCGGCTCGGTATGGTGACCAACCTCACCTTTAATGATAAAGATAATCCAGAATTTGATATAGCAATTGGTAATTATGGGGGGCACTGGCAGCTTGCTCAGCGTGCTGGTAAGCATAATTTGCGTGCACCATTGCCGCTGTGCTGTGCATATGACCAAGGTATGGCGCGTGGGTGGTTTGATGAAACACTTGGTGGTAGTGTGGCGCATGGCGTAGACGACCTCCGCGAGACGAATATTCAAACACCCGAAGAGACGCGGCGTATAGTGGCTATTGGTGGCTTGGTGGTGGCACATTTTCTCGATAATCCACAGCAGGCACTTCTTGCTCACCTTAGTAGTCGGCACGCAGTGGCAATGCAGTCATTTAATACAGCGCAACTGCAAGCACTTGAGCAAACGCACTACGCGCAGCTCATCCCTGGTAGTGCAACATTACCACAATAGGCTGCACGTACTTTGCCTCTCACCCCACAACCTTGTATACTAGAATCTATGGATCAGACACTTGCACAGGAGATTTTGCGTAGTGGTCAGAGTGCACTGCTGACAGGGCCAGCGGGCACAGGCAAGACGTATGTGTTGGGGCAGTTCATCCGCCAATGTAAGGCGGATGGCAAGTATGTCTCCGTCACTGCCACGACGGGGCTTGCGGCGACACACCTGGGTGGTAGCACCATCCACGCATGGGCGGGGATTGGCATCCACGATAGCTTGCCGAACAATTTTTTTGATCACCTGTCGAAGACGCGGCGCGATATTATTGCTAAAACAGATGTGCTCATCATCGATGAGATTAGTATGCTGCACGACTACCGCCTGGATATGATCGACGAAGTGTGCCGCCGCGTGCGCGAGATGCCGGATCAGCCTTTTGGTGGGCTGCAGGTAGTGATGAGTGGGGATTTCTTTCAGCTGCCGCCAGTCAATCGCGATGGTGGGCGGCAGGGGAGCTTTGTGGTGCAGTCGCAAGCCTGGCGCCAGCTCGACCCAGCTATTCTCTACCTCGACCAGCAATACCGCCAGCAAAAGGGCGACGCTCTGCTCGATATCCTAACGGCTATGCGAGCTGGCGACCTGCGCCGACGCCACGCCGAGCAACTACTAGCTCGCACAGAGATAGAGCCACCTCACGAGAGCGACCTGACTGAGCTTCATACTGTTAATATCGACGTCGATCGGATCAACCAAGCCCGCCTCGCTGAGCTGCCTGGCGATGAAGTATCGTACCAACGCAGCAGCACTGGTGGGCAAAATTACGTCGATACCTTGCAGCGGAGCATCCTCGCACCAGAGGTGCTAGTGCTCAAGCGGGGTGCACTGGTGATGGCTATCAAGAACGACCAAGCACGGCGCTTTGTCAATGGGAGCATTGGCCTGGTAGCAGACTTCGAGCCAGGCACAGACTACCCTGTGGTGGAGTTTCGTAATGGCCATGTGGTGACAATGCAGCCTGACACCTGGGAACTGCGCGATGGTACGCGTAAGCGGGCTAGTATCGCGCAGCTGCCACTGCGCCTGGCTTGGGCGATTACTGTGCACAAAAGCCAGGGGATGACGCTCGATAGTGCACGCATCGACCTACGCAAAGCCTTTGTCCCAGGTATGGGTTATGTGGCACTGAGCCGCGTTAAGAGCCTCGATGCTATATATCTCACCGGCATCAACCGCATGGCGCTTACCATGAGCGATGAAGCATACATCATCGACACGCAGCTGCGCACTCGTGCCGCCCAAGATGCTGAGCGCTTTGCCCATCTGCGCGAACAGGCTGCTCAGCGTGCTACGATGCCGCAGAAGAAGCCGACGGGCAAAACTGGCAGCACTAGCTGGGCGGCCAAGATCGCCACAATGCGCCAGACCCACCCCAACGCCTACAAACCATGGACAAAAGTTGACGATGAGACGCTCAAGCAGGCCTTCGTCCAAGGCGTGGGCATCCGCCAGCTCAGCCGTACTCTTGGTCGGCACGAAGGCTCGATAAAAATGCGGCTGCAAAAGCATTTTGGTGAGGATGCGGTGCAGTAGCGCATTGCTATCCCAAAGTCTGGGGTCGTCTCATGCTTCTCGGTGATTATAGTAAACAAAAATGAATGTTCTTATAACATGCTCAGCTCCTATACGAGCGTTGCAAACCTCAGCAGCTCCCATAGTTTGCTAATTGACAAACCTCCTAGATATCTCTTACAATAAAGTAATCTAGACAATAAGGAGAAAATATGGCAAATCCAGAGAGAGAGAGAGAGCCTTAACAGGCAGCGTTGAGCAAACCACTGCAGATACTGCGGGGAGTGGTGAGATTTCGCTCCAGTCGCTTAGTAACTTGATGAGCGGCAAAACACTGCGCGATATCAAAGCAGTACACCAGGGGGTGACTGCAGACTTGAGTGAAGCACGCCAGGTTGTAGAGCAACTGCACCAAGGGACGAGCGAGGAGGTTGTAAATGCACTGCGGACGATCCTCGCGCTAGATCATACAACACGGCAGCAGGAATACCCTGCATTGCAACAGTTTGTCAACAGAGCCAAACCGTCGCATTACCACACGCCCCTCGTGCGCGCAGCCTTGCAGGCAGATGTACCTATCTGGCTGCATGGTGAGGCAGGGAGTGGCAAGTCGACTGCTGGTGAGCAAGCGGCAAATAGCCTCGGCTTGCCATTTCGCTCTATATCGCTCGGGCCAACGACATCTAAGTCTGACCTCATGGGCTACCGCGATGCAACGGGTAGCTACCATAGTACAGCTTACCGTGAGGTGTATGAAAATGGTGGCGTCTTTATGTTTGATGAGATCGATAATGGTAGCGCAAGTATTTTGACTATCCTCAACAGTGCGCTTGCCAATGGCCATGGTGAGTTCCCGGATAGCAGAGTGCCACGCCACGAGACGGCGCGCTTTATCGCCAGCGCCAACACGATTGGCCGCGGGGCAACGAGTGAGTATGTGGGCCGGGCACCGATCGATGCAGCCACCATCGACCGCTTTGCATTCATCCCAATGGACACTGATGAATATTTGGAGGACGCGCTGATACTTGGCACGGAGATAAACCGCTCGCCACTCGACATCTCGGCTGGTGAGGTACCTAGCCCCAAAGAGTGGCTGGCTACAGTGCGAGCGCACCGCCAGGCACTGGGCGAGCTTGGTATCCGCGCTATCATTAGCCAGCGTGCTAGCTTGTATGGCGTGCGTCTGGCTGAGCAAGGCGTCGGTAAGGATTGGCTGGGCCAGATGCTCCTCTATAAGGGTATGAAGGAGCATGACCGCGAGAAGCTAGCTGAGAATGCCAAGCGGTTGATGCCGAGGGTGCAAGAGGCGCTTGACTACAAGACTCGCGAGGCCACTAAAGACAAAGAGCTTGATGAATCTAACAGTAAGTCATCTCGAGAAACTCAGCCAAAAGATACTGAAAAGAGAAGTGATAGTGAGTGGTTTACACCACCGGAGGATAAAGAAATTACTATCGATAGAACGAATACACGATGGCTTGAGAAATCTCTTGATCGTTCTATACGTCTTTTCTTGCCAGACTGTTATAATATCGATAAATTAGACACAAGCGACTACGACACCGGTGTATTTGTTCGAGTGTGTTGGGACTTGGAGTCAATGCATTCGCGTGAGTTAACAGACGACGCATTACAAACGCCAACAATCACTAGCGCAGTAGAGCGGGTCTTTGGAGACCCCGAAATTTGGACGACAAAAAAGGTCCTTGTCTCAGATATAGTTGCTGCAGTCAATGTAGAGGATCGGCGTTGGCAGCGCGACCGTGGGGACATCACACAATGGGAAACAGAGGATAATGATAATGACCACATTAAGGTGGAGGTACACGACCGAATAGAGTTTGTGAAAGACCACTTTTCGCAATTGAACGACCATGACGTCCAGGATTACGCCAAGCAATTCGAAGCCTGCCACGGTTTTGTTCCTGGGCGATTCACCCTGTGTAATTGGCTGAGGCAGCACCCCGACGTGGGTGGTAAGCAGCCGAGGAGTCACTAGATGCGTCGCTCTGAGCAAGAGTATGACGGTCGTACGATGCACTTTCGTCAGCTCGATAGCATTGGCGAAATGATTGATGCGATGCAGCATGCGCCCGAGCAGCAAGAGCAGTCTGACCTCGGAGCAGCGAGCCTGAGGACAGATGAGGAGCGGTGGTCGGGCACAAGGACGATGGATGAGGCGATCGAGTTGGCGCGCTATGGCTGGGAAGAGGGCCGCCAGCGCTTGCGCCAAGTAGTGGGACGTGTGGCTATAGATCAGCTAGTGGGGCGGCGACCAATTGTAGAGTCTCGGCTAGATTTCGCTGGTGATGAGGTAGATATTGGCGCTTACCTACACGGTGAGCCCGAGCATATGGTAGATTATCAAGTGCGCCAGGATACTCATGGGAAGCAGGCAATGATGTATGTTAATGCATCGATGTCTAGCAGAGTTTCGTCCGAGCGAATTATGCAGCGTGGTGGGGCACTGTATGCGGCGATTGAGGCACTGCGTACTGAGGGGTATTCGCTTGGCCTCACGATGGTGGAATCGACACAAAATAATAGCTTTTCCCATTACGCTGAATACCAGATACCAGTGGTACGGCCAGGGGAATATCTGGATATCGACACAGCGGCATTTTGCTTGGCACACCCAGCATTCTTGCGTCGCGGGGTATTTGCCCTCAATGAGCATGAGTCAAATGACCTGCGCTACTCTATGGGGTTTATGGCGGGTCAAGGCTATGGCGAACCAATCCCCATGGTCTCAGATCTCCCGCCACACAGCTTTCTCATCGACCAGGGTGAGGGGCTCGACCTTAGGAGCGATGATGACATGCAGCGCTTTGCCCAGAAAGTAGTTGACCGCACACTGGAGACGCTGGGGCATGGGCCAGCAAGCGACGAGCGGTAACACTACCGGATGTAGCAATAGGCTTTACACCCCAAATATAGTACACTAGAAACCATGCATAACGAACCAAACACACAAACCCCCACCACCGATACCACCTCAGTAACGCCACCAGAGTCAGCTGCTGCGCCGCAGAGTGATGTAGATGTAGCTGCTGCTCATGCCGAGACTCAGCCAACAAATACTACCACTCAGCCCGCTGCTGACACGTCTACCGATGCTACCGACATCTTCCTCTGGGCCAACCAAGCCGATCGTGACAAAGACCAGTTAGAGGTGGATCTCTTCCTCTTTACCAAGGGTTATACGGTGTATGCCACCAACTATGCAGCTGAGCTCAAGGCGCAGCTCAAGGTGCTCTTCCTCTACGATATGATCACAGCAGTGCAGACGGGTGCAGCGACTGGCCTGATGGTGCGGGACTTTGAGGCGGCCAAGGCGGAGGAAAACGTCCTCGAGCGCACCACGCTCGACCGGGTAGTGCACGCTCAGGAAGTGATCGAGCAGATCACTTACAGCGAGGCAGATCTCGAGACCTTCAACGAGGGTGACCATGAGTTTAAGAAGGTTAAGGGCATTATTGCGCGCTTTCGGATGGGTACAGATAGCGAGCCATTCTTTGTGGCCAAGCTGCTACCTCAGTCGCAGGTGCTCAAGGGAGCAACCGCCTGGATGTACAGTGGTGGGTCGTTCCAGCCATTTGTGGCTGATGCTGGCCTGCGCATCACACCGGATAATCAAGTATTAATCGTCGGCAACGATATCTTTGCCTTTAGCGAGAGTAAATTTGTCCGGCTTTTTGGCTACGATGCCAAAAAGCACGCTGTGGCGGAGGAGAAGATTGCTGCCATCACTCAGCAGTTTAAGCTTACCTTGCCTGAGGGGCTGACGCTCGATCGCCTGGTGCGCGACACGCCAGCGCTGGTGACTAAACTGCAAAAGCTCGATCCCGCCCAAGTGACACAAGACCAACTCATCGACCACGCTGACGAAATGGGTCTGGGCCTGATGACGGACGACGCGGCAGGGAGTATCATTATCATGGATGCCAAGGATGCGGCCGTTTTTGTCAATCTCCTCAACGACGACTATGTCACGAGCGACCTGACTGGCGTCAAATACGAAATGCGCGGCAAGAAAATCTTGCGCGAGAATGAGCAATTGCCAGAGTAGGGGAGGGATATTCTCTGTGTCTAGCTAGTATCATGCTATTGGACAAGAAAATATCTGGAGATAAGGGTCGATATTCACTGGATATCGACCTCTTGCTGCTAGGGCTGAAAACAGATTATTGCAATCTGTTTTCACACTCCATCAGATGAAGTGATGGGAAGGTGAAACTAGTGCGAAGAAAGCGAGACGGTGTATCCACCCAATAATTCTATTTTTCTTAATCCTCTGCTGATGGTACAATAAGCATTATGGCTAAGCAACAATCTACGGTGCAATTTCCAAAACATTTCCTCTGGGGCGCTGCGACGAGCGCGCATCAGGTCGAGGGTGGTATGCACAACCAGTGGTCGGAGTGGGAAAAAGCTCAGGCCAAGACCCTCGCTGCTCAGAGCCAATATCAATATGGCGACTTGCCCAACTGGCCGCACATTGCTAGTGCCGCCAAAGATCCAAATAATTATATCTCGGGCAAAGCTGCCAACCACGCCGAGCTCTACACGCAAGACTTCGCTCTGGCCAAGAAGATGGGCCTAACCTCGTGGCGCTTTAGTGTGGAGTGGTCGCGCATCGAGCCAGAAGAGGGCGCGTGGAATGCCGAGGCGATCAAATACTACAAGGCGTACTTGGCCGCGCTGGCCGATGCCGGGCTAGAGCCAGTTGTGACGCTGTTTCACTTTACGCTGCCAGTGTGGTTTGCTGCGCGTGGAGGCTTTGCTAAGCGCGATAATGTGAAGTACTTCGTGCGCTTTGTCGATAAGCTGATGGATGAGATCGGTGCCACAGTGCGCTATATCATTACCATCAACGAGCCTTGCGTCTATGTGACGGAGAGCTACGACAATGGCACCTGGCCACCCAACGTTCGCAGCAAGTGGCAAACCTACCGCGTGCTGAGCAATCTTGCCTACGCGCACAACCAAGTAGCCAAAGTCCTCCATGCCAAGAGCCGGCGCTTTAAGGTGGCGGTGGCCAAGAATTCGGCCTATACCTACCCGGGCGACGACGCCTGGCTCAGCCGAGCAACGGCGCGGGTGGTGCAGTTCTTCCAGGATGATTATTTCCTACGCAAGGTGGTGCGGCAGAGCGACTACATCGCCGTCAATTATTACTTTAGCAATCGTATCTATGGCTACCGCATCCACAACCCCGAGACCACGCCAAATGATCTCGGCTGGACAATGCAGCCCGATCATCTCGAGCTTGCGCTGGAACGTCTCTGGGGCCGCTACAAGCTCCCTCTGCTCGTGACAGAGAACGGTGTGGCCGACGAGCGCGACCAGTTCCGCAAGCAATGGCTCACTCAGTCTATCCTGGCTATGCAGCGCGCTCTTGGTAGTGGGGTAGAGCTGCTGGGATATATGCACTGGAGCTTCCTCGATAACTTTGAGTGGGATAAAGGGTTTTGGCCGCGCTTTGGCCTCTTTGCGGTCGACTACAAGACGTATAAGCGGACGCCGCGCCCCAGTGCGCTATGGTTTGCTCGCGTATTGCAGCAGCAAAAGAAGCAGGCGCAGCAGCCCATTGAGCCGTTGCCAGCCGTACCAGCGCGCAAGAAGCCGAGTGCTAAGCCAGCTACCGCACAGGCGCAAGCTACATCATCATCGCCGCGCTCTGTTCGCTCTACGCCAGCCGTGCCACCCAAGCCCACACCACCCACGCCACCGCAAACGCCCCAAATGCCACCATCTATGCCAGGGCCAGCGGCACGCTCTAGCGGGGTGATTACACCGCCGCGTCGACCAGCAGTCGCATCACGCAGTCGTTCACGTAGTCATAATAATCGGGAGGAATAATACATGGCACAGAGCAATGGTGGAGCACGCGTCGTCGTCATCGGCGGCGGGACGGGGAGCTTTACGCTCCTGACAGGCCTCAGGCAGTATGCCTCGCAGGTCACGGCACTCGTCAATATGGCAGATGATGGCGGCTCAACGGGCCAATTGCGCGACGAGCTCGGCGTCTTGCCGCCTGGTGATGTGCGCCAGTGCCTCGTGGCGCTGAGCAATAGCCCCAAGGTGCGCGACCTCTTTAATTATCGCTTCGATGAGGGGAGCTTCAAGGGGCACGCCTTTGGTAATCTCTTCCTCACAGCACTTGAGAAAATGACCGGCAGCTTTGCCGAGGCGGTGGCACTAGCCAGTCAGGTGCTTAATATCGATGGGTGCGTTGTGCCCGCTACGCTCAGCAATGTGACGCTCTGCGCAGAAGGCGAGGATGGTCAGCCTATCAAGGGAGAATATGTCATCTCACAGCAGGCGCTGGCGCGTCAGCCCAAGATCTGGCTCGAGCCAGAAGCCCAGGCTAACCCTGCCGCGGTGGAGGCAATTCGCACCGCCGATATGGTCGTCGTGGCTCCCGGCAACCTCTATGGTAGCCTCGCACCTGTCTTGGTCATTCGCGAGATCCAAGAGGCGCTTGCCGCCACCAAGGCACGCTGTGTCTTCGTCTGCAATCTCGTCACCAAACCTGGCCCAACGGACGGCTTTTCGGTGAGCGACTTCGCGAGTGAAATTGAGCGCCTAGCAGGTAGCCAGTTCCTCGACTATGTCGTCTTTAACAACACGCGCCCCAGCCCTGAGCTGATGGACAAGTACGCTCACGATGGCGAGCTGATGGTCGAGTACGACATGGACGAGATGCATCGCCAGCACTATCGCTACCGCGCCGCACCAGTCCTAGCACAAGACGTGTGGGATGGTGCTCAGGCTAGCGATCCACTGGCTAGCACGCGCAGCTTTATCCGGCACGACCCCGACGTCGTGGCGCGCCAGCTGATGCGGATATACTTTGCATAAATATCAAGGACTGGCTATACTGTAAAGATCATGGAGCATATGACGGGCCACTACCACATCTACGTTGATCTCGACCGGACGATCATCAATACCACGCAGTGGTTGCGCGAGATAGCAGAGGCACTAGCCCAACTCTACCCAGCGCAGGTGACTGCTAAGGAATTCTTGGCGGCGCAGCCTCGCTATATGCTCCGGCCAAAGACCAATCCTACCGCCCCGACCTACGTCTTGGCGGCGCAGCTTGCGGCGCTCGGCCTGGATGCGGCATCTGTTATAGAGCAGCTCGAGCAGACGGCTCTTGCCGATGGCCATCTCCAATACCCAGGCGTGGCATCGATGCTGCGCGCGCTGAGTCACTATGGCACGGTGCAGATACTGACCTATGGTGATCCTATCACCCCGCACTGCAAAGCCCGTCTGTGCCCAGCAGTGCGTGCACTGGTGGCTCAGCAGGATGGGCAGGTGATCATCACCACCTTGCAAGACAAAGCCCAGTGGCTGCGCCGTGCTGCCGCTGCAAACCCCGGCCAAACAATCTACCTAATCGACGATAAGCCCGTTGCCGTTGCCTTTGCGCCCGAGCCAGACCCGTCCATCCGCTGCGTGCAGATCGACCACACCGGCCAACTCACACCGCGCTCTATCAATTGGCGCTCGGGAGATTGGCCCATTTGTCATACGTTAGCTCAAGCAACTAATATCATACAAGGAGACATCGAGTATGCAATGCACCAAAGCAATCATCCCCGTAGCAGGCTGGGGGACACGGCGCCTGCCCGTCACCAAGACGATCGAAAAATGCATGCTGCCGCTGGGTAACCGCCCGGTGGTAGACTACGCTGTGCAAGACTGCATCGCGGCGGGCATCCGCGATATCTACTTCGTGGTGAGCGAGCAGAGTACGCAGATTCGCGACTTCTACCGCTCCAACGTCGACCTCAACAACTATCTGCGACGCAATGGTAAGGCAGATCTCTTGCCCCTCATTGCTCCGCCAAAGGTCAATCTGCACTACATGGTGCAATCGAGCTATGGTAAGTATGGCACAGCCATCCCGGTCAGCCTCGTGGTGCCGCAGCTCGACCCCGGTGAGCCGGTAGTCGTGCTGATGGGTGATGACTGTGTGTATAATGCCGATGGCACATCAGAGGTGGCACGTCTCATCGAGGCAGCAGGGGAGGACCGCTCGGCTATCCTAGGTGTACACATGCCGCCCGACCAGCTCAGCCGCTACGGCGTGCTGGATGTTGCCGATGATGGCCGCCTGCGCGGTGTGGTAGAGAAGCCAGCGCCAGGTGAGGCGTCGAGCGAAATGATCAACGTGAGTAAATACGTCCTCAGCTACGACCTCCTGCAGCGCATTGCCGCCCACGCCGACCGTGACGACGTCGCGGGTGAATACTACATCACCGACCCCTTCAACGACTACCTCGCTGCTGGTGGCCACATGGCCGTCGTCCCCACCAAGGGCCACTACCTCGACACTGGCACGCTCGAGACCTGGGTAGCAGCCAACAACTGGCTACTCGAGCATCAGGGGTAGGGGCTTAATACCAGCACTATTCTTAAAGGCACACTTTCTATGTCGCAACAGCCGATTCCACCCCAGTCTCAACCACAGCCACCCCAGCAAGCGCACCCACGGCAGCCCACAGCATCACCCGCCTCGGCTCGTCAGTACGCATCCCTAGGTACGGTGCTTGGTGTAGGTGGTGTGTGCAGTGGCATTATTAGCATTCTCATGCTAATTGCGAACACTACTTTGGATGAATCTACTAATATGAATCGTGCTGCTTTTTCTGCTGCTGTTGTTGCCAGTATTGCTGGTATTGTCCTTGGTATCAACTCTTACGACAAGCTACGCGAAGCGGGCGCATCGCGTGCGTGGGGTATAGCGGGCATTGTGTGTAGCGCTGTCGTGGCTGGGTGGATCGTACTATGGCTTTTATTCCTTATTGTAATGATAGCCCTTTTTCTTGTTACGTTCTTGATCGATTCTCTACAGAAGTAGAGGGAGAGTATACCTCCCTAGGCATTAGATCATAGCTTGTTAAAACTTTATACAAAAAACACAGCCCACCAACTGCCACGGCCAAATCGGGTTTCCAGGCCCGAGAATACTCGTAGTAGAGTACTCGATCAGGCGCGGTGATATGGCGGACTGTGTGGTGGGCTTATTCAGCCTCTGTCTCGTAGCACCTAAACGATGCTATTGCGTCTGGGTTGATGTATATATCACCCTCAGCGAGCAAGTAGTTATCGCAAATTCTCGCTTTTTTCAAGAAATCAACAAAATAACTAGAGCCCTTGAAGCTGCTTATTAGAACAAACGATTGTCCGTTAAGCAGTGTAACTTCAATGGTGTACGGATTCATAACAGAGTCCCTTCTTACTTCAGAGGCCAAAGAGCTGCTTTCTGCTCTTTAGAGGAAACCTCTGAGCTAAAAAGCTAATATATATATCAATATATGAGAGCCGCGTCAAGCTATTATGGCTATAATGCCATCAAATCAGCGTATTCTCTCCTTTTGTACGTATAAAATAGTAAGATATGTCCACTATAGGCGCGTCTAAGTCAGAGCAAAATGCCCAGCAATCTCGCTTATTTTTATCCACATTATGCAGAGTGGGGAAAACTGCTGACCCCTGATACTGGTTGAGCTTTTCCACAGATTTGTGGATAAGCGCCAGTGCGGCGGGGAACGCCGTGGGTAAAAGGGGTTGCGTGTGGGTGAGAGTGGGTAGTATAGTGGGAGTAGTGGAAGAAAGTGGGTAACCACGAGAAAAACAAACACCACTGCACAAAAACAAAATAATTCATCTGTAAGGATCGCCACACCCCATGGATTACTTCGAACGCAAGCTGGATGACAAGCGTCGGCTCACCATACCGACGGAGCTTCGGGCGGAGTTCGCTAGTGGCGTGGTCCTAACGCGCGGCTTTGGCAGCTACCTCCACCTGTATGCGCAGGATGTGTGGGATAGCCAGGTAGAGCCAGCGCTGACGGGTAGCATCCTGGATGAACATGTCGCCGACCTCAACGTCAAGTTCCGGCGCGGCAAGACGGCTGCCACTCTGGACCAGAAGCAGGGCAGGGTAACGGTAGAGCAGCATCTGCTGGATTATGCTGGGATATCACGCGAGGTTGTGGCGGTGCGCGCTGGCCAGTATTGGCGCTTGATGGCACCAGAGCAGGCCGAGTAGCAAGGCTGTTTTTGTGACGCTCTTTAACAAGTACGTGTAACTGATATCCTCGAGATCAACCATCTGGTAGTGAGCCATGTGGGCACCCGACCCACGCAAAACCCTGTCGGGCGCACCTTCCTCACAAACACCTCCCAAAAAACTCCACCTCATATAATTGCTACGGCAATTATACACATAAGTCTCTCAAACGATCTTTGGTGGGCTCTCTCGGCCTGGTACAAACAAAGATCGTCAACAAAAACAAACACATTTTATGCGAAAACAAACAGGTTTCGCTACCAGGTGGGTGATCTCGAACCCGCATCGGACTATCTCGCAGTAGCCTGAGCGGGGCGTATCTTTATGGAAAAGCATAGCTATACCTATCGGTAGCATTGCCGTGCCATCCTCCTGCCGAGGGAGTGTGATAATCCGTTGCAATAACGGATTATCAGCCCAGCGCAAGAGGTCAACATCTGGGAGATGTTGACCCTTATAGCGATCCCGAGCGCAGGAGGTGGTGAGGCAAGGCGTGAGACGGCGTATAGCTAGCGAGCTTAGTATCGGTTTCTCTGTTGTTCTTTGGCTAAATAGGCCACGACCAGTAGGGGAGGAAAGCAATATTATGCTACCATAAGAAACGTATGAGTATCAAAGCACATCCACCACTTCATGTTCCGGTATTGCTGGAGGCAGTGTTGGCCCAGCTCCAGCCACGTCCAGGTGAGCGCTATCTCGACCTGACGGCGGGGTATGGCGGCCATGCCACAGCGATTCTCGAGCAGACCCAGACGTATACCACGGCGTGTTTGGTCGATCGCGACCAGTATGCTTTGTCGCAGCTTGGTAGCTTGGCAGGGCAGGGCGCACGGCTGATGCATTGCGATTTTTTGCATGCAGCACAGCAGTTGGTTCGCGAGGGTGAGCAGTTTGATTTGCTGCTACTGGATTTGGGGGTGTCGTCACCACAGCTCGATCGAGCTGATCGAGGGTTTTCCTTTACACACACTGGCCCGCTTGATATGCGGATGGATCAACGCCAGGCGATGACTGCCGAGCAGATTGTCAACCACATGGCAGAGGCAGAGCTCGCCCGACTGATCACCCGCTACGGCGAAGAATCGCCAGCGATAGCACGGTGCTATGCTGCTGCTATTTGCGCGGCACGGCCACTGTCGAGTACTGGAGAACTCGCACGCGTCATCGAGCACGCTACCCGTGGCAAGCGGGGCAAAACCCATCCAGCCACGCGTACCTTTCAGGCAGTCCGCATCGCCGTCAATGATGAATTGACGCAGGTAGAGCAGACGCTCCAGCTGGTGCCAGCCTTGCTACGCACTGGTGGACGTGTGGGAGTGATTAGCTTCCATAGCCTCGAGGATCGGCTCGTCAAGCGCTTCTTCGCGGAGCAGCGCCAGGCAGGCTACGAGGCCGAGCTACGCATCCTCACCAAGAAGCCAATCGCGGGCAGCCATGACGATGCTTACAATCCGCGTGCCCGCAGCGCTAAGCTGCGAGCCGCCGCAAAAATATAAAAAAACAAAAAAGGAGTAGGGACATGCCAGTTCGTATCCCCGTACAAAATCAATCAATCACGACAACCGTATTGGTCCGCCACGGCAAATAGCCCTTGGCTTAAGACCTCGCGCTGGGGCGGCGCGTTATCCGCCCCACCCTAGAAACGACCCTATACCAACGTTAAACACAAACACCACCACAATGACAACCTACACACGGACAATGCAATTTAATAGTCGACGCCAGAGCACCTGGAAGCGCAACCGTAACACCGTTGCTTTTGCTTCGGCTATCAAACTTGGGCCAATCACCCACACAGTGCTGATTGCCCTCCTTATCACCATCCTTGGCTTGATATATCTGGCGCAGGCGACACACACAGTCAGCTATGGCTACGAGGCCAGCAAGATTGATGACAAGATCTCCTCTCTCAGCGAGCAAAAGAAGGACCTAGAGGTCGATAACGCCCGTCTGACCGCCCTTAAGGAAGTGCAGGGTAGTAGTGTGGCCAAAACAATGACAACACCAGCCAATACAGCGTACGCCAGCGAGTAGCCCATGCTACAGCGCCATCTTGCTACGCCACGCGCTCAGGCGCTCGCCGCTGTGCTCGGCGGGCTGCTTGTGGTGTTTGTGCTGCGCCTGGGGTATGTGCAATTGCTGCAGCACGACTACTATGTGTCGCAGGCCGATAGCGAGCAAGTCAAGCAATTTCGTCTGCGCGCCCAGCGCGGTGAGATATACACCATGGATGGTACTACTCCTGCCAAGCTCGTCATGAATGAGACGGTCTATACCGTGTGGGCCGACCCAATGGCTGTGACAGACGCAGATAAGATCGTAACGGTGCTCAACCAGGTGGCTGGTGGTAATGTGCGTGAGAATTTTCGCCAATACATCACGCGCAAGCCAAGCCGCTACCAAGTGCTTGCCACCAAGGTGAACCGCAAGCAGGCTGAACTTATCAAGAAGGAGAATCTCGCTGGGGTGGGCTTTGATGCGATGAGCCAGCGCGTTTACCCAGAAGGGCAGTTGGCCAGCCAAGTACTGGGCTTTGTCGATGCCGAGGGTAAGGGGAAGTACGGCTTCGAACAGGCCAATGATGATAAGCTGCGCGGCACAGATGGAGTGCTTAAGACAGTGACAGATATCCGCTCGGTGCCGCTAACCATTGGCCGGACGAATATCAACCAGCCTGCTAAGAATGGGACCAATATGGTACTGACGATCGATCGCAACATCCAGACGAGGGTGGAGCAAGCGCTTGTCGATGGGGCCAAGCGCAGTGGCGCTACCGATGTTAGTGCCGTCGTGATGAATCCGCAGAACGGCCAGGTCTTAGCCATGGCCAACCTCCCCACCTATGACCCGTCCAACCTGAAGACGATCAAAAGCGTCGCCGCGCTCAATAACAATACCATCACCACGCCATACGAACCGGGCTCCGACATCAAGACATTCACAGTGGCGACAGGTATCGACAAAGGGGTTATCACGCCGCAAACTACCTACAACAACACCGACAGCATCAAGGTAGACGACATTACCATTGGCAATGCCAGCAAGGGTCAGACGGGCAATATTACCATGCAGCACGCCCTCAATTGGTCACTCAACACCGGTATGGTCACCGTTGCGCAGCGCCTGGGCAATGGCAGCTACATCACTCGCCAGGCGCGCGACACGATGTATGATTACTTCCACAAGCGCTTTCGTCTTGGGCAGCTGACGGGAGTGGAACTCGCTGGTGAGGCTAAGGGTAATATCGTATCGCCCACCCAGCAGCAGGGCAATGCAGTGCGCTACTCTAATATGTCCTTTGGCCAGGGGATGGATGCGACGATGCTGCAGGTCTCGGCCGGCTTTAGCGCTATTATTAATGGTGGGACATACCATAGCCCCACCGTCATCGCAGGGACGATTGACGACAATGGCACCTTTGCCAAGGCGGCACGCAAGGCCTCGTATGCTCATGTTATCAAGCCGCAGTCATCTACCACTGTGCGCGAAATGGTGCATCAAGCGCGCCAGGCCTTTTATGCGGGTGGCGATCGTGCGGGGTTCTACATTGGCGGCAAGACGGGTACATCGCAAACCATCAAGGATGGTAAGTATATTTCGAACCAAACCATTGGCACCTACCTCGGTTTTGGTGGGGAGGTTGGCAAAACACCAACGTATGTTATTATGGTGGAGGTTTCGGGCAAAGGGCTGAATATGCAGGGGGGTCGAGATGCTCACCCGATTTTCACGGATATATCTAATTGGTTGCTCGACTATATGAAGCTCGAGCCGAAAGGACACACACCATAATGAACCTCACCACACTCGTTCGCGAGCTCAACGCGACATTTCTCCTCAGCGTCGCGGCCTTTTTGCTGGCGATGGCCCTCACGCCGCTCTACACCTACTTTGCGTATCGTTATAAGTTTTGGAAAAAACAGCGGGCCGCTAGTACAACGGGCGAGGAGTTGACGGTCTTTACCAAGCTGCATGCCGATAAATTTACGCGCGATATCCCCACTATGGCAGGGATGGTTGGCATTGTGGCCATTGCTGTGGTGATGCTGGGGTTTAATCTCGACCGAGCCCAGACCTGGCTCCCACTGGCGGCATTGCTTGGTGGTGGGGCAGTGGGGCTGCTGGACGATGTGATCAATATCAATAGTGATGGCTCGGGCTCGGCAGGCTTGCGTGCCTGGCTGAAGTTCTCAATGATCGCGGTGATGGCGGCGGTGCTGGCTTGGTTCTTTTACGTCAAGCTAGGCTATACAACGGTGCATGTGCCGTACCTTGGTGACTGGCAGCTCGGCCCGTGGATTGTCCCGCTCTTTATCTTTGCGGTGGTAGCAACTGGCAATGCAGTGAACATTAGCGATGGCCTGGATGGTCTGGCTGGTGGACTGCTGGCGGTGAGCTATTGCATCTTTGGGGTGATTGCCTTACTACAGGGGCATTTGCAGCTGGCGGGCTTTTGCTTCACCGTGGTGGGGGCGCTGCTGAGCTACCTGTGGTTTAATATTTATCCAGCACGGTTCTTTATGGGCGATGTGGGGAGCTTTGCCTTTGGGACGAGCCTAGGCGTCGTGGCGATGCTGACGAATACGCTGTTTTTGCTGCCGGTCATTGGTGTGCTGTTTGTGGTAGAGGCGGGCTCGAGCCTGATCCAGATCCTGAGTAAGAAGTTCTTTCACCGCAAGGTGTTTATCTCGGCACCAATTCACCAGCACTTCCAAGCGATTGGTTGGCCAGAGGTGAAGGTAACGATGCGTTTCTGGGTGATCTCTTGCGTGACAGGCTTTATTGGCCTGATGATGGCGCTGGGCGGGGGGCATATCTAAGGTGTCGCCTGCTCGCCGTCGCACCCGTGCTGCACACCGATCGGCTTCGGCTCGGTCGGCTCAGCCAGTGCGTCGCGAGCAACATACCAGGCGCAATGCTGCCACTGCTTCATCCACTACTGTACCACGGCTGCACCGGCCGGATTATCAGATTATCCTCTGGGTGGGGCTGCTCATGCTGCTGGGCCTGGTGGTGATGTATGCCATTGGCCCGCAGCGTGCCAATGTGCTCAATTCTGCGCACAACACCAACTACTACACCGATGGCTATTTCGCCATTAAGCAGACGGTGAGCTTGCTCCTGTCAATTAGCGCTTTTGTGGGGTTGTCGCTCGTGCCCTTTGCATGGCTGCGCCAGAAGGCGGGTACGCTGCTAGCGAGCGGTTTTGTGCTGTGTGCACTGCTGTTTGTTCTTGGTAATATGCTGCATGTCTCGGCGATTGCTCAGTGTAGCCTTGGGGCGTGCCGCTGGTTCTCGCTGGGGCCACTGGGGAGCTTCCAGCCAGCCGAGATGCTGAAGTTTGGCATGCTTATCTATATGGCACTCTTCCTTGGCACACGAATGCGTCAGGGGGTGATAAACGACCTCCATCAGACGATCATCCCCATGGTAATTATGATGTGCGCTGCGCTCTTTTTCGTGATATTTTTGCAAAAGGATATGGGCACAGGCCTGGCACTCACTGCTATGGTGGCATGCATGGTAGTGATGAGCGGCATGAGCTGGCGCTGGCTGGCTTACCTAGCGGCGGGCTGCGTGGCGCTGGTGCTGCTGCTCATCGTCATTGCGCCGCACCGCATGGAGCGGGTGGCGACCTTCTTCCAGGGGGATGACCACGCCGCCAGTAGCAACGATGATGGCTACCACATCAAGAATGCCAAGATTGCGCTGGGTACAGGTGGGCTATTTGGCCTGGGTATTGGCAACAGCATCCAAGCGACCGGCTATCTCCCTGAGGCGATTAACGACTCAGTCTTTGCTATCATTGGTGAAACGTTTGGCTTTGTGGGGGCGGTGGTGGTGCTGGCACTGTTTGCAGCGCTGCTACTGCGCCTGCTGAGGATTGCCGAGCGCCTGCCTGATATGACAATGCGTCTGGTGGTAGCTGGAGTCTTTGGCTGGCTGGGTGCACATGTTATGCTAAATGTAGCGTCGATGATTGGAGTCTTCCCGCTGACGGGTATTACGCTGCCATTGCTGAGCTTTGGTGGCACCAGTATGGTATTTATTGCTGGTGCGCTTGGTCTGGCCTTCCAATTATCACGCCAGGCAGCTTACCAACCAATCAACGAAAAGGAGACCTCTCATGAAGCTACTGGCAGTCGGCGGTGGATCGGGCGGGCACGTTACGCCGGTCGTCGCCGTCATTAATGAAATCGCAGCCCTCCAGCCCGATGTGCAGGTGACCTTCGTCTGCGATAAGGCTTTCGCTAGCCAATCGCGCGGGCTCATGCAGCACGCTGCGGTGCCAGTGCAGGTGCGGACAATCGCTGCGGGCAAGTTCCGGCGCTACCAGCACCTCAGTGTGGTGCGCCAGTTGCTCATGCCAAGTATCGTCCTGGCTAATATACTAGATATCTTTAAGATCCTGGCTGGCGTATGCCAGAGCCTCTGGCTGGTGCTGCGCTGGCGGCCAGACGTGATCTTTGCTAAAGGGGGCTTTGTGTGCTTGCCCGTTGGTATTGCAGCGCGCTGCCTACGCGTACCAGTAGTGATTCACGACTCCGATGCTCGCCCTGGCCTGACTAACCGCGTGATGGCACGCTGGGCAGCAGCGATTGCTACAGGCTGGCCACTCAAGCATTATCACTATCCAGCATCGCGTAGCCACTATGTGGGGGTGCCGATTGGCGCTGATTTTCGTCCGCTCACTGCGGCTCAGCGGCAGCAGGCACGGCAGACCTTCTCGCTTGATCTACACAAGCCATTAATTGTTGCCACCGGTGGTGGTCTTGGCTCGGCTATTATCAATCACGCGGTGCTGCGCGCTGCTGATGACCTGCTGGCTGCTGGCATGCAGGTTTATCTGGTGGCGGGCAAGGGCAATTACGATGCCGCCCAGGCCAAAGCGCCGCAGCACCCCGATTTTCACTGCGTACCCTTCGTTTTCGAGCATATGGCGCAATTGCTTGGTGCGGCCGATGTAGTGGTATCTCGCGCCAGTGCCACCTTCACGCAGGAGCTCGCCGGCCTCGCGCAGGCAGCTATCTTGGTGCCGGCCCATCACCTGGGCGACCAACGCAAAAATGCTGCCATCTATGCTGAAGCCAAGGCTGCGCTAGTCTTGCAAGATGACGCCCTAGAGCAGAGTGACGCCCTTGGCCAAGCCATCCTTACCCTCATACGCGACCCTGCGCAGCGCCAGCAGCTCGCTCAGCGCCTCCACATCTATGCACGCCCTCATGCCGCTCGCGACGTGGCGCAAATGGTGGTAGAGACGGCTCGGCGTCAGAAGTAGGATAGGTAAGACCAGAACGCACGTCTCACTCCGTCAAAATGACGGGGTTCTTCACCACTTGAGAGCTCAGTGATCAATTAATTTGGCTGGCTGGTTTGATGGTCAGTAGCCTTTGCCAACAACCAACCATCTACGGTATAATGGCCTGTAGCATCATGGGCTTTCGCACAAAACAAACACCACTACCAGCACGCCGCCGAGCTGCCAAGAACAAGAGGGAAGAGCAGCCCCAGCGCACCGCCTACACCTACCGGCGTAACCGGACGCTGACCGGTAGCTTAGTCAGCCGCGTGCCGAGTGCGGGCGAGCCAAAGGCGCAGCTGCGGTCGCCGCGTATGCATGCGCATGATTTGCGCCGGACGCGCCGCCGCGTGGCATTGTCGCTTGGAGTAGTGATGGCGCTGCTGGCTGCAGTGTGGTTTGCGCTCGATAACGTCATTGCGACACCAGTTATTGCAGGCAATCTCACCAGCAACCATCAGCTCTACCAAGCCAAGATCAACGACTATCTCACTGCCCATCCGCTAGAACGCTTTCGCTTTGCGCTCAATACTAGTCGGCTGGCGGCCTATCTCCAGACGCATGATTGCCCCGAGGTTGCTGCAGTGCTCCCAGCCACGCAGCAAGCTGGCCTGGGGCGCAGCACTATCACCCTTGCTATGCGCCAAGCAGCGGTGGTCTGGACGGTTAATCGCCAGCAACTCTTTGTTGATACCGAGGGCCATGCCTTTCGCCGTGCCTATGGGCCGCGGCCAAGCATTGAAGTGGTGGATGACAGTGGTATTGGTACGCGCAATAACCAAGTCGTCGCCAGCAACCAATTCCTTGGCTTCATCGGCAAAGTCGTTGGTGCCGTCCGTCGCCACCAGCTCACCGTCCAGAAGATCACGCTGCCTGCTGGCACGACGCGTCAAATCTACGTTTGGTTTACAGGGGTGGAGTATCCTGTTAAGTTCTCGGTCGATCGCTCGGCTGGCCTGCAGAGCGAGGATGCCGCCCGAGCCATTCGCTACCTGGCGCAGCACCACATCACTCCCAAATATCTCGACGTCCGCGTCAGTGGCCGCGCAGCGTATCGGTAAGGAAACTGTTGATAACACAAGTGCTAGCCTTGTAAATAGTGTGGATATTGAGATATCTGCTTTTTCTTTATAGGTAACTTCATCTATCATTGATGGAGCGAAATCGATAACGACCAGAGGATTGTTGGTTCTGGCATAAGAGCCCTGCATCCTGACATTCGCGAGAGTCATCAAGCTATAAATCTTTCTGAGAATGGAGCGGCATAAGAGAAATTAATGTGAGAAGTTACTGGGGTTACGAAGCCTCGGTTTCGTAGCTAACTGCAGTACATCCAGTAAAGGGCAGGGGAGCTACTCTGTAAAACAAGAACAAATTTACAACATTTTATGTAACAAAGCACGAAAAGTGCAAATACTATATCTATACTACAAAATCAACAAAATGCAAAAATAGTAGGGGAGATGTTTTTTGCTAAAAAGTCAAATCATGATATTGTATAGTATTTTAATCTCGGTCACCCCAAGCAGGGTAGAAAACATAGCAAAAATACTAAGCAAACAAAATGTCAAACAACGCAACCATGGCTCAGAACCTGTGGGGCTCGGGTTAGTGCTGGTATGACGCCAGGCAATACGAGACCAGAGCACGTATACCTAGATCTGCAGCCGCGCTCGTTTGTTCGATATCGAGCCGTTGCGCAGACTTGTCACAAACCTTGCGCAGCAAACACGCATACGAACAAACATACGTAACTTTGCGCGCATGAAGCATGAACATGCACCGTGTGTTCCCTCCAATAGAACAAGCGTCTGCTTTTTTGCGTAGCACCGCAAATCTATCCTTTCTCTCTTGGATGGCGGATATCGTATGCGAATCTGCTGAGTGAGAGATAGAATCGATCAATAATCGAAGATCTATATACCGGATATATGCGTCTTATGCTCATGAAGCCCGTAGCCGCCAAACCCAGCTCAATTCGGGCCGTATCTGGGGTCGGGTCTATATATGCATCGTAAAAGGATTATTGTGCGAAGTTATATTACACTCCTAAAGATGATTAATGATACATCTTTTACATCTACCCCACTGCTGCGTGGATGTGAATTATTGTGCACGTGTGGATTGCGGCACATTGCGGCTTATCATCCCCTTGTCTATTAACGCTGATGCTTATGCTTATGCTTATGCTTTGCTTCTGGTTGCTATTTTGCTATACGTGATTGCCTGTTTTATTGTGTGGTATGCTAACCGGTACTGCGAGCTTATGAATGTCTCGGCGTATCTGGATAGCTTGGATAACCTATAGTTAGTCAAATATAGGCTGAGTGCTGCTGTTTGGCTGTTATAGGCAGTGGTATATCTGCAAGGACTAAGTATGACTCTCTAGCTAACCTTGAGGGATATAAGCATAGAAGAACCGGAGGTAAGCAGAGAGCTACAACTCAGGTGAGGTATGTCACGAGAACATAGCTCTCAAATATAAGCTTATTAGTGGTAGATGCTAGTAAAATGAGGTAAAAACAGGGGTAGGGCGGTCGCCAGGGATTTTTGACGAAAGGGTGGCAGACTCCCCTGCCTTACCCTACCCTTTTTGGTTGCTTTTGCTGTATGCCTGAGATGCTCTGCAAAGGAATAGATACAAGAGGTGTATATGAGCAAATTGTGGCTGCGGCGGAATTATCTTGCACACAAAACGGCCGATACATAAGCCTATGAGTGCAAAATCACACGCAGATACCCGCAGCCATCATGTGTACACGATAGTTGTCCAGGCGGCAAATTACCTCTGTTATAGCTGAGTATATGTGGTGTTCGGGATGGGAGGGGAGGCCACTTCCCTATCGTTATATAGATTATTGGCAATGCGTATAGGTAGATGATCCAGCCGAATTGCTTATGCATGTCATACTGCGATTATTCTCATTTTGCGGCTGGATTGTTTCTTGATTTTGCACTGATGCGAGCCAAGTAGTATATTTATCAGTTTCTTCTTGACGCCTCTTTGTATAATCGGCAATCAATGCATTGCTTTCGGGCGTCTTGTGTGTCCGATAACAAGTTAACACGCTATCAAAGTACGATGTAATAATGTCGGAAGCTCCGTCTTTGTACGAAACCTTGCCATCACCATCTTTGTCTGCTGCCTTCCATGCTGTGTCATAGTTTGTATATGCAGCGTTAAGACAATGTGCTTGGCTAGCTTGCTTTTGTTTAAGCTCTGCAGCGTTGTTTATGTATAGGCTAATTAGCAATGGTAAACTAAGTATAGTAAGTATTGCTGTGATAATGGATATGCCAATTAGCTTAGGGTGGTGTGATGATACCTTCTTTTTGTTCATTTTAATCCCCTCCTAAAAAATTGTATGTGAGCATTATACCACTCACATACAATTTTTATTAAGAGCAACTTGTAATTTTTACGCTGCTGCGACTACCTCTGCTTGCTCCTTGGGTGGTTCGAGGGCGTAGGTGGCCTTGGCGACGCGCTTGAAGAGTGGCTTGCTTTGGAGGTTGAGGAGGATGGTGGTCTCCTTGACCTGGCGACTCTTGAGGACGCGCTTGACGATCTCGTCGCGGTGCAATGGACCACCCTCGTCGCGCAAGATACCAGCAATGATATCGGCCACAGTGCCTTGGCTATAACCCCAGATATCGAGCGCATAAATACCGCGGCCGATGAGGATGAAGCGCTTGTCTTTGATGAGCTCGTTGTGGATGGCTTGCTTGGTGACGTTGCGGCGCTTGAAGGTGCTCTCCTTGATGCGCTGAGCAATCTCGCTAAAGTGCAGCGGCTTGCCTTCGTCTAGCAGGACAACGTAGATTTTGTCGCGGATGTTTTTGGGGTTGACGGTGGGCCATTTGCTCAGACCCCACATGTCTTTGAGGTGGGCTAGCTGGGTAGAGAGGCTGGCGAGGCCGCGCACTTGGTTGGGGTTCTCGTAGGTGAGTTGGTCATGCAGCGCTTCGAGGCTAATGGGCGCGCCATGCTGTTTGATGGCGGCAACGATCTCATCCACACGGCTTCGCACTGCCTTCTCGTCACCATATTCGGCAATGGCCAAGCCTTGGTGGTATTTGTCGGTCTCGTTGATGGGGGTGAGGCGGGCCGAAACTTCGCCAATGAAGGCAATATGGGCACGCTGCTGCACCGTGGGTGTCTCAACGTCTAGCAGGCGCTGTGTGATGTCTGAGACACGCCCTACGCGGCCATTCTCGGAGAGGTCGCGGATGATGAGGCGCTCGGCGTCGTGCAGGCCCTCTAGCTCGCCTGCTTCGGCAGCAAGCTTGAGGCGCACCACGATGGCCTTCTCGAGCTGGCGGACACGCTCGCGCGTAATACCGAGCAGCTCGCCGATCTGCTCAAGTGTTTCGCGGCGCTCTTTGAGGCCAAAGCGACGCACGATGATCTCGCGCTCGCGGTCGTGTTCTTCGCCGACTGCATCAAGGATGGTAGCGATCGACGCGGCAAAAATTTCGGTTGGTTGTTTGGTTGATTGGTTCATGATTCGGTTCTCCATTTCCTTCTCAGTTGCTTGCGAATGCCCACTCGCACTTCTTACATTTGATTATAGAATAATAGGTGATATAAGTCAATCGTTTCATCATAGAACTATTATAGCACACACTTTACGCTTATGGTAAACAATTTTTTGAGGCTTTTCATTTGCAAGTGATGTGGCGAGCATGACAGGGCAGTTGACGGGCTCGCAGCAATGCGGGCTGACATAGAAAAACCAGCGGCCAGTACAGAGGAGCCGCTGGTATATGAGAGGTCGCCAGGCTAGGCGGTGCGCTTCTTGCGTGTGGTGGTGGTGCGAGTTGTAGCCTTGCGCCGGCCCCGTTTGGGTGGTGCGGCGGCCAAGATTTCGCGGGCTTGCGCCTCATCCAGAGTTGTTGGATCGGTATCCTTGGGTACACGTGCGTTGGTCTTGCCGTCAGTCACATAAGGCCCCCAGCGTCCCTTGAGGATCTTGATAGTGCCAAAATCGGCGATGTGCTTCTCTGCCTCGGCCTTGAGCTTGGCGGCGTAGAGCACGCGAGCCTCGGCTTCGGTAATTTCGCGCGGGTCGTGCTCCTTCAGGCTGACGTAGAGCTTGCCTACCTGAATGTACGGCCCAAAGCGCCCAACGTTTGCCTTGATGGTCTGACCATCCTCGGTAGTGCCAACAGTGCGCGGTAGTTCGAAGGCCTTGAGAGCTTGCTCGAGCGTGACGGTCTCGATGCGCTCACCCTTGGGGAGTGGCGCAAACTGTGGCTTAGTTGTCTTATCCTCGCTACTGCCCAGCTGTAGCATCGGCCCAAAACGTCCAAAGCGGGCAAAGATCGGCTTACCAGTCTTGGGGTGAGTGCCAACCTCACGGTGAGCACCAACAGTACTGCGGTCGATGTCGCCGGATTTTTCGATGAGCTCATGGAAGGGCTCGTAAAATTGGCGCAGCATGGCATTGCGCGCAAGCTTGCTGGCAGCGATGTCATCGAAATCGGTCTCGACGCGGGCGGTGAAGCCATAGTCGATGATGGGGTCGAAATGGTTCGTCAAGAAGCCAGCGATTAGCTCACCCGCTGGGGTGGGCAGTAGCTTGCCACGGGTAGCACCAGTTTTTTCTTGGACGATGCGACGAGTGACGACAGGGGTATTATCACTCGGAATCTCGCCCGTACGCTCCAGGACGATGACATCGCGTGGTTCACCCTCGCTCTCGCCCCGCTCGGCATAGCCACGGGTCTGGATGGTATTCATAATGGTAGCGTACGTGCTGGGCCGGCCAATGCCAAGCTCTTCAAGCTTCTTGACGAGCGTCCCCTCGGTATAGCGCGCTGGTGGGCGGGCAAAGACCTGCCGCGCCTCGGCCTGTGCGAGCTCAAGGGTAGTGTGCTGGCTGACTGATGGCAGGATGGTCGAATCCTTACCGCCATAGACGCGCAAAAAGCCATCAAACAGCACTGTCTGACCCTTTGCCTCAAAGACGAGTGTCTTCTCTAACCTCAGCCGCGTGCTGTCGATGCTGATAGTAATGGTGGTGTTCTCTAGCTTCGCAGCGGCCATTTGGCTGGCTAGGGTGCGCCGGCGGATGAGGTCGTAGAGTTTTTGGTCGTAGCTACTGCCAGCGACGGATTCGCGGGCGATGTCGGTCGGGCGGATGGCTTCGTGAGCCTCTTGGGCACCAGCTGACTTCGTGGTGAAGGTGCGACTGTGTGAATAGTCGGCACCAAAGTGCTGAGTAATGTATGTGCGGCTGGCGGCGATGGCCTGACGGCTGAGATTGACGCTATCGGTACGCATATAGGTAATGAGCCCCTCTTGGTAGAGTTTCTGAGCACTCGCCATGGTAGCGCGGCTGCCCATGCCGAGCTTGCTATTGGCCTCCTGCTGGAGGGTACTGGTGGTAAATGGTGCAGCGGGGTTGCGCGTACTGGGCGTCTTGGTAATGCTGCTGACGGTGAAACGAGCACCACTCAGCCCCGTCAAGAAGTCGTGGGCGGCTTGCTCGCTGTCAAAGCGCTGCTTGAGCTCAGCCTTGAGCTCCTCGCCATCTACGGCAAAATGCGCTGTTACGCGGAACTGTGCACTACTCGCAAAGTCACGAATCTCGCGCTCGCGCTCCACGAGCAAGCGCACCGCTGGGCTTTGTACGCGGCCGGCTGATTTGCCACCTGGCACCTTGCGCCACACCACAGGGCTCAGCTCGAAGCCCACGATGCGGTCGAGGATCTGTCGTGCCTGCTGGGCCTCCACGAGCTGCATATCTACGGTGCGAGGTTGCTTGATGGCTGCCTCGATGGCGGGCTTGGTGATCTCATGGAACGTGATGCGCTTGGTGCGCTGTGGGTCTAGGCCAAGGACTTCGCACAGGTGCCAGGCAATTGCCTCCCCTTCGCGGTCTTCATCGGTTGCGAGCCACACATTATCCGCTCCAACCGCCTTCACGGCCTTCTTGAGCTCGGTGATGACCTTCTTCTTGTCTGGATCGATCTCGTAGACGGTCTTGAAGTCGTTTTTGATATCGATCGGCGGTTGTCCATCCTTGGTCTTTTTGGGGATGGCGCGAATGTGCCCTACGCTCGAGAGCACCTGATATTCCTCGCCCAGGTAGCGCTCAATTGTCTTGGCCTTGGCTGGGCTCTCGACGATGACTAGTTGTGTGTGTTTGCTCATTGATTATCTACTCGCTTGTTATAGTTATATGCTTGCTATTAACCTATCTAATCAAGCGCCTATGATACCGCAAAGTAGAATGGAATGCAAATTGGACAAATCTGAGCTACAAAACTCCACCATCAGCCCCCAGCAACTCACTACCCAAGAAAAACACCTGGAGGCTAGTTTGATACCCTCTCCCCCTCCCTGGTCTATAGGTAAGGGTATTGCTGATAGTGTGGAAAATATATAAGAAGCCTGGCTACCAATAAAGAATGCTGCACGAATTATCAATCGCATCACCCACGCACGCGGCGTTTGCGACGCATACGGGTGCGAGGTTGCCGTGCTGGGGTGTTTGCTGCTGAGGTGGACTTGGTAGATTTGCTGTAGTCTTTAGCTTTGGCATAGTGGCCAGTGAGATAGTCCTTCGCAGCGGCAATACCAAGGACAGTACCTGCAGCAACTGACCCTAGTGCTGCTACACCAGCACAACGCTCAAGCTTACTCCCCTCAGGAGCGAGCGACTTGAGAAAATAGGCAGCAATTGCTATATTATCTGCTGCCATACTGAGCTTGCCTGATTTTGGCGTACGGAAGGCTTCGTCATTTGTGAGGCCATGGTAGATGGTCGCGCCAGCATTGACGGCATTCTTAGTGGCAATTGTCGCTAGAACTGATTTGGGTACAACATGGGTTTTGCCTGCTATTGCACCAATCACTGCCATACCGAATTTGTCGCAAAAAGCATCAAATCCTGCACCAAAGTCATTCTCTTGGCCAAGACGTCGCGCTGCTAGGCCATCTGCTAAGTCACATGCACGACCGCCAAGTATCATGAGTGCGCCAATGATCTGGCCAGCTTTGTCGTTCTCCTTTGTCGCAGCGTCAAATTTCTGAGCACCAGCAGCTACTAACCCAAGCCCAGTAGCCGAGATGGCATTTGGCACAGTAGGAATATCTCTCATGTGATATTCGCGTTTGCGTCGTCTTGGGGGCTGCTCTGCTGTCGCCATAGTATATGGTACTGTACCATAATACTAAGCCAATGTCCACTGGTTGGCACCGAGTGAGCGGATGACGCCATTGATCTCCAGCATTGTCAGTGCAATGGTAAATTCGCTGATAGGTGTGCCTAGACGGCGCTGCATTTCTTCGCCGTCGCGCAGGCCTTGGCGCAGCAGCTTGATGATGGCAGCCTCGAGCGGTGTACTACCCAGCGGTAGAGTGGCATTCTCGCTCTGCTGACGCTGGGGCGGTGTGATGGTCATGACGGCGAGGATGTCGGCTGGGCTGGTGGCAGGCAGGGCGCCTTGCTTGAGGAGGTTGTTGCAGCCCTGCGAGAGTGGGCTGGTGATATTGCCTGGCACCGCAAAGACGTCCTTGCCTTGCTCGAGTGCATGGGCAGCAGTGTTGAGCGTGCCACTGCGCTCGGCTGCCTCGGTGATGACGACAATGTCGGCTAGGCCAGCGACGAGGCGGTTGCGCTCGAGGAAGCTCCAGCTGCCAAAGCGGTAGCCATCCCCCGCCAAGTGCTCCGACACCACTGCCCCACCCTTGGCCACGATATCGCCCGCAAGCGCAGTATGATTGGCCGGATAGATCCGTGGCAGGCCATTGCCCAGCACAGCGATCGTCGTGCCACCCACTGCCACGCAGGCCTGGTGTGCAATGCTGTCAATCCCGAGGGCGAGCCCACTGATGATGATCACCCCTTGGCGGGTTAGCTCGCGGGCAAATTGCTCCGTCACTTCCCGGCCATAGCGCGTGGGCCGGCGCGACCCAACGATCGCCACGCTCGGGCGGCGTTCCTCGGGTAGTGTACCGAGATAGTGAATCTGCTGCGGTGGCTTGGTAATATGGCAGAGTGGATTGAGGTATTGGTGGGCTTGTGGTGTGGTGTGATTGATCTGTTGCATGATTTGTGCTGAAAAGTGTTGACATTTTGTCAAGCGGGTGCTAGTATCATAAGTGATTGATTGAGCGCAAGCTCGTTCAAGTACCTTATACCCCCTATTTTAACATAGTTACCCCAGTGTTTTCACGAAGGTAACGTGTTAGGTTGCACACAATCTGTGCTGTAGTTATCTACCCTCCACTGCAGCACCGTTAGACAGGGTTGTGTGCTTACTAACCCCTTTGTCCAGCGGATCTCGTATGTGTGAGTAGATCACGTATACCCTGATTGGGTGGGACGAAGGGCAAACCAAGCGCTCATAGTGATGCCCACCCTTACTATGAGCGCTTTTTTGTTGGGGTGAGTTGATGATGGTCTAGTCGCGCATTAGTTATTCTAAGCTGATTTACTTTGGTGTGCGAAGGTGCTGTGAATTGCTCTGGTTTGTGACATGTGCTATCAAGGCAAAGGTAGCTGGTATCTGTGGTAGTGGCCACGACCCTGGCGGATTTGCCCTGCTTGTAGAACTTACTGCAGGGACTGTGAGGCTTGCATGTAAAGGTTTGATAAAAGACCCTCCTCGTGCTACTACGCTCTCTGGCGCAGCATACAACACCTTGCGTGTTGATAATTTTCGCCCTCAACTACATACTTCTCAATGAGAAAAACGAGCATCGAGAAGTATAGTTGCTATAGCAACATCGTGGCTTGCGATGGGCGCACGTATGTGCGCGGCACAGACAAGTAGAGGTGCAAGCCGAAACGCTATGTGATTGACACACGCTTACATCAGGCATACCTATATAGCCCAGCACGCACAAAATATATGGCTGAACAATACTTTTCACCATATTTTTCTCTGTTATTGTGCAGTGAACTTGTTTTTTGTTCAAGTAGGCGATGAGTGAGAGGGGTGTTTGCTATTACTATGATAATACGTACCAGAGTTTGACTATTATATTGATTGCTTTTACTTGTTCAGCGTGATACTGGGCGATGTAAATATATTAAACTACTTTGCTAAATTTGTATTTAGCCCCGCAAAGCACTATAATGGCCAAACCATGACAGAAATGGCAGTTCGAGAACATAATTTTGACCCGCATTCTCGGCCAGAGACGCGGATGGAGCGGCAACAACAAGAGCGGGCAGAGCGGCGTCAGCGATTGTGGCGAGCGATTGGTTGGCGAGCATCGTGTGCGATGCTTGGTGCTACGCTTGTGGGGACGTGGTCGTTTGTTGGTGCTCGACTCGAGGCGCGTCAGGCGAAGGAGCCGTTGCCGGCCTGCACGACACTGGATGATTCAATGTCGCAGCCGCATCTGGGGCAGCCGACAGAGATTACACGCCGGCCCTCGGTCACGATTGCTGAGGCGCTTGGCGATCATACAGCCCTGGAGCGGCATAAGCAAGAAGTGTTGCAGGCGGTGCAGCCTTCGGTCGTTAAGATTAATGTCTATGGCAGTGAAGTGACAGGCTCTGGTGGAGACTATGGCGGGAGTGGGTTTATTGTCGAGACGCCGGGTGCTTGGTCTGCGGTGCTGACGGCTGGGCATGTTGTATCGTCTGAGCACCAGAGAGGTAATATTGCGGTAGAAACGACCAATGGCCATCGCTATGCCGTCCGGAGTGGTTGCTACACTGGCAAGGCAAATGGGTCACACAGGCCAACAGTGCCAGATGTCGCGGCATTAACATTGCGTCACCAGAATTATACGCCTGCTCCTGCACTGCAATTTGCTACCCCTGATGAAACAAGGGAAATTATACAACAAGGCCAACCAATGTATGCGCTTGGCTTTCCTATCAATAGCAGTAATAACAGCCCGGCGCAGGTTACACGCTGGCCGGCTAATCAGCCACACCTCAACGTCCTCTTCCCAGTAGCGCAAGATGGCCCTGAGGGCAAAATAACTGTGGTGGCAGGAATAGAGAAGACAGTGGATGAGAACGAACCGTATGATCCTGCGCGCGAGGATTCTGTCTTGCCTGGTATGTCTGGTGGCATTGTCGTAGCGCAAGTCGAGACAGCAACAGGCGCTGAAGTGAAGATCGTTGGCATAACACAGGCAAGCAATACAGTCGTGGCTGATACGGACACTCTGAAAGCTTATAGTATCATTGCTCATAAGAAAGAGACAGCGACATACAAGCCGCGTCTGACATATCTTGGGAGTGTGAGTGAGATGATGGGGCCGCTTACTGCGATGGATAAGCAGCAACCACTGTGGCGAGCCGTGACATTCGCCGCAGACATAGTACAGTCTTCCTGATACATTGATGCATGTGCTATACTAAATCACTATGAAACATCTCTGGCATTCTCATCACCCTTTTCGTATTTTTTGGTTTTCGGCGCTGCTGACAGTGCTGCTGGGCGGGGCGATTTTTGGCCATTTGGGGGTGAGCGGCTTGTGGCTGTTTACCATCCTAGTACTACTAGAGGTGACCTTTAGCTTCGATAATGCCGTCATTAATAGCCGCGTCTTGGCGAGCCTGAGCCCACTGTGGCAAAAGATTTTCCTGACGGTGGGGATCTTTATTGCAGTGTTTGTGGTGCGTTTTGTGCTGCCGATCGTTATTGTGATGGTGGCAAGCGGGCACGACTTCTCAACAGTGGTCGATCTCGCGCTACATAAGCCAGCGGAGTATGGGCACATCCTTCATGCTGCATCGCCAATGATCGATGCCTTTGGCGGGGCGTTTTTGATCATGATTGGCCTAAGTTACTTTATGGACTACAACAAGCGGGTACACTGGATGCGGCACGTTGAGCCATGGCTAGCCAAGGCGGGGCGTTTTGAGAACCTCAAAGTGTGTGTGATGCTGGCGGTGGCAGCGGTGCTGTACTTCACGGTGGAGCGGCAGTATGAGTCGGTGGTGCTGATCTCATCTATCCTAGGAATCTTGCTGCATATTGGACTGGAACTCTTTGGTTCGTTCTTTCATGACGACACGGCGCAGTCTCTCAAGGCAAAAACAGGCTGGGCGGCCTTTGCTAGCCTGATGTACCTGGAGGTGTTGGACGCGAGCTTTAGTTTTGATGGGGTGATTGGTGCATTTGCTATCACCAGTAGTATTGTCTTGATTGTGGCAGGCCTCGGGGCGGGTGCCATCTGGGTGCGCTCACTCACGGTCTATCTACTACGGACTGGTGCACTGGGTAAATATAAGTATCTTGAGAATGGTGCGCACTGGGCTATTATGGCGCTGGGTGTGATGATGATCGCCAAGCTCTTCCACGTGGAGCTGCCTGAATGGGCGACCGGTGGGCTGGGCCTTGTCTTTATTAGCTTGGCAGTCGGTAGTAGCATCCTCGAGGCTCGTGCCATTAACCTTCAGACTGCAACCGCAAACACCGTCCACCACGCTGAGCAGCGCTTCAAGCGTGGGGTGAAGAAGATTGTGAAGCGGTAGATATTGCTATAAACAAAAGCCACAAACTCACCACTGATATATGTCGTCGAGAGATAAAATACGCTCGAAATAATGTATTATACCTGTACCGACGGCTGGTACGTCACACTCGTCGCTGCTATGTCTCCCGCAAGGAATTGCGCAATGAGAGAGGCTGACTGCTCAGCTGCCCACTGTTGCAAAAGGGCTCGCTCATCTGAGGTAAAGTTACTCAAGACGAAGTCAATATCACCGACTTGCTGCCGCATTTTATTGTCTGTGCCAAGGCGAATGTGCCAAAAATTCTGCCCAATATGCTGGTGGAGCGACTTAAGCCCATTGTTGCCTGCGCTCTCGCCGCCTCGCCTAACGCGAATTTTGCCAAAATCGAGGGCCACATCATCGTGAATAACGAGCACATCGTCGAGTGATAATTTATAAAAATCCATAATTGCCCGCGCTGCGACCCCTGTCTCGTTATAAAATGTGGTCGGCTTGGCGAGGATGACCTTTTCTCCGCCCCGCGAAGACTCGGCTAGCTCAGCATTAAATCGGCTCTTTGGGGTAAACTGCACCCCCTGCTCTGCTGCATAAGTATCGAGGATGATGAAACCAGCGTTGTGCCGGGTGGCGGCATAGCGCGGGCCAGGGTTGCCGAGAGCGAGAAGTAATTTCATATCTATTAGTATAGCACGGATAAGGTTTTGTTATGACTGCGCTGGTGGTGCTATAGCTGAACAAGAAAATATATGGAGGCCAGCCACACAGTAGGCGGATAACCGCTGTTATAATCTGGCCGGAACATTTTCGGTTCAGCTGTAGCACCGTTACTCAGCAGCCTTACTCCTTAGTATAAGACCATAATATCCTCTGTTGGAGTGAGCGGATATACTGAGCCATGCTATACTAAACTCATGGCCCAGCGCGATAATGATCTTGAATTTAGCCTCAATGCCGCCTTTGATGAGCAGCGCACTCAGCCTGGCCTGGTACCGCTCTACCTCATCAATGGCTCGCTCGGGGCGGGCAAGACGAGCGTGTTGGAGTATCTTTTGCGCCAGCCGGAGTTTGCTGGCTCGCGCGTGATTGAGAATGAATATGCCAACGAGAACGTCGATGGCTACCGGCTAGAAGGCCTGGCGGAGCTTGTGACGACGCTGGCGGGCGACTGCGTGTGCTGCTCGTCTAAGCATGCCTTGACGCGCATGCTACTGGATTTTTGCCAGTCGTCCCCTGCCCCGGTTTTTATCGAGGCAACAGGGGTCGCGCGGACGATGAACTTGGTAGAGAAGCTCATCAATGCGCGGATCTTTGCCAAATACGAGCTATTGCAGAGCTATTACGTCATCACGGCGCACGAGATTTTGCACGGTATTGAGCCAGCCCACGAGGTGGAGCTGCAAGCTGCCGATACAGTCCTTATTACCAAAGAAGATCTCCTGCATGGCGACGACCGCGCTATCTATGACGCCAAGCGCCGTGCTCTACCTTATACGCGGGTGTTGTCTGCGCCGCATGGGCATTTTGACCTCAGCAAGATCACAACGCCGTCGAGTCTACTCACCTTCTTTGATACGTACGATGGTGAGCTCGCCGTGCCGGATAACCCGACCTACAGCGTCATCGATATGTCGCAGCTCACTACTACCGAGGCAGCCTTTGAGACGCTGTGGCTCGAGCTCTTTGCGACGTATGAGCTGCGCCGGCTCAAGGGATGCTTTATTGATGAGCATGGCACGCGCCGGCATATCGAAGCTACGCCCGAGCAGATTCAGATCACTACTGGCCAGCCTGGTGAAGTGCCCAAGCTGGTTTGCATTGGCACCCACGCCAGCAGCATCACCCGCGATGGGCTGGTGGCGCAGCTGATGATGTTTGGGTAAGGTAGGTCTGAGGAGTCTCTTGGCTTATCCACTAACTCCTCTGGTAGGATCTATTGCAGAGAATGAGGGTTGATTATTATTGGCTTGGATATAAAAATTTTTTCTCTTTTGCGTCATTCTCTCTTCTCTGTAGCGCCAGTACGAGAGGTTGGTATTGAGTCTTATATACATCAGAGGAGGGTGATATGGCAAGAAGCAGTATCGAAAGATAGATCTATACCATAATAAAACCCCACCTACCCCTACTTTGTTGCACGCAAAAACAGAGGTAGATGAGTGTGATATTATGGGTCTTGCGATTTCTTAGCCCTTCCTTAAGCGAGGAGTATTCGTCGACCTGGATTGCTTGGCCGTATAGGCCACTAGAAGCCACACTACCGACTCTTATCAAGGAATTCGCTTAGCTTCTCATCGATCGATGTGAGCGATTGGCTCATCTGATTGACTCGCCGGACGAACCAAACAAGTAGCCAAATAGCCACCACAAATAGCACAACATGGAAGGCGACGGCCGACCAAAAAAGCGCATTTGCCTCGGGCGCGCGAATCAACAAAGCAAAATAAGCTGGTATATGAGTCATAATACAACTCCTTATGTTATTAGTTATTACTGAATGTTGTTTGCCCACCCAGCCTTATTGTGTAACATAAGGCTGGGTGGGCGTTCCGGTGGCTAGTCCAGCTTCAGGCAGGACCAGCCCTCAGCGAGCGCGTCGTTCGTTACCTCGGCCTTGGAACCGGGGTAGAATCGGTTGCAGTAGCCCTGGATGTCGACACTACCAGCCGACCCAAACGACACACCGAACGGGAACGTGTACGACATGTCGTAACACGTCCATGTGTACGGCTCGCCGAAGAAGTTGTAGACACCGGAGTGCCCCTGCAGGCGGCAAGCCTCCTCAATATCCGCCGGCCACTCGCCGTCAGCGGCGTTCGCCGGCGAGCTCAAAACGAACCCGCCCACCGCCAACGCAGCGGTAGCACCCAAGGACGCGATCTTCCGGAACTTCATGTTATCCTCCTCTAGGATTCCGGGAGCCCAAGATTTTTGGGCTCAACCAACATGACGATTTGATTGTAGCTGATATATATATATATATCAATACTTGTTATGATATATTGCAATAATACGGTAAAATAACAGTGGTAAGTGGTGTCCATTCTACAACGATTTGTTCGGGTATGGGCGAACACTGTCAGGGCTATGCACCAACAGGAAGAGAACGAGATATATTCTACTAATTATGCCATAAAGTAATTTGAGATAATTGTTCTACAAGCGTCAGAAAGCACCTACAAACGGTTCTTGCTCGTGCCCTGCGCGTTTTGCCCTTCGGCGTTCTTGCGCTGCTTGTATGCTTTAGTGACGGGCTCGAGGCCACGCTTAACGCGCTCGCGGTTGGCTTTGAGTTGCTTCTCGTCGCGGAAGGAGAGCTTGATGGGAGTGCCGGTGTAGTCGTAGGTGTCGCGGATGCGCCGCTCGAGGTAGCGCTTGTAGCTCCAGTGGACGAACTTGAGGTTGCTGCCGTAGATAACGAACCATGGTGGGTTTGTGTCTGTCTGGACGATGTAGCGTAGCTTGGGGTGGGTATTCTTGAGGCCAGCTGGTGGGTGCTTTTGCACAGAGCGCTGCAGGAGGTCGTTGAGGGTGCGCGTGGTGGTCTTTTGCTGGCGATGGGCAGCGATGCCAAGAGCGAGGTCGAATAACTTCGTCACATTCTGGCCAGTAACAGCACTGGTGAAGATGAGTGGTGCCCACGGTGTGAAGTCGAACTGGGCGGAGATCTGCGGGGCGAGTGCATCGCGCGTGTAGGCATCTTTGCCTTCCACGGCGTCCCATTTGCTCACGACGATGGCCATGCCCTTGCCTGCCTCGGCAATGATGCCAGCAAGCCGCTGGTCGAGGGCGGTGTTGAGCTCATTTACATCCATCAGGAGGAAGCAAATATCGGCCTCCTCGATGGCAGCCAAAGTGCGCAAGACGCTAAACTTCTCGATGCCCACCTCTTGCTTGCCTTGGCGGCGAATGCCAGCGGTGTCGAGCAGCTCGATGGCTTGCCCCTGGTAGCGCAGACGGATGCGATTGACATCGCGCGTGGTGCCCGCCACCCCAGCCACGATGGCTTGCTGCTTGCCCGCTAGTGTGTTGAAGAGGCTGGATTTGCCCACGTTTGGCCGGCCGATCAAAGCAATCTTGAGCACATCGCTCGGCTCTGCTTGGCGCTTCTCTGGGATGTGCTGGCAGATCTCATCCAGCGCATCGCTAATGCCACTGTTGTGCTCGGCACTGGTGCGAATGATACTCTTGATGCCAAGGCGGAGGAATTCACTAGTGGGCAAGCTGCCCCGCAGGTCGGTTTTGTTTGCAATGAGAATGACAGGCTTGCGGCTCTTGAGGGCGGTTTTGGCGACGCGCCGGTCTTCGTCGCTGGGGTATTCGGTACTATCCACGACCACGAGGATGACGTCGGCCGCATCGGATGCATCGGTGATTTGCTCTTGGATACTTGCCTCAAACTCGTCTTCAGCTGGCTTGAGGCCAGCGGTATCGACGAGCCAGAACTCATGCCCATGGTAGGCTGCCTTGCCTACCACCCGATCGCGCGTTGTGCCAGCCTCTCGCGCCACGATAGCCTGCTGTGAGCGCATCATACGATTAAACAGCGAGCTCTTGCCAGCATTGGCACGCCCGATGATTGCAACGGTAGGAAGTTTGGTAGCCATAATGCTCTCATTATATCATGAAAGCGCGCGAGCGGATTTGCAGTGCCCTACTGCTCGGCCACGTTCTGCCACTTACCTCGCGGTAATTTGCCTAGGCTATAGCTACCAAAGTACGTGCGGTGCAGGCGCGTGACAGTATAACCCAGAGCGGCGAAGGTGCGGCGAATCTGGCGGTTACGGCCCTCGCTCATGCTAATGTGCCACTCGGTGCGGCTATCGGGCCGAAGACGCGTGAGGATGAGCCGGCTGGTACCATCGGCAAGCTGGATGCCATAGTCGCTGATCATCTGCTGGTGGAGGGGTTCGAGTGGGTGGTCGAGCCGGACGTGGTATTCTTTGACCTTAGCAAACTGTGGGTGGGTCATGCGGTAGGCAAAGTCGCCGTTGTTGCTGAGCAAAAGCAAGCCCGAGCTATCGGCATCAAGCCGACCGACGGGCTTAAGAGCATGCAACTCTGTTGGTAAAAGGCTATAAATAGTGGGCTGTGACCCCTGTTGTTTGCGCGAGCAAACGTAGCCCACTGGCTTGTTGAGCATAATAGTGCGGTAAGTAACCTGCTCGGGTAGTGGCGCGCCCTGTACCGTTACCAAGCTGCCTGGCTGGAGGCGGGCACCGAGCACAGCTACCTCGCCATCAACTACGACATCTCCAGCGGCGATCAGGTCATCCGCTTGGCGGCGCGACAGGCCCAGCACAAGAGCAATGTGTTTGTTAAGGCGAGTAGTCGACATGCCCCTATTATATCACCCAGGACGTACTGGCCGAAGGCTCGGCTCTGTGCCGCTAACTCTCTCAGTTAATGCTGATGGGTATGACGCGACCACGACCGAGTAACCGCTGAGACAATGCTCCGCGTGCCGCGGAGAGCAGCCTTGCCAATGGCACGAATGCGTATGAAAAGCGGGCTATGTTTGACCTCTGGCACATCGAGTGGGTACTCAAGCGATGGATGCTGGCGGCTATCAGCTTGTAGTGGATCGTTGCATCGCGCAGCAGGGCCAGTGACGGGGTCATCGGGAGGTTGTTCATAGAATGGATATGGGTAGTCGAATGGTAATCGATCGAACATAACAGGCTCCATGCACTGATGATTACCTAGTATAGCACGTGTGGAGCGATATGGATACGCTTTTTAGTGCGACCCGGCCGATGGTGTTGTCCGCTCAGTCTCTTCGAAACTGAGGTTGTCGTGGCTATGCTGTATGGCCGGTGCTGGACGCGAAGGTGCGGCTTCTGGCTGAGGCGCTGATGCTGCATGATGAGTGGTTGATGATTGCCCTGCTGCGGCGTTGACGGGCTGTGCTGGAGCAGAATGCACTGCAGCAACGGGAGCTGGACGGATGGCATCGTAAAGTGGATGATCGACTGGCGAGACCGACGGATGAGCGGCTGCACTACCCTGGAGCAACGCCGCGGCTAGTGCGTCAGACGGGTCTGCAGCAATGGCCTGTGTGCTGTGCGGCGCAATGGCTGCACTATCAGTAGCAGGATGAGCTGGTGAATCCTCGTGATGCTCGTGGTGAGCAGCTGGTGGTTGAGCTGAGGCGACTGGCGCAGTGTGGCTTGGTGCCGGTGTGTCGTATGCTGTGGCGGTTGGTGCTAGTGGTTCGACCGGAGCCGGAATGGTGTCCATCTGCTCATTAAGGTTGGCCACGGCGTCTGATACGAGCTGGTTTTGGCTTGGCTGGTAGGCGGCTATATCGGTGTCTGTCTCATCATCAGCCTGTTGTGCGCTCATGCGGAGAGCTTCGGCTAACTCGGCTTCGTCGTCGGCTGGAGTGTGGGTGTAGTGTGGCGGTAGTGGCGGTTTGTTTGCCGCTGTCTGAGGCTTAATCTCTGGAATACCCGATGGCGCGGTGCTGTGCGGCGCAATAATATCGTTAATGAGTGGCTGCGCGGCGGGAGCATCGCTGGCTGGCGGTGTGTGTGGGTGCGGAGCTTCTGCTGGGCTTGGTGCGCTACTAGCAGGGGCTGAGTGTTCATCATGATGCGTGATGATCTCCGCCTCTGGGGTATTCTCGGTTGGCGGCAAGGTGAATGGCTGTGGCGTAGTGGGCTCGGCTGGCGGCTGCGGCACCGTGGGCTGTGAAGTACCATTGGCGGCATCGAGCTCGTCATCTATTAAGCTGGCATAATCTGGCCTTGGCATAGAAGACTGTAGTGGGTGGATCACTCGCTCACCCAGGCTGGCCGGCCGTGGTGTAGAGAATGGCGCTGTGGGTTGTGGCAGTGTGGTAGGCTGGGGTTGACTGACTGGTGGCACTGGGTTGGCTGGTGCGCTTGGCTGAGGCTCAGGAGTGGTATGTGCTGCCGGCCGGTGGCTTACCCCTGTATCGCCAAGGACGTCGTGTACGGCGCGCACCACATCTTCAATGCCAACCTGCGACTTGACGAGATAGCGGTCTGCCCCCAGTGCCTCGCCGCGCATGCGTTGGTCTTGGCTAGAGAGTGCCGTCATGATAATCACCTTGATGCCGCGCGTCTCGGTAGTGCTACGCAAGATATCGAGCATGTCGAAGCCACTAATCTTGGGCATCATCACATCACTGATGATGAGCTGCGGACGTTCTTTGATAGCCATGGCGAGTGCTTCTTCCCCATCGCCGGCCGACACGATGTCATACCCCTCGGCCAACAGGCGTACTCCGTATATTTCGCGCAGGCTTTTGTCGTCTTCGACAAGCAGAATCTTAACCTTTGTCATATCACCCTCTATTGTACGCAATTATCAGCAAAAATACCATAGTGCTTGTGGTTTTTTTGAGAGAAAGTGATAGAAAAGAGCCGCCTCGGTGGTGGTGTGGGCGCACGATTGGATTTGCATAGAGAGATTGATGAGTGTTGGTCTGCACAAGAAACTCTCTATAGGCTAGCAATGCAGGAAGCGGGAGCGGGAGCGCTCTGTATGCATCTTCGGCATGGCTACTGTGCGTTTAGCTATAGGCATAAGAGGTTTGGGGGTTTTGGGCGCAGATACGTAACTATTGACTATAAAACCATACCGTGGTATCATAGCACTCTCTTAACAGAGGAATATGAATATGACAACAACACAACAAATGCGACACGCTGGGGCGCGACACAAAAGTGAGAAGCCAAGCTGGGTCACGCGTTTTGCAGAAAAATTACAATCGCCCGAGCAGTCCTCGCTGCGCTGGCAAACGGCGCGTATGCTGGGGATGCTAGCGACTGTTGGTGCTACCCTGACAGCCGCAACAGGCATTAGTCTCTATCATGACAGTGGCAATATAGAGCCGGTTGGTAACCTGCTCAACCCAGTTGCGGAGCATGTGATGACGACAGATGAGGAGATTGCTGCTGCCGAGGGGTTCTCAAACATCGATGGGCTCGAGCATCGCCAGATGGAAGAAGCGGTGATGCACGGGGTAGCGTGTGGTACGGAAGCGATGGCCCTTAGTTCTATTACGCTATGTCTGCTCAATGAGCGATCACGCAAATCTTCCCGCAAGAAACCCTAGTCGTAAGCGTGTAGCAGCCTGGGGCTTTGCCTTCGCTGGGGTTCACTCCCCTTCTCGCTTTTTGCTACAGGAGGGGTACTAGTAGCAGGTTTTAATATAAAAGAGGCCAGTATTGTGGAAAATATCGGTCTCTATAATTATTTCGAGAGAGGCGTGAGATTTACCGCACTGCCCGTGGTGGCGCAGCAGAGCGCGGCGTGGTGAGGACATCGCGGACACGAGTGGGGTTGCGCCGGGGCTGGCTGGTGGCAATGATGTGCGCCGTGGGCGACGTACTTGGCGCAGATGGCGGTGTGGCGCTTGAGGGAGTGGCAGGAGCAGCCTGAGCAGCGGTAACAGCGGTAGATTGCACGTTTTTTGCCGTGGGTGGCGTGGCTGAGCGGCTGTTCTTTTGGGTTGGGTGCTGGGCGCGAGTAGCTAGGCTTGGTTGCGGCAAAAAGCCTTGGCCCTGGAGTGTGGCTGCGGCAAAAGTTGGCACCGGGCGAGGCGGGGTTGTCTCGGCTACTTGTGCTGCCGTCTTGGCTTTGGCAGCGAGGGCGGTTTGAGCATCGTGCTCGCTCAAGCGCGGGAGCTCAAGGAAGAAGGTACTTCCCTGCCGGTACGCACTCTCTACCCACAAGCGTCCACCCATCACCTCTGTAAGGCGGCGACTAAGATAGAGCCCTAGGCCAGTGCCGCCAATCTCGCGCGTGTCCGAATTATCTACTCGATAGAACTTTTGGAAGAGGTGTGACTGATCTTCCACCGGTATGCCAATGCCAGTATCGGCAATGGTGATTGTCACGCGCCCACTACCGCCGGTCACATCCACCGTTACACGCCCGCTGGGGGTGTACTTGATAGCATTCTCCACCAGATTATCAAGCACCTCACGCAGTTGGTCTGGGTCGACATAGACATAAAAGGCAGGGCTAAGCGTCCGGCTCGTGAAGGTAGCGCTGTGCTCACCGCCAGTTGTGCCAGGGCGTGGCTTGAAGATAAGCTGGAGCTTTTTGTTCTCGGCCTTGTGGCGCAGCCCCTCCACAATGTCGCTAACAAAGGGGATGAGGTCGATCGCTTCAGGATTGCTCTGCAAGCGGCCATCGTCGGCTTTGCTCACGTCCAGCAGGTCTTGGAAGAGCCGGCCGAGGTGCTCAGCCGAGCGGTGGGCTTTGGTAATGAAGTCGCGGGCGCGCTGGTCGATGGTGGCGGTGGCGGGGTTAAGGGTGAGGCCAAGGTAGCCCTCGATTGACGCTACAGGGGTACGCATCTCATGGCTGGCGGTGCTAATGAATTCGGCTTTTTGGCGTTCCTCGGCCTTTTCCTTCGTCACGTCACGAAAGACGACGATAACCCCACTGCCTGGCTCGCTGCTGACGGGCGAAATGACGAGTGAGATGATCGGTGTCTTGCCAGAGCTCGTCACAAGACGCAGGCGGTCGGTGGTGAGGGGCTGGTTGTCCGCTAGGACGGCGGCGATGGGGTCGGTATCATTGGTAATGGGGTCATTCTTGGCGTCGATAAGCTTGAGGACGGATTGGTAGCTGAGGCCCAGAGCATCTTCGTCACCCCAACCCACGAGGCGCTGAGCTGCTGGATTGATGAGCTCTATCATCCCGTCTGCGTCCAGTGCCATCACGCCATCGCCAATCGCATTGAGCACAATGTCCGACTTACCTGCTACCTGGCTTAGCGTGGCGGCAAGCTCGCGGTATGAGGTGGTACGGGCCTCGGCAGCGCGATCATCCGGCCCCCACAGCAAGCACCCCACCAAGATGGGGAGCTCACCCGTCAGCATGGCACTGGGGATCATCGTACTTGTAATATGCCCCGCCAGCACCCCCCAACTGAGATAGGCATTGACTAGTAGCAAGACCAGTGCTAGCCCTACCCAGCCAAAAAACATCGCAAAGACTGCCACCAAGAGCCACGCTGCAATAAAGGGTGAGCTCAGCCCGCCAGTGCCAACGATGAGTGCGCCTGTTGTGGCAACGGCGCAGAGATACACCACTAGGCTCGCCTGCCCAAGCCGCTGCTGCGGTGGCCATATGTGAAGCACCGCTGCCACGACCCCTGTTATACCGGCCAAGATGACGGCAATGAGTGGCATGCCAAGCACGAGGTTGTATTGATCCACCCCGCCAAAGTGCCGCCATGCCCACAGCGCCACGATGATGACGGCATAGAGCATGCTTGCCTCGCACAAGCGCCGGTGCCAAAACCGGCTGATTTGTTGCACCCCCATTGGTTATCCCCCTTATGCTTTGTGTGTATTATAGCGGATTGCCTGGGCGATGGCAATGGAGTGCTGGGCGAGAGCTGCGCTCGCTGCCCGCCACTTCTTATGACCTTGGGTAATTTATTCGCCCATTTTTCTCTACAATGTGCTACAATAGTGCCAGAAAACAAAGGAGGCCATATGGCAAAAAAATCAACCAAAGCAGCGGCCAAAGCAGCCGCGCCATCAACAACCACCAAGACGAAGGTCACGGTATCGACCGCCCGCAAAAAGACGCCCAAGCAAATGCTCGACATTCTGCTCATCGCAGCCTGCCTGGTGCTCAGCGTTATCGTAGTGGTACTGAGTATCTCGCACAGCATCGACCCGCACACTGCTATCGTTATGCTTAGCGTTGGCCTGGCCTGCCTTAGTGCCTATGTGCTTAACCACGCAGCAAGCCGGTAGAATACCGCTCTGCTACTCTTACAGATAACCCGCTCACGATTGGCGGGTTATTTTGCTGTAAAACTGTAGCTATACGGAGGACGTGGGCGCGTTGTGTGTTGAGGCGTAGGGTGCAGCGCTACTTGCCCGGCACATACACCACAAGTGCGCCGTCCTTGCCAGTGCTAGCGATGAGATTGCTACGAATAGTGAGGCTGCGCATGTCGGTAGCCTTGATGGTGAGGAGGGTGTTACCATCGGCAACTTTGACGATCTTGAGGCCTTTGCTGCCACTGGCTTGGATACCAGCGGAGTGGAGGTTGCTGGTGAGGAGGAGTGAGCCATCTAGGCTGGCGGAGACAATATTGCCACCATCGGCCAGAGTGAGTGTGCCGCCACTGGTGCGGCTATAGGTGGCGTGGCTGAGGGCGAAGTCTTGGGTGTTTTGGCTGGCAATACGCAGGAACTCTCTACCCTGCCCATCCACAACGACGCGCGGCATATCTGTAGTGAGAGCCTCTCGGGGGTACGTTGGCACAGTAGTGCCAGCAGGGTTGGTGAAGGAGCTGGCGGCTGGGCTGAGCTTATAGGCGCTATTGACAGTGCTGCGGCCGCGTGGCTTGCCATCAATGCCATAGCTCTCGAAGGTCTCTTGCCCGCTGGATTGGATGGTATTGCTGCTCGCAGTGCCCTCCAGCCAGCCATCGCTTGCTAGGGTGACGTTGCTAGAGCTGGCTGTGCGCTGCACTTCCCGCGTGCCGCTCGTGATGTCGTACACGGTGATGACGGTGGTCGATTGGTCTGCAGTGGTCGCTTGGCGTTCATTCGTAATGACAACACCAGTAGTAGTACGTGAGGTGGCACGCTTATTGGGTGACTTCTGGGATGGCTTAGCGCCGTGGTCTTTCTCGGTATTACGGCGACAGAGAAGCTTGCTACCGCTCGCTATCGTGCAGATGGCGTTGGGGTTCTGAAAATCGCCACTGGTGATAGTGCGCAGGCTCCCTGCGGCGGCGTAGAAGGTGGCGGTGGCGCTCTCGCCAATAATGTCTTGCTGTTGGCTATCTGTGCCGTAATATGTAAGCGTAGTGGGCTGGCTAGCTACAGGGGTAGTATAGAGAACCTTAGCGGTCGCAAGCTCTACCGCGGTAATGACCGAGCGCCCCCGCTGTTGGCTGGCACAATACACCACTCCACGTGGTGTGACGCTGCTGCAGGTGCTGGCTGGCCAAGTGGCAACTGGCTGCTTGCGCCCAGTATCCCAAATCCGGAGCACTGGTGCGGCATCTTGCGCGCCCTGCCCCGTGATGGCGAGCCGCGAGTGGTCGGCTGTGCTACCCAAAAAGTTCAAGCCACCCTGCCCCGCCGCAAATCGTACTGCGCGCTGACCTGCTCCATAGCTATTAGCCAGAAATACATCGGTGCGCGATGGCGTGGCCGATACCGCCGCGGCCTGCATGCGCTGCGGCGCGGAGAGGAGAGTCACCGCTGCAGCAATGGCCGAGAGTACCACAGTGATGGCCGCCGCAAGCATCACCCACAGCGTGAGCTTATTGCGCCGCCGCTTGGCGGGACGCTGGGGTGGGTGCTCTCCCAGCACAGATGTCGGAACAGGTGAAATATCCATAAGTAGCTTCGTTGTATTACATAATATTGTGTCATTAGTATAGCAGATATCGCCGCAGCTAGAGCGTGATTTTTGGGCGGTAGGATAATAAGGTAGTATTGCAGTGGACAAACCAGCGAGTTTTTTGTATAATGGCACACAGCACAGCTACGTGCCTGCACGGCCTCATCGTCTAACGGTTAGGACACCAGGTTTTCATCCTGGCAATCCGGGTTCGATTCCCGGTGAGGTCACCAGTATAGTATGCTATGATACCTTGCCCCGGCGAGGTATTTTTATTTGCGTATATTGTTTTGAGATATATATTTGGCGTGATGGGCCTACGATGTGAGGGAAAGCTACCCCAATAAGCTTGTTCGCTATTGCGTTTTACGCAAAATATAAGTAATAATAATCACATGGCACTAGAGAAAAGCAAAAAAATCATGCCGCACCCTGCTGAGTATGTAGCGCGGCAGGATAGGCTGAAACGGTCGCTGGAAGGTATTTTTGGAATCGTTCAAAGTCCACAAGGATATGACGTTTTGGGCGAGCATGCGGTACGCTTGGCAAAAGCTGTTGACTGTGCACATGTGCCTAGTATTGATACCAATGGAGTGATTGACGAAGTGCCAGATTGGTATAGGCAGCGGATAATCCCTATTGTATCGCTGTACCCTAGTGAGGTTGCGTATACAACGATGGACGGCATAGCACAAGAGCAATATAATGCAGTTCTCCGTGAACTAGATCTAGACAATGCGGTCAAATGGGATCTTGCTGTAATGTATTTTCGAAATACAAAAAAAGAAAATCATCATAGGAGAGAGCTAAGCATACCTGCGCAAAGGAGTGGAAAAACAACTTCGTCAGTTGTAAATATGACCCGTAAAGGCCAAGAAAATATTGCTGCTGGAGTGATAGGTCAACCCAGTATTGTTGTTAATGAGAGAATTATTCAACTGGTTGAAATGATTGATACACTAAGTCATGAAATGATACATGGGGCAGATTATCTTGACTATCCAGTATGGATGATGGATAGAGACGGCATGGCTGAACAGCATCGCTTGTCGTACGAATTGCGTGCACATGCAATAGGTTGGCGGGTAGGAAGGATTGCGCTAGATCAAGGCTATAGAATGATAGGTGGAAGAAGTATGCTTGCTTCGTCTGAAGCTGTCGAGAGTATTCGCCAAAGGGTTAATGGTGACTTTCTCTCCCCAAATGCCTTTGATCCAAATGATAAGATCATCAAGGCGCTTGATGATGCTGGATTAAGAGGTATATACAGCAGAGATAGCCACTAGCTATTCTCCATCCCCGCAATAATCTCCAGCAATCGCCGTGGAGTGATCTCGGCTTTGATGAGATAGCCGTCCACACTAGTTTGGAGAGCGAGGCGGGTGGATTCGTCTTGGTCGAAGTTGGTCATAATGACGATCTTTGTGCCAGCGATGTGTTGCGGCTCGGCGCGCAGTGCCTCGAGGATCTCGCTGCCGCGTTTTTCGGGGAGCATGATGTCGAGCAAGATGAGGTCGTAGTGGTTGTTGCGTGCCGCCACGAGGCCGTCTGCCCCGTCGATTAGCCAGTCTACTGTATAGCCTGCTTTGCGGAGGCTGCGCACGTACATTTCGCCAATGAAGCGATCGTCTTCAATGACGAGAATTGTTTGAATTGCCATAAGTTCTCTCCTCCTACCTCTGTTATCCCTTATACATCGTGTGATTTTTTATCCAGCCGCTGCCGCTGGTGATGAGCTGACTGTTGCTGCCATCAGTGATTTTGTCTGCTACGCTGGCGTAGGTGGGGATGGTGATCGTGAAGGTGGAGCCCTCCCCTTCGCGGCTTACCACGCCAATCTGCCCACCGTGTGACTCGACGATCGCCTTGCTAATGTAGAGCCCAATACCCGTGCCAGCTACAGTTTCGCGGCTGCGGTGCGAGCGATAGAACTTGTGAAAGAGATTACCCATGACATTGGCGGGGATGCCGATGCCGTGGTCTTGCACCTTGATGGCGACGAATGCACCGTCTTGCACGGCCGAGACGGCTACGAGCCCGCCTTCGTTGCTATATTTGAGCGCGTTATCAATGATATTACTTAGCACCTCAGACAGGCTGGAGCGATCGGCCGCAATAGTGGGCAGCGTGGTGGGGATATCCACCGTGAGCTGGCGACCTTGGGTGGTGGCACGCAGCTGCATGTCGTCGCGGATGATATTGCAGATGCTGCTAACCGACTCTTCTGCTAGGTGGACGCGGAGGTGGCGGCGGTCGAACTTGCTGGCATTAAGGATGTTGTTGACATAGCCACTGAGACGATTGGCTGAGACAACGAGCCGCCCTAGTAGCTCTTGCTGGTCGCCAGCCAGCGCTGGGCCAACCTCCTCAGTGAGGACATCCAGATAGCCACGAATAACGGTGATGGGTCCGCGCAGCTCGTGAGCGGCAAAGGCGATGAAATCGAGGTCATCATCCTCGGGCTGGTAGAGAGTGGTGCGATCGTGCAGCACCAGTATAACCTCGGCGCTGCTTCCCTTCTCATAATTGGCCGTAATGTCGAAGATACGCCGCCCAGGTTCACCCACCAGCTTGTTTGCAATGCGCAGCCAGGTCTTCTCGGCATGGACAGCGCTGTGGCGGCAGTGTGCGAGCCACTCCGTCAGACCATCGCCTGGCTCGAATAGCAGCTCGAGCTCGGCCGCGCCATCATGGCTCTGGCGCAGTGGGGTGTGGCGGTTGTGGTAGCGTACCTGCCCCTGGCTAGTGAGGATGGCAATGCCAGCACTCGTTTGATCAAGCGCGGTCTCGATCTGGGCAGCTTGTGCTTGAGCCTGGCTCGGCGGGTTTTGGCCAGCTAGTGCGGCCGTTTGGTAGATGTATTGCAGCAGCGGCTTGAAGCCATCGCGCTCGAAGTGTGCTGCATTGGGGTTGGGCGGTGTAATGGTACTAGGCTCGCCTGCTACATGGCTGAGAGCATGCGTGAGGTCTTTGAGCGGGGTGAGTAGCTGCATGAGCAGGAAAATATTGAGTGGGATACTCGCCAACACTACCACCATAATAACCAGCCAAAACTGCAGCTGGCTAGGGCTTAGGCCAATCATCCACAGTGTACTCGCCACGAGCCCGGCAATGGTACACTGCATGAGCATACTCGCACCAATAGCACGGCGGCTATAGCGCGGCCAATACTGCTTAATAAGGGTGGGTGGACGATGAGGTGGCAATGGCCGGGCTGGGCCTATTGCTGCCACGACACGCTCCCCGTGCCGCCAGGTACTGCCGCAATCCATGTCTGGCCGCGGGTGAGAGCGATTGCCTTGCCATTGGCATCGAGCAGCTCGAGGGGGCTGGCGCGGTTAGCTTTGCGCCATATTCCCTCCACCACACTGCCGTTTTGGAAGATAGTTGCTTTGCCTTGGCCAGTGGTGATGATATTTTCGCGAATGCCATCCTCTTGCACGGTGGTCTGCTGGACGGTTAGTGCCACCACAACGCTGGGCGCAATCTGCCCTTCCTCACGATCCAAACTAGCCTCGCCACCAATGCTACGCTGGTAGGTGTTGGTGCTGGCATCGTATTGATAGCGTGTGTTGTAGCGGGCGGATTTGCCAAAGTTGATGACGGCCACGGTGGCGGTGGCAGGGTTGGCTGGCTTGCCATCGGCCCGGGCAAGTGCGATCTTGACAACAGACTGCTTGTAGCCTTTGCTGCTATTGAGGTCATCCAGCCGCTCGGCACTGGTGTAGACATTGTGCGGGGCACGGCGGTCGGTGGCGCGCCAATAGCTGCGCTCATGAAAGAACTGGTCGATATCGCGGTAGGTGCCATTGCGGATCTCCTGCAAAGCATGTGAGCTACCCCCTACATGGGCGACGCTGGGCTGGTATGGCGCGAGCCAGTCGATGTAGTATGGCCGCAGGCTGCGCACTGGGCCAATCATCGCTGGTTTGTTTTGCTGGTACAGCGCGAGAAAGCGAGTGATACCTGCCTCGGCAATTGCCTCGTACACCACCTCAGCCTGCTTGATGCCCGACTGAGGGCGAGCACTGGGGCTATTCTCGAGCATCACGGCAGTAACGGGCTTGGTGGTGGCCGCTTGGTCGGCTACCTTGAGGCCAGTCAGGGGCGAATAATACACCTCTGGGGCTTTCTGCGTTGCCACAACAGGGGCGGGCTTGGCCTGGCGAGGCTTATTGAGTAGAGAAAATGACGCCATTGCTCCAGCAAATACCACCAATGCTCCACCAATCACCATCACGGGCATGCGGTGTTGCCCCACAAAATGCCGCAGCCCCATAAAGTGCCGTCCATGCCGCCGCAAACGTCGACGCTGCGCCCGACCGCCAAAAGCTGCCGGTGGTGTATTCTGTGGTGAACTCATCTTATGGCCATTATACCATGAGCGGATAGCGATGAATGAGGAATTTTACGGCAAAAGGCTACCTTGAGATTGACCACTGTACGGTGTGAGTATTCTTGCCCTCGCCAGAAGCGCACACTTCTCTGCTTGTGCTCTATGAGTAAATGGGTCTTGGTTATTCACTTCGTGCGCTGAGTCTTTTTGTGGCGGTTGATGATGAGGAATTGCGTAAGAGCTGCATGGCGAAGATAGATATCTCGATACCTTGAGCGCATGCGATCAATTACCCAACAAACCCCTTGGCAAATCCGCAAAAATAGCCTACAATGAATAACCATTAACGATAATTTGGGTGAGGAAATATGACACGACAACACGATGGCCCTTTGGCAGGTAGTACAGATAATGGTGAAGACAGCAGCGCTATACCACCATCACAATGGACTAACGAAGGTCAATCACCTCAATTGCCACAAGGAGATTTGTGTGTGGGACGAGTGCGAGAAGGGGTGCGCAAGTGCAAGCAGCCGTCATCTGATGTCATGGGGGCTATGACGCTTGCTGCTCTCGGAGGCGGCATAGGGATTGGCTCGGGCCCACAGGGCGTTGACATATTCGCCTCCCCCGTTGCGCGCGATATAATTAACGGCAGCGCAGACTCTGTGAGCGGTATGGAGCCGGCACCATCGGTCTGGCCGGGCGACGTACCTCCAGCAAAATAGCTGCACGGTGCTCTTCCTGTGGCGTGAATACTACTTGGCGAGGATAGTAAAGCACCCATTGTAGCCAGGCTACTACCATACCAGCAAATAGCATGATATTTTGAGGTAACAGTGAGCTACTGCTTCTGTATCGTTGTAAATAGCGCAGCAATAAGGCCTTGACAGATATATATATATATATATAATTTCTTTCATATTCTCTCTACAGATAGAAAGGGGAAGAGAATATGTTCCTTGAGATTCATTGCGGTAGACTCTATGTAGACGGAGAGTCGACTGGTTGCGGTGACTACAGCCGTCACGCTGATAAAGCCTCATGGGTGGAAGGTGTTAGCGACGAGGAGAGATTTTCGTTCGCTCTTCATTGGGCATGGAGTGACGGTGAAGTTGATTGGCATGAGTATGTTGACCAACTACGAATTGCAGCGCTTTCAGACGCTCGCAAAACCACAGCAGCAGCACTGGCTGCCAGTATCGGTGGATGCGCATCAGTGTGGTCGCTATCATGGTTGATACTTGTCGTTCCGGCTGTTCTTATGACTGGGTACTACATCCGCTCTATGATCAGCAACTGGCAACGATACAGGACGAGGCACCAGCAATTCGAGAACGAGATTCAAATCATAGATTTCAACTACCCAGTTGTCCGGTGTATACGATGGTTACTTCAATCTGGCCTCTCTCAGAATGCTCGTAAGAGTTTGGAGGCTGGGGCTGGGGCATCTGTTGGCAGGATCAATACTGAGGTAGTTAGTATCCATGGTGAGTCCGTCACTCTGGTTGTTCGTCGCAACCCAGAGCTCATAGAGTTCATTGGTAGGGAGTATAGCGCCAAACTCTCCTCACCTGAGGAGTATCGGCGTCGTGCTTTCGACGTCTTGTATGGTTATATACAAGACGAGATTGACCGCCTTGAGGCTGCTTACGCTGCTGCTAAAGAGCGGTGGCGTATTGAAGCTAAGCGCAAGGCTACTGAAGCGTCACTTCGCCGTTCACGTGAGGAGCGTGAGGCCCTGGTAGCTGCCGAGGCCGACCGCGCTTCGAGAATGTCCTCTCTCCCCTTTATTCTCGGTGAGACCAAGGATGAGGTTATTGGATGGGGATCGCTGTCTCAGGCGATGCTGGAGGCAGATAGTGACTCGACTTGTTCTACCGATCGCAAGGAGCCAAAAAAGGCTTGATATCTCAAGCCTCACGCCGGCCTATGGAATAGCATAGGCATGGCCCTTCTATCCACCGGGCTGCCCGCTTGAGTACCATTGTGTATTCGCGGGCAGCCCCCTACCCCTGTTGTTTCTATTATTTTTTGCTCATGACGCAATTATTTGTTCAAGTAAAAACCGGCTGGGAGAGCCGGTTTTTTGTGCGATGCGTAGTGCGTTATCGCCTAAGATACTGCTCAATCCGCGCCAGCGTCCGCTCCTTGCCAAGCAGCGCCAGCGTGTCATTCAGCTGGGGGCTAAAGGGTGCCCAGGTGGTGGCGATGCGAATGAGGCTAAAGAGCACGCCAGGCTTGTGGCCGGTGGTCTCGAGGAGCTGGTTAAGGGTATCTTGAATGGCGCTTGATGTCCATGTGTGCTGCTGAGCTAGGGCGGCGTGGGCTGTGGTGAGGAGCTCTCGGCGCTGTTCATCCGTCAGCTTGCGCAGTGGTTTGTTGGTGGTAATGAGCTCTTCGTTGATAGTGGGCTCTTCGAAGAAGTAGCGGCTCAGCATTGGCAGCTCGGCCAAGGTCTTGAGACGGTCTTGCACCAGAGCAAGCACTTGTTTCTTGTACGATTCGTCGGCGCTAGCGGCGCTGGCTGGCCAATAGTGCTCGACCCGGTTGTAGAGGTCATCGAGTGATAGGCGGCGGATCCATTGGCCATTCATCCAGAGGAGGCGCTTTTCGTCGAAGCGGGCACCACTGCGCTGGACGCGCTCGAGGCTGAATTTCTCGATCAGTTCCTCCTTGCTAAAGATCTCTTGCTCGGTGCCATCATTCCAGCCCAGCGAGGCGAGGAAGTTGAGCATTGCCTCGGGCAAGATGCCATCGGTGCGGTAGTCGGTGACGCTCTTGGCACCATCGCGCTTGCCAAGCTTTTTCTTGCCATCGGGTGCCATGATGTGTGGCAGGCAGGCCAGTACTGGTGGCTCAAGCTCTAGCGCATTGTATAGGCTGAGGTAGCGTGGAATGCTGGAGATATACTCCAGCCCGCGGATGACGTGGGTAATGTCCATCTCGGCATCGTCGACGATATGAGCGAAGTTATATGTGGGGTAGCCATCGGCCTTGATAAGGATGAAGTCATCGAGCGCTTCTGGCCCAGCCGAGAGCTCACCCATCACGGGGTCGTGCCAGGTGTAGCGTTGGGGCTCGGCTACCTTGAAGCGCAGTGGCTGGGTGCCATCCCACTCTGGTGGATTGGTCGGGCGATAGTCGCGGTATAAAAAGGCCTTTTTGGCAGCCCGAGCTTCCTCGCGAAAGCCTTGGACCTCCTCTGGGGTGTAGGGATCGGCATAGGCAAGGCCTTTGTCGATGAGCTTTTGTGCCCAGCGGTGGTAGATGGCAAGGCGCTCCGACTGATGGTACGGCCCAGCCTCACCGCCAACGCGTGGGCCTTCGTCCCAGTCTAGCCCAAGCCAGTCGAGTGTATCGAGAATCAGATCTTCCGCCCCAGATACAAAGCGAGCGCGGTCGGTATCCTCAATGCGCAAGACGAATTTCCCCCCTTGCTGGCGTGTGAGCAGCCACGGGAAGAGTGCCGCACGCACATTACCCACATGGATGTACCCTGTGGGGCTTGGTGCAAAGCGGGTGCGAATGGTAGTGGCATGCGAAGATGGTGTATCAGATGATGTGTCGTTACTCATATGGATAAGTATAGCAGATGAACCACATGACAAAGAACAGCATAATTTTGGTGGTATCTTGCATTCCCCATCACTTCATCCGATGGAGTGTGAAAACAGATTGTAATAATCTGTTTTCAGCCCAGCGCAAGAGGTCGATATCCAGTGAATATCGACCCTTATAGCGTTCCTGAGGAGGGAGCGATGGGGGATGAAGAAGAGATGATGCTCTAAAATGAGATTCACATACTCGCTGCAATCCGCTCCACCTGCTCGCTCGACAGGGGTGCGTTGCCCTTGATGGTGTAGAGGATGCCGCCATTGACCCATGCAGCGGCATTGTGGGTGCTATAGATAGTGAGGCCACGGCTGGTGGTGGTGGCGAAGTTGCGGCCAAAGCTGGGCAAAACGTAGTTGGCCAGGACAGCACTAGAGTCCCAATCTGACCGGCTCTGCGTGAGAGTAAAGGTGCCTGGGCCAGCGTTGGCAGCGAACTTCATTAAGACACTCCCCTGCTGCTGCGATATGCCGCCCGCCAAGCTATAGCCACTCGGCTGATACGACGGGAACGATGCATTAATGCCAGCCTGAGCGGCGGCCATACGAGTAGCAATGGCAGGCATGTTGTGGTATGTCAGGTAGCCGCCAAAGGCAAGCAGTGCGACCATCGCCCCAGCAACGCTGAGACGCCGACCCCAGTGGTGCGTCGCTGGCTGCCGAGTCGGTGGTGGTGCGACGCTGGCGGTAGGTTCGTTGGTGCGGCGTTTACTAGTGAAAAGCTTGCGATGTTTGGATCTGGGCGCGGCTGCCGGCTTCTTACTCTGCTCGGTAAGGACGCTGCGCGGCAGTGTGCCAACGGGGATATTCTCCGTAGTGGTGAGCTCTGGCTCGGCTGGTGGCCACCACACCTCACCCTGGGGTAGTCCAGAAGGCTGTGCTACCAGCGGTTGGGCGGCAAGCTCGGCGAGATTGAGTGTGGGTAGGCCGATTGGCATAGCTGGCTGCGTGGCCTGGGTTTGTGTCTGCTCGGCTTGCTCGGTGGCAAGCACGCGGGCCAGTTGTGATGGTGGCGGCGTGCTGTGGCGCTTGGCGGCACTGGGTGGTTCTATCTCTGATGGTACGAATACAAAATCCATACTGCGTGGCGCGCCAGGCAGGGTGGGCGTATGCTGAGCGGTGCGGTGTGTTTGGGTGCGTGGCGATGCAGTGGCCGCTGGCTGAGCCGAGAGTGGCGAGATCGTCACGGGTTGCCGCTTCTGTAGCTGGCGCGGCGTGCTGGGCCGAGACGACACAATAGGTTGCACCGCCACTGGCCGGTGATGTTTGGTGATGCGAGCGGTTGGTGTTGCGGCGTGATGCGTCGCCACTGTTTTTTGCGGTGCGGTCGTATGTGGCATGGCTGGCTGGTGCGCGCCGCGCAGTGGAGTAGTTTGAGTGGCTCCTGGAGCCATACGTGGCTGGCTCTTTGCCGGCGATTGCGGTGCTGCCTTAGCAACCTGAGCCGATTGCGCCACCTTGCTTGCGGGGATCATTTCTGAGATATGCTTCTGAGCCACCTTGGCCGCCGGAGAGCGAGTGCGCGCAGTATGAATAATCTTTAGCTCCGGCCCGTATAGTACAGGCTGCCGCTCTGATTTGCTTGTGCGATGCTGCTTTGGCCTCTGTATATCTAAACCAACGGTCGCTTGCTCAGCTGCCCGCTTAGATACGTGCCCACCATGTGTGGCCGTCGTATGACGCATAGTAATATATCCCCCTTGTTCCCTCTTTGATCGTATAATACTCCAAGCATAAGGGGTTTTGCAAGAGGTGGGAGCTGTTTTGTATAAAATCCCTCGGGACAAAATAAAATACATGAGCCTGCTGCAAGGTTGAACTACGATATGCAACACATCCCACTTCTCGCCAGCCATGGTATAATGTTGTCATGGATACGAAGCAACGAAAGCGACGCCAACGCGTCCATCTGACATTGATTTATAGCATGATGGTGCTGACTGTTCTCTTCACCGTCGTGATTTTTGCTTATGCAATACAGGGGTACCGGCTTAATTGGTCGAGTGGTAAGGTCGTGCAGGGCGGCCTGGTGCAGTTTGACACACACCCCGATGGTGCCCAAGTGACGGTAGACCAAACCCGCCTCAGCAACGAGACACCTAGCAAGCTTACCCTCTCGGCGGGCCAGCGTAATATTACCATCCAGCGTGAGGGCTACCACGATTGGCACAAGACGGTGGATGTGAAGGCCGGCAGCGTGCTGTGGCTCGACTACGCCCGGCTTATCTCCAATAACCCAAACCACAAGAATGTCGCGACCACTAGTGGTGCATCGAGCGCCATTGCTTCGGGTAATAACCGCTATCTTGCCTTCACTCCTGCTGCGCACAAGCCCACCGTTACTCTGGCCGACCTTAGTGGCGATAAACCGCAGACGACGAATATCGCGCTCGACAGCGCGCACTACACTGCGCCAGACAATGCTGAGCACCAAACCTTCACCCTCGATTCGTGGGATAAGGATAACCGCTATGTAACGATCAAACACACTTACAATGGCGACAAAACCGAGTGGCTTGTTCTCGATACCCAGGGTAGCCACAAGCTCGAGAATGTCACGCGGCAGCTTGGCGTAAATGTTACTGCTGCTAAATTCTCGCAGGGTGACAGCCGCAAGCTCTTTGTCCTCACTGGTGAGGGCGACCTGCGCCAAGCAAGCCTCGGCGACATGACTATCACCGGCCCACTCGTTAGCAACGTGGCTGAGTTTGCACTCTACAGCGATAGCACCGTTACGTACACGACCAAGCTCAACCATACTAGCAAGCAGCGCACTGCTGGCTACCTCACTATTGGCACCACCAAGCCTCGCACCGTCCGTAGCTATGCCGATGATGGCGTGGCGCCACTCCACTTCCGTATCGAGAAGTATTACGACAAAGTATACTACGTGATCGCCTATGGCGAGACGGCTGAGATCCTCAGCAGCACCTCGCATGCCGCGAGTGATTCGCGTACGGCAAGCAGCCTCAAGTCTGTCGCCAGCCTCAGCATGCCAGGTGGCATTAGTCATGTCGATTTCTCGCGCGGTGGGCATCGCTTCGCCTGTGTGTATAACGACACGAGCCTCATGACGTACGACCTCGAGCTGCTCAAATCCTCCACCATCAAGCTCCCCCAGCCACTAACGCGCGACATCAACTGGATCGATGGCTACCACTTCACCTTCACACACGGCGGTGTGCATCTCTACGACTTTGATGGCTCCAACCAGCAACGCATCACTACCTCGGCGCTCGATCTTCCTGTTGTTCTCTCACAAAATCAGCGCTACCTCTACAGCTTCGTCAAGACGAAGGATGGTGTGGCACTGCGCCAGACGAAAATCGTGAACGACAACTAAGCGTTACCACACCCCTTGATAACATCAGCGATAAACTTCTCGTTGTTGAATGGTGTATAGTCAGCAAAGTAATTAACAAAATCAAAAAACATAGCCCACCAACTATGCTCAAACTAAACCCGGATATATCTCAATCCGAGAGTGCAATAGAATAGCACTACGATCGGATTGAGATATAGTTCGGTGAGCTATGTTGATGGGCTCTAGGAGTTCTGGCTATTGTGGTCGTTGTTGGGCCGAATAGTGAAGATCAGCGACGCTGTAGCAACTGTCGCACACCCTATAAAGAGCATAAGACAAAAAGCAGTCACTGGGTCATTCTCATCACGAGAGCTGAAGAAGCGCAGTATGATGAATAAGACTACTGCAGCAATAGTATTTGCTGCCTTATACCATCTTAATGCCCTCCTCGGCTGGCCCCAGTATCCAAACACTAAGCAGATGCTTATAATACCACCGGCACCCATAGCGATGAGTGGTTCCATTATTCTCACCTCCTCTCTAAGAAAGTGAGCCCAAAGCCAGGAGCGACTCTTCGCTCCAAGACAGACTTTGAGCAAAAAGTTGATATATATATATCAATATATGAGTACGCCGTCAAGTGTCGAGGAAAGCTCCAAGAAGCAATAGTCGCAAGATTCACGAGATATTCACCAAGATAACAGGGGTAGCTAGCAGGTCTGCTAGCTAATGATCGTTGTTATTTTTACGTACTTTTCTTATTGCTATAGCGCTGTGTAGTTTGGCAATGCACTCTCGTATTCGCATATCTCTTTGCGATAGCGCACTTTTCTCTGTCTTTATCTTTATACTGCTATACGAACCACCAGAGCGACCAGTGAGAAATATCGCACTTTCAAGCGTAGATACCACACTGGTTTATAAAGTTAACTTACCGCCCTGAAAACAGGTTGCCGACCCGCTGGACGAAGGTTGGTGAGTTGCCTGGCATGGCACTCTTGCTGTTGCTACCACTGTTGGTAGTGGTTTGAGATGCTTCTTTTTTGGCGGAGGATGGGTCAGGGCTGACTTGCTCGGCCGTGACGAGCAGGCGGTTGAGGTCGGTACCAAGTGGCACACAGGTGATGAGCGTCATGGTTGGCTTGGTGGCGTTGGTTTGCAGTGCGTGTACATCGGTCGGCTTGACGACTTGCGAGCCAGTGACAGTATAGGTGTAGCGCTTGCCGTTGTAATTGACGTAGATATTGTCACCCTTTTGCATTTGCTCGAGCCGCGCGAAAATAAACTTATACTTACCATTATCGAGCCAGTCGTTGCTCGAGTGGCCTGAGACGACGAAGTTCCCTACCTCACCAGGCTTCGCATTGGCACCAGGGATGTTGAACCACACGACGCCCTTGTCCATAGCGGCATTGAGTGAGGCTTGGCTAGCGGCGTTGGCATCCCACACGATGGGTACGTCTACCGCGATCTTAGGAATGATAAGCTTGGGATCTGGGCCAACGTTGGTCGAGTCGTATGGGCTAATAATATAGCTCTGAGCATCGAGGTCGCCTGGTGAGGTGTAGGCAGCAACGTATGAGAAAAAGACTCGGTTGTATTGCAAGGCCAAGAATAACACCATAACGGAAATACCAGTTACCGCGGGGATGAAGTGGCGGCTATGGCGGACTTTGTTCGCGCCGTTGCGGATCGAGCTCAGTAAGCGCGAGCGCAGGTCGCCCATTGCTTGGCTTTGAGTGAGCTCTTCTGGCTCATCAGTGGTGGCTGCGGTGGCGTTAGGTGTATCGGCGTCGTGAGCTTTGGCTTGCTCGGCGAGGCGCTCCTCAGCCTTCTTGACTTGGCCGAGGTAGTAGCGCTCATAATATTGCTGATAGTAGTTTTGCCAGGCGCTGTGATATTGCTGCCAGGCGGCCTTTTGGTTGGCGGTGGGCTGGCGCGGTGCACCGGCAGGGCGCTGGCTGTCTGGTTGCTGCGGCTGATGTGCGCTCGTTGCCGGCTGCTCGGTATGATTGTCTTGAGATGAAGGCTGCTGCTGTGCGTGAGCTGTTGATGAAGCGGCTGTGCGAGTTGCTGAGGGTTGGGATTGCGCCGATGTGCCAATATAGTGCGCCTGTGAGCGGCTACGCGGCGTGATAGATGAGATGTCGCGCTCACGAGTCGTGGGTGCTGAGTGGGCATTTGATGCTGCAGCTGCTTGGCTTTGGCGCCACGCTTGCGCGCCTGGGCGATAAGCCGTCTGGCTGTGCTGAGCGCCACCTACTGCGTGCCGTACCACTGGTGCATGGCTGGCTGGTTTGCTCGCGAGATTCGGAACTGAAAAGGTAGCCGCCTTGGCGCTCGTGCTGGGTGCTGGCTGGCGAGTCGGTGTACTGCCAATGATGGGCTGCATGGTGGGGCGGTTTGTGTTGCCGCCGCCGCTTGACGTATTGTACAGTGCATCGATTTGCCCACGCACTTCACTAAGCCGTGCATCGCGGCTCTGCGATGATGAGTGCCCTCGTGATGTTGTGCGTGACGGATCTTGTGGCTGCATAACTACTTCCAGTATACAATATTAGCTTTGATATACCAATATATCACTTGCGTTTCAAGGCCTATTTTGGATAAGAGACTGCTTGCCCGTGCCCACACTCTCGAGACAGGCATAAACAGACAGCAAGAGTCATCAATAAAAAAATAAGCCGACGCTTACGGCTTATTTTTCGGAAAACAGCTGAATAAACACTGGTACCGCGGGCCGGACTTGAACCGGCACGTCCGAGTGGACATCAGATTTTGAGTCTGACGTGTCTACCAATTCCACCACCGCGGCGCGAGTAAGATCAATTGCAGCCCTATCCTGCAACTTCTGCAAGTATAGCAGATTGCACCGCACTTGGCTAGCCTCTCGTGCAGGGCTCTACGGAGATATGCCTAAGCCGGTCATTCTATTCATTCAATACGACCGCTCGCCCATCCTAAGCTACTGGATAACCAGCCACGAACGATCAAGAAAAAATATGGCAAAAAAGCCGGGCAACATCACATAGCTATGCAACAGGCGAAAGCACCGAGCGTGCGATGTATGTTTGATAAGTACAACACTATCGAACATCGCTTGCATGCAACCACGATATAACGGTGGCTACAGTCATAATTTTGTGGTAGAACAGCAGCCATAAAATATCGATTTAAGCATAAGCACAATATATGAAAAAGTATTGTTGACAAAAAATAAAGGACATGATAATCTCAACACATAACGTCTAATAATGACGAGGAGGAAAACAAATGAACAAACTAGCAAAATCGTTTGTTGCACTCGGTGTTGTCGCCGGCGCAGCAATCGGTGGCCTGTGGGTAGCGCAGCCAGCATCGGCAGCGATCTCAGCAGGTTGTAGCAACTTTAATGTTGTAGAGTGCGGCACAAAGGACGTGCAGACCCTGCGCAGCACTTATACAAAGCGTACAGAGATCCGTCAGCTGTACAGCCAGTTCGGTATTACCGAGCAGATGATCAACGGTGCTAACATGCAAGAAGGTACTGTTGATGCCAACGGCAACATCATCGTTGGTGGCCGCGTCGTCGCTACAGGTGCTCGTACTTTGCAGGCCAAAGAAGGCACCAAGCAAAAGAAATCAGAAGGTCAGCGTACCGCTGGTGGCCACACCTACTACCAGTACCCAACCGGTGACAGCTTCATCTTGGGCAAGACAACCTTTAGCATCTACGCATGGTTCGACAACAACGGTAAGTTTATTGCCGGTGTTATCAAGGACTGTGGTAACCCTACCTGGGGCACCCCAACTCCCCCACCAGCTAAGCCAAGTCTGACCTGCGACGCGTTGCAAGCTACTCAGGTTTCGCGCAACGAGTACCAATTCACCGCCAAGGCAACTGCTAAGGAAGGTGCAAAGGTTGCTACGTACAAGTACGACTTTGGTGACGGCAAGACTGCCACCGGCGGCGCAACCGTTCGCCACACTTACGCCAAAGAAGGCACATACACCGTTAAGATGACTGTAGTTGGCAACGAAGGTGGCAGCACCAACGTTGAGAAGACCAGCCAGGACTGCCAGGTTGTTATCAAGGTAACACCTCAGCCAACCATCCAGGTGTGTGAGCTGAGCAGCAGCACCATCATCACCATCAAAGAAAGCGAATTTGACGCTACCAAGCACTCAAAGAACGTCAAAGACTGCGACAAGATGAAGGTCTGTGAACTGAAGACTGGTGCTATTGTCACCATCAAGGAAAAAGAATTCGACGAGAAGAAGCACTCAAAGAACACCGCTGACTGCGACAAGGTCAAGGTCTGCCGTATCTCTGACAAGAAGATCGTCGAAGTTCGCCGCAACGAAGTAAGCAATGACTACACTACCGACATGTCGAAGTGTGAGCAAACTCCTCCAACTCCAGTAGCTGAGTTGCCACACACCGGCTTGGGCGGTACCCTCCTGCCGCTGGCTGGTATTGGTAGCCTCACTGCTGCAGGTGCCGCTTACTACGTAAGCCGCCACCGCAAATAAATAACCGTTTGCGGATAACCCAAAAATCACCCGTTTTGCATGGACGGGTGATTTTTATTGGTTTGGTTTTTGAGAGTAAATCATTGACCCAATATAAGCTGCGCGTCCTCTTTTCTTTTTGATTGGTCTCATTTGTGAGATTGTGGAGTGAGAGTTACTCTGATGAGACGTATTAAGCTTCTCTACCCTTTCTCTCGCCCGGATCTTTAAGGGGGCTAGCCGCGCATTGTGAGTGCAATCTGTCTGTTCTGGTGGTGCTCTATGTTAGTCAGTGGCGGTATATATTTTGCTAGAAGAATAGAGAAAGGCAGCGTAAATATGTATTTTACATCACGGGTTCTGGATGGTGGCACGAGTAGCTAGATCATTTACGCCCCTACTCGATAGAGGCTTAATATAGGCCGTAGTTAGCTTCTGCGGGCATAGTTGCTAAGGATAACGGTATTCAATGGTCTCCTCAAGATATTCCACCTATACCCACCCGATTCTATCCCCAGATAGATGAGCGAGATTACTCACCATGCGACATAGACTTTTAATACAGGCTGAGACGGTGGTTTCTACTTGCTGAATAAGGTGGGGGCTGCGTAGCAACACACAAAACAAAGAGAGCAGTATGAGGATGCACTGAACACGCTAATTACTCATGTATCATGGTTGACGGAGCGCACAAACTAGAGCGAACAAATATACTACTCATCTGCTTTTTGCCATATAGCGCAAGAGAAGATGGATGATTTGCCATTACCGATGAGCTAAATATTACCGCAAAACATGATATGAGTACTTGATTTCCGGTAGAAACGTGCTATTTCCGTTCTATAAATAAGATATATAATACCGACATTCATGCAAATATAGCACACCATGCAATAGGAGAGTTTTGGTATAGCGCTTGGTGGTGTTTTATGCTTGTGCTACTTTTTTGTCCAGCAGAATAACAGAGGTCGTGGGCTCATGTGACGCAAACATTTGTTCATGATTTGTGCTTCGTATGATCTGAACACAAAAAACGAACAATATAATAATGGCGCTGCACATCGCGTGCACATCTCTTTTCTTGCTCTTCCCTCTTGGTATTGGTTTGGTAGGAAAAAATCCCACTACTTGAGGTGGTCTCATCGGTGTATTTATCGTGCTTGAATATATCTGTCGTTTATCATTCAAGCAAAAAGCAGATCACAGAAATGCTGCTCGTGCTCTAGGGCTAGAGCGACTCTTATGCTTCCTTTCACTAGCCAAAAGATAAAGAAGAAAATTGCAAATAGCTATAACAAAAGCTCCGGAGCCGATACCTAATATCTACTCCTTCCCATCTAGCAAGCTAGCCGTTGCTGCCTGGAGGGGTGTCGCTGGGTTCCACATGGTATAGGCGGCGATGCGCGTTGGCACAGTGCCCTGCCAGAGGGCCATTGGCTGCGACCATGGTGTTGACGTGACAGTGCCGTGCTGAGCGATGAGGATGGCGTCGGCGTGGAAGGTGGCGAGGGTAAGTGGATAGGTGATGGTAAACTTGTGCAGCACCTCGACCAGCTGGAGGAGCGGCATCCGGAAGGTGAGGATCTTAGGGTAGTATAGGGTGCGAAGGAACTTTTGGACTTGCGAGAATGAGGCGACAATGAGGATGTTTGACTGGCTGGCAAGCTGCGGGGCACTTGGCATAAGCAAGTCGACCGCGTCGCGGCTGATGATGAGTGGTGTGGTGGTGTGGCTCACGAGCTTTTCGTAGACGATGGCGGTCTGGCTGTTGCGGCCAGCGTCGCCGATGAGAAGAAGCGTATCGGCCCAATTGCCCAAGGCTTGCAGCTCTGGCCAGGCTTCGTTGCCCAGGCTGCCGCTACTGTTGCTTGCGGCAAAAATCGTGTCCGTCACACTGGCAGGAATAGTACCACGTAGGGCATCTGGCAGCACCACGCGTGCCTGCCCTACCCCTGTGGCGAGTGCAGTAGTATAGCTGTGCTCGATGGCGCGAAAGCTCAGCCGGTTGCCACCAATAATGCCTAGCTTGCCTGCCTGGGCCCGCTGCTGCGGTTTATTCCAGGCGATGTCTGGGTAGAGCGGTTTGGCTGGCGTTTGCTGCTGCCAGTAGGGGATGTTCATGCGCAGTCACCTTGCTCTGACGGGCGGAGATAATACAGGGAGAAAATAATCAGCATAGAGCTATTATACCGCGAAGTGGGTGGTGCTTGCTATGCATTGCTGCTTGAAGTGATGTCTTACTTGCTACTAGTGCCATATTATACAGTGTCGAAGTACTGGCGCAGCCTGGAGCGTGTGAAAAACGTGAAAAAGAAAAAGCCCAACCTAGGAGCTTTACATACTCTGGTGAGAGTAGTGCTGACGACTAGGTTGGGTAAGAAGGAGATAGGAGGTTGGGGTGCAGAGGGTGCGCAAACGTGTGCTTGCGCACCCTCTGCTGACCAGCTAGGATCCACTTCCACCGAGGAGGAAGCTCATGACTGTCACCTCCCCTCCTTTTCAGACTCGCTTCTCGTCGGATGACGAGAAGCTAATATATATATCAATATATGAGGGGTGTGTCAAGGTTTGCGTGTTTATCGCGTCCTTAGTTATAACCTTAGCCTACCTACCGCTTCATCTAGTGTAATACTGACTGGGCAGTGGTCGCTGCCCATTTGGCTGGCGTGGATGTGGGCGCTGGTGATGCGTGGGGCGATTGCCGCCGAGGCTAGCCAGTAGTCGATCCGCCAGCCCACGTTGCGAGCCCGGGCGTTGGCCCAGTGTGTCCACCAGGTGTAGGCATCGGTTTGGCCGGGGTGGGCAGCGCGGAAGGTATCCACAAAGCCAGCGTCTAGGTAATGCTGAAAGCCAGCGCGCTCTTCGTCTGTAAAGCCATGCTTGCCCCGGTTGGCGCGTGGGTTGGCAAGGTCTATTGGCTGGTGGGCGACGTTCATATCCCCACAGTACAGCACCGGCTTGGCCGGGCCGTACTGGCCGGCCTCCAGCCCCTGTAGGTAGGCCAGCATGCACGGGTCCCAGGCCTTGGCGCGCAGGGCAAGCCGGCTTAAATCCCCCTTGCTATTGGGCGTGTAGCACGTCACCAGCCAAAAGCCAGTAAACTCCGCCGTAATGACGCGGCCTTCATCATTCGGGCTGCCGTAGCTATCGGCCGCCAGCTGGAACTGCTCCACCAACTCAGCCGGTAGGCCATCGCGCCACTGCAGCGGTGCAGTTTTGCTAAAAATTGCCGTGCCGCTATAGCCCTTCTTGGCCGCGCTATAAAAATGCTCGTGGTAGCCCGGCAGGTCAAGCTCTACCTGCTGGCGCTGCGCTTTCGTCTCCTGCAGGCACAGGATGTCGGGGGTGTGCGCCGCCATAAAGCGGGCAAACTCGCCCTTGTTTATCACCGCACGAATACCGTTGACGTTCCAGGAGTAGAGATTCACGATGTGGAGTCCTTCTCGGTGCTAGTGGTTGTGCCGCCCATATCATAGCGGTAGATCGGCTTAGTGATGCGTAATCCGTGAGTATAACGATAGAGTTCGCCATAGATACCGCGTAACCCTTGTTTAAAATCTTGTTCACGATAGCGTCGGTCGGATGATTGACAATTGGTTTTGATGATGCCAATTTTATAACCAGCTCGCTTTGCCTTGAGCACAAAATCGTAATCCTCCATAATAAAAAGCTCAGGATCGAAGCCATTAATCGTTTGAAATGCTTGACGCGTAGCATATAAACAGCTAAAGCCAATTGGCCACGGCGTGTGAGCCATTAGTCGCATATAGCCGACCATAAAGCTTGCGCCAAGTCGAATAGTCATTTTTTTGGACTTCATTTGCTGAGTAAAACTCCCCGCCGCAAAAAGATGTTTTGCAACTTGCACTTCAAAATCTGCCAAAAACTCCGTATCTGGAATGAGGTCGGCATCCATGAAGATTAACATGTCGCCTGTTGCTATTGTTGCGCCAGCGTTTCGAGCATGTGCAGCCCCTGGTTTGTCAGCCTTAATAATAGTTAGAGGGAGCTTATTAGCGTACTGTTGAGAACTTTCGACTGTTGTGTCGGTGCTGTGTGAGTCAACCACAATTATTTCGTCAGCTACTCGAGACTGTCTGACTAATGCTTCAAGCAGGCACTCTACTACACCGGCTTCGTTTTTGCAAGGAATAATGATGCTAATTTTCATAAACCTAGTATAATAGAGAAATGAATAAAATTTCAACGCTAAAACAAATTTACACAGAGCTGGGCTGCCGTGAGCGAGTATCGCAAGGTATTTGTTGGTTCGAGTGCAATATGATGGCAGAGCGTTTGGTGGCGATTTTTCCTGGAGTAACTGGCGGCAAGATTGATATGATGCCATTGGCCCAGCGCTACGTAAGTGCTGGATATGCAGTGTGTGTGTTTGATCTACCTGGGCATGGTGGATCAGTGCGCACCCATTTCAAAACATATGATGACTTGGCCAAATGGCTCTTATGTGCACTTGATCAACTAGGCAAAACACCACATCTCATCATCGGTAACTCTTTTTCTTCGTCGGTGTTGTATCATACATTGCGGATAGGTTGGCTACCATCACAAATCAAGGTCGTGCTGGCTTGCCCTACACCAACTATGTCGCGAATCGCCAATACATTACAAAGACTATCGAATAAACTACCTGATAAGCTAGGTTGGGATGTATACACAAGTAAGTCTGCTCAAGGGATCCGTATGGTTGTAGGGCTCAAGACACGACGAAAAAACGCCTGGCAGTGGCTGCGTGAATCAGAGCGATACAAAAGAAACACACTTACCTTGCGTGATTCTGATATCTTGACAACATTACTCTATAATCAAAATCCGTACACCTTTGGTGTGTCAGAAGAAGCTCAGCAGCGAATAACCGTAATCATCGGTGACAAAGATAATATTATTAATGCCAAGGCGGTAGAAATAATGCACGAATTATTGCCACGAGCACGCTTCGTGACAGCACCAGGCGCAGGGCACTTATTACATCTCGAAGCCATCGAATATTACCCGACAGAGGTAGAGAATAGGAAAGAGGCATCGTATCAAGCAAAAGTCCACTAAGCTGCTGTGTTATTTTTGCTGTACGTATTGGTATGCAATAACGTTGCGCAAATTAGCTCAATATGACTTGACAAACTAAAAAGATTGGTATAGCATATAGACCTAACCCGCTAAAGATAGGAAGGTAGCTCGTCATGCTGTCGAGACGAAAAAAGATAGCACCAAATTACCGCGCAGAAAACATACCAGTCACAATAAATCAATATAGAAATGATCGGTTACTCGAGCAAGTTAGCTACCTGATGAGCCTAGGTCTGGAACCGTATGATGGCCGCGAGCGAGACATGGATAATCTCAGGCAGATCAAGGTGGCGTCTGAGCTTGGCAAGGGTGCGATGATGCTGACGCACTTTGAGAGTAGCACGTCAGACTCTGGTCGCTTGGTCCTCTACGGTGCTGGAGCCTGGGGTAATCCAACAGCACCTGCCGGTAAACTTGAGATTACCGAGATCGCTCATCAGGCTGGTGACTCAGGCGGAGTGATGCCTGATGTATTGACATTGCCAACCAGCACTCATAAGCCATCTGTCGCCAAAGAGGTGGCGCGCACTGGTAGCTTTATGCCGTTAGGCGAAGCGATTGCCCCAGTTATCGAAAGATACGCCCATGATTATGATGACATTGTTGTCCTTGGTAATTCATTTGGTGGGCGGGTTGTTCCGGCATCTATTGCAATGATGAGTGATAGAAATGCAGCTAAGCTGAGCGAAGTTGTTATATTTGATCCACCAAGCAATCACGAACAACTTGGCTGGCGTATCGTGCCGGCACAGGCTCGAGAAATCGGTCACCAAAAGCAATATACTACACAATCGCAAGATAAGGTAGCACAAGACGCTTGGACAGGTGATATGCTGAGGAAGGCCGATAAAACGCTTCCGACTGCTTCACCGCTCACGATGGTGCGAGATATTACAGCAATGGCAAAGCCTAGCTTTCAAGATGATCTGGACGAGGCATTGCCTAAAGTACCACACGACACACCAGTGACGCTATTTGCACCAGAATTGAGCGAGCTGAATGATAACACCTCTCGTAAGGTGAATGATTTTGTAGAACGTCTTAGTAGCGATCATCCGGAAAGTGATCTTCGGCTCGTTGAGTTAGGTGGAACGACACATAATATCTTAGCTGGTCACCCAGACATCTTTGCTCGAGCTCTTGGCTATGGTGCAATTACATTCTCTGGCCGCAAATAACAGAGAAGTATGCTATAATAATAGCTATGAAAATCGGAATCTTTATTGATGACTATTTGCCATCAGTCCATGGCGTGGCGACGTCCACGGTTAATTTGAGGCAGGCGCTTGAGGCGCTGGGCCATGAGGTGTATATTGTTGCACCTAAGTGCGAAGGCTATGACGATCACGATGACCATGTCATTCGCCTGCCGTCATCGAAGAATTACGTCTTTGATAAGCGCGAGACGGCCGTCATCTACCCTGGCCTAGCCAAGAAGCTGGACGACTACCAATTCGACATCGTCCACAGCCAAATGCAATTCTATATGGGTGTGCTGGCCCACAGTGTGGCCAAGCGGCAGCGCATCCCCCACGTCACGACGATCCACACACTCTATAGCGAGCTGATTGACGACTATCCGTTTATGGTAACGGCTGGGGTGATTGCGCTCTCGGTTGCCTTCCCTGTTGTTTTTCGGACGAAGCCAATTTTGCCAATTACCTCGCGCGAGCAGCTCCATGGTATGGGCAAGAGTGCGATTCGCGATATGTTGTCTCGCCAGGGTTGGCGTCTTACTGCGGCGTTTGCCAACCAATGTGATGCTTGCATATCGCCATCGCAGCACCTGGCCAAGATACTGGTGGAGGATGGCGGTCTAACGACACCGTGTCATGTCTTCCCGAATGGTATCAACACTCAGCGTTATCACGATGCTTCGGCGGCGGATTCGCCTATCACGAAAGGCCCAAACGATAAATTTATTATCTCAGTAGCGCGCTTGAGCCCTGAGAAGCGCCAGCAGGCACTTGTCGAAGCTCTGCCGCATATCCCGGATGAAAACGTCAAGCTCGTGCTAGTCGGCGGTGGCCCATACGAGGCGGAGCTGCGCGCCTGTGCCGAGCGACTTGGCGTGGCAGAGCGGGTGATCTTTACCGGGATGCAACCAAGCGATGCAGTGGCTGCGCTGCTCAAGCAAGCCGATGTCTTCTCTCTCGCATCGTACCACTTTGATAACCAGCCAATGACCTTCCTCGAGGCAGCGTCAAGCGGCCTACCGATCGTCTACTGCGACGAACGTATGACCGAGGTCTTGACCAAGAAAAATGCCATCCTGACCGATGGGATTGAGGGCGAAGACTTTGCTAAGGTCTTCAACGATCTCTTTACTCACCCCGATAAGCTCGAGCAATTGTCTCGCGGTTCATTGCAGGTAGCGCGCCAGTTTGATTCTGTGACGATGGCAAAGAAGGTCGCGGCGCTGTATGAGTCGCTCATTGCTAGCCATGATGCGCTCGAAGAAGAGTAGATGATGCCTATCAAAAACTCACTACTGATCATGTAGTGAGTTTTGTTTTCTCTTTAGTGTGTATGATTATAACAATCTGAGTATCGAGGTTTTAAAAACCTAGCCTAGGCTCTCTCAAGATTCTACTAGCGATACTGCCGCACTGCTCGTCGCTGCTCTCGCTCCACATCGCGGCGTTTGATGGTTTCGCGCTTGTCGTAGCGTTTCTTACCCTTACCGAGGGCGATGACGAGCTTGATATAGCGGCCACTAGTGAGGAGCTTCGTGGGGACGATGGTGTAGCCGTCCTTCTTGTGCGCCGCAAGCTGCTCGATCTGTCGCCGCTTTGCTAGGAGTTTGCGGGCGCTGGTGCTGACCGTCCGGGCGTTTGGTTGGCCCTGCTCGTTGTGGCGCAGCGAGAAGCTGGCGTTATTGAGCCACAGCTCGCTGTTGCGAATCGTCACATATGCCCCCTTGAGTTGCACGTGGCCCTCGCGGGCGGCGCGGACCTCTAGGCCAGTCAGGTTCATACCGACCACTATGTCATCACTCAGTTCATAATCGAACCGCGCGCGGCGATTGACAATAGCTGGTACTGGTGGCTTAGTAGCATGTAATTTGCTCATACGTCTCTTCTATTGTAGCAGATGCGATAGATATTGTAGCCTCTGAAGTTTCTTGCTATATCTGATTGTGCATATGAGAGGTCTGCTGATTACTCTGTTGTGGAGATATTAGCGTCGGCTTTGCTATCTGCTGTAAGACTTACCTCGATGAGCTGAATCATGTCACCCAGTGTCCCGTTCCTCCCTTTGATAAGCAAGCATTCTTGAGCAAGTTCGCTTGCCATAAGCTTATCAACAGCAGCAATCGGATCAATGAATTTGGATAGTGTTGCTTGCTCTTCTTGCGTAAAATGAATATTGGCCTCAAGCATTTCGTTCGTTGCCATAGATTGCAGCTCATCTGGCGAAAGCTGCGTTATCTCGCGTGAGGGGATATTACGTGGGAAAAGTGCCGTTTGGAAGCTATGGCTGGTGACAGTATTACCATCTGCTAGTGTAATGCCATCATCTTTAACAAAAGCGAGTTGCTCGCCCTTCATAATATAAACAATCCTTTCTGTTATTTTCTAGCGTGTCTGCAGACCATTATACCGCTAAATGTATGGAAAGAGTGTCGTAAAAATAACAGAATAATAATGCGGAGTGCTCAACTAATTTCTTTTAATCCAAAAAACATAGCCCACCAACCATACTCAAACTGAACCCGGATTGATTGCTCAATCCGAGAGTGCGCTTATAGAGCACTACGATCAGATTGAAGCACGAATTCAGTGAGCTATGTTGATGGGCTGAAGCCCCATCAGTCGCTATGGATGGGAGCGCGCAATGCGCATCCCAATCAAGCAGCTGATTGCTATGCCGATAAAAGCTACGCTCATACCAGCGATGACAGACAGAGTCTCGGATATTCCAAGACACTGCATGATTGCGGCGGTAGCGAGTCCAACAGATGCGGCGCTAGCCATTAGCGCGCCAATGCCGGAGGCAATACCTTGTCCGCGCATTATTCTCACCTCCTCTCATAAGGTGAACTCAAAGCGAGGGGCGACTCTCCGCCCCAAGGAACGCCTTGAGCGAAAAGTTAATATATATATATATCAATATATGAGAGGCTAGTCAAGTGGGGAATGCTGCCGTAATGACAATACATGATGGTATAGCACGTATACTGCATATCATTCTGATACACAGTATGATGTTGATTGCCGCGCTTCTACCTCTGTTTTGTTTGCAAAATCTGCCTGCTATGATACCTAAAGAGTATCAACAAAATGCAAAAAATAGATAGCTCATAAAAATATGTTGTAATATTAGCATCATACAACAAGGTTGATGAAATTTCCTTGGCTTTTTGTGTCTGAAAGGGGTGCATGGAGGTAACCTTCCCCTATCGCTATACCTTGCCATGCTATAATATCCCCTATGATTGCCGATATTGCCATTACCGAGAAGTCGTTTGGGGCGAAGACGCTGATGACGGATGTGAAGTTTAGTGTGAATGATGGCGAAAAAGTGGGCCTGGTGGGGCACAATGGCGTGGGTAAGTCGACGCTGTTTGGCATGCTAACAGGAGTAGATGATGACTATAGTGGCTCGATTATTTTCAAACGTGGCAGTGTGGTGGTAGCGACAGCCCAAGAGCACCACGACAGCGGCGATATCACAGTACTCGAGTATATCTTGCGTGGCTTGCCAGAGTATGCGCGCCTGCGCCATATCATCACAACTTACCCCGAGACGATGGGCGATGACATGCATAAAATCGAGGCATACACCGCGGCGCTAGAGCGCTTTGGCCAAAAGGGCTTCTACCAGATTGAGGAGCTAGTGGCGGAGGAGCTAAAGAACTTCCAAATGGCAGGCTATGGTGAGCGACATCTGGCGAGTTTGAGTGGTGGGCAGAAGCGCCTAGTGGAGGTGGTGAAGATCATGCACGCCCAGGCCGACCTTGCACTGATCGATGAGCCAACGAACCACATGGATTATGTCGCCAAGAAGCAGTTTATCGACTGGCTCAAGGGCGCGAAGCAAGCGATGCTCGTCATTACCCACGACCGAGATGTGCTGGCAGAGATGGATCGGATCGTTGAGATAAAAGATGGCACAGCCCTCAGCTACCGAGGCAACTACGATGCCTATCTCCGTCAAAATGCCTCGGCGACAGGCAACGCGATGCATGAGTACGAGCAGGTCGAGCGGCGGATTGCTAATGTGAAGGATAAGGTAGTGCAATTCCGCCGGATGAAGGAACGAGCGCGTGACCCTGGCACCATCAAGCAGTTTAAGCAGCGTGAGCAGCAGGCTATGGCCGAGCTTGAGGAGCTCGAGCAGATTGAGAAACCAACGTTTTGGATTGATCGCGACAACGTGGCGCAGCTGGAGTATAAGATGGCTGATCGCTACCAGAAGTTTAAGGCGCGAACGATTCACCTCAGTATGCGCGATGGTGCAATGCGAAGCCAGCGCACGCTAGTAGCGGTGCGAGATTTGGCGCTGGGCTATGGCGAACGGATTTTATTTGAGGGGGTGAATATCGATCTGCGTGAGGGTGAAGCTGTGGAGCTGCGTGGCCGCAACGGTGCGGGCAAGACAACACTTATTCGAGAACTACTCGCCGCGCAAAATCTGATGCAGGACAGAGGTAGCGATACGCCTATTATCTATAGTGGCTCGCTGCAGCTCGATAGCCATATTCGGATTGGCGTATATGAGCAAGAGATTGCCCCGACGTATCTTGGCCTCACACTAGCCCAGGCCATTGAGCAGATGCACCTCGACCGTGGATTGCCAATTGGCCAGACTAAGCTCCGCCAACTGATGAGCGACTATCTCTTTGCCGAGACGGATGGCGATGTGCCGCTTGCTCGCCTGAGTGGTGGGCAGAAGGCGCGCTTCCAGATTATTAGCATGCTAGCCAATGAGCCACAGCTGCTCATTCTCGATGAGCCTACCAACCACCTCGACTTGCCCAGCATTGAAGAGCTCGAGGCGGCGCTGGAGCGCTACACTGGCGCCATTCTCTACGTCAGCCACGACAATTACTTCCGGCAAAAGTTGGGTGGCGAGGTGGTGCAGATTGGGGCGCAGTAAGAGAATCTTGCCGCAAAATATCAATCGCTTCTGCATTCCATCTTTCAGATGTGCATCTTTTAGGTTATTATGAGAATCTGCATGCATGGTAGACCCACCTCTCGTAGCAGTGAACGTGAGCATTACAACAAGTTTCTACTTCTCTGCTCTGCACCTTTCTATCTACTACTTCACATCGGTGGAGTGTGTATTGATTAATTTTAGGATTATGTAAGCTTCGGACATGAGAGCTTATCATATGCACACTATACTGTGCATAATTTCGTACCAACATATTGCTTACGGTTGCAATCTACGCTATTGTAGAAGCAATGCTAGTGAACAAAAATAGATCAAGTGCGGGGTTTGCTCTGCCAACAGTGATCGTGGCATCGGTGGTGGCAATGATGCTACTTCTCGTGGCGGCGTCTGCATCGACGGCGATTCGCGAGGGACTCTACGCTCAGCACTACCGGCGCTTGGCCCGTGAGGCGGCCGAGAGTGGTGTCGTCCTTGCCAGCAAATGTCTTGAGCTTAATAACGACCTTGCCCAGTGGTCTAATAGCGCGAAATTGCGACCCAACACTGATTGCAAAGGCGCAGTGGTAGCTGGGCGCACCCAGTATGTTCAGCAGGATGGCAATGTGCGCACGACCTTTGAGGTGGGTGAGCCAGAGCGCCGCGAAGGGAGTATTCAGCGTATCACGGCAGTGGGCCGGACGGAGCTTATCCGCACGACGGATGGCACAGTGTGGAAGAGTTACGAGTATCGCCTGGCGGGCCAAGCGGGCCTGAGCGCACTGCTCGATAGTGTCTCGTTTGGTTATGCGGCTGGCGGCGGCTTTACACTCAATGGTGCGTTCTTTACCGTCATCGACGAGTTTGGGCGGCCACGCTCAGCAGGGTTCAATGGTTTTGGCCAGCTCGGTGTTGGCTCAACTACTGATACACTCACGCTCAAGCAATTCAACATCCCTGCTAACAAGCGCGTCGTGCGTACCTACACCAACTTCCTCTCTCATGGCCGTAACCTGTTTGCGCTCACGGAGAATGGCGAGGTATGGGGTGCGGGGCTGCATAACTTTGGGCAGATTGGCAACCCGAGCCAAATTATTGCATGGGTAACAAACCCCGTCCAGTTTGTACTGCCTGGCAATGACAATGTTGCGACCTTTGTTTCGCCGCTGGGGATTGTCACCTTTGTCGTAACATCTCAGGGGAACGTCTATGTAGCTGGCTCCAACGACAAAGGTGTTGCCGGTATTAACTCGACCGCTCCGACAATAAAGATGCCAACCAAGATGCCCTTCCCTGAGAAGATCCGGGCTGATGCTCACTCTTGGGCGGTCGACAGCAAGACGGCTTATGCGATTGGTGAGAGTGGTGCGGTCTATGGCTGGGGCAATAATGATTTTGGCCAGCTCGCTCAGGGCGATATCAATGAGCGGCGAGCACCCGTCCGCTTGGGTGACTTTGGCAAGCCTGGCAAGACCAAAGCAGTGCAGCTCGCCTTCGACGGCGATACGGTCTATATTCGCGATAGTGCAGGAGCAGTCTACTCAGCTGGCAAGACAAACTATGGCCAAGCAGGCGTACCGACCTTCCGGCTGCGTGCGGGGGTGTCAGACCGTTGCTTGGCGGCGGTGGGGGCAAACCTTAGGACAGAAAAGTGCTCGGGTGCTGCTGCAAACCAAAAGTGGCACTTCGACCGGACGAACAACGCCCTGCAAGTCGAGTCAAACCCAGGTGGAGGCCAAAACCGCTGCGTCGAGGCGACCGGCCATAATAATGAAGAGACGCGTATGCGGTGGTGCGCTTGGTGGTCTAATGGCAAGCGCTTTGACTTTCGCTACCCAGCAGGTGCGTGGAGCCATGTCTACCTTAGCAATAGCACCGACATTGGTGGCCGAGGCCTATGTGTTGCTGAAGTCAATATCGCGACTGGTGGCGAGACGAGGATGAATTCGTGTGAGTACTATGCAGACAGAACATTCTTGCCATATAACCCGACACTCGAGCGTATTGCACCATCTGGAGTAATAGACATCACGACCGACCAGTATTTTGCCGCTATGGTCTATGCCAATGGCGAGGTCAAGACCTTCGGCCTCAATAACGGCGCACTAGGCAATGGCGTCTATGTCGATACATCCAATCTTGATGCTCACAAGCGTCAGGTATATAACCCAACCCCAGTTAAATTCATTCTCCCTCCTGGCGTTAAGGCGGTTTCGTCCTGGACGACCTCTAACGGTATTGACCCTAAAAATGCGAATGTTTTCGTCGTCACGAGCGATGGTCGCGTCTTTGGTGCGGGCAGCAATATAACTGGCCAGCTGGGCCTTGGGCATGTCGGTGGCGGCACCAATGGAATCTACCCCACTCCACAGCAAATGCTCGTCCTTGGCACGCAGGGCAACTTAGCATCGTATGTGCGCTCGGGCTATGGTACAACGGTCGTCTATACTAACAATCGCAAGGTCTTTACGGTGGGCAACAACTCCAACGGCCAGCTGGGCGATGACACGACTACCACCAACCCAACGCCCCGTGCCAACAAAAATACAAATGCTCAGCGCCACGTGAAGTTCTATTAGGCAGAGCATGGCTGCGAGAGGTACAAGCTCTACCGACTATTGGTATGAGAAGCCTATATGCACGAAATAGCGATGTGAGTGAGAGATCTCATATTTAGTCAATATATTTGAAGTGTCAGGATTGCATGACGAGTGTCTACAAGTAAGAAAAAATAGAGTAACGCCTGTTAGAGACAATAAATCAGTAATATGGATGATTGTCTAGGGTTCTCTTAATTGAGTCAAACAAAAAAGCATGAACAATATATGTATACTACCTATGCTCCTCCATTTCCCTCGTATGCGAGCAGCCAATAGTAAAACTCACTGCCCTTCCCGAGCAGTGAGTTGACTGTGATACATAGCCAAGCTATGCGTCTGGCAATAATCCCTTTACTGCAAGGAGCTCATCAATCCGAGCTCGGTCGAAGCCGTAGACGATTTCGCCAGCAATATCTGTAACTGGAATGCCCTGGGCTTTGCCGCCAGTTTTGGCAGCGAGCTCATCCTGAGCACCAGGTGTTTTCTCGATGTCCTTCACGGTATAACTCACGCCCAGCTTGTCGAGATATTGTTTCTCTGTTTTGCAATAGGCGCACCACTCCGCGCTATACACTATAACTGATGGTGTTGTATTCATACTTATCCCCTTTCGCTCTTGCTAGTATAGCATGGACGGTGATAGAGTTGGCAAGCGTACTGAGTGCAAGGTAAGGCGCGAAGCTTCTTCAGTAATAGTTCTAGTAGGATGGAGATGCTAATTCTCTGTGGTATACTGACTCGTCAGATACCAGCCACCATCGTGCGGTGATTGATACACACGTAACTGCACATCCAGCTGGTATTTGCGGAGCTCGGTGATGGCGCGCAAGGCAGCTGCACGGCTCGGGTAGCGCTTCTTAGATGCTTCACTGCGCGGTGGGCGGTAGGGCTGGTGCTTGGGTGTTTTGTTGCGGCGTGGCATAGCTCTAGTATACGCGGCTTTGCGACGCAACGCTAGCTGCTTTACACGCACGCTTCTTGAGGAATGGTTATAAAAGCTAATGTAATACCCAACTGCCGCTTCCCTCTTTACGTCTGCCGAGCCTCCTGGTACAATAAGGCCATATGAGTACGGAGTCTCGTGAGAATGCCCGCTCGCACGGTAGCCAAGTGGTTAGTGTGCTGTGGCGTACCCTACTTGGGACAACCTGGCGAATGGCGGTGCCAACTGTTGGGTTGTTTTTGCTCGGAGTCTGGGCAGACCGGCAGTTTGCAACTAAGCCGTGGCTGATGTTTGCTGGCCTCGTGGTCGGCATTATCCTTGCAGCTGGGCTCATTACGCACCAAATTAAGGGAGGTCATCGCACATGATGTTTTTTGCGGCAGTGCCACACATCTCAGTCAAGGCAGACGAGGTGTTTTCGATCGCTGGCTGGCCAATTACTAATGCCAATCTCGTTGGTCTGCTGGGTCTCATCGTCTTGGTCTGGCTCATGTTTCGCACACGGGCTGCGGTGCTGGGCAAGAAGAAGGCGAATTTTGCAACTCGCTTGACTGTCTGGTGCTTTGAGGGGTTGTACAATACCGTTGGGCAGGTCATCCCCAGCAAGAAATGGACGCGGCGCGTTGCCCCCCTTGTTATTACAATGTTTTTCTTTATTGCCGCGCAATATTGGCTCGGGTTATTGCCAGTTGTTGGGCCAGTGATGGTTGGCCATACACCACTATTCCGTGGCCAGAATGCCGATCTTAATATGACCTTTGCCCTCGCGGCCGTTACGATCGTTATGGCGCAGGTATATGCAGCACGCGAGCTCGGCTTTGTGGGCAATCTCAAGCGGTATTTTGTTAATCCACTGCGCGATCCGATCATGTCCTTTGTCGGGATTCTCGAGATTGTGGCAGAGTTCTCGCGCTTACTGAGCCTGTCCTTCCGTCTATTTGGTAATGTGCTCGCGGGTGAGATTTTGATCGCGATGATCGCTTACCTCACTCAGGCGGCAATGCCAGCGGTGTTGCAACCATTCTATATCTTTGAACTATTTGTTGGTGGCATTCAGGCCTATATCTTCTTTATGCTTTCAACCGTGTTTATTTCACTCGGATTGGCGCATCACGGCGGTGATGAGGAAAAAGATACGCACTCAAGCACCTCGACTTCTTCAGACGCGAACCTCGTGACCGAAGGAGCAAAATAACATTGGTAACAACTAAATAAGGAGAAATAATTATGAAAGATATCGCATTTACCCTGACGTATGCTATTCCAGGGGCATTTGCCGCGATTGGGTGTGGCTGGATCGGTGCTAGCGCTATGAAGGCAGCGGGCCGCAACCCAGAGAAGATTAACGACCTACGCACCATGATGATCCTTGGTATCTCGTTTATCGATGCTTTGGCTATCATTGGTTTTGTGGCCGCGATCGTCGGCAAGGTGATGTAAGGAGTTCGCACTCGTGAATACCCTGCACTATTTTGCATCGACAGAGGCGGGTGGTGGCGATTTGTTCTCGTCGCTTGGTCTTGATTGGCAGCTGTTTGTCCTGCAAATGGTGGCATTTGTGGTGCTGCTCTTGGTCTTGAAGAAGTGGGTCTATCCACCGCTGCTCGACATGCTCGATCAGCGCGATGCGAAGATTCGCGATGGCCTCAAAGCAGCTGAGAAAGCGCAAAAGGCGGCTGACGAGACCGAGGAGCGCACTGCTGCAATGCTCAAAAAAGCCCGCCACGAGTCGCAAGAAATTGTGACCGCTGCCAAAACTGAGGCAGCTAGCATGGTGAACGACGCCAAAGACGACGCCCACACGCAGGCCGAGCGCATCTTAGCGTCAGCTCGCACCCAGACGCAGACAGAGTTGGCCGAGGCCAAGCGGGCGCTGCGCCGTGAGATGGTCGACATGGTCGTCGAGGCAACGCGTGCAGTGACCGCTGAGACTGTTGACGCGTCGAAAGACCGCCAGCTGATTGAGAAACATCTGACCAAGCTTGACAAGGAGCAGCGCTGATGGCGGCCGGTTTTTCGCGCCGCCGCCTCGCTGCGTATGTTGCTGAGCAGATTGCTGCTGGTGCTGAGGTGGCTGCCTTACTGCGTCAAGTTGCCGCCTATCTTATTGACACCCGTGCAACGCGCGATGTCGATGTGGTGGCAGCAACGATTGAGGAAGCGCTAGCTGAGCGCGGTATCGTTGTCGCTGAGGTCACGACGGCACATGCACTGTCGGCTGCCTTGCAAAAGCAGCTCAAGACAGAGGTCACGGCACTTGCTGAGCAGAGTGGCACTGCGCCAGTTACGTCAGTACAGCTCCGTCAGGTTGTCGACCCGTCGGTGATCGGTGGCGTGAAGATTGCTCTGCCAGGCCAGCACTATGATGGCACTATCCAACACAAATTAACCGCCCTTGCGGGCACGAAATAAGAGGAATTATACATGGCTGAAACAACAGTTACAGAGTTGTCCGAGAGCTTGCGGCAAGCGATCGCAGGCCTGGAAGCCTCTGAAGGACTAGAGCAGGTCGGTATCGTGACCCGAGTGGGTGATGGTGTGGCCTGGGTACATGGCTTGCGCCACGCTGGCTATAGCGAGGTGCTCGAGATCGAGACCAAAACAGGTGTCGTTGAGGCATTTGCCCTCAACTTGATGGAAGATGAGATTGGTGCTGTGCTGCTTGGCAGCGACCAAGGTGTAGCTGCTGGCGACCGCGTTAAGCTCAAGGGTGAGGTCCTGAGTGTGCCAGTTGGCGAGGAGTTGCTTGGCCGCGTGGTGAACCCGCTCGGTGAGCCGCTTGATGGTGGCCCAGCTATTACTACTACGCAGCGCGGCCTCGTAGAGCGTGAGGCGATCGGCGTGATGGGTCGCAAGAGCGTGCACGAGCCACTGATGACTGGTATTATGAGCATCGATGCAATGTTCCCGATTGGCCGTGGCCAGCGCGAGCTCATCATTGGTGATCGCCAAACCGGTAAGACGGCAATCGCACTCGACACGATGATCAACCAAGCCCGTCAAAAGACTGGCGTGGTGAATGTCTACGTTGCCGTTGGGCAGAAGCTGAGTAAGATTGCTCGCCTGGTCGAGCGCCTCAAAGAAGAAGGTGTGATGGATCAGACCATCGTGGTAGCAACCAGCCCAAGCGACCCAGCTTCCCTGCTCTATCTCGCGCCATACGCCGGTACCGCCATGGGTGAGTACTTCCGCGACAATGGTGGCCATGCCTTGATGATCTACGACGACCTCACTAAGCACGCCGTCGCCTACCGCCAAATGAGCTTGCTGCTGCGTCGTCCACCAGGGCGCGAGGCCTTCCCAGGTGATGTGTTCTATTTGCACAGCCGCCTACTCGAGCGCAGTGCTAAGCTCAGTGATGAGCTTGGGGCAGGTTCGCTCACTGCTCTGCCGATCATCGAGACTCAGGCGGGTGATATCTCCGCTTACATCCCTACCAACGTGATTTCCATCACCGACGGGCAGATCTTTATGGAGACAGATCTCTTCTACCAGGGTATTCGCCCGGCCATTAGTGCTGGTCTCTCGGTGTCGCGTGTTGGCGGTGCTGCGCAGACTAAGGCGCTCAAGAGTGTTAGCGGTAACCTCAAGCTCGGGTTGAGTCAGTTCCGCGAGTTGGCAAGCTTTGCTCAGTTTGGAAGCGACCTTGATGCTGAGACTAAGGCACAGATTGGCCGCGGTCAGCGCCTGACAGAGCTTCTCAAACAGCCACAGTACCAACCAATGAGCGTCTGGGAGCAGGTGGTGAGCATTGTGGCGGTGAGCCAAGGCTACTTCGACACCGTGCCAGCTACGAAGATCAAAGCTGCGCAAGATGCTCTGCTGAGCCGTCTCTGGGCCGAAGCTAAGGAACAGATGCGCGCCCTCAACAAGGGCGACCAGAAGTTTGGTGCCGATGAGAAGCTCAGCCACTTGATAGAATCAACCGCGGGCGAAATTGCCAAGGAATTTGCGGAGTAAGCAACGGAGGTCGCTATGCCCAATACGCAACAGCTCAAAGCACGGATTCGCTCGGTTAAGAGTACCAAGCAGATCACCAAGGCGATGCAGATGGTAGCAGCGAGCAAGATGCGCCGCGCCCAAGATGCAAGTCGCACCACTGCACCATATACCACGGCAGCACGTGGCCTCTTGCGCTACCTCTCGCGCCAGGGTGCGACCGACGATCATCCCCTGTTTGCTCAGCGCGCCGTTAAGCGCCGCTTGATCATCGTCATTGCCGCTGATAAAGGACTGGCTGGCGCCTACAACAGCAACGTCCTCAAGCGCTACGTACAGCTCCTGCGCGACGATGACGCGGCTGGGATTGACAACACCACCATTGCGGTGGGGCGCAAGGCAGCGCAGTTCGTTGCTCGCCTTAAGGATACGCAGGTGGTTGGGGTGTATGAGGATGTGCCAGATCGCCCAACTGGGCCAGCCTTCCGGGCAATTCTCGATACTGCACACGATATGTTTGTGAGCAAGCAGGTCGATGCGGTCGACGTCGTATTCACCCGCTTTTATAGCAGCATGACGCAGCACCCTGACACGATCCACCTCCTGCCCGCTGGCCTTGACGCCGAGCAGCTCGATGCGGTGGACGACGATGAGGCAATCCCAGATGATGAAGCACTCTTTGAGCCAAGCCCACAAGCAGTACTCGACACCATCGCTGCGCGCATGGTGAGTGCCCGGCTCTACCAAGCCCTGCTTGATGCTCGGGCGAGTGAACACAGCCAGCGCATGCTTGCCATGAAGAATGCCACCGATAACGCTACCAGCCTTGTCGATGACCTAACACTCGAGATGAACAAACAGCGCCAAGGTGCTATCACGCAAGAGCTGACCGAGATCAGCGCTGGTGTGGAGGCAATGGGATGAAACACTACGGGCGTATTGTGATGGCTGCACTTGCCATGTATGCGCTCGTGTGTGCGGTGTTGCTTCTTGTGGGTGGTATTCTGATGCTGTCTGCTAGCCGTGGTGAGGGGTTACTCTTTGGCCTTGCGCTGATGCTGCCGTTTGCTCTCGGTGGGCTGTGGTATTGGCGGTATGGCCAGCGACACAGTGCGAGTTTTGTAAGTGCTACTACTGGCCTATTAGTCGTGATCCTTGCTGGCTTTGGCTCGTATGTTGTGGGCTTTCTTGTATCCTTTGCTGTGCATGGTGTGGAGGCGCAGGCCAATGATGTGGCTCGCCTGGCCTGGCCGGCTCAGCCTATTATGGCGTTTGCTGAGTTGCCAGCTGTGAGCAGCCTCTTACCATATGTGCCAATTGTGGTGTTGCTATTTTACTGTGGTATTGCAGCCTGTGATGCTATGCGCTATAGACAGAGGTCTCATACCAAAAAGTCAGGCAGCCAGGACAATCTGCAAGCAAAGAAAGTATAATGAAATGATCGAGAGGAGAAATGAATGAGTAAAAATCAAGGAAAAATCATCCAGATCATGGGTGTGGTGGTGGATGTCGAGTTCGACCGCGAGGTGGAGCTGCCAGCTATCTACGACGCCCTGCACGTCGAGCGCGATGGCCAGACGCTGACGCTTGAAGTGGCACAGCACCTTGACGAGCAAACGGTGCGAACCATTAGCCTGCAATCGACCGACGGCCTCAAGCGTGGCCAGCCGGTGGTTGCAACTGGTGCACCGATCCGCGTGCCTGTAGGCGAAGCAACGCAAGGGCGGATGTTTAATGTGGTGGGAGAACCGATCGATGGCGAGCCAGTAGCCGATGATGCACAGCGCGCACCCATCCATGCTGAGCCCCCTGCCCTCACCGAGCAGTCCAACAAGACCGAGATCCTTGAGACTGGTATCAAGGTGATCGACCTCATTGCGCCACTCACCAAAGGTGGTAAGGCTGGGCTCTTTGCTGGTGCTGGTGTGGGTAAGACCGTGCTCATCCAGGAGCTGATCAACAACATCGCCAAGTTCCACAGTGGTAACTCTGTCTTTGCTGGTGTGGGTGAGCGTACCCGCGAGGGCAACGACCTCTACCACGAGATGAAGGATGCTGGCGTGCTGGATAAGACATCGCTCGTCTTTGGCCAGATGAACGAACCACCGGGGGCACGTTTGCGGGTGGCACTCGCTGGCCTAGCAATGGCTGAAGCCTTCCGTGATGAAGGTAAGGATGTGCTGCTCTTCGTCGACAATATCTTCCGCTTTACGCAGGCTGGTGCTGAGGTGTCTGCTCTGCTTGGCCGTTTGCCAAGTGCGGTGGGCTACCAGCCGAACCTGCAGCAGGAGATGGGTGCGTTGCAAGAGCGTATTACCAGTACCAAGAAGGGCTCGATTACCTCTGTTCAAGCGGTGTATGTGCCAGCCGACGACCTGACTGACCCAGCGCCTGCTACTACTTTTGCTCACCTTGATGCTACCATCGTGATGAACCGCGCCCTGACAGAGATTGGTATCTACCCAGCAGTGGACGTGCTCGACTCCAGCTCGAACTCGCTCGACCCAGAGGTGGTTGGCGAGGAGCACTATCAGGTGGCCCGCGAAGTGCAGCGCGTCTTGCAGCAATACAAGGAGCTGCAGGACATCATTGCCATCTTGGGTATGGAAGAGCTGAGCGACGATCAGAAGCAGATTGTTGCCCGAGCCCGCCGCTTGCAGCGCTTCTTGGCTCAGCCATTCCACGTTGCTGAGCAATTTACCGGCAACCCCGGAAGCTACTTCAAGCTTGCTGACACCATCCGCGATGCCAAGGATATCCTGAGTGGCAAGTATGACGACAAACCAGAGAACTGGTTCTACATGTCGCCAGTGCCACTGAGCGAGAAGCAAGACTAGCGCTCCCTGCACATTCTTACACAGCAGCCAACCGAGATATTCTCTCCGTGTTGGCTGCTGTTTTCTTTGCCTATCCTTCTCGCTATTTCTCTCATTTTCTTCCTTCAAACCAGGCGAATTTCGAAATTCGCCTTTTTTACCCTGTTTTTTCCCTGTTAGCGTCGATTCTTTCTCTCTTCTCTTTATATATTTATATATAATAGGAGAGAAATCGATATAGATGGATATGGAGATATAAGTATGGATATAGAGATATAGCGATAAGCATAGATATAGATAGAAATATAGATAAGGATATAGATAGAGAAATAGTAGAGAAAGAAAGTTATAGAAAGAGAGATGAGTTATAAAGATATACATAGAGAATAGATATAGTATCGAGATATATTGATATATAGAAAAATGCTTATTACAGCGTATCTACGGTGAGTAGTACGAGAAAGGAGTAAAGTGCTCAGCTTCTTCAGACAGACATACTTTGACTTACCCGATCAAATATGGCACACTTGAAGGTGGTGGGGCGACCAGCGCTCCCAGACTGCATGGAAAGGAGATGACCATGCACAATAGGAAGAACGCATGGGACGATCGTTCCATGCAAAGAGAAGCCAGAAAGGCGCGCACGGTTGCGCCATTCTGGATGATTGGAGTAGCCTCCTGGGCGGGTGTACCGCTCGGGAGTTACATTATGCTGTTCCACTTCGGTGGGACGGCATTTGGGGTTCACGAGCTGCCCTGGCTCGTGATGTATCTCATGTGGCTCCTCTTCGGAGGAGCCATCGTGGCAGGCCAGCGCCTGCCAAAGGCCTCGGGGTTGCTGCTCATTGCAGTAGCCGCTATTGGGGGGATTTTTATCTCCCTCTTTGCCTGGGGGTTAGCAATCTAACCTTCCTAGGCCACCCATTACCCACCAAAGGGCGGGTTGAGCAGCGCCATGTGGCTTGCTGCTCCCCGCCCTTTTCTCTTGCTTGGAGTAAAAATCACTTTGCCTTCTACCTCGCTTTTTCTCTGCTACTCTGCTATAGTAAGGCTATGGATTTAGAACTTGTGACACTGACTGGTAGCAAGCTACACGAGACTGTGTATGAGGTGATGCTGCCGACGCCGGATGGGCAGATTGCGGTCTTCCCGGGGCACGAACCACTCGTAACTCTGGCAGTGCCAGGTGTTGTAGCGGTACGTCGCGCCAAAGACGACAGTGACGACCAGCTGGAGTACTTCGCTATCTCTGGTGGGGTGGTCGAGATTAGCCAGACAAAGGTACGCATCTTGGTGGACGAAGCCGAGCATGGTGACGACATCATTGAGGCTGAGAGTAAAGCCGCCCTCGAGCGCGCTCTCAAGCAGCGCGACAATGCTAGTACTCAGGTAGAGCTCGAAAAAGCGCACCAGCTGGTCGACCGCCATGCCGTGCGTCTCAAGGTGGCTGGCCTGCGCCGACGCCACAACAAGCACCGCGTATAGACTATTAGAGTAACAGAGGCAACAGCAGAGAGATAGCAGCATAATGACGGAATTTTATCCTCCCCATCCATCATTACCAGCGGAGGCATATGGTTATCGAGATAATAAGAAGACGACAAGTGATTGCTATGAGCAGTCTGTTGTATCCTATCAGCTAGGCAACGAATGTGGCCTTGGTAAGCTCGATACACCAGAGTGGTCTCGCGCAGCAGAGTTTGTCCAGCGGCTCGGCGAGTACTATGTGCCAGCAGTGCAGGACATCATTGGCGCGTGTATGGATGGTCGGCCTGGCAGCACAGCGGAAGCAGTGCCAAATGGCGCAGGCGGTGGCTTGCTCTACTTGGTGACGGATCGATTGGTACGCGGTGATAGTGACCCTATTGATAAAGCAAATGCCCGCGTCTTGGGGCGGATTGGCCAGATACCCGCGACAGTGCACGTCCATCGGGATGACCATACTCATGGCGAAGACGCCGGCTGCGCGGCAGCCGACAAAGTGGGTGCGATCTTTACCATCATTGCTCAGCATGGTGAGCAATTGCGCAGCCTAGCCACTGAGCTTGGCCTTGGTAGCGATAGTAGCGACGAAACGCACCAGCAGATTATTCGCCATGCAACAGATGAGACCAAACTCGTTGTGGCTAGTGGCAACGATCTTGTGGCAATGGTCGACGCGCAGCTAGCAAAGAGTGCTGAGCCCACTGGTGCTCACACCGATATGTTGCAGGGTAGCCACCATGAGGCAGCGGTGGTGATGAACCAACGCACGGGGACGACACTCGACCGCCAGGCTTTGGCGCGGGAATTCGACCGCGCATCCGAGCATCACCAGGCTTTCAATATCGACACATGGGCCTTTGCATCCTCGGCCGAGGCTCTCTACCCAGATGACCCAACTGCCCAGCAGCAGGCAACCACTGCCATGCTCTACTACAACCTCGCTGCCATCATGGCGTTGTGCGGCCCACGCATGACGGTGACCGTGCTTACATAGTCTCTAAAAAGGGAGCAGCATCAAATAACAAGCAAATTAAACTAACCCCTTGAATTAAGAGGCCTCTTCTTAATACCTCTTTTTCTTGCGCGGCAACAGTAATTATAATAAGCGTTTCTTTCTTCGCAGATAAAGACATCGCAAGCATCACTACCCCGCTCATACCAATGGAGAACCATCGCTCTAGGTGACCCTCATGCAATACAATAATGAGGATCGAGCATAGCAAGAACGCCAGCTACTCAGACGCAGACATCGCTTCGTGCCACTGGTAGATAACGTGCCGCGCTTCATCCGTGCTGGTGGTGTGCATCAGCTGGTCGCGCAGCTCTTTAGCACCGTCGAAATCGCGGATGTAGATCTTGTAGAAGCGTTTGAGTGTCTCGTATGGCCGGCCGAGCTGTGGCTGCCAGTGGTCGAAGAGATCGAGGTGGTAGCGAAGGAGTGCGAAGTTGCGCTGCGCCATAGAGCTACTACCCTGCGCGACACTATCACCATGTGGCGCAAAGCAGAATGGATCGGCAAACACTCCACGGCCAATCATCGCGCCATTAACGCCCGGGTGGGCTGCCACTAGTGTCATACCATGCGCCCGATCACGAATATCACCATTGATAGTAAGCAGCGTCTGCGGCGCAATCGCATCGCGCAGCACCACGATATCATCAATCAGCTCATAGTGCGCCGCTACCTTGCTCATCTCCTTCTTGGTGCGTAGGTGAATGGTCAAGTTGACGATATCTTGCTGAAGCAGCGTCGTGAGCCACGCCCGCCACTCATCCACAGTGCTGTAGCCAAGGCGAGTCTTGACGCTGACTGGCAGGCCAGCCGTCTTGGCCGCAGCGATAGCCGCTACGGCAACGTCTGGATTGCGAATCAGCGCCGCTCCCCCGCTCTTGATAGCGCTCTTGGCAGGGCAGCCCATGTTGATATCGATCCCTGCAAAGCCCAGGCGCGCGCAGTGCTGGGCGAACTGCTCCATATCGCCCGGCTCGCCGCCCCAAATCTGCGCCACCAGGGGGTACTCGTCGTCCGTCTTAATGAGCCGGCCAGCAATTGCCCTGTCACCAGCGTGTACCCAGCCCGTCGCATTAGCAAACTCAGTAAAAAACACATCGGGCGCACCAGCCCGCTCCACCACATGGCGAAACACCACATCCGTCACCGCCTCCATCGGCGCCAAAACAAAAAACGGCTGCGGCAAATCATTCCAAAACGACGTCATATCAAGCTATTATAACACAATTGATCAGGGGAGAGCCCCCACGCCCGCATGCGTAGTAATGGGTGCGCGGACGTGGGGGATGGGTGTGAGCATGATCTATTATAGACCACCCCCTTCCGGGGTTGATTCCTCCAAGGCATTTCCTTGGAGGGTACTCACAGAGCTGGGATGGCAGGAGTCGAACCTGCTACGAGAGTTCCCACGAATGCTTGTCTCCATCGACAAGCAAGCCTCTCGTACCCCGCAACCACGAGGGGCATCCCAGGTCGATCGCCATTGACCGACTACTCCTTTACAAAAAACTCAAGCCGGAGCAGATCCGGCGAATTATTTGCAAGGGTAGAAATAATTGTAATCTACCTGGTGATAATTGTCAAGTAGTGAGCGCCTCTGAATTTTGCAGCCATACCACGGTTACGTACCAGTCCTTGACATCCCCTGCTCGCGCGTTAGGGCCTGTCGATATCCAAGAGTTCAACGAGCCAGAGCTTGCTCTGACGGTCTGTATCGTAGCTTCTTGGCTAGCCTTACATAAGTTCAATATATCCCTAAAAAAGGAAGAAGCTCCTGCCTCGACGCATAATGCGGATACAGGAGCTCGGGAGAGACTACAAGCGGTTCTGCTCGTCCTGGCTGGTAGCCGGGGCGCGAGTGAATCTCGCGAGTCTCGCATGTTTTAAAGAAGTCTCCGTGGCAGGTGCATGGTGCGCGGCATAAAAACATGCATCATGAGACTTCTCGATCGTTGCCTTCCAAGTGGCAACGATACCGCCTACCCCCTTGATGCCGATAAAGGGTAACCTGCGGCGGTTGCTATAGCAATGCTCTACGCGAAAAAAGCGGAGCATTTGCCATATGGCGGAGATAGCAGGAATCGAACCTGCACCTTTATGTGAGTTAACACATAAAGGGAAAGATGACCATTCATCTCCAGTGACGGATAGGTGCACGACCTTGTTCTGTCGTGACTTATACCTACTTTCTCAGCCTCGCACGTGAGGCTGACCATCTTTGTCATAAAGAATCAAAGATTTTTATGACACACTGGGCAGCAGTAGTCCCGCAGCCCGTCAATAAACAATGTGATGTGACAATGCCGACACATTGTTTTGATTGTATACAAGCCCTGCGGGCTTGTTTTTGCGTAGTACGCAAACATGAGGTATTCACCTCCTCTCCGCCGAAGTTTCGGCAGAAATTGTCGGTGAACCCTTTTTCAAGTGCGCTCTCGTGCTGAGCGCCTCGAGATAGCCACATCGGGTGGCCACCAGGGTTCACTCAGTTGAGCTGTTACTATATATACCAATATACGGCGAGTCTGTCAATCGATATACGCATATCTTGCAGATATTCTCGTTTTGTTCTTATACTCCGCTTGCATACCACTTGCAGCAGAGGATAAACATTGCAGACTTATTGCACTCAGATAGTCGTACGCTCTCTGTGAGAATCAGATAAACATAAGAATAGATAATTCTCTCCTGCAGTGAGTTGCAGCAAGGGTGTATAGCGAATACATCGCCTATTGCGTCACAAGTGATCGTGCTAGTGGCTATTCTCGCTCCTGCATGCGCCGCAGCAGATCTTCTTCAAAGGCGAGGATGCCTTTGTAGGTGGCTGGGTAGTGGCTGGTGTCGGGCAGCTGGAGGTGGGTAATGCAGTGCCATACGGCGGCGATGAGCTGAGCAAATTCATCCAGCTCGGCCTGAGAAAAGCTGGTGCTGAGCTGGTGGATATCGCCCGTGTCCTTATCTGGCTCGACGAACTGCAGCGTAGCCCCGGCGAAGTCGTAGCGCGCATAGTCGCGCGAGTGGCGCACGAGGAGCTCGTAGAACATCAGCTGCTGGCGGTATTTGTGCAGCTTGATCTTCTCGGCATCGGTGCGGCCCTGCCAGCTGCGGGCGGGTTTGCCCGTCTTGTAGTCTGTAACGGCGATGGTATTGGCAGTGTGGTCGATATCGACAAGGTCGAGCGTGCCAGTGAGGCGAGCGTCGCCCAGTACAACTCCTTGGCCGGCAAAGCTGAGCTCGGTCTTTTGCTCAGGGCGGAAGGTCTGCGCCTTGGCCTGCAAGAAGGCGCTCAGTGAATCCAATCCCTTGCGGCTAAAGTATGCGAAGTCTTCTGGCCTCAGTGGCTGGCGGCTGAGCTCTTGCTCGAAGTCGCCCAGGATATCCTCAGCCGGCCGCACCTTGCCCGTAGCAGTAAGATGGGTGTGTGCACGCTGCAGCACGTGGTGGATAGCATTGCCGTAGATGGCATGCGGGCTGGGTGCCTGTGGGAAGCGCAGCAGGTAGCCAGTGAGAAAGGCTGCCGGCCCACCGCGCGACACGTCTAAGAAGGCGGTGAGGTGGGTGCTAGACAGCTTATACTGCTCCAGCATGGGCTGGAGGAGCTGCTGCAAATCGGGCTCGGGCGTGCCAACTGGCGCAAGGCGGCGCTGCCAATCGGCGGTGAGCTGCGCGGTGAGGCTTGGCACGTCGTTAGGCATATCAACAGTGGTGGCAGTGAGGTCGACGCCGTCGAGGAAGCTGGCCGGTAGCGTTGCTTTGCCAGCATCATCTTGGGTGCTGTAGCTGATGGTGAGGTGGTCGCGCGCCCGCGTCATGGCGACAAAAAAGAGACGGAGGCGTTCGTCGTACGTATTGCCGGCGGGGGCAATAGCGAGGTTATCTGGATACGTGATGAGCGACACAGGTGAGCGCACGCGCCGCCCCCAGGTGCTATCGACCGCGCCAACGATGTAGACATGGCCAAACTCTAGTCCCTTGGCCTTGTGTGCCGTCATGAGGTTAATGCGGCCGGTATGTGCTTCGGTGCGCTGGCGGATGGTGGTGATGGGTGTCTTGAACTGCCGGTGCAAGCTGAGGAGGTCGAGCATATCGACGAGCCGGAGCGTCTCGTCATCACCATGATGCTCCTGCGTGCGGCTGCGCAGCGTGCGCAAAGCCTCGAGACAGGCAAGGTATGCGTCGGGCTGCTCGGCAAGCTTCTCGCGTGAGAAATAATAATCGTACAGTGGTGAGCGGTAGCTTATGGTGGGCATTGCAGGAGTTGCTTCGGCGGAGAGACTAATCGGCTGGTCGAATTGGGCCATCTGCTGTGCCATATATTCGGTGATGACACTGGCTACAACGGTCTGGGTTTTTTCGCCAGCGGCTGGCTGCGGGATGCCAAGCAGATCATCCAGCACCAGCTCGAGTGGCTGATGCTGCGCATGCCACGCCATATGGATGAGCCACACCATCAGGGGTTGGAAGGTTGGGCTGGCCATCATTGTCTCGCCCCACGTTTGGTGGTTGCGCCACGCCTGGAGGCTAAGCTGCCAAATATCCTGGCTAGCAAAGCCAAAGGCTGGGTGCGCCATTAGCTCTGGCAGCAGGCTATCGGCAGTGGGAAACTCCCCTGCTGCTATGGCCTCGATTACCCGTGCAAGTAGCTCGAGCACCTGGATGACAGGATTATCAAGAATATTGTCGCGCCGCTCGTAGTTGATAGCAATACCCGCCGCCTGGAGGTGTGGCACCAGTGCCACCAGCTCGCGGTGACGCCGAGCCAGGACGGCAATCTCCTCGGGCGGCGTGCCGCTGTCGATCTGCTGGCGAATCTGCTGCGCCAGCCATTGGCGTTCGGCTAGGCTAGTGGGTAGTTCGGCCAGACTGACGGCAGTCTGGGTTGGCTGGTGGTGGGCCGTGAGCGTCTTATCAAGCTCGGGAAGCACCGCCTCTAATCGGTCGCTCCCCTGAGTGATAACAGCCCGGGCTGGTGTGAGGATAGCGCGACTCGAGCGGTAGTTATCCGTCAAGGCGATCAGCTGCACATCGCGGTAATGGCTCCGGAAGCGATGAATGTTACTAACATCTGCTCCCTGGAAGCTGTAGATTGCTTGGTCATCATCACCGACTGCCATAATGTTGGGGTGGCCCTCGTGGACTGGACTACTCGTCAGCGAAAAGAGAATGCGCAGCTGCGCGAGGTTGGTATCTTGGAATTCATCTACCATGATGTATTGGTACTGTTCCTCAAGATTAGCGCGCAGCTCGGGCTGGGCATCGAGCGCTTGAGCGAGCTGGAGAATCATATCATCGTAGTCATACAGACCAGCCGTGCTCAGCTCGGTAAGATACGCATCATAAACCTCAGCAAGGGCGCGTAGCTTGCCGAGGCGCTTGCGATCTTTTAAGACATAACTCCCAGTAGCATCCTTCTCGCACCAGTGGTTGCGCCAGGCGGTGAGTGGCGTAGTCTTGCCACTATCAAGCGTCTCATCGATCGCTCGAGCTAGGCTGAGCGAGAAGCTATCGGCTAGTGGTGGAATGGTGGGCGGCAACGGTGGCAGCGGTAGCTGAGCTACTTCGCCCGCCAGCGGAGCGAGCTTGCCGGCCATTGGTTTGCTTATTCGCCCAGCCGCAAAGACCTCGCTGAGGCGTGGTTCGACGGCCGTTAGAAGCGCCTCGTCCGCATCAATAACCTGCCGAAGCTCTGCGCTACTGAGACCAGCTTGCTTAAGCTGGCTAATACTGCGGCTAATGTCCTGTAGGTAGGTAAACTCACCATTTTGCTTGCTACTGAGAGGGTTATGATGATCGAGCTTGCCAAGGATGCTGCGCAAAATCTCGTAGCTGCCAAGCTCATCGGTAGGCTTACGTGATGCACCGTGATAGAAATACTCCCGGTGGTGATTTATCACCTCACTGCCAAAGCTATGGAAGGTATGGATAGCGACGCGGTAGGCATCTGCCCCAATGATACTGCGCAGACGCTGCCGCATCGCGGCTGCCCCACTGTCGGTAAAGGTAAGACAGAGAATATTCTCGGGTAGCACATCTGTCTGGCGCAGGATGTTAGCGGCGCGCATGCTGAGTAGCTCTGTCTTGCCAGTGCCGGGACCAGCCACAACGAGCAGGGGCCCGTCAATCGTATCGACAGCAGCGCGCTGCTGGTTATTGAGGTGCGTGTATCGAGTCGAGAATTCGTGTTCAGACATGTCTCCATTATCGCACACTCACCGCCTCGACTCTAGCGGCCAGGCCAAGATTCCGGTATAATATCCATCATGGACTTTGGTAACCACATGGATGTCGCATATGTACAAAAGGCTCTCGCCGCACGCTTTGGCGTGCAGCTAGTGATCAATCGCGTGGTGGCGCGCAATATTGCCGCGGGGCTTGCCGCCAAGGCATCGGTGTTTTTTGCGACAGACGGCCAGCTCTATTGCTTGGTCTATGGGCCATCGCGCCTTCTGCTTGGCGATGTGAAGAAGATTGCGGTGCGAATTGGTCTGCGCGCTGAGACATTCTTTCCACCCCGCGGTCAGCCAGAGTATTTTGACGAATTTGGCCGGCAGAAGTTTCGTGAGATCTTCCCCGGCTTTGGGCGCATCACCGATCGCGACATCATGTACTATCGCACCCTTGCGCCATACAACCCAGCCCTCATCCTCGTTGATGAAGTGAAGGACGGCCACATTTACCAAGCAGATAGCGACGCGCGCAGTGGTTGGCGGGTTGCCGCGAAGTGTCAATATCATCGAGGAGAGGTAAAATAACGATATGAAGGATTATCTAGCAATCATCCGGCGCAACTTCGTCTCGCCTATCGTGTTGGCGATTTTGCTTCTTGCTATGGCGCTAGTCTATGTGCAGGAGTATCGCGATGCCTGGTTTATATCATTTGTGATTATGGTCAATTCGCTGATAGGTGCCGTGCAAGAGATTCGGGCTAAGCGCGCCCTGCGTAAGCTCGAACTGATGAGCGCCCCACGCGCCCGCGTTGTCCAGGCCGATGGTACCGTAATCGAGGTGCTCTACGATGCGCTGCAGGTTGACGATACCCTCGTACTACACACTGGTGATGAGTTACCCGCCGACGGCGTTGTGCTCGACGCAAAAGGCCTCGAAGTAAATGAGAGCATGCTCACGGGTGAATCTGCCGCGGTAGACAAAGCACCCGGTGATACTATCTATGCAGCCACAACAGTAGTAGCGGGTACAGCCCACGCTCGCGTCACGGCAGTTGGTAGCGCCACCAAGGCTGGTGCAATCAGTACCGTACTTAAGCAGTATGCACCGCAGCCCACCCCACTCCAGCGCGCCATCCAGCGGGCCATTACCGTCCTGACCTATGGGGCAGTGGTGCTGGCACTGCTTATCTTTGCGCGCTATCACTTTGCGGGGTTGCAAGCTGTGAGTATTCTCAAGACGATTATCACCGCAGCCATCACAGTCGTGCCAGAGGGGCTGCTCCTGGCGAGCTCGCTCCTGCTTGCCTTTGGCTCGCTGCGCCTGGCTCAGGCTAAGGTCTTGCCTCAGAAGCTTTCAGCGATTGAAGCAATGGCACTGCTTGGCGTGCTCTGCGTGGATAAGACGGGTACCTTGACAAGTGATGACGTTATCTTCGAGCACGCTGCGTCGTTTGACGCATCGACCAGTGATGAACAACTCGCCCACTACGCTGCCCTCGTTGCGCACGAAACCAGTGGTGGCAATGCGACTGGCCAGGCAATTCTTGCCGCGCACCAGGCTCCCGCCGCCCACGTCCAAGAGGTGATGGCGTTCTCATCGAGCCGGAAAATGGCGGGGGTGCGAGCCGAGATTGCTGGCTCAGTGCAGACGCTGATGCTAGGCGCACCAGAGTTTGTGGCACGGCTTGCCCCGCTCTCGCCAGCTCAGCAAGCCCAAATCGACGCCTGGGCAAATGATGGCCTGCGTGTCCTCCTGCTCGCCCGCTTTGCCGACAGCACCGTGCCGCTCAAGCAGCTCGCCGCTGGCTCGGGTCAGCCGCTGGGAGCAATCGTCCTGCGCAACAGTCTGCGCCATGGCGTGGTTGACACCGTACGATTTTTGCAGGGCCAAGGCGTGACAATTCGCGTTATTAGTGGAGACAACCCGCGGACGGTCAGCTACATTGCCAAGGCAGCGGGGATTCACCAGCCCGAGGCAGCCATTACTGGGGTGGAGCTTGCTCAGCTTGATGATGCAGCCTTTGCCCAGGCGGCCGATACCCACACAATCTTTGCCCGCGTCTTGCCCGAGCAAAAGGAGCGGCTCATCGCTCACTTCTCAGAGCAAGGGCGGTTTACTGGCATGGTGGGCGATGGCGTTAATGATGCCTTAGCGCTTAAGCGAGCCGACCTTGGCGTCGCGATGTATGCTGGTGCACCAGCCAGCCGGCGCGTTGCCGATATCATCCTGCTCAACAACTCCTTTACCTCGCTACCCCTGGGGATGGAGCTAGGTAATCGCATCATGCAGGCCATTGAGCTCATTGGCGTGCTCTTCTTCCATAAGATTATTTATGGTGTCGTGCTACTGGCCATTACCCTCACCCTCGGCATTATGTACCCATATGCGCCGCGCCACCTTACCTTTATGAATATCTTCCTCGTGACAATGCCGACCATTATGTGGACGCTCTTCCCGCCCTCACCGCGGCACCGGATTGACCCTCGACGCTTCTGGCACGATACCCTGCTGGCAGTGGCACCAATTGCAGTGCTCACGGGAGTAACGGTCGCTAGCGTGTATTGGCTTGGCCGCACACTCTATCCAGATCGCCTTGGCGAGGTAGCAACGATGACAGTGCTGGTAGCGACCTTCTACGGCGTATATCTGGTATTTTTGGCTGGCCGCATGCTTGGCATCCAGCTCGATAAGCGGGCCCACCTTGCCCGCACGCTCTACATGCTCGCAGTATTGCTTGTGACAGTAGTGAGCTTTGGCATCATCCCACTTCGCCAATTCTTCGACTTCACCCCACCAAACCTGCTCCTGCTCTGGCCCAGCATTGCCGTTATTATTCCAGTAACCATACTGCAATGGTGGTGGGCGTGGCGTGTGAGCCAGCGCTTTGCGGTGGCGTCCCACGCCGAATAAGTTCGATCGCAGCAATTCTGTTTCTGGAGTTTACATAGTCAATGTATTATGCCTGAATGATATCCTTACGTGAAAGAGCGAACAATGTAGGAGTGAGGACGGTTATCGCAATCATAATAAAGCCGAGGAGGGAAACTATCAAGCCATCGGTGATCGTTATATCCACAAAAGGAGGCACCATAAGCCCTTTGGATACGATATAATTTGAAGCAACAACGGCGATAATACCAACAAAAGTAGCATTTGCCGAATGAATAAAAGCTTCACAAATAGCAGCCTGGATCAATGTGCGTGGACTCGCGCCACTGATTGCAAGCAGCTTCACATCACTAGTCCGAGAACGTGCAGTCATACCAATGCTCGCTGCAGCTCCTACTGCAGAAAGGAGAATCGGCCCGCCCATAACAAGAATAGTTGAAGTCAAATCAAGGACATTAAAATTGGTGATCCCGATATCCATAGCATAGTGTTTCATCGTGTTGATAATGGTTAAAATACCAGCTACCATACCAAACCCAACCATAATGGGGGTTTGCACGGAAGTACTAAGAGAAAAATTGTACAGTGCCATACGCCTTGCCAAAAACCATACAATACAACGTTGTGGAACAAGCAATGTCCATATCTTCATAAAAAGTAAAAAAAGCACAGGAGCGATAGGAACAAGTGTCCCAACAAGCAAAATTGGTAGGTAAATTGATCGATCCATCCCGTTATTTGGGCCATCTACGATAATGGAGTATGAAAACCAAACCGTGATAGTCAATAAAACAGCAAAAAGCAAAAGCCGAGTCCATGTCATGCCAAGCTTTTTTAGTGGCTGGGAAGTTAAGGCTTGTAGTGGAGTGGTACGACCTGCGGCGCGTGCTGCTTTGAGCCCTCCAAACAGAAAAATGCATGCAACCCCTAACCAAACTATAGGCATTGAAGATAGATCAACCCGTGGTATGACCTGTTCGAATATCTTTCTTGCACTAAATACCAAAGGAAATAGTGGGGAGAAGCTTATTCCTGATAATAATGTCCCGCATATTGCCCCTAAAATGGCGACAACAAACAGCTGAGCAAGAACAACCACAATAACCTTGCGGGGACTAACGTTTACTAACTGCCATAGGGCGTAAGATTTTCTTTGTGCATCTACTGTAAGCTTAGCTACTGCAGAGATCACAGCGAGTCCTGCAACAATAGAAAATAGAAATAGTATTGTTCCTGCTTGGTTAATATTTTTATACACAGCACCAGCATAGAACTGAGCAGTCCCGAGAATGGAAATTACCCAGCCTCCGATGTATCCACAAGCTATTGCGACAAAAAACGCACCGAGCCATGTTGCTTTATTGGTTTTCAGATCAGAGAATATAAGTTTCAACATTTTAACCCTCCATCACTGTCAAAATTTGAGCAGCTGTACAAGAAGTGAGCTCTCGAATAATTACACCATCCTTTAATACTAGAACACGATCGGCAAGGGCGGCAGCTTCTAGATTGTGAGTGACCATTACCACGGCTCGCTTGGAGTTGTTACCTATACTCCTTAGCATCTTCAATACTTCTCTTCCGTTTTCTGTATCAAGTGCTCCAGTAGGTTCATCAGCAAAAATAATATCAGAGCTATCTGCCAGCGTTCTTGCGATAGCTACGCGCTGTTGTTCTCCTCCAGACATATCAGTTGGGCGATCCTTTCCTCGACCATCGAGCCCGATACTAGCTAAGACATTATTTATTTGCTGCGTGTTTATGGCATGCCCTGCCAAGCGTGCCGGGAGAGATACATTTTCAAATACATTGAGCGAAGGGATAAGGTTGTAGGATTGAAAGATAAAGCCTATGTGGTCTCTTCGGATTCTAAAAAGTGAATTTCGGTCTGTATGCACGAGTTGCTTACCCATTATCTTGATAGAACCACTGTCGGCAGCCTCCAGACCAGAAAGACAGTACAGCAAGGTTGATTTACCTGATCCACTCGACCCAACAATACTAACCATTTCACCTAGATTAATAGTAATACTGATTCCTTTTAGTACCTTTGTTATTTTTGTGTTGCTTCCTTGGCCGCTACGGAAAGACTTGGTTACATTCTGTGCAATGATCGCTTCCATTACTTTTCTCTCCTTATATCAATGTATAAATTTGTTGCTGCGCATAAAATACCACCAACTACCCAGGCTAGCCAAAACCACCGATAGGCGCCGAATTGAGGAATAAATAAAAGACATAAACTGATAATAGTTGCCAGATACATGATGATCATGCAAACATTGCGTTTGTATTTTGCTTTGTGAGCAACTTTCTGTAACTCAATGTCGTCAAGTGCGTTAATTTCTTGCTCTGTCATCAAACTAAGAGATCGTTGGTTGTATTTTTCTATGTCCATTCGTCGCCACAGGAAATATCTGTGCAAAACATAAAAAACAGAAACAGCAAGAAAAGACAAGAACACCGCCCATGCTAATAGCGTAACGTGATGAAGAAAAATAGCAGCCAGTACACCAGTAACTACCAAAATAAATCCGAGAATAACTGCGTGAAATATTGCTACCCTTGCCTCGTCTCTTTGCTCTGCAGTGTAAAAATCTTTAACAAACGGGTGTGTCTTTTGGAATCTATTGCGGATATATACTCCTGATACAATAAAGGCAGCTCCCACCATCGTCCCAGCACACAATACCACAGCAGTATAGTTTGGAAGTTTATTTTTTAATGCCGCAGAAAGAATCAGCCACAAAATTGTTAGAGCTATGCCAAAAAGCATAATTGAAACCCCTATTGGCAATCTAAATGCGTAAACACGCATGGCCTTATCATAGTCTGTAATATCCTGTGGCATCTCCCCTTGAGGAGTGCGCATAGTCTTATTAATGTGGTGATGGGTCAGATCTCCTCTCACAAGATCGTCAAGTTGACAATCAAACAAGGTACAAATCATGAGTAATTTATCCATTTCAGGGTAGGCATGTACTGATTCCCACTTAGAAACAGCTTGTCTGCTGACACCAAGACGCATTGCTAGTTGCTCCTGAGTCATATTGTGAGTCGTGCGTAAGTGCTGTAGGTTATCGCAAAATCTCATATATACCTCATCATTATTAAAATATTGCAAATAAAGTATGTATTAATAATAGGCAGAAGAGGTATAGAATTCAACCATCTTTCAGTTGCTTTTTTGTTGAAAACTGGTTTCCTTGAGTAAATAATGGCAACTTGCAGTATCATACATGGGCTATCATAGTTGGTCTACTTACATGTAACGCATCCTTGATTACTAAAAGGATAGATGGGTGTAGTTGATTCAGCACTATTTGGTAAATCTAAAAGCAGGTAAGAAATACTGCAGAACAAGATAAAACAGCTGATTACCTGACACTGATAGTGTACGATGTACGCATACTCGCAGGTGATATTGTTCTTGAAAGCCGCAAGACTATCGGAGACACAAAGGCAAAGGACATTAGCATGTAGCTGACTGATTTTCATCTTCGTGTGCATCAACATCATATTCCTCATGAACCACTGCTAACCACACCGCCCAAACCATGAAACGAGCTAACCAGATGTACGCCCTCATTCTCAGCATCAGCGCGATCTACGTTGCCGGCATCGTGACCGGCGTAACTATCGCCTACTGTGCGCCTGGTACGTACCGACAGCGACATGCACGCGCTCCTTCTCGCACCCCTCCCACGCCGCAGCCATTGCCAGAGAGGATGTAGCCAGCGAGGAAGACAACGGGGAGCTTGGCCCCGATTTTCTTTTTGGCAATGAGTCGGATATAGTTAATCAGACAGTCGCAACCGAGAGTGTCGACAGCGCCCAATACGCTCTCTCTGACGCTGAGATGGACGATGGCGATGAAGTAGGTGTGGAGAGTGAGACGGGAGTTGATGAAAGTCAGAATGCTACATTCCTACGATGCACCATCATACCCATATGCAAACGCCCCTGTCGAAGGCGACAAGCAGAATATATCACCGTGCGACTTTGGGTGGTAGCGAGCAACACACTGACCTCCCTCTCCTGTTGCTGCGCGAAGAATGTTGCGCGAGTCGGGTGATGAATTTTGCCCGATACTAAGCAGTGGCGATATCTTGCCGTACTCACTATACGGCTGCCACAACGAGCAGCCACCAGAGCAATCGATAAAAGGTTGAGCTTGGAGCAGCTTCTGGCGTGTCTTCGTGTCTGTGACGTAGCCAAGCACTGTGCCACTTGGGCTTTCGCGGCTGAGCTGAGGCGACCCTTTGCTATATTTGACATCGAGCGATTGCGTATACTCGCGAGAAAAGCGCTCCTTGAGCGTCTCAGTTGCATTAACCCGTGCGAACGGTGCATCCAAAAGCAGATAGGGAAGACCGTACGTAATAGCACTGTACGTTATAAGGAGAACTCCAACGATAATAATCTTTCTTCGGGTAGAGCGTCGCATAAAACTTATTATAGCCTATTAGCATGCGGGCGTCTAATCCAACACTGTCGCTCCTGTTCTTGGCCCGCGATGTAAGGCAATAATTGCGTAATAAGATAATTCAAAGGTGTGCTCACTATCGACAGAAAAACACCAAATGCCCCTTACGGGGCGAACATGACAAGCAGAAAGGCGAGTCAGAGGTTCGCCGCGAGGCTTCGTTAGCCTGCAGACTCCTCCTCTCCTGATCCGAAGGCAACAAAAATGTTGCATGTCCGAAAGTCTGCGTCATAGGATGTCCCGTATGCTCGGTTGGAGCCAATATAGACATCAGTGACACGTGAGTCGACTTGCTGTAGCGCGTGGCGTAAAGCCTGTGTGCAGCTGTCACTATCCTTGATGATACTTAAATCTTCAAGAATGTAGAGACATAGCACACAATCTCGCACATCGCGATCTCCTACTTCGCTGGTAAATCGCTCGACGATATGCGGGATGTCCCGCTCTTTGAAGCTTGCGATTCGCTTAGCTCGGTAGGCCATCTGGCTCCTCAGATAGTTCTCCTCATCCATCTGGTATTCACGGAGGACTGCTACAGGGATCAGCTGAGCCATTTTGCTCACAACCTCTCTGCTTGTCATGGAAGCTTCTGAGCAGGATAACTCAAAAGCTAGTATATATATCAATATATGGCGAGCGTGTCAATAAGTATGCACGATTTTATCTACGTAAGCCGGTCAAGCACCACCAAATGCTCACTATGCGGCGTGCGGGGGAAGAAGTTGTAGCCTCGGTGGTAGGCAATGCCGTAGTGCGTAGCAAGAAGCGCTACGTCGCGCGCCTGAGTAACGGGGTTGCAACTAAGGTAGAGGATGCGCTGCGGCTGGGTGGCGAGGAGTTTGGTAATGACATCGGTGTGGAGACCGGCGCGTGGTGGGTCGAGGATGATGAGCGCATCGCCAGTAATGTGTTCCAGCGCTTGCTCGCTGGGTGCGAGAATAGCCTTGGCTTGGCTCGTGCGGCCTAGCTGGTGGATATTACGCTGCATCTCACGCACCGCATCAGCGTTGATCTCCACTAGGGTGACGTTATCACTGCCAATCGTCAGGCCGATCGTCCCCACCCCAGCATAGAGGTCGAGCGTGGGTTGTGCTGTGCCATCCTGCACCTGGACGAACCGCTGCATGTCACGCAGTGCTTGCTCGTAGACCGGTAGATTAACTTGGAAGAACCCTTCGGTGGCGTAGCGAAACGGCACGCCAAGAATGGTATCTTGCAAGACAGGATCGCCAAAGCATGCTAGGCGCTCGGTGATCAGACTGGCTGGCGAACGGGGGTCGGAGTAGATAATCTCGCCGCCCTGAGCTGATAAAGCGGTGGCTTCGTCTGGGCTCATAACATCCCCCAGGCGGTCTTTGGTATAAAGCTGCCACACGCAGTTGCCCGCCTGGTCGCAGCGGATGAGGAGTGTCTTGAGCTGGCGCGCTGTCACTTGCTTGGTGCGCAGCAGGTCGCGCACCTGCCGGGCGAGTTGGTTGATCTCTGGCCGAGCTAAGCTTGTCCCGTCAACGACAATCTTACCCTTGCTCCCCCGCCGAAAGAACGCGAGGTCGAGCGTCTCGGTGCCGTCTAGCGCACTGTCGCTATACCAACTGAGCTCAACTTTATTGCGATAGCCATAGGGTATATCATCGCAAAAAACGTCAATTGGCTCTGGCAAAACAATATCGTGCAACTCAAAGGCCTCCTCGATCAGCGCTGCCTTATAATGCTGTTCGCTCGCCAGCGGCATAATTTGCCATGGACTAGTGCTGAGGTAGCTCTCGGGGTCGCGCGGGGTGATGCGCTCGGGCGAAGCAGCGAGCACCTCAGTCACCACTCCTTCGACGAAGTGAGATTTTTTCTTGATGATACGGATAGTAACAGTCTCGCCTGGTAGCCCACCCCAGACGAAGGCTTTGCGGCCATCATCAAGCGTACCGAGGGCTTGCCCGCCACCGACGATCTTTTCGAGCTGGATTGTTGCGAATGTTGGTTTTCTCATTATAGTCTAGTATACCATGTGTCGCGAGGTGATGGCGGTATCGATGAGTGGTGCACGGGGCTTCTCTACTACCCTTGCTGCCACTGCCAGGTCGTGACCATCGGGTGGTCGGTGTGGTGCTCGCGTGCGTGGGCAAGGCACTGCTCAATCGCTGCCTGGCAATGCTCCGCGAGGCGCTGGGCATCGTCTGGAGAGATAACGCCTGTTGCGCTAAGGCACGTTGCGGCGGCAATGGCAAGATCATAGCGGCTAGCCTGCTGGTGGATGAGGTTCATCATGAGCGTGTCGCCGTGAGGCGTTAGACCGAAGCTGTGAATGTCGAATTGCCGACCATCGACTCCATAGGCAAAGAGCGTCGCCGCGAGGGAGCGCTCCTCGCCCGGGTAGGCTATAATCACCGGCTTGGTTGTCGTCAAGGTGCGCGCGAGCATTCGCCGCGAGACGGGCTGAGCAAGCGTGCCAAAGCCACGTGGTGTGAGGCTCGAGATATTGACGCAGCGCACCCGGGCAGCCGGGCAAGAATGAGCGATAAGCTCAATAGCGGCCAGTACCTCTGTAGTGGCAATGTCACCACACGCGGCAAGTACAATATCTGGGCTCGTGTGACTCGCGAAGTTCCACGTAGCAAGGCCTGCCTGCATCTGAGCTCGAGCCGCCTTGGTGGTGAGCCAGGTAGGCTGCGTGGTATCGCTCGCATGCAGTATATTGATCGCCTGCGTGCTCGACAGCATCATATCGAGGGCCACCACTGCGCAGTTGCTATCGGCTGGGAAGTAGACCGTTGTGGGGGTGTCTCGCTGATCAAGCGCATTGGTTACCTGCTCGGCACTCTGGTGCGAGAGGATGGTGTTGAGGCTAGGTAGTGGCGCGCCGCTTGGCTGGCTCGATAGAGCTGCGGTATACGAGCGACTTGCCGCGCTCATGTCTTCATGCAGGGACGCTCCAACGAAGACGCTTTGCCTCCCCTGCTCCAGATAGCCAAGCTGCATACCGCGTAGCGCACCTGCTGCTGGGTAGCTCATCGTGTGGCTATCTGGCGCGTGTGGTGCTGCGCTGGGCTTATTACCCCACTGCCAGGCTCGCGGGCTTGACGCAAACCGCTGAGCGAGCGTACCGCTCTGCAGCGACGGACTGATAAAAAGCCGGAAGCTATCTGGCGCTGCATCCTTGGCAAGATCGGCCAGATATGAGCCGACGCCAGAGAGCGTGTTGCTACGCTGCGTGCCAGGTGGCGTCGCGACGACCGCATAGGGCTCAATGGCTGGCCGGCGTAGTGGTGTGGCCGACAAGGCGGGCTGCGTAGCGGTGAGCTGAGCGGTGCGTGAGGAGGAGTCATTATCGGCATGAGCTGCAGCCGTGTGCGGCAGGGCTTTCGTCTGGGCAAAGATAAGATTGCCTGCTGCATCAAACAGATTCTCTGGCTCGCACCATGCCAGCACCTGAGCAAGCCACGCCTGCGTGCGTGCCCAGCTCGAGTCAGCACCATCTGCTTTGCGGTGAGCGAGCGCTACCTGTGCCCGGGCAATGCTTGATGGCTGAGCATCGCCACTACCATGCTCGGCTGGAGCGAGCGAGTCCTCTTGTGCTTCACACTCATCGAGTAACGCCTCAATCTGTTCTGGAGTGCGCACAATCAACAGTGGTCGGCGAGCTTTGTGTGGGCGTGGCTGAGCTGGCTGGCGCAGAGCAGCAGTGCACTCGGCTGCCCAGGTGAGCGCAGCAGCGTAGTCTGCGTCTGGTTGGCGCGGGTCTGCCGTGGTGCAGTCAACGATTCGTGGCTCATACCCATAGCCAATAAAAAGCGCAAGCAGTTCGTAGGTGGAAAGTGTAGCGAGCAGTGTCCTGGGCCGTAGCTGAATAATCGGGATAATCGTGCCGTCAGCTGCTGGGCTCAACAATTTGGCAACGTGCCACGGGGTATCGTCTTGGGCCACCACGCTATCGATCAAACAGTAGACTGTTTGCTCCGGCTTACCAAGTGCCCTGCCGCTTGCCTGAGCGAGTGCACCACCAAGACGAGCGTCACAGAGGTGTATTGCGTCAGACAATGAAGTTTGCGGGTCGTGTGTTAACGTGCAGAGCGCATCAATCCCCGCTTGTGAGCGAGCAATGTCGCAGCCAGGTTGCACCATATCATAGACGAGCGCATGAGCGCGTGCTGCCGCCCATCGCTCGCGATCGGTAATAATGAGTGGCGCTGCGCCACCCGACTGAGCATACTCCGCAATCTGAGCCAAGCTAAAGCTCAGCGCAAAGTCCGCCGCAAGCGCTGCCCGGAGCTTATCCGAGTAAAGCTGCTTTATATCGCTTGGCTGTAATAGCTGGCCAGCTGGCAGTGTGCGCCAGAGTGCATGCTGTGCTAGCACAGTATAATAGGCCGCTTGCCGGTAGCGCATCGTCATCCCACCATTCGTATCCATTGCTTCTAGTATACACGCTTGTGCTTGCTGACGGAATAGGCCGAAGTGAGATTATGTACATTTACGGCGCATAGCCTTATTTGCTACACTAACAGTATGAAACGACGTGTTGCTAGCCATGACCAACATTTTTTGCGTAGCCCCCGCGTGGCGGCTATCTTACTGGGCCACAGTACTATCCGCCGACGCGATACGGTTTATGACCTCGGGGCAGGTAGCGGCGTCATTACGAGCGCCTTAGCGCGGCGCTGCCAGCAGGTAGTAGCGGTCGAGAATGAGCCACGGGCGCTCGATGCTCTGCGCAGGCATACTGCAGCCGTGCCACATGTCCGCATCATCGCGGCCGATATCCGCCAGCTTACGCTTCCTACTGAGCCATATAAAGTATTTGCTAATATCCCCTTTGCGCTCAGTGCCGATATCGTGCGGATGCTTACCACTGCTTCCACCCCACCACAGGCGATATATCTTATCGTCCAGCGCCAGTTTGCGTCCAAGCTTGTGCCGAGCGATCGCCACTTTACGGCGGCACTGGGCGCTCAGCTGGCACCGTGGTGGCAGGCGCGGATTCGCTACCGCTTGCGCCGGACAGATTTCACGCCGCCACCCGCCGTCGATACAGTATTGCTTGAGCTATTGCCGCGCACCGAGCCCTGGCTGCCCCGCAGTCAGCAGGCAGCGTACAGCCAGTTTGTCGCGCAGCACTACGCCGAGCCGCGGCGCTTCGCTACCCTGCCGCGAGCCCAGCTTGGCATCAACCCTGAGCGTAAGCCATCAGAACTCCAGCCTAGGCAGTGGGTGCAGCTGTATCAAGCAATACAAATGAAATAATAATAAACCTTCTAAACAAGGGGTGAGTGGCCTACTGGCAAACACCCCACGACGCCTATAGCGGCTCGTACTGATAAAAACGGTTGCTGTCGTGTGCACGTGCATTGGTGATAATATGCGCTGGGCGCGTTAGGTCGCGATGCTGCTGGTGGTAAGCGCGCGTTGCGGTAAAGACAGTTTGCTGCTCGGGTACAGTGGTAACGACGCGCAGTCGGTCGTTATAGCGGGCGATCATTTCATACATTGGTCGCTCTGTCTCAGTCACGGCAAGCGTCATAGGGCGATCGACGCGCACATTGTCACCCTGGAGTTGGTCGTTGAGAAGCTTGATGTCGCTCGAGTAGTGAGCAAGAACATCTGGATTATAGCGATACGTCTCGGCATAGCGCCCAATACCAGTAAGGGTAAGCCCGCCAATCAAGAGCGTCATAGGGAGTAACCCAGCCACCCGGGCATATGGGTTGCGTGGAAACATCTGGTACCAGTGGTTAATCAGCCACGCCACGCCAAATGCAATGATGATCGCCACCACCGGAAAGAGTGAGGTCACCAGCTGTGGATTACTAATCACCACGCCCAGTAACGGCAATCCCACCAGGAGCGCTGCATAGCTGCGTGCTGTATAGTAGTGGCTCAAGAGTGAGGCAAGGCCAATCAGCATAATCAAGATCATACCGACCGAGTACAATGGCTGCACGAGGTACGATTTGTTTGACGCAAAGAGCCCAAAGAGCGTCGTGCCAAGGTGGCGAAGATTTGCCCCCACATTGATCGATTCGAGCGGCAAGCCAAAGAGCTGCTTGAGTACATCATGGTTGGTTATGCTTGCGTAGATAAGTGGCAGCATCGCCACGAGACCAATGACGGCTGCTAGAGCAAGGCGGCTGCGCTGCACGCGCAGAATTGTATAACGAGCGTGTGGATGAGACACCCCCAAAATCCCAAGCGCAATAACGACATAGATACCAAGTGGCGCATACAGCAGGAGTGCCGCGAGTACACAGGCCGTCACTTTCCAGAGAGTGGAGAGAAACTTCTTCGTCCGAATGGCGCGCGTTGCAGCATAGAGCAGCCACACAGTGAGGCAGCTAAAGAGTATAGCTGGCGTGCCATCTTGCGCCAAGAAGAGAAACTGCGCCGTCATCGTCACAAGGATCGTTGTAATAAGCGCAATGTTCCGGGAAAACCAGGAGCGAAATAGAAGAAGTAGCCCAAGCGCTGTCATCAAAGCAATCGCCATAGATGGTAGCTTCACCGACAGTGGTGTCACGCCGAGCACTGCAAAGCTTAATTTTTGCAAGCCATGATATGGCGCATTGATAACCATAGCAGGAGTAAGATTCTGGAAGGATAATTGGCTGCTTTGCAGCGCGCTATCGAGCTCACCCTGCCGCAACTCACCAGGGATAAACAGCCCAGCCAGCACAACTGCCGCAATAATTGCCACCACTACAAAGCCATAGCCGAGGCCATACCGCCAGCGGTACAAATGGTAGTCGACAACTTGCTTTGCCATATTGCCCTATTATACCCGAGTTTGCGGGGGTGCTCAAGAGCGAACCGCCTGCCCTTTGCGCGTTCGCAGCAGCACATACCACAGATAGAGCGAGCCAAGACCAGAGATAGTGAGACCAAGAGCAGCGCCAGCCGTCGTCTGGAGAAAGGTATGTGGGCCGAATCCATCTTGAACAACATAGTGGTGATGGAGATATACGGCGGCCAGCGCAGCAAAATACCCAAGGATGGCCACGAATGCTACCGCTTGCTGGCGATACGGCGCAATCGCTGAACGCAACGTGCGAACAATGACATAGACAGCTTGCACAACAAGGTTGATTGTATAGGCAAGCATGATGAACATGGTGATATACTCTTGTGGCTGCGTCCCCTCAAAGCCAGTCGACGCGCGGTAAATAGCCATCGCTTCAACAAAGGCGAAAAAGATGCCACTAAGGATAGTACCGCAGCAGACAAGAATGATAGAAAGCCGCTCGATGATTCTGCGCGGCGTGGCTTGAATCGTCTGAGCTGTCACGGTTGTTGCTTGAGCCATGGCCATAGAGCCTCCTTTGTTGTGCTAAAGGTGTTTGTGGGTATATTATAGCAAGTTCTATAATAGGTGCATCCACTCGATACCACACAATAGCATTATGTGAGCGACACTGCCTCATTACTCGCCTGCCGCATTGATGCTGACCGTCCCAACTGATACCACAGGTATATTGCGCCGAGTGTGATCATGATAATACCCATCAGTACCGCGAGAGGATTGGCAAATGCCATGATATCCTGCCGTGATTGACTCTGTATGAGTGCTTTGTACCCTATCTCGACACCTGCGAGCAGTGGATAGAGCAGTGTAACACCGAGCCCAAACCCTTCTTCGTGGTAGCGCTGCCCCGAGTGACGGGTGTAAGTATGGATAAGCGCAATTGCCTCAATAATGAGGGCAATCCCGAGTATCCAGAATAAACCTACGACAACATACTCTATCCAAATCAGGAACGCAAACGGCCCAATGGCAGAGACTGCTACTGCCCAGCCAAGATAGATGAGCCACCCAGCAGTGCCAAGGAGGCCAAGTGCTCCACCAACCATCGCGCAGCGAACCAGTGGTGAGCAGGACGGCGAAGGTGAAGACGATTCTTTAGTGAGTTGTGTGCGTGATGATGTCGTGTGAGCTGCCATTGCTGCGGGTCCTCCTATGTGTCATAACTATAGCATAGCATTAATTATGTCGCCTGTCGAGGCTCATAAAGCGTGGTATGTCTAAAAACCTAAAAGTCTTTTTCGCGCAGCTTTGCTGTGTATTAGTGCTGAGTATCCCATCGAATACCACATACACACAGCACTCAGAGTAGTTACTATAATGCCGAAGAAACACAACCGTGGGCTCGACGAAAACACATGAATTTGCTGCGCAGACAAAGCATTATAGACGGCCTCACCGGCTATCAATAGTGGAAAGAACAGTGCCAAGACGAGCCAAAATCCCTCTTCGCGATAGCGCTGGTTACCACGGCCGGCGTATGTACGAATAATTGCAATTCCTTCGATAATAAGCATAACACTCAGCCACCAGAAAAGAGTTATCAAGCTAATATGTAACAAAAAATATGGTGTAAAGAGAAAAACTGCGAACATCCAGCCAAGGTACATCAGCCACCCAGCAGTGCCAAGGAGGCCAAGTGCTCCACAGATCATTGCACAGCGGACTAGTAGTGGGCAGGACGGTGAAGACGAAGACGGTTCTTTAGTGGTTTGTGTGCGTGGTGATGTCGTGTGGGCTGCCATTGGGACGGTTCTCCTACGTATAATAACTATAATATATAATATAGTATCAAGCATGCCGCTTGTCGAGGCTCATGAAGCGCAGCCGCTCAGGGTGGAAGTAGAGTTGGATCTTGCCCACTGGGCCGTTGCGGTGTTTGGCAATGATGAGGTCGGTGATATTTTGGAACTCAGGATTGTCCGGCTCGTAGTAGCCTGGCCGGTAGATGAAGGAGACAATATCGGCGTCCTGCTCAATCGAGCCTGACTCACGCAGGTCAGCCAATTGTGGTACTGGCGGCGTACGCGACTCCACCGAGCGGCTCAGCTGGCTTAGGGCAATGACCGGTACATTGAGCTCGCGGGCAATCAGCTTGAGTCCGCGCGATATCTCACTCACCTCTTGAACGCGGTTGCCATTATGGTTGCCATTGGCCTGCATCAGCTGCAGGTAGTCGACGATCACCAGCCCAAGCTGCTGGTCGTGCATGGCGCGCCGTGCCTTGGTACGCATCTCGAGGACGCTTAGGCCTGGCGTGTCATCGATGAAGATTGGCGCTTCGGCCATCTCACCCATTGCCTCGGAGAGCTTGGCCCAGTCATCATCACTGAGATTACCAGTGCGGATATTCCAGCTATCCACACCACTGGCATCAGCGAGCATGCGGTCGGTGAGCTGCTCCTTGCTCATCTCGAGTGAAAAGAAGAGGACGGGTTTTTTCTCAATCGTCGCGACATTGTAGGCGAGGTTTGTCACCAGCGTCGTCTTACCCATGGCGGGGCGAGCTGCAATAATAATAAGGTCGGAGCGCTGCAGGCCAGCCGTCATCGTGTCGAGGTCGCGGTACCCCGTGCGAATGCCGCGCAGTTGTCCTTTGTTGCGGTGCAGCTCTTCAATACGGTCGAAGCTATCGGTGAGAATACTCTCTAGGCTCACGAGGTCTTGCTTGAGTGATTGGTCAGACACACTAAAGAGCTCTGCCTCAGCCTTTTCGAGCAGCTCTTGGGTGGTGGTGTTTTCGTCGAAGCCAAGTTGGCTAATATCGGCACTGGCTTTAATGAGCCGTCGCCGCACTGCTTTTTGGGCGACAATCTCGGCATAGCTACTGGCGTGCGCTGCAGTGGGGACATAGTTGGTAAGCTCGGTCAGATAGGCCGAGCCGCCTACCTCGGCAAGCTGATCTTTCTTTTGCAATTCATTCGTCAGCGTGAGGAGATCAACTGGCTTATGCCGCTCGTAAAGACGCATCATTGCTCCAAAGATCATCGCGTGACGCTTATCATAAAAGTCTTCTGCGCCGACATGCTCGCTAGCATCGGCCAAGACTTCTTCGTCGATAAGTACCGCACCAAGTAAACTCATCTCAGCATCGAGGCTTTGCGGTGGTACTTTGCCTTTTGGTTGGGGTGATTGGTCAGCCATTGATGGTAATTTCTTCTCCTCCCCCCATCATAGCAAGAATGGCGGCTTTTTGGCGATCTTTGGGTGGTTTACTGCTCGCGAGTACGGCGATCTCTGCAGTAATGCCGAGGCAATTTAGCGCTGCGCTGAGTGTGGGGAGGGCGCGATCGATCTGCATTTTGGCGAATTTTTTGCCAGCATAGATCGTTAGCGTCTGGCCGTCAAACGCGTGACCTGCCTTGGCGAGGTACGTGCGCGCCCCGACTGCCCCTACTGCATCAAGAAATTGCTCCCATGGGAAGTCGACTGGGTCTGGGCTTGCTGCGGGTGTTTCATCGTTTGCTGCAGAAACACTTGGTTGCTTGGCTGGTGTATGATCAGTAGCAGAAGCACTTGGAGTACCAGACTGACCAGCCGATGATGCTGCCGCACCATTTGTCTCTTGACGGTGAGGGTCTGAAGAAGGAGCTACAGGAGATGCTTGCGGTGATGGTGCAGCTGGTGAGTGGGTATATGACGCAACTGGCTCACTGACGGTAGTAGGTGATGGCTGACGATGAGGTGCTGCGACTGGTGGCACCACCCAGCTTGCAAGAGCGGTAAGCAGCGCAATGCGCGGCCAACCGGCCCGCGGCACGGCCAGTAGTTTGTCGAGTAATGGCAACAGTGCTGCATCCTCTACAACACGCTGGCGAGCGATGCCAAGCAGCTGCTCGGCAAGAAGCTCAGCCGGTGTGCCAGCTGCCTCAGCTTCATCGATCAATTGAGCGGCGCGGCCAATATCTGCCGTAGCATAAGCAGCCAGCAGCCCCTCTACTAGCTCATCCTGCGCAAGGCCCAGCACTTCTGCGACCATCGCGCGGTCGATTGTCTCATCACTTAGTGAGCGTAGTTGGTCGAGCAAACTAATGCTATCTCGGAAGCTTCCCTTCCCTTGCTCAGCAATCAGCTCCAATGCATCGGGTGTAATGGCAATCTTCTCCTGCTCAGCAATAAACGCCAAATGCTTGGCTGCATCACGTGGACTAATTGCTCGGAAATTGAAGCGCTGCACCCGGCTCAAGATCGTCGCGGGGAGCTTGTCGGCGTCGGTCGTCGCAAGAATGAAGACGACGTGCTCGGGTGGCTCTTCTAGCGTCTTGAGCAAGGCATTAAAGGCCGACTTGCTGAGCATATGAACTTCATCGATAATGTAGATCTTTTTTGGACTGCTCGTGGGTGCGACCTGCACCTTGTCGCGCAAATCACGGATATCCTCCACCGAGTTATTACTTGCTGCGTCGATCTCGATGATGTCGAGATGGGTCGACTCGTCGGTGTATGGCAGGCCGTTGATCTCGTGTGCCAAGATACGCGCGATCGATGTCTTACCCACTCCACGTGGCCCCGTCAAGAGATAGGCATGGGCAATATGCCCACTCGCAATTGCCCGCTGCAAAATCCGCGTGATATGCGACTGCCCCACAATCTCATCAAGCGACCGACTCCGATACGTCCGATATAGTGCTTTGCTCATTTGCTATATTATACCGCAGAATGGATGGAGATGCGATCGAAGTGTTAACTTCTGCATTTATCCTATGCATGCAATTGTACAAAACCGCCACAGGATGGTAGTATGTGGTCTGTAATTAATAAGCAAGGAGTCTTGTAAATGATTGATATGAACAACCTCAACCAACAACTACAACTCGGCCGCGAAGAACTCGCTGCAAACGACAAAGCAATCCTCTCACTACAGCGCCGTATTGCGATCTGGCGAGCAATGATCGATGAGAACGACGCCGACCTCTCATATCACATTCGTCTCCGGCTCAATACGATGTGTGTCCGCCACGTACAAGATGTTTGGTATCGTGCTTTCCCTGATGATTCTGGAGTCGAAGATCTTCTCACGCTCGCACAGAATGTTGCAGATGGACAGGCTGATCCAGCAGAAGCAGAGGAGCGTGCACGCAGCTACTTTGAAGAGCTCCTCTTCGATGTGGAGCTCGACAGTATTACCGAGCCAGCAACCTTCGTGGCCGATGCCGCAGCTAGTGCTGTGATGTCAGCCTGCCACCGAGATCTGTACTACGAAGTCGATATGGATAGCGATCTCAAGGATGATGATTTACTGCCAGATTCCCTCGATTTGAGCTACGCCTGCTCGGCTGCTGCTGCTCGCGGGTTGAATTGGCAGGCTGCAGAAGATGTTGATGTTAACGCTCGTCGCGCATTTTGGACATGGTATCTTGATGAGGCGATTCCTGCAGCAATGAATGGTAAATCACTAAAGTAATTAACTATCAAACAGTAGTCAATTTATTTTGACTATATGTGCTTAGTAAACGAAAGTATAAAAAATTGCACTTTAAAACAACAGCTGCTACTGTGTGTAGCGGTTGTTGCTTTTTATAATATACCTGTAGAGGCATAACATGATCTGTGTATACCTCAGCAGGTATACCTGCTATAACGGTGCTTCTACCGCTGCCCAGGTTGCGTCGGGTTTATCCTCAGGGATAATGACAGTGACCTGATGACCAATCTCAATCCGGAAGAATGTCACACTTGCCAGCAGGATTCGGTATTCTCTCCCCTGTGCTTCCACGTAGTACGCGCCATCGTGTTGGGTGAGCGTGCCGATAATCTGCTTGCGCTCCACTCGCTTGATCTGCTTGTAGATAAAGCCGCCATCGTCGGCAATTGTCAGCTTGAGCTTGTCGCCCTCAACAAGCTTAGACTTACTGGCATAATTGGCTGGCACAGGATAATTCTTGCCATCAGCATCGACCATTACTTGCCCGTCAAAGATTCCTTCGACTATCTTACCCGACACCTCTTCGCGACTATTGCTTGGCACGACAACTTCGCCATCGTCACCAATAATACTCATCAATAATTCCTTTGCAGCGGCCAGGTTTGTTTCTGCCTCTTGAATCAGCGATCGTAACCGCTTCACCTGTTTCTCTGGTAGTTCAGACATATTTTCTCGCAATTCCTTGTCTGTTTTCTTAGTTACCAACCCATTATATAGCGATGGGGTGGGGCCTTGTCAAGCCACTTGGTGGTTATCCACAGCAATAACAGGGGTAGCCAGTAGTTCGTTGTAAAAATGGTCAGATACTTAGAACGCTTCGTCATTGGCTAATCTCTGGCGGGAAACCGCGGAGCTTATCATAGCTGCAGACGGCCTTCTTGAGCAACTGGTCGATGCGAACGTTGCAGAATATTGCTATATGAGAGAGTAATTCCCAGTAACCCAACGATCGACCAGCAGATCGTCCCAACGATACTAATATGCAAGGTATAGCACACAGTAGCGATGAGACCTATCATCTCAATTATGTAGCCAGAAAAGATCACCTGGCAGAGACGTATAATCGCTCTGTCTTTATCTAGTGCCTTCCATCGCAACTCCCTGCTGGTAATGACCAGCAAAAAATACCACGGCAATGGACCGGCGGCAACTACTAGAACGATGGCAGTGACAGTCATGCTACTCATGATATTCTCCCTTCCTCGGAGATGCAAAACCCAACCAAAAACACACCCAAGCGGGTGTGCTGATGGTAGCAATGCGGTCGATAGGGTGATTACGCCAGTTCGACGGTAGCGCCAGCCTCTTCCAAGGTCTTCTTGGCAGCTTCAGCGTCGTCTTTGCTGACCTTTTCTTTGATTGGGCTTGGTGCGTTGTCGACCAAAGCTTTTGCCTCACCTAGGCCAAGGCCAGTGAGTTCCTTAACAGCCTTGATGACAGCAACCTTTTGGCCACCAACTTCTTTGAGGGTGACGGTAAATTCGGTCTGCTCGTCTTCAGCAGCGCCAGCGTCGGCGGCTGGGCCAGCGACGGCAACTGCAGCAGCGGCTGGCTCAATGCCGTATTCGTCCTTGAGGACATTTTTGAGTTCGTTGACTTCCAGAACGGTCAAAGCAACCAGTTCTTCGGCCAGTTTTTTCACATCTGCCATGATGGATTCCTTTCAATGATGTGCGGTAGAATTACCACACGAGTTATTGTCTGCCTAGTGCAAACGTTAGTACAATGCTGCGCTTGGTTACGCAGCCGCTTTGGCGTCTTCGATGCCATCGAGCAGCGCATGAAGGTTGCCCGAAAGTGCGTTGGTAGTGTCGTGTACTGGCGAGAGCAGCTGTGCCACCACTTCGGCCACCAGCTGATTCTTGCTTGGCAAGCCAGCCAGTGCAGTAACATCTGCTGTGTTGAGAGCTTCACCTTCGCCACTAAAGCCAGCAACCAACTGAACTGTTGGATGCGTCTTGGCAAACTCGTGCAACACCTTCGCTGCCATCACTTCGTCATCTGGCGAGATTGCATACAGCAACTGCCCAGCCAGGGCCGAAGTGTCGGTATCTTTGTAGGTGTCATGCTGCGCAAAGGCAACACGCACGAGACGGTTCTTCACCACCTTAATGACAACACCAGCTTCGCGAGCTTCGCGGCGCAACGCTTGCAGATCTGCCACACTTGTCCCTTGGTAGGACGCAACGGCAGTGCCCTTTGCCTCTGCGAGAAGCTCGCTCATTTCAGCCACCAAAGCTTGTTTTTTATCTTTGGAAATTGCCATAAGATAAAATCCTTTCTTTGGAGTTGTAATACCTATACACACCGAGAAGGAGTGCAGTATTACTGGTTTGTTGTTGTATCCGACCGCATTGTTAATGTCCGACATATGCCGCAAAAAATCGCCTCTGCACGATTGCAAAGACGAGTCTCGAGTTTCGTACTAAAACGCTGGCGCAGAAGGCCACGGCGTATCCGAAATTCCCTCGGTAGCATACTTATCGGCTGCTTTGTCGTGCATAACAGCCCGCTACGGTCTTTGGCAATGTCTGGGAGAGATTATAGCAGATGGTGGTGGGTGGATGCAAGGTGTGGAGGAATCTTTGTGCCAGTGCGTAAACAGAGCGAGAAAGTAGCTTAGCTGTGTAGTTGTGCCTGGGCAAGCATCGCGTCGATTTTGCGGTTCGTATTGTTAATGCGGCTTCGGCTTGGCTGGTGCAGGCTTGTTTTGCCAAAATCTTGCTTACGCCTGTTGAGATTGCTCATGCGCGTGAGCTGCCCTTCTGTCGGCTGGAGCTGGTAGCCAAGCTGCTTACCAAGCTTGTATAAGATATGTGCTGCTATGCCATGGCGTGTTGCCTTGCGATCCTCCTTGGTGAGGACCTGGACTTCAAAGGGCAAAATACCCGAGGCCTGATCCTCATACAGGCCTGTCATCTTAGCAACGCGAAAACCCTTCTTGTTGTCTTCCTTGAAGTCAATGTACTGCTCGGCGCGAGTGCCTTGGTAACGAGCCTCAAATGCAGCCTTAATATCCTTAATGAATTGAGTGTCTCCCTCTACCTTGAGTATCTTGTCTCGGCCTGGTGCAGCGTATGGGGTAATAGTATAGTCAGCATCCTTCTCACCGGTTGAAGTCTTGTTATTTTGCGCAGTTTTATCTTGGGGTGGCGTAACAATATTGTTATTGTCGATCATATCCAAGAACACATCAAGCAGTTCATCGCGATCCTCTGTAATGAATGTAATGCCATCAATATCGAACGGTACTTCGAGCGAGCTGTCTTTTTCTGGTGGCGATAATGAACGTAGTGTCTGTGGTGTAATATCGTCAAATTGCTCACAGAGCTCGTCGATGCATTGAGCCTTTAAATCGTCCAAAATCTTTATCGTGTTCTCGTCATATGCTTGCAAGTCTTCGTATGGTATGAATTCTCGCCCATCCTGACGTTCTTTCTCTTTAACTTTTACACTATTCATCTTGTCATCATACGCTTGCAGTATGTCTGGTGAGATAGAGGCGCGGATTTTTTGATATTCTTCTCTCTTTTGTTTCTCTGCTTTTTTTGCTGCTTCTGCAAGTTTACGCGCGAGAGAGCCAACAGACTTGAGCCGCCATACCGCTCGGAGCTCAGTATGCCACTCATAGCTACAGTTGCCGTTCCCCACCACAATATTGTGGTTCGACTCCTGGCCAAGGACAAGCTTGCTGTCGCCTCCGCTTTTGTCTGTTTTGCCAATCATGTGTGCCAGAATTTTTTCTGTAATATTGCAATAGTTTTGGTTGCGTTCTTCGGCAGTGATGACGTGATCTGGGTTGTCAGTATCGGTAGTACCCAGCACACCAAACTCCGACAGGATGCGCTCAGCGAGATCCACAAAATGCCCTTGGCCGGTATTGCGCAGTTGGAGGCATATCACCTTGCTTCGGAGCGCCATTGCAAGCCCATCAAAGCCAATAATTTCGCACAGTGGTGCAAGCAATGCCTCGCTCTTGTAGGCTAGTTCATACGCTTCCGATGTATCATAGCGAGTGTTGTTAAGTTTATTAAGCGTGTTAACAGCCTCCATAAAAATAGTCGAAAGCCCAACACTATCCCCTGCATCCAAAAGGTCATCAAGCTTAAGCATATTCATTGGCTGTTGCCAGAGTTCTTTCATGAGGTTCTCTGCCTGCATGCGGTCGTGTGTTGCAGTCTCAAGAAGTTGACTTTGTTTTTGTTCGTCTGTAAGATACTGACTCTCTGCAGAGGAAGGCTTTATCCTTCCTTTTGATTTTTCGAGCTTTCGAGCTTTCGTGATGGCTGTGTACAGAGACTCTTTGTTCTGAGCGTCTGGGTCGGATGACATCTTCTGCGTATTAAGAAATTTACTCCAGGCGCTTGACAGCTGGCTGGTATCCTGCAGCATCGAAACAATTTGGTTAAACTTTTTATATGCATCCACTTCCCACTGTTTTTTATGATCTTCGAGCATCTTGTGGCGGAGGCTGGCGAGGTTCTCCGTTTTGAGCAGTTCATCACGATTGCCTGCTGTATACAATAAGTACGCAGTATATGCGCTGTGATTGCTATATTTTGCAAATAGCTCTCCAGCAAAGTCTCGCATGAGGCTGAGGCCCGATACAATTCGCTTTGTTTTAGACTCTGGTGTGTTAGTTAGATTGAGTGCTTTTTCGTATATATCATATCGATCTTTATCAAAGCACACGTTTGTCTCGTGTGCTAAGGTGTTATTTACTGGGTTAGCTGTACGCTCTTTTGTTGGATTCGACACAATGCATACAACTGTAGCAAAGATATCAAAAAATCACAAGGGTTAACCTCTGCAGGATGCATACTAATGAACTAATGTGATGCGTGAGGCTGGGCTGTTCACACTAAACATACTCCTATGTTGTGTGAATATAAGGTTATTATGTAGGGGGTCAGGTACAGTTATATTACTAATATTACTAATATTACTTCTTGCTAAATAGCCCCATAGGGTATTTAGCATAATTATTTTAGATTAATGATCGATAGAACTTCTTGCTGTATCTGGTATGGCGACTTAAGCACTCCATCATCGCGAATGCACTGAATTGTAGGAATGTGGTGGTTTCTCGCGAGAATGCGATAGCCATCATGGACGCGCTGCTGGAAGTCTGCACCTTGTGATTCAAAGGTGTCCGGCGTAGTAAGTGCACCTCGCTGCTGGATGCGATGCATACGCTCTTGTGCATTATTAAGCATGAGGATAATGAGACAATCAGGCACAAGATAGCGCTGGCTGGTAAATAAGGCAGTAACCTGCCGGATATGTTCTTGGCTCAGACCTTCGCCATACCCCTGATATGCGAGTGTTGAAAAATAATTGCGTGACGCAAGGACAATCTCTCCACGCTCCAGTGCTGGTTGGGTAATGTGCTGCCATAGTTCGCGTCGGGCAGTGCTGAGCAGCGCAAGGTTGATCTCTGGGTCGCGATGGAGATTGCCGTTTTTGATAACGGTGCGGAGATAGTGAGCAATTGGCGTGGTTTGGGCTGGGTCGTCGCTGCTTGGCTCCTCGACAACCGTCACTGAATGGCCCTGAGCTCGATAGTAGTTAGCGAGAAGCCCTACTTGGGTCGATTTACCAGTGCCATCAATCCCCTCAATGACGATGTAGTTACCGTGGCGCTGAGTCATTCGTATAACCTCTTATCTTCATTGCAAAATACCCCGTGCCCTATATATCAATCTTTCGTAAAACGGATTCAGACGGTATACTGCCCTTTGTAATATAATCTGCAAAGATCCGCCCAGCTTGTTCTCCCGTAAATACCTCTTCCGGATGAATACGTATCGTAAATGGTTCGCCATCGCGCTGCCAGGTGAGTGGAATGAATCGCTCTTTATCAGCCACTGGCTTTCGGGCAATCACATAGTGGATATATGGATACTGGGCTGTGTGATTATCTGGATCTGGCACGCGCACTTCTATAGTCATGCCGGTATTCGACCCGGCACATTGCATGTAGTAGCCATCAGCCAAGCTATCCTTTGGCACATTCTTTGGATGGTCAATACCATCTGGCAAGGCCCACGCGCAGATACTAAAGCAGCGGTTGCCATCAAGGACAGTTGGGTCAGCAATAGCCTGGCTCACCTTTTGTGCAACCTGCTCTGGTGTCTGTGGCTGCAAAAATCGCTCAAGATAACCAACACTACCAACGAGCGAGTAGACATATTTTTTCATATAGCACCTCCGTTGCTGTGGTGATGAATGAATAGTATGAGAGTATCACCACTCATTCCATCATATCATGCATAGGTAGGCACATAAATAATACTGCCAGCTTCCCTGACTGGCAGTATTATGGCGAGTGCTATACTCTTCTCTTAATTAGTCGAATTTGTGCTCAACCTTGATGCCAGGTCCCATCGTCGTTGCAGCTGCGATGGATTTGACATATACACCCTTGAGCGAGCTTGGCTTTTGAGCTTGCAAGCTTGCGAAGAAGGCATTGGCGTTAGCGCGGAGCTTCTCTGTACCAAAGCTTACCTTGCCAATGCTGAGGTGAATCGCTGCTTGCTTGTCTACGCGGTACTCCACCTTACCAGCTTTTGCCTCAGTGACGGCAGTTGCAATGTCAGTTGTTACAGTACCGCTCTTTGGGTTAGGCATCAGACCCTTTGGCCCAAGCAGACGGGCGTATTTACCAAGCTTTGGCATGTACTGCGGGGTGGCGATCAAAACGTCAAAGTCTAACGTGCCTTTGTCGAGCAACTTGATGATAGCCTCCTCGCCAGCAATGTCTGCCCCTGCTTTGGTAGCAGTTGCAACCTCGGCTTCTGGTGCAAAGACAGCAACGCGGACAGTCTTACCTGTGCCGTGCGGCAGGACGACTGTCGAGCGGATGTTTTGGTCGGCCTGACGTGGATCAACGCCAAGGCGGACGTGCAACTCAACACTCGCATCAAACTTAGCAGGATTGGTCTCGGTTGCCAGCTGGAGTGCTTCGTCCAGCGAGTATGCCTTGTCTTTCTCAACCTTCTCAGCTAGCTTCCGATAGGCCTTGCCGCGGCGCTCAATTAGTGGGCGAACCTTTGGTGCGGGCCCTTTCTTGATAGCTGCATCGACATCACCCTGAGGTGTTGTATCGCCAGCCTCTTTGCGGGCTTCTTTCTCAGCCTTCGCTTCGGCCTCGTCGAGAGCCTTCTGGCTACGCTTACCAGCCTTTGCCACGGTGGCTTCGCGCTGGGCGATGATGTCCTTGTCGTTCGCGGCTGCGATGGCTGCCTCAATCTCTGCAATAGTGTTTTTTTCTGAAACATCGAGTTTCAGCTCTGCTGCTTTTTCAAGCAGATCGGCTTTTTTTGCCATAGTATCCTTTCTGTGGTGCAAGCGGCTTGGGTGCCTCCCACGATTACTGATTAACCTTTCTAGTATAGCACATATGGCCCCGCAGCATGAGATAATACACTTGTGTAATATGAGATAACGGAGCAGTTATTTTGAGCACGCACTGCCAGTTGTGCTATAATGATGGGTGTTGTCGGGGTGTGGCGCAGCTGGTAGCGCGTACGGCTGGGGGCCGTGAGGTCGCAAGTTCAAGTCTTGTCACCCCGACCATTGAGTCAACACTCAAACCCACGTCATGGAAGCCCCATGACGTGGGTTTTTGCTTGTTTTTGCTGGATTTCAGGGCAGGAAAGCCATCATCTGGCAGACTATGCAAGCTCACGTCTTCTGGCCCCGAGACGACGATGTCACATTGCTGGCTCAATGTGACATCGTCGTCTCGAGGAGATGCAGGAGTGTCGCTGGCCACAGTCTTCGATTCGCCTGTCCCACTATCCGTCGCATCAAGGTCATCATCCATCTCCTCCATCGCACCCGCCACATTGCCATCCACCCGCTGTAGTCCGTCGCTTGCCGTCGTCACATCTCTCACCCCCAGCACCCCATCAAACGGTGGCTGGTAGCACACCATCGCAGTGAGCAGCCCGGTCTCGTCGTCTGGTGTGATGTACACCTTGTCGAAGAGCACTTGGTTGAGCATGCGCCGGATGTGCTCAGGAGCCTGCCGGTAGGCGGTGGCCATGTGCTGGGCAATATCTAATGCTTGCCCAACCAAGGCCTGCCGCTCTGTTATCTCACCCTCCAGCCTCGTCATCTGCCGCTCCACACCTCGCAGCTCACGGCTTATCCGGCTTTGCTCACGCTTGAGGACGTCAAGCGGAATGGCTTCGGCATAGTGAGCTTGGAGGAGCTTGTCTCGCTCCCGTTCGAGCCGTCGCCGCACGGTCTTCGCTTCCGTCAGCCGCTGCGTCGACTCTGCTACCAGCATGGCCAGCTGCCGCTGCAGGGCAGTTTCGAGGACAGCTCGCTGCCCAGGCCGCAACGCCACTCGGTCATAGAGCCGGACGATCTCCTCCTCAATCTGCTCCGCCAGCGTTGCCCGAAACAAGCACTGCGGCTGCTTCTTGGAGTGCCGCCCCAAGCAGACGAAGTACTCATACACAACACCGCGGGGCTTCACATTCGTCACGATGAGACGGGAACCACAGATCCCGCAGTAGATCGTCGACTTCAGGTAGTGGGCGTGCTTGACCGTCCGCTCACCGTTGACACGGGTGGCCAGCAGCGTCTGCACCGACTCGTACGTCGCTCGATCCACCAAGGGTTCATGGCTCCCGGCATAGTGCACCCCCTGATAGACCACCTCACCGACGTAGAAGGGATTGTGGAGCACCTTGCTGAGTAGCTGCACCGTCACCGGCTTCTCTGGCAGTGAGGCGGTCGGCACAGTGGTCAGGCCGCGCAGCGTCAGCTCTTCGGCCAAGCGCCTGAGTGTCCACTCCCCGCTGGCGTAGGCCGTAAAGGCCCAGGCCACCAGCGGCCCACGTCCCTCATCCACCACCACGATGCGCGCCTCCTGGCCATTCTTCGTCGTGATGACGTTGCGGTAACCCAGCGGGGCTCGGCCAATACAGCCACCGCCCCGCACTTTCTCGGCCATACCTTTCTTCACCTCATTGGAGAGGTTCTTGGAGTAGAACTCGGCGATACTGGCCATAATGCCGTGCACCAGCAGCCCACCGGGCGTCTGATCGATATTCTCGCTGGTCGACACCAGCCGAACGCCGAGCTCATCGAAGCGTTTACCCAAGGTGGTGTCGTCGTAGCGGTTGCGCACCAGACGGTCGAGCTTGTGGACGATGACGTAGTCGACCGGCCGCCCCGCCCGGGCTTCTTCCTCCAGGTAGCGCAGCATCGCCTGGAGAGCCGGCCGCCGCGTGGTAGTGGCGCTGACCCCGCCCTCGGTGAACTCCTTGCCGATGATCGCGCCAATGCTCATCGCCTTGCGCTTGTTGGCCGCCCGCTGGGCCGGGATGGAGAAGCCCTCCTCACGGCCACCTCGCCGGGCCTGCTCGCGAGTAGAGACGCGCAGGTAGGACACGGCGCGCCGGGGAGTCAGCTCCTGGGCCAGCTGTTCGGCCGAGTTTTGGATGGTGGGAGAAGGTGATACTTGCATACTTCTATTACCGCTCCGATCGCCGAAATTGTCCAGTACATCACCCACAATTGGTTCAGACCTATGCTCACCACCCCCGATAGACCCTTCAGTCGAATGGGATACCATTTTTTCGTCAGCATCGTTCTTGTTCATCACACAGCACCTCCGTATTTCGTAAGTCGTATTCTATTGAGCCGTTGCAGCCCTTTTGCATTCATCACGCCGCCGCCCCATTCCGTATCGTCTCCCCGATCTGTTGGTTAGTGATGACGGCGAAAAGCGCTGCGGGTAGGCGTTGGTCGCTGGCGATGACGCGGCGCAGCTGCTGGCAGCGCGCGGCGTGAGGCACCACCCACAGCACGAGCGGGAAGACACCGCAGGCTCGCTGCTCGGCCCCACTGGCGTAGTAGGCGGCGTAGCGCTGGCAAGCGGCCAGGACACGGGCGGGGTTCTCGGTGTCGCGGTCGACCTCGATGAAGTAGTGGTCTTCGTAGCGCGGGCTGGCGACGACGGCGTGCAGGTCGGGCCGCAGGGTGAGCTGCTGCCCAGCCGGCCCTAGGTAGGAGCGCCAGCAGCCTGGCTCGGTGGTGATTGTGGCGCTGGCGTCCGTCATAGAGCGAGCGGCCTCGGTGATCTGCACACTGGTCTCGGTGATCGCCAACAGATGAGCCAAGAAGCTGGTGGACAGGCTGCGCGGGCGCTGCCGGCTACGACTGCCGGTTTGCACGCGGCGCCCACGAGTCGTAAGCGTCCAGATGGAGACGGTAGAGCCGCCCTGCCAGCCGCCAACCCGTCGCTCCAGGCGGGTGACCAGGTCGTACTCCTGCAGCCGCGCTAGGTGGCGCAGCGTCTGCCGGATGGCAGAGGACAGCGAGCCATAAGCCTCAGCTGTCAGGCGGGCCAGTTGTGTCGTCGTCGCGAAGCGGTAGGTGGCCAGCAGCGCCAGGAGCCGATGCGCCGCGGGGTGATCGCAGGCATGGGGAAGATGCTGTCTCATAGTGCCTTCCTCCATGGGTCGTCCTTCTCCCCCACGGGCCAGTGGTGACGCCAGAACATGGGGTCAGTCACCGCCACTGCTCGGCCGTATTGCGCGCTATGGCGGGCATTGGCGGCTTGGCTCAGGCCAGCGATCCGTCGTGCCAGGCGCGTACAGGGTCTCAGGTAGTGTTGTTGGAGGAACTTCTCCCACACTTGACTGGTGGGCCTGCTTCATTATATTGATCTATAGTTAACGCCTGTGGTAACATAGAATTACCGATGGGTTGGATGAAACATGGAGTTCATACTGTACGCATATTTCGCAGGCGCTGGTTAGTAGCCCTTGTCCTTACTCTCTTTATTGTCGCTGGATTGGCGCTTTGGTCGGCATGCATTCGGTATGCTCCCTTCGAGGAATCTCGCCCAAACTCGATTGTATCGGTTTTTAAGAAAAGAGTTGACGATACGGTTTTAAGCTATAGCGACGTACGAGTCGTCTACCACACAGGACAAACCGATGGGCGCAGCATTGACTCTTGGTTTAGAGGTATGATTGTTGGTTATATCGATAATCCTACAATCCGGAAGAGGTTATTGACGTCTGCGCCGTTCCGTAGTTGCCAGAAGCAGGAGGCTGCTGAGTGTTCAGCGTGGGGAACGTTCCGAGACCACAATGGTGCGGGTGTAGCGGAACCGAGCACCCTCAATAACGGCTTGGACCTTGCGTATCAGTTTTTGGGAATCCCCTCAGATGTGTTCATGCCCGGAAGAATAAGGGCGCCATCTGTTCTCAACCAAGCTAAGAGTGGTCAATGTATCGATATTGACAGCAGGCATCCCCAACCTTTGCCACCACCAGGAGTTGATGCAACCGGAAATGTCGACTTCGCGACAGGCAATAGCGTCATCTGTGTAGCACCACAGAATGGTGCTTTTGTATATGCTTTTATTGGCCATGGAGTTTTTTAGAGGTATTCAAATCCCATGCTACATTCAAATTTACTTCACTCACCCCGTACCACCACCTTCCGCATAGTATCCTTACTGACACCCAACCGCTTCGCAGTGTGCTTGACCGTGCCGAGTTCGGCATAGACCTGCCGCACCCGCTCTTGGAAGGCCGGGTCGGCTGTGTTTGTTATTACTACGATAGCCACACCGCTATTTTCAATGAATCTGCAGGGGTAGATAATACAGGTTAAGAATACGAAACGCCCATGCTAGCCCAAGTGCGCCAACGATAATCAATGCACTCATCGTTATCTCTACCTGCTTGTAATGTCGCACATGAAAGCGAGGAATAGTGGCAAGCACTGCAATGAGGAAGCCCAATGCTATGGCCGCTGAGGCAGGAATGAATTTATGTCCAATTTGGAAGGCATATGCGCCCATCAAGAACGCTGCTGAGCCATAGATGATGCGCGAAATAGGCCTACTACCACGGCCAAGCCATAGCACACCAGCTGCAAAGCAGGCTGCATCTACGCCGAAGATTATGGTAGCTGCCCAAACTGGATCCATTCGTGTGTAGTGAGCTGTAGGGTAATTGACTATATATGATATCACCTCTGATATCAGCGCAACAATGACAAAAATGAGCCATAACCGTACCATCTGCTTGGTGCGGTACACTGGTATATTTTGTGGTTGGCGGACGTGGGTGGATGATGTACTCATGATCTTTCCTCTTGTGCTATAATATTTTCTTAATTTGAAAGTGGCGCAGTATTGCTCTCTTTCTTACTGGCACTAGCATGCTATTTATTTACATTCCACTCATTTCAGCAAACTCATAGACAAATGCCCCGCTGCTTGGTGAAAAACAAAATACATCGTTGGTGCGATGGCTCGACGAATAGCGTGCCACGCAGCGGTTGTCACTGCTGATGGCTGCTCGAGCTTGATCACGAAACTTCTTTGGTGGAATAGTATGATTGCCAAGGATAGCGGTGTCTCGAAATACCGACTCAGGGTGAGGGAGGTTGTCTCCGTAATGATACCACCCCGAACACCCGTGTGGACAATCAGCAAAGGGCTGGATAGTCAGCAAGCGATCACGCATCGCTTTGTCGGTGATAGTGCCGATAATAAGGCCGTCTTTTCCATCCCAGCCCTTCGCAGCATACCCCGACTGATAGCTCACATCCATATGGCGAATTGCATCACGATCGAAGCGCCCATAGAAGATCGTCGTTGTGAAGCTACCAATCGTCATATAATACAGCCACCAGCCAATCGCAGCAACGACGAACACACCAAGAATAAGGATTGGTATAGAGATTTTGTCGAGGAGGAGTTTACGCATACTGTTATTGTAAACTACTATTGCAAAATATGTCAATTTATACCAAAAATACCTCTGCACGCAGAGGTATTTTGATGTGCGCCGAGTAGATTAGTCAGTGACTTCCACGCCCATGCTGCGAGCAGTACCCGCCACCGTCTTGATAGCTCCTTCGAGACTGATGGCGTTGAGTTGCTCCATTTTTGCCTGAGCGATTTCCTCAAGCTGCGCTCGGGTGATCGTCCCAACCTTGTCGCTGTGTGGCTTGCTACTGCCCTTCTTGATGCCGATCGCAGCACGGATCATATCATCAACGGGCTGGCCGAGGCTACGCCATGCAAAGGTGCGGTCCTCAAACACTTGGATATGGACAATAACATCCTTACCCATATCTGCCTTGGTGGCGTCATTAAATGGGTTGATGAAGTCCATCATATTCAAGCCCCACTGACCAAGTGTGCTACCAACGGGTGGCCCAGCGGTGGCACGGCCAGCTGGAATACGAAGCTTCAGGTTGCCGATAACTTTTTTTGCCATTATATTTCCTTTTACTCAATTACTACTGGTATTGAGTGCGTAACGTTGCTATTATAGTGGATCGCTCATGCAAATGCAAACTGCGTATGAGGCTTATACCTTCTTGACCTGCAGCGCATCAAGCTCAACTGGTGTGTCACGGCCAAACATGCTCACCATCACCTTGAGCTTGCCCTTGGTGGTGTCGATCTCACTCACGGTGCCATCAAAGTCTTTGAATGGCCCATCAATGATACTGACCACTTCCCCTTCGCTAAAGTCAATCTGATGCTTGGGGTCTTCCACGCCCATGCGCTTCTTGATTTTCTTAATCTCAGCCTCGCTTACAGGGGTTGGCTCGGTGCCACTCCCCACAAAGCCCGTGACACCAGGCGTATTGCGTACAATGTACCATGTCTCGTCGGTGAGCTTCATCTCGACCAAGACATAGCCCTGGAAAATCTTAACCTCAACGACTTTGCGCTTGCCATTTTTGATCTGGATCTGCTTCTCCTTAGGGACGATTGCATCGAAGATTTTGTCGGCCATATCAACGGCCTGAATGCGCTGGCGAATACTATCGGCTACCTTTTCTTCATAGCCACTGTAGGTGTGGATAGCGTACCACTGCCGTGTGCTGTCGTAGCGTTTTTTTGTCATTGTCTACCTCCCCAGGATAATTTGAAATAGATATTTAAATGCAGCATCGAGCAGCAAAAGCGTTGCACTAAACACTGCAATAAAGCCAAGTAGTGCACCAGACATTTTCCATGTCGTTGCGCGATCGGGCCAGCGCACCATACGGAGCTCGTACCAGGCTCCAGCAAAATAATTGCGAATCGCTGAGAATGGGCCACGGCGCTGACGCTTTGGCTTAGTTGCTTTTGGTTTTTTGGCCTCGGTTTTGGCTGATGCCACAGAGGTTGTCTTTTCTTTTGACGTTTTGGTTTTGGTGGGCGTGGTGTCTTGCGCTGTGATGCGCGTCACGCGGTTGGTTGATGATTTTTTGCTTGGTTTCGCCACAGCATACTCCCCAAATTTAATAGCCTGTCTTTGCAGGCTGTCAAGTTCTAGTGTAGCGCGCTGCAGTGAGGGTTGTCAAGAGATGGAAGCTCCAATCTACTCTTTTTCTCCGTTAGCACTTACAAGTGCTATCACTGTTATGTGGCTCAGCGGGAGGTAACTAGTGGCAAAACGAAGTGTAGCAGCCAAACTCCTCCAGAGAATGCGGCTAAGATTTCTTATGCTTCTCACGCAGTGCTGCTTGCTGGGCTGCAGCTGGCAGTGCAAAGAAGAAGGTCGAGCCATGATTAAGCTGACTGGTAAACTCGATGCGCGTGCCGAGCTTGCGAGCCAGCTTGGCTGCAATGTAGAGACCAAGGCCAGTGCCGCCAGTTTCGCGAGTGCGGTAGTCTTCGCTGCGCCAGAAGCGTTCGAGGATGTGTGCTTGGTCGCTTTTGCTAATACCAATACCAGTGTCGCGCACAGCGATGATAATGCGATTACCCTTCTTGCGTGCACTGAGGTGGACCTCTCCTTCTTTGGTGTATTTGAGGGCATTAGAGAGGAGATTTTGGATAAGCTCGCGTACATATAATGAGCTTGCGACAACATGGCCCAGCCGCGGCGATGTCTCGAGTGTGAGAGCGAGCTGCTTTTTGGCAGCCTGGGAACGATACTGATGGTAGAGATCATCCATGAGCGCACGGACATTAAGTAGCTCTGGTATGTCGGCAGCGCCACGCTCGGCTTGTGCAAGAGTACTGAGGTCATTAACCATCTTTGCTAAGAAGACGATTTGCTCGTGAGCTGCATCAAGATGATCTTTGAGCGTGTGCTGTGGCATATCGCGTCGGTGGAGCATGAGCTGGATATTGCTGAGTGCCCCCTCGGCTGCCGTCAAAGGAGTGCGAAGTTCATGACTCACCACGCTAATAAACTCATCGCGCTCTTCTTCAAGCGATTTTTCTTTCGTAATGTCGCGCAGGATGAGGACGTAGCCATCACTTGAATCACTCATTGTATTGAGCGCACGTATTGGAGAAAATATGATACTAAGACGGAGCATCTCGCCTGATACTTCCATCCACACATCATCGCGTGTTTGCGTAACGGTTGCAGCGTGAAGCAGCTGAGTCAGATAGACTGGTTGCTTGGCACTATCGCGCAGCGGGAGGATGGTATCGATTAACTTGCTATGTGGGCTTGTATTGGTATCAAGCAAATCGAGTGTTGCAGCGTTGTAGAGTTGGATAATACCCTGCTGGTCGGTTGCAATAATAGCGGTCGCGAGATTGTTAATAATCGTCAGAAGCCGATCGTGCTGCAAGGTCATTGCCTCGCGACTGGTATGCAGTGCCGAGCGGTAGAGATTGTGGCGATATGCAAGGGCAACAATGACCACACCAAGCATAAAGGCCATCAACGTTGTTGTGGTAATATCAACAATACTTTGTGGCGTCAGCCAAAATGCATCAAGTGCTGCTGTAATAAAAAGCACGAGTGCACTGAGCAGCCACCCAGAGAAGCCAGCATAGGCAAAAGCCGCCAGCATAAACAACGACCACGCACAGGTGAACGGCACTGCTACGCCAGAGATACTGAGCAGATAGCTCGCAGCGAGACCATGATACAAGACGAGCTGCCACGCTCGCTGCTTATTCGTCTGCGACGGACGGAAACAGGTGTAGAGACCAAGAGCAAGCCAAGCGCTGGCCGCTGCATAGAAAGACCATTTGCCTGCCCCAGGAATGCGCTGCATTGCATCAAGACCGAGGAGTTTGCTATACGCGAAAAGTAGGAGCGGAAAGACAACACTGCTGACTCGTACAACAGTACTAGTTTGGCTATTGGTAGCGTATGGCAACACGCTTCTAGTATACCTGGAGTATGACGGTAGGCACAAGCGTTTTGTGTGATATTTGCTTATGCTATATCATTGGTGTTTCGTGCTTAAGCCGCTGCCGGTGTGATCGGTAGTGAGGATCATGCCGCTCTACCAGTCCCCAAAAGGCTGACGAGTGATTCATGTGGTGAGTGTGGCAGAGCTCGTGGATCAAGACATAATCAATCAGCTCATCGGGGAGTTTCATGAGCGCAATATTAAGGCTAATTGTACCTGTGCTACTGCAGCTTCCCCATCGAGTGCTCGCATGGCTGAAGCGGATACGCTGGTAGGTTGAGTTGGTGCGCGCAGCAAGCTCGTGGAGGCGCTGTGGCAAGTAGGCTTTGGCTTCGCGGCGCAAGATGGTTGCAACTTCTTGCCGGATAGCGCACTGAACGGCTGGCTCGTCTATAGTATGTTCTGGTGGGAGAGAGACGAGTAGCTTTTGCCTTGCGGTGCGCACAGTGGGCCGATTGACCATCTGTGTGGGGATGACAGCGATCGAGTGGTGCTTACCTATTGTCTCTCCGTCTTGATAACCATGCACCGCGTGCTGGTGCAGGAGCTGGCGGAGTGCTTGACGATGGGTTGCAATGCTATGGCGGATGAGAAAGAGCGGTGCGTACCGTGGGGCGCTGGCATAGAGCTGGCCATTTGGCGTAAGACGCATTGTGATGGAACGCGCCTTGGCGCTGCGCTTAATATCGATATCGCCAAACTCATCGTCGTGGAGTGTAGAAGATGTAGACAAAAGCCTCCCTCCTTTTAACCAAGATGTTATTTTATTGTACAATGTAGCGTGTCGAGCGAATTTGTCCTCGCCGTGGGGTGCTCGACATAGCGCGCATTGAGTGGCTGGCTGGTGTCGGTGGTGGCACTTGAGCGCGCTGCTTTGTTACTGGTGGAGCTGTGGCTGGTGCTTTGCTCGGCAGAGCTTCGTCTTCAGTCTGTTGACCGATTTGCTTTAAGAAGGTCAGAGCAGCCCGGGACTGTGATGAATACGGGTGCTTGCCACTGATGACAAAATAGAGTTCGCCCGCGTTTGGCTCGCTAAAGCGCCGCACATAGTAATCAAACGCCTCACGTGAGAGCCGCTGGTTCTTGACACTTCGGCTACGGGCTGTGGCGACATCCGTTTGAACCCAAATAATCACTGGTCGATACCCTTCACTCCGTGCCCAGCGAACAAATTCACTTCGGCGGGCCCGAGTGTTGCTATCGCCTTCGTATAAAAAGGGTTGCTTGGTTTTAGCAATCTCTTGCAAAAATGTCTTCCCTACTACTGCCGCGGCTGCATCGTCTTGGCAGTAGCCCGAGAGCTCGTTGATATCAATAAAGGGTGAGCCAAAGGCCTTGGCAAACTGAGCGGCAAAAAATGTCTTGCCGCTACCGGGCAAGCCAACCATGAGTATTGCAAAGGGCCGAACTGGAGGCGTTGGTTGCATGTAATTTATTATAGCAGACTCCGCGTGGTGCGAGGGATTTTTAGCATAAACGAATCAATATTCGCTTTACCATATAAAGTTCTTCCGGTTTGGCTATAGATTTGATATACTGGAGACAGTACAGAGGGGCATAGTACAACGGCTAGTATAACGGTCTCCAAAACCGTAGATTGAGGTTCGATTCCTCATGCCCCTGCCACAATAGTATCCAACCTCCCTGACGGAGGTATTTTTTGCCTAAAGGAGTGATATACTGGAGTTATGTCAGCCCATGATGCCATTACCCACCGCGTCAAGCGTGTCGTGCGGCAGGTTTCGCCAGCGGCTTTTGCAGAGCGTTCGGCAGCGCGCAAGATAGTGCAGCAGTTTGCCGAGCAAGCTGGCTTGATTTATTTCGGAACAATCAACCCGCGGGACGATGACTACCACCCAATCCGCGGCTACACTATGTCGACGACTCATCGCGACCGGCACTATAGCGTGGGTAATATTCGCGGCTATAATGTCACGCTGGTGTCGCGGCGAGATATGGTGCGCATTGCCAATAGTCCCAAGCCTTCGCCTCAACAGTGGCTGATAGTCGCGGTAGATATGTACACGCGCCGTGATGTACCGTATATGTTTATTGGCCGACAAGGCAAGATTGCTAGCTACCCGAGTTACAAATTGCAACCACTTCGGCTCGGGATGTTTGGGCCGCAACCAGAAGAATTTATGCAGAAATATACGGTGTATGGCGAGCTTGGGCGGGCAGTCGAGATAGAACGCTACCTCACACCTGATGTAGCATCGGTGATAGTGTCGCATTTTGATGATCTTAGTATTGAGATCTCGAGCGGTGTCCTCTATATCTATGCCGCTATGGCAACGCCGACGATGGAGCTGCTTGACCGGATGGTGTCTGATGGTCTCTGGCTAGCAGCGACATTTGACGTGTTTGCTGAGCAGCTTGCCGTTGCGCAAGCTGAGCGCCATACTACCATCCACCAGGGTTATCGCCATAGATAGTCTTAGGTGTTGGGATTGATAGTTTTTTCATACCCCCTTTTCTCCCCTGCTTTCCTTAAAAACACAGTAAGAGCTAATGCTGATCAAAACGCGGCTGTCTACCCGAATGATTAAGAATTTGCTAGGTCTAGCGATAATCCTTTAGGAATGTCACCCAAATAAAATAGTGAGTAAAAACTGGCGCAGAAGAACAGAGACTCAGGTAGTAATGTGTAAGCAATCGATCATAGAACCGCATCGGTCGCTATACTAACTCTCACAATTGATTGCTGGCACAAAAAACAGCATTCGTGAGTGAATGCTGTTTTTGATTATTATTGCGATAAGACTAACCTTTGCGCGGCTTGACCTCGTTGCGGCCGAGCGACTTCTTTGTCTCCGTGTAGGTAGCGTGCCGGCGAGCAATTGGGTCATACTTACGCAGAACAAGCTTATCTGGAGTATTCATCGTGTTCTTACGTGTTACGTAGGTACGGTGTTTAGTGAGGTTGCTCACAAGAGCAATAATCTTTCGCTTGGTATTGTTCTTCTTTGCCATTTCTTTACTCGTTAGATTTTATAAAACATCTTGGTTGATTATAGCATAGCCCACGGTGTAATGCTAGTGGCGATGAGGATTTGCTATTCAGTAGCAGCATAGGCTGCCCAGTTGGCCTGCTCGTCAGCACTGAGCGCTTGAGCCTCGGCAACAACCGTAGCAAGCTGCGAACTACTCACCGTGAAGGTCTCGCCACTGTCGATATCATCACGCTGCCCCATCAAGGCTACCAAGCGATTCTCAGCATATGCAGCCTGTGCAGGATTAAGCTGCTGAGCTTGATGATGACTCTTGATGAAGCGCCGTGCCAAAAGCGACTGTGAGTCGCCATCTTGGGCGGTTAGTATAATTGGCTTTTGCTCTGATGTGGTAGTCTGCTTCTTCTCGGAATGAGCTGGCGTGTGCTGCGCTTGCGATTGATGAGAGGTAGTTGCTGGGCGATTAGCCTGCTTCTTGTCTGTATTGCCGCGATTATCATGTTGCTGCTGCGGCTGTGGAGCAGTTTGCGCAGGGCGGTGCGGAGCTTCTTGTGGTTGCTGAGCTGGGATCATTGCCACAACATATGCGAGTGGCACTGTAATGAGCAGCAGGACAATTGCCGCGAGACCAGTTGCATATTGACGAAGTGCGCTCGATGGAGCAGGTGCGTGATGGCGAGTGAGTGTAACGAGCGCCCATAGTTTGCTCGTGAGCACGAGGCTACCAGCGATAGGAAGATAGAGTGGCAGGAGCCATAGATCGCGTGGGTGATGCTTAAGGTGTGGAATGTTACGTACCGCTTGCCACACAAGCCAACCAAGCACGAGCCCAAGGATCGTTATACTGCTCCATAGCGTTGCAGTAGTCGCTGCCCCAGTCAGAGTGCTGTATAGGTTGTTGACGAGCGTACTACTAAGCACGATCAGCGCCCCAAGATAGAGCAAGCTCGCAAAGCAAAAGCCAATATGCGTAAGCCAGACAAGTAGTCCTGCTTGCCAGATACGTGTGTGCTGATGCCAGAGTTGCCAATAGGCGGCGCGACTCAACTGGGTATAGCTGCTTGCAATCCGGTAGAGCTCTGCCGGGTGGTTGATCTGCGTGAGAGCACTGTGCTGGTAGGCTGCATGGTGTTGTGAAGGCAGAGACAGTGCGATACTTGACGGATGATGCGCGGCACATGGCTGCGCTACTGCACTGCTCTGGGTAACGTGCTTAAGCAGCTCAAGCCGAATGGCAAAGGTGTCGCTCGTTATAGCATAAGCCTGGCCGTGGCGGCTCTGCATGGGCAAAATAACACGCTGCTGCATATCGAGCAGCCAACTGCCGATTCGCTGAGAGAGCGTTGCTCCACCAGTGTACTGTTGGCGGCCACTAACGAGCCCAATAGTTGGCTCGGCAAAGGGTAAAAGGAGATTGATTGTCGATGGTGTCCAGCGCGCACGCGGAGTTGTGACAATCACAAGGCTCACACGCCGCACTTTTTCAATCAGTGAGGCAAGCTGCGCGTCGTAGCTCATCATCTCAGGCTGCTCGATTACTGTTGTTGCATATTCTTTGGCGATTGCTCGGAGAGATTGGTGAGCGTGCGAAGCATCGTTGATCGAGACAAGCAGTTGGGTTGGCTTGCTATGCTCTTTGATGCTGGCGAGACAACTCTCGAAGACTTCTGGATCTTCGTCCTCAGCAACAACCAAGACTGCGTATTTTTTGCGAAGGGTTGCAGTGTAGGTTTTGTTCTTGCGAGCACTTACCGCGCGAAGCCACCAACTCATGGCGATCACGAGGAATATCACCCCTCCGACCCACCACCGATACCTGTCGATTACTTCCATACACTGTATAAAACCAGCCATTGCCATAGACTCCTCTTTATTTAATGGTTATCCTTATTATAACACGAAACTTTATCGTACAAACACTCTATCGACAAGGGATTGCTCGAGCGATAGACAATATGTATTGTAGCCACGAATACCCCCATTTGTCAATGGATTTTGGGAGAATTATATATACACGTATCATGATCTCCCCAATTGTGACATTGAGTATGGCGCAAAAGGCCAAGTTATAGATGCTATATGAGATAGGCTGACAACCAGTAGAACCTCGCACGCTCTATAGACGAAGCAGCGAAGAGTAAGGGTGAGTGTGCTGACAAAACGAGCGCATCAAGAACCAAAGCAGTAAGGCTTGCTGGTACGTACCTCGTATGGTAGAATACCAAGTAATGCCGCGATAGCTCAGTTGGTAGAGCGCATCCATGGTAAGGATGAGGTCTCGGGTTCAAGCCCCGATCGTGGCTCCATGGCTGAATTTGTTGATCACCCCATTGTTGGGGTGATCTTTGTTGTTGACCGATAGCGTGGATGTTTCTTGCTTATTGAAATTATATGACGAGAAGCGCCATTCTCCGCCGTGCGCTATCAGCAACGAGCTTAGACTGGCCGGCGGTGGCGTGGTAGCCGGTATACATGACCTGTTGGGGCTGGTGCTTGGTAGCGGCCTGGCTGTGGAGGAGTAACTTCGGCTAAGCCATGCGGCGTAGCTGCAGTTATTGGGTAGTCGTCTATGTAGGATTTAGCTGATAATTGCGAAGCACAGTACGAGCCAAGCGGATAGTCACATCGCGTGGTCGATCGAGGCCCACCACCAAGAGAACTCGATTTATCGTAGGAGCGAGTAGTAAATATGCTGATAAAGTCGATTTGTTTTTCTCTTATGCCTGATGGCATCAGCGTGCCGTCTGGTTTGTACTGAGCATATAGCAGTGAGTCGGCACCAAGATTGCCACGTGCATTGTAGAGTATTTCCTGTTTTGTAGCTAGACAACCAAGCGCATTGCGGATAGCGAGAATTTTATCACGGCCATGAGTGATTTCTCTGGCGTGGAGAGGGCTTTTTGCAGACTCGCTCATCTCTATCTCGGGACCCCATTGCACGCTAAATGGTGTGAGGCCGCGGGCAAGTTGCTCAACATGGTTGGCTATTTTGTCGCGCCGTTTAGTGTCTACCTCGCTATCCTTTCGCACAACAAGGGATGGAAAAAGTGGTATAAGAGGGTGCCTGTGGAGCTCTTCCTCTGATATTGGCCACTCGGTTGGCTGGTAATCTTCTCGTACGTGACGAGCCTGTGGCGGCCTATCGAGCGTAGCAGCAATAAGAATATGATCGAAATACTTTTTTGTCATAGAGTGAAGTATATCGCAAAAGTCCTTTTATTAACAGAGGTACGTTGCATAATTGTAAGAGATTGTGTGATTTGTGTTTTTCGCACTTTGACATTGGCAAAAAATTTGCTATACTAATTCACAGTTAGTTCATTTTATTTGCCGGAGTCGTCTAGTGGCAATGACAGGAGACTGTAAATCTCCCGCTTTTTAGCTTCGTAGGTTCGAGTCCTACCTCCGGTACCATTTCTGCCGCTTTAGCTCAGCTGGTCAGAGCAACTGTTTTGTAAACAGTAGGTCTACGGTTCGAATCCGTAAAGCGGCTCCATACGTATATAGCGAAGACTTTCTTAAGGAGGAGGTCTTTTTTGTTTTTGCAGTTACGTAGTAGCTGTGATTGGTGGGGCTTATTTATTCCCCACTCTTTGTATTGGCTATCGTAAGAATAATGTTGGAAGCGTGGTAATTGTAACTACGTATTTGTAATGATATAGCGATATGTCAATAGCAAAAGGGCTTACGCAGCGAGAAATTCCACCCTTAGAATGTAAATAAGGCAGCATACATATTGCTGCCTTATCGATTGTACTATTATACCTTATACCGCTTGACGCTACATCGTAATGCGGCGTGGCGCGCTGCGCTGGATGCGATTGGCAGGCATTGGAGCTCGTGCTGGCGGATGAACAGCGGCGGACTGTCGACTGTATGCAGCATTTGGCTGCGGCTGCGGAGGTGCTTGAGTATACGCTGGCGCTACTGGAGCAGGCAATGCAGCCGGTGGATGGTAATACGCCGGTGAAGGTTGTTGCTCTACCTGCTGAGACGGCACAGTAATGCGTTGCTGAGGTTGCTGGCGAGGTTCTGGTTGTGCTCGGTGGTGCTGCGGTGATTGCGCAGAGGTAGGCTGGGGTTGCAGCTTGGCGCGGATGCGCTGAGCTTTTTTGTGGTCGCCAGCTCGTTCGTAGCCTTCGGCCAGGAGCTGGTATGTTTGGGCACCAGGCTCTAGCTTGGCAGCTCGCTCAAGTGATTCCAACATTTTCTTACTATGGCCGAGCTTTTCCTGCACCTTAGCATAGGCAATATGTCTGGCAGCGAGCTTGTCCTCCATCGCCAGTGCTTGTTCAAAGGCGAGAGCAGCTTTGTCGTAGCGCTTGGTTTCGTAATAGATGAGGCCAACGTTGTGTAGGCTTGATGCACTTGGCTCCAGACTCTGAGCGATCTCAAAGCACTCAATCGCATCATCAAATGCCTTCTGCTTGGCGTATAAAATACCGAGGCGGTTATAGGCGGTTGCATTCCGCTCGTCCACCCGCAAAATCGTCAGCAGTGCCTTTTCGGCGCGGAGATAACGACGATCGCGGAGTGATTCCTGAGCTACCTCCCACAGGCGATCAAGCTTGCCCGAGAGGCGCATTGGTAATTGTGAGGTGGTCTCGGCAACTGACTGCTGCTGCCATAAGGCAAAGGCACCAGCGCAGGCTACCAATAATAATCCATACATAGTTATAGTATACCACATGCCAGCAGCTGAATCCGCACGCTGGCATTAGCAGTAATGCGCTCGTGTGCGCGTGCGATACGCTCTGCCTGAGCAAGCAGCTGCTGTGATGGCTGCGTCCGGAGTGTATGCCATGCAATGTGCAATACACACTCAAGCAAGAGCAGCGCACGAGCTCGATCGTGGCTATAGCGCTGCCCAATCATGATGCGCTGGCGGGTAGCACCAGTGATATATTGGCGCGCGTCGGTCATTGCCAGGGCAATGGTGCGGAATTCCTCGCTATTAGCAGCCAAGCGTGCGATCGTCGCAGGTTGCTGCTGAGCAATAAACTGCAGCTGGGCGCGGCGCGTCGGGTCAATAATGCCAAGCTGGCCAAGCTGAGCAGCTGTTTGGGTTTGCTGGGGTGGGATGATACGGACGGTCTGGACGCGTGAGCGAATTGTTGCCAGCAAGCGTTGGGGCTGATGACTGGTGAGAATGAGATGAAGCGCATAGGGTGGCTCTTCGAGGAGCTTAAGGAAGGCATTTTGGGCGGCAGGTGTCATCCGGTCGGCATCATCGATAATGACAAATTGCCGAGCCGTTGCCTTGCCCTGAGTAAGTGTGTGAAGCGAGCGGATGTCATCAACGCGAATTGTCCCGCGTTGCTGGTCATCATGGCCCTGGCTGGTGTGGGGCCGGAGGATAAGTGCGGTGCGGCTCGCAACCTGCTGCGCTGCGGTCATAAGCCCAAGCCCAGGCGCACCAACAAGAAGCAATGACTGTGGTGGCTGCTGCGCTAGCTGGGCAAGACGCTGCTCGGTGCGGGGGTTATAAACGAGCGATGGCATCGGCTCCCTCAGGAAAGAGTGCCATAAAGGCTGCTGGCGGCGGTGCAACAAACGTCTGACGTAGGCCCGCACGAGTCGTGATTTCGAGCTGGTAGGCGTGCAAAAGGAGACGCTCCCCTGCCGATCCATAGACGCGATCACCAACAATCGGTGTGCCAATATATGCCAGATGGACACGCAGCTGGTGTGTCCGGCCAGTGCGGGGGCGCAGCGCGAGTAGGCTCATGCTGGGCTGCGCGGCGAGTACTTTATAGATTGTTTGGGCAGATTTGCCACGTGGATCGGCTCGAAAGGTGCTTGGCGCGGTCGGGTTGCGCCCCAGCGGGACATCGATCTTGGCTTGCTGCTGACGGGGTTGCCCTGCCACGATCGCTAGATATGTCTTCTTAGCGTGGCGCTCGGCAAATTGCTTCTTAAGCCGTTGAAAGGCCTCAGGCGTACGTGCACCAATCATCACCCCACTGGTATCGCGGTCGAGCCGATGGACAATCCCGGGCCGATTTGTCTCCAGTCCAACCGAGGTATAACGCCGAAAAAAGTCCGCTACCGTAAACTCATCATTGAGTGCACCCTTACTATGCGTCAGGATACCAGCTGGCTTATTGATAACAATCACGTCATCATCGATGTAGAGGATCGGGAGGGTTTTGTCGCTATGGTCGGCCATATCAGGTAGGTTGATGGCGATGCTATCAGTCTCTGCCACGAGTTGGCGCGGCTGACAGATGACTCTATCGTTGACAGCGACGTGGCCAGCCTTGATGTGCTTTTGCCAAGTGGAGCGACTAGTCTCGGGGTAGCGCGTTGCAAGCAGGCTATCAAGGCGCTGGGTGGTGCGCCGCTGCTGAAAAAGATAGACATCCTTGCCCTTGAATGGTAGGCCGTAGGTCGCGATGTCGCTGAGTGGGTTGGAGAGAATTTCCCCTGTTGCATCACTTTTTGCGGTGTAGATCTGCTGCATGATGTAGGATGCATGATCCTCCGCTGTGTCGTCGATGAGCAAAAAGTACTGCCGGCGGTCGAAGCGAAAGCGCACTAGCTGGTTGATAGGCTGTGGGTGGCTACTGGCGATTTGGTCGATGTGACGCGGGACATTATCGTCAGTTGCTTGACGAAACTGGCGTAAGATAGCAAGGAGGTCGCTTGATGTGATTTTCATACAATGACTCCATCTCGCGCTCTACTCATGATGTACTCCGCAGGCCAACCGCCTTTTGTACGCGGAGGAGCGTGGTGTTAGCGACCTCATTCATCGCTCGCTCAGAGCGCTCGAGAGTAGCAAGCAGTGTCTCGTTGGAAATGTCCGCGAGCCGCGTTTGAAAATCAGTCAGGAAGGTAGCCACCGCGTCAGCTACTGCACGCTTGAGTGGACCATATTGGGTCTGCCCTACCCACTCGGCATTCACCTCGGCTTGCGGGCGATTGGTCAAGATTGCAAGCAGTTGAAGCAGATTCGTAATGCCTGGCTGGCGTTGCCAGTCAAAGTTGATAACACCAAGCGAGTCTGTCGTGGCAGCCATGATCTTTTTGCGCGCTTGGGCGGGGGTATCAGCAAGGTTAATCTTGGACTTTTGGTCGTTTGAACTCTTACTCATCTTCTTTTCTGGGTTCGTCAGGCTGCGAATGCGTAGACCGGTGTCGCGCTGGATGAAGGCGGTTTGCTTGGCAGTTGACTCTGGAACAGTGAAAAGCTCGCCGAACTTATGATTCATGCGCAGTGCAATATCACGGGTAATCTCCAGGTGCTGGAACTGATCCTCACCGACTGGCACCCATCGGGCGTTGTAAAGAAGGATATCAGCTGCCATTAGGACAGGGTAATTGAAGAGCCCAACGGTGACAGTATTGTTGGTATCAGCTGATTTTTCTTTAAACTGCGTCATGCGGCTCATCTCGCCAAAGCCAGTAAAGCAATCTAAAATCCACGTGAGCTCACTGTGTGCTGGGATGAAGCTCTGCCGGTAGAGAAACGTATGTTCGTCGGTGATGTCGAGCCCTGCCGCAATGAAGTACTTGAGGTTTGTCAGCGTATTCTTGTAGAGTGTCGTGTGGTCGATCGGTGTGGTAAAGCTGTGGAGGTCGGGCACAAACATATTGAGCTGGTAGTGCCCAGCGTAGTGCTGCTGCAGCTGTACCATTGGCACAAAAGCACCAAGATAATTGCCAAGCGTTGGCTCTTCATTGCTACGGATTCCGGTGAGGATAACTTCTTTGGACATATACGTAGTATAGCATTTTCGGTGGCGAGTTTGAATAAGCGGTCAGAACACGCAGTATACGAAACGATAGCATTGACATAGCGTAGCGTTTCTGGTTAGCTAGATAGTAAGGATTCGTTTCGAGCAATCGAGACGAGAGGAGTTAAGAAAGACGACGGGAGAACACCACGAACGACACTCATAATGTACTGTGTATTGATTTGCTAATGTCAAGAGAAATCTAAGGAGCACCATGCTAAAAACTATCAAAACGAAAAAAAATACGACAAAATATACTCTTGTTGCGCTGGTGGCAGGCTTTGCGCTGCTGAGCGTGGGGTCGAGTTATATTTACGCACGATCTGCACAGAACTCTCGCAATAGCAATCTATCTAACATTACTGCCAACACCAATACTGATGGATTCCAGCAATCAAACCACTACAATACGCCAAAAGGCTTCATGAATGACATCCAGACAATCTTCAAAGGAACGGATGACTACTACCACCTCTACTACCTGCTCAATAAAAACTATAAGTCGAGCAATGATGGCACTGAGTGGTACCATATTCGCACCAAGGATTGGGAGCACTTTGAAGATCTTGGTGTGGCGATTCCTAAGTTTGTCAATGGTTGGTCGGCAGTTGCCTCGGGTTCGGTCTATCAGAATCGTAATGGATTTTTCCATGATTTGCCCAAAACGGCAATAATTGCCTACTTTACGAGCTATACCGAGACTGGCCAACACCAATATGCGGCATATTCGCTCGATGATGGCCGCACCTACCACCCGTATAATCACAGCCAGCCAGTCATGAAGGCAAAGTCCAAAGAGCAGAACTTCCGCGACCCACACGTCTGGTACAATGAATCTACCAAGAAGCTGATGATGTATCTGGCTGAGGGCGATAAGGTTGGTATCTACTCAAGTACTGACGGAAAAAAGTGGGAATACCAGGGCGCAACCATACTCAACGGTAGCACACTTGATGGCAAAGATCTTGGCCTTATTGAGTGCCCTAACCTCAAGAGTTTTTATGATCCACAAACAAAGACTGCCAAGCATGCACTACTCTTTGGGGCCAATGGCTATCAATATGGTTCGACAACAGGCAGCTACTACATGATTGGCCACCTCGAAGCCAATGGTAACTTTGTCGCCGAGCAGCAACCAGAGCGGCTTGACTACGGAACGGATTATTACGGTGCTAATTACTACCAAGAAAGCCCAACACGCGTTAAGAGTATTGGCTGGATGGGTAACTGGGAGTACTCACAAGGACAGATTCTGAAGGATGACGACCAAGAGGCGAAGCATATCGGCTCGATGAGCTCAACCCATTCCCTCTCGATGACCCAAAAGGATGGAAAGTATGTCGTGCGGTCGCGCTTGATCAATAACAATGCGCGCACCAGCGGCCTCCGCACAAAGCAGTCGGCCCGAACGTCTAAGACTGCACCTGATGGCTACCACAAAGAGTTGCTCAAAGTCAATCGCAAAGCTTCGCAAGAGATTAGCCTTCACTTTGCAAACAATACGGCCAATACGAAAGGCCACGTTCGAGTCTTTATCAATCAAAACGACAGTCGCGTGAGTGTTGACCTTAACACCGAGACTGGCACCTACGAGGTGAAACGTAATAGCTCGAAGATTACCGGTGAAGCGAAAAATAAGTACGAGAAGGCCTATGCAGTATATAATAATTGGCAAAATCGCCAGCGCTACTTCGTCTATCTCGTTGCCGACAAAGGGAGCCTTGAGATTGCTATGCCAGATGGGCAGATCTATTCGCTGATGAAGCTCTCGAGTGATCCAAACATGCAAGTTGTAGTGGAGTCAAGTACTGACAATAGCGTATCGGCGACGCTATGTGACTTCCAAAATAGAACACGATAACTCAGCACAAGAAAATTTCTTCTCTGATAGACAATAAAGCTCCCTTGCTGTAGAAGGGAGCTTTATTATATCAGGAAAGGTGTAGTAGTATGCAGCACTGTATCATACTATATAGGAATAGCGAGCTTATTATTGTTCGAGGTGTTTGGCAATAAGCTTGGCATAGCGTTTGCGAATCTCGTGGCCAGTGATGGCTGTCTCGATCACGACATTGCGACGCCGGCGCTGGATTGCCTTGAAGTGCTTTGGTATCATCACGGCATCGAGTGTGCCGTAGAGAATCGTTATCGGTAGCGGCGGTAGATTACAGGCATCGCTGAGCGAGGTTTGGAGTAAAATGCTATTGTGCGCCGTCTTGGCATATGGCGAAAACCCTTCGCGGCTAACATGAAAATTCTTCTGCGTCCGTTTGTATTGATTGACTGCGCCGATGAGCTTTGGTGATGCGTTGATCGCCTTAAGAAATCCTTTGCCGATTGTCTTGAGTAATGCCTCGCGTAGTGGGCGCTTAGCAATATCGCTTGGTAGATAGATTGGTGGTGAGCACAGCACAAGCTTTTGGACGCGGCGAGGAAACAGCTTGGTGTATTCGATTGCGACTAGTGTACCAAGTGAGTGCCCACACAAGATCACCTGGCGCAGCGGCGCAGCATGGCGAATCGTTTTGCGCAGGGCACGCGCATGATCGGTCAGGGTATAATTGGGCCAGGCAGGCTTGCGCGATTGGCCAAAGCCTAGCAAATCGACTGCCAAGACTGGTTGATCGCCAAGCTGATTCAGTACGCCTTGCCAAATATTATGATTCACCCCGATACCGTGGATAAGGACAATAACTGGTCGAGACATATCGTGCCAATCGCCAAATATCTGGGTATGCAGCGGATACGCCAGGCCAAATAGTTCGTGAAGTTTGTCGTACATACTTAGTATATTATTGTACCATCTTTTGATTAGACTGCGACGACGGTATGCGTTATACTAAAAATATTTATAATCAGGGAGAGAAGCATGTGCATGCTACCTAAAAAAGATTACGTATCATACTGGAATACAAGTATAGATCAGCGAATCATCAGTCCTGTGCATGAGGAAAATCCTTGCTCAAGTGAGAACACACCGGGGATTGTTCAGGTTGGGTCGAGCGGTCGGTATGGAATTGATCTCGTAGGCGTGGGGATCGAGGCTGCTATTATCGCGATGCTCGTTGGTCTTGTGCTCCTTCTGAGGTTTCGCTATAAGCCACAGACGACGGAGGGCCGGCGATGGCGCCGAGCTGGTTGCTGGACGTTATCGGCCTTTGCAATCCTATTCGTCTCTGGTGTTGGGCTTGTCACAATGCACCGACTTGGTGTGTTTGGCATGATATAACATATGAGAGGTAGGTGATACTACTTTGAGTGTTCTTGTTTTGTAGAATCATGGGTGATATATGGTTGATGGCTATCGCTGTCAAATTGCGATCGTGACTAAATAATTACTCCTGACACTATCTTGAAAGCCCGCAAGAAGCGCGTATAAGAAGTATAATATATAGATTGATTAAGCCTAACATACCCTGTCATGTTGACAGGGTATGTTATGAAGCAGGCAAAATGCTTAACGCTTCGAGTATTGCTCGCGTTTGCGGGCGCTGCGCAAACCGTATTTTTTGCGCTCTTTTTCGCGTGGGTCGCGGCGCAAGAATTCAGCCTTCTTGAGTGTGCCGCGCAGGTCTGGTGCACCAACGGTAATCGCTTTAGCGATTGCCATCTTGATAGCATCAACCTGACCGCTGAGGCCACCACCCTTCACTAGGACGGTAACATCAAACTCTTTTTGCTTACCAACCAAGGCCAGTGGGTCAGTCACTTCAGCTAGCAATGTCTTGTTGCCTGACAGGTAGTCAAGCGCCGACTTGCCATTGATCGTTACATTTCCCTTACCTTTGACCAGTCGAGCGCGGGCAGTAGCGCTTTTGCGCCGGCCAAGACCATAGTCGTATGTTGCTTGTGCCATTTATTGTACCTCTACTTTCTCTGGTTGCTGTGCGGTGTGGGCGTGCTCTTCACCAGCAAAGACGCGGAGACGAGCTAGGCGGTCTGCTGCAAGCTTGTTTTTGGGTAGCATACCCTTCACAGCAGCAGTAATGATGCGCTCTGGTGCGTTTTCGCGCACTTCCTTGAGCTGAGCGTCTTTGATACCACCAGGGAAACCACTGTGATGGTAGTAGATCTTATCCGTCTCTTTCTTGCCAGTCACAACAGCCTTAGCCGCGTTGATGACGACAACATAGTCACCCCCGTCGACGTGCGGCGTGTAAGTTGGCTTGTATTTGCCGACCAAGTACTGTGCAATGGTTGTTGCGGTGCGGCCAAGTGGTGCTTGGCTCGCGTCGATCAAAATCCAGCGCCGGCTAACATCGGCTGGCTTCTGCGAGAATGTTTTGTGAGCCATAACTACTTCGCCTCCTTTGTGGTTGTCTCGGGCTTAGGCATTGGTTTGAGTTCGTCAACAAACTCAATCACTGCCATCTGCGCACCATCGCCACGACGTAGACGTGTCCGATACACACGCACGTGACCACTTGATCGATGGCTGAGTTGCGGGGCAATCTGGTCAACCAATTTGATCGCTGCAGCTTGTGTGCTGAGCCCAGCAATGACAGCGCGGCGATGAGCGAGGTCACCCTTCTTAGCTTTGGTAATGAGCTTTTCGATGTAGCGCACCAACTCCTTGGCCTTTGGCAGCGTTGTTTCGATTCGCTCCTCAACAACCAAGCTGGTTGCTAGGCCTTTGAGCAGGGCTCGACGTTGATCTCGTTCGCGGCCGAGCTTGCGCCCTTTGTATCCGTGTCGATGCATTTAGAGCTCCAATTCTGCTAGTTTATCTTTTACTTCGTCGAGGGCTTTGCTGCCAAAGCCTTTGAGCTCGCGCAGGTCCTGCTCTGTCAAAGTGACGAGGTCATGAACAGTGCGAATCTCATTGTTGATGAGCGCGTTTGCGGTGCGGGCACTGAGGCCGAGATCTTCGATCGAGGTGTTCAGCTCGTTGTCTTCTTCGGCAGCTTGAGTGCCAAGCGCTGGTGCCGATACAACAGTTGTACTACCGGCAAGAGCGGTATACTGATTAACCAAAATCGCCGCAGCTTGCTCGAAGGCATCGCGTGGCGTCAAGCTACCGTCAGTCTCGACGGTCATCTCAAGCCGCTCCAGGTTGGTTTCTTGACCAACACGAGTTGGATCAACCTTGAAGCGCACACGCGTCACGGGGCTAAATTGCGCGTCCATGGCGATCATGTCACTGTGCAGTCGGTTAGCACTCGACTCCTCTATCGGGTAGTATCCCCGACCAGCCTCGGCCACCAGATCAATAACGACATTAGCCTGTGGGTCGTCAATTGTGCAGATAACGTGCTCAGGGTTAACAACCTCAACCTCAGCATTAGCTGCAATATCTCCAGCGGTTACTGCACCAGCGCCTTGCTTCTCAAGCCGCAGCTCGACTGGCTCATCGCTGTGCACAACCAAGTCGACACCCTTGAGGTTAAGCATGATGTCAACAACATCCTCTTTGACGCCAGGCACGGTGGTAAATTCATGTGTCGCACCCTGCATTCGGAAAGCCGTAAAGGCTCCGCCGCGAATACTGCTCAGCAGCACCCGGCGCAAGCTGTTGCCCAGCGTGTTGCCGTAGCTGGCGTGCAGTGGCTCAATGACAAACGTGCTGCTGTGCGGCCCATTGTCATCGATGCGCGCCAACGCTGGATCGTGAATTAATTTAGACATGTACAAAATTCTCCTTACCCTTGTTAGCGTGAGTAGTACTCAACAATCAGTTGCTCGTTGATACCAGCCTCAGCTTCTTCGCGCTTTGGCTCGCCCGATACTTCGATCTTGAGTTTTTTAATATCGCTCTTGAGCCAACTCAGAGGTGGTTGGGAGGTGTTGCCGTAGATGTCGTCAATTGCAGTAAAGTAGCCAGACTTTGCACTCTTTGGTCGAACGGTAATGACATCCCCTGCCTTGAGGCGGATTGATGGAATATCAACGCGGCGACCATTAAGCTCAAAGTGACCGTGACTCACCAGCTGGCGCGCCTGGCGACGGCTCGTCGCAAAGCCAGCACGGTACACAGCGTTGTCGAGCCGGAGCTCGAGGAAGCGGAGCAGGTTCTCACCGCTTAGGCCTGGTTTGCGAGTTGCTTCGTTCATAAGCTTAGCAAACTGCTTCTCTAGTAGGCCATACATGCGGCGTACCTTCTGCTTTTCGCGCAGCTGGGTTGCGTACATGCTTGGCTTGCTCTGACGGCCATGAGCATGCTCGCCCGGAATACCGCTTTTGCGTGCCAAAATCTTGTGTGCCTTAGGGTGAAGTGCCACGCCTTCGCGACGGCTCTGCTTCACGATTGGGCTTCTATCTCGTGCCATTTACGCCCTCCTTGCCTTTCGTGGGCGAACGCCACCGTGTGGCACACCCGTTACATCTTTGATGCTATTGACGGCAATGTCGAAGTTGCTCATTGCGCGAATTGCCGCATCTCGGCCCAGCCCAACACCCTTGACGAATACATCAACGGTACGGACGCCATAGCTACTCTTGGCAGCTTCTGCGGCTTTTTCTGCAGCAATCTGTGCTGCGTAGGCTGTGCCCTTCTTGCTCCCACGAAAGCCACATGCACCAGCGCTGGCAGCGGTCAAGACGTTGCCCTTGCTATCTGCAAATGTGACAATAGTGTTGTTAAAGGTTGCCTGTACATGCAGCTGACCAGATGGGACTGATCGGCGCTGCTTTTTCTTGGTGGATTTTGCTTGTGCCATATCTCGTCCTTTCTCCTACGTCTTACTTGCTGCCTTTGGCTGTGCTCCGCCGACGGCGATCGCCTTACCCTTGCGAGTTCGTGCGTTCGTTCGAGTGCGCTGACCGCGTGTTGGCAAGCCATTTTTGTGCCTGAGACCGCGGTATGCACCAATGTCTTTGAGGCGTTTGATATTGTTGGTCACCAGGCGTTGCAGATCGCCTTCAGTGACATAATCTTTGTCGATAATGTCGCGAAGTTTCTGCTCCTCAGCCTCGGTGAGATCTTTCACCCGAGTGGTCGGCTCAATTTTTGCCGCCGCAAGGATGTCTCGAGCAAGCGTGCGCCCAATACCATGGATGTAGGTAAGAGCAATGTGCACTTGCTTGTCTGATGGGATAACTACCCCAGCAATTCGAGCCATGCTTAACCCTGCCTTTGCTTATTCTTAGGTTTTTTCTTGTTGATGACACGGAGTCGGCCTTTGCGCCGGACCAGCTGATCATCGGGGCTGATCTTTTTGACACTCGCACGAACTTTCATGAGCGTACAAATCTCCCTACAGGAAAAACCTGCCGTTACTGAGAACAGCGGTGATATCAGGCCGCCGCTCTACGTTATTAAACGCGTGCGCGGAAGACGATTCTGCCCTTTGTGAGATCGTATGGGGTTAACTCGACTTCCACGGTATCGCCTGGGACCAAACGGATGTGATGCTTGCGCATCTTGCCGCTGATATGAGCGATAATGCTTAGGCCGTTCTCCAATTCTACCTTAAATTGCGTATTAGGCAGTGCTTCCACTACCTTGCCGCGCAATTTGATAACTTCTTTCGAACTTGCCATAGATATACAGCTTCGTATTATACGCTATTTCTCTGTAGGAGTAAAGAGGAGTAGCCAGCTTTTTGCATTAATTATTGTGAGATTATGGATGGCACTATTCTTATGTCAGAGTAGAGCTGTAAGAGAGGTAGCTTTTGCGATAAACAACTTCTAGAAAGTAGCATCCCTCTAGGCTTTCATGCTGTATAGGCTTAAAAGCTCACTATCACTCCACAGCCTCTATTCCGCTACGGTTCTCCATTCCCCTCTTTCTATATTCGAATTGCAATGATACAGCGCTATGCTACTCATAACACGTGCTCTAGAAGCTCATGAACGAATTATTATGGAGTACGGAATCATATTAAAATACCGCTACAGACAGAGGTAGCGGTATTATCGACAAGATATACACCAAGTAGCAGCTTATGCCTTTGCGGCAGTACGCCGCCGGCCGAGGAAGCCACGCTTCTTTGGCTTAGCATCAAGGTCATCGACTGAGAAGTCGTCATATGTTACCATCAGCGCTCGTGAGTTAATCTGACGGAGCGTCTCGAGACCAACCGTCACGACAATAAGCAAGCTCGTGCCGCCGATTGCCATGTTGTTGGCATTAATGCCAAGCTGTGCAAAGACGTAGTCGATCGCAAACGGAATGATGGCGATGAGCCCCAGGGCAAGCGACCCAAACAGGTTGAGCCGATTGACGGTGCGTGACAGATATTTTTCAGTGGTTGGGCCAGGGCGAATCCCTTCAATGAAGCCACCTTGGTTTTCAAGACTCTCCGTAATCTCGCTCGCATTAAAGACGATACCGGTGTAGAAGTAGGTAAAGGCAATGACGAGTAAGAAGTAGATCGATGGGTAGATGAGCACTGTCAGGCCACCTGTGGCGTATGTTTGAGCGGTGGGTGCCTGGAACCACTGGATGAGGTTGTTGGCCAGTTGCTGATTTGCACCAGGTGTCGCGTGTAGCAACTGCCCCACAAAGGCTGGAAGGCTGAGGAATGCTACTGCAAAAATAACTGGTACCACACCCGCAGCAATCAGCTTGATAGGCAAAATACTCTTAATACCACCATACGAGCTATTGCCGCCAACCCGCTTGGCGTAATTGATCGTGACAATGCGCTGAGCTTCGTTAATTTTAACGAGGAGATAAAGCAGGATGAGGCCGATTGTCCCAAGGACAACTACTGTCCAGAAGGTTGTTGGGTTAACGGGTAGTGAGAACCAGCCAAAGACGCTGAGCGAACCATCTTGAGTATTGAAGAGCGATGAGTAGATTGACCCAAAGGTGGTTGGCAGCTGGCTAATCACACTGGCGAAGATGAGCAGGCTAATACCATTGCCAACGCCCTGCTCTGTCATCAGCTCACCGAGCCACATCAAGAGTAGCGAGCCAGCAGTCAGTGCCGTTACTGCGACAATCCACTCGTGAAGCGAGCCTGCCACCGTACCAGTCGTACTCCCAGCCAGGACTGATTGGCGCAAAAAGTAGATGATACCGATCGATTGAGCAATCGCCAGCGGCACACTAGCGATACGCGTCCACTGATTGATCTTGCGTCGGCCCGACTCACCATCTTTGTGCATCTCCTCAAGGCTTGGGATGGCTTTGGTAAGAAGTTGGGTAATAATGCTGGCGTTAATAAACGGCCCAAGGCCGATCAAAACAATAGACAGCTGGGCCAATGCTCCACCAGTCAGGATGTTTAAGAAACCACCAAAGTCACTCGCCGATACGACGTTTTGGATAATGTCCTTGAGCCGGCTTGGCTCGGCCAACGGCACTGGCACGTGCGCCAAGAAACGATAGGCGACGATGAGCCCTAGCACGATACCAAGGCGTTTTTGCATGTCTTTATTTTTGAGCGATCGAAGAATAATCTTCCAGTTCATATATTGTCCCTTTTGCCACTAACTACTATAACGCTATATCTAGTACAGTATACACGAATTGCCTCAGAAGCGAAAGGGTCAGTTGTCAATCCGGCTTTAAGCTCAAAAATATGCGAGAGATTCGTGCTTTTATAGCTGATGTTCGGATACAGACTAGTGGCAGCTCATAATAAATAGCGCACGATGTATATTCTCATGATATAATGCTAGATGTATTATTAATTTACTCTGATAATTTAGCTTGTTTCGATCTTGCTAAAGTTACAGAGTTGCACATAAAAGGAGGAGCAATGGCTCAAAACAACCAAGGGCTCAAGATTCGGATTCGCCTCAAGGCATACGACCACAAGGTGATCGACCAATCAGCCAAGCAAATCATCGACACTGCCCTGCGCACTGGCGCAAACGTCGCAGGTCCTGTGCCACTACCAACGCGGCGCAGCAGCTACACAGTAGTAAAAAGCCCGCACGTATACAAGACTGGTGGTGAGACATTCGAGATGCGTGTCCACAAGCGCCTCATCGATATCACTAACGCCACACCCAAGACGATCGACAACCTCCACAACCTCAGCTTGCCAGCTGGCGTGGATGTCGAGATCCGGATGTAGTTTATTGTTGTAGAAGCACCTAAGAAAAGAGTGATAGCAGTTATCGCTCTTTTTTATGTGCCTGACTAAACCACCTTTTACTAGGTGTGTGGCGCTGCACTCCACAGCATACCCTATAGGGTTGTGTGTTTTATGGTGTAGTTTATAGCGGCATTAATCATCTTGCAGGACAAACAAAAATACCTCCTCTATGGGAGGTATTTTGTGAGTTTGCGAGTACTATGCAAACTACTTGACGATGTTGGTCACAACACCGGCACCGACTGTGCGGCCACCTTCGCGGATAGCGAAGTCTTGACCCTTGTCCATAGCGATTGGGGCGTTCAAGGTCACCTTGAAGGTCACTTGGTCGCCTGGCATCACCATTTCCTTGTCGGCAGGGAGCTCAATCTCACCAGTCACGTCCGTTGTGCGGAAGTAGAACTGTGGCTTGTAGCCCTTGCTAAATGGTGTGTGGCGGCCACCCTCTTCCTTCTTGAGGATGTAGACTTCCGCCTCAAACTCGGTATGTGGGGTGAGTGTGCCTGGAGCGACAATCACCTGACCGCGCTCGATCTGAGTGCGCTCGATACCGCGCAGCAACAAACCAGCGTTGTCACCTGCCTGACCTTGGTCGAGGCTCTTCTTGAAGGCTTCAACACCAGTCACGACAGAGGTCTGAGTTGGCTTAAGACCAACAATCTCTACTGGGTCGTTGATCTTGATGACACCCTGCTCGATACGGCCAGTTGCAACTGTACCACGACCCTTGATCGAGAAGACATCCTCGATTGGCATCAAGAATGGCTTGTCGAGGTCGCGCTGAGGCAACTCGAAGTAGTCGTCCATAGCAGCCACCAGCTCCATCACGGCGTCTTCTGCCTCGGTATCGCCCTCGAGCGCCTTGGTAGCAGAACCCTTGATGATTGGTGTGTTGTCGCCATCGTAGCCGTTCTTGGTGAGCAAATCGCGGACATCCATCTCAACCAACTCAACCAACTCTGGATCGTCGGCCAAGTCCATCTTGTTGAGGAAGACGATAATCTTTGGCACACCAACCTGGTGAGCAAGCAGCACGTGCTCGCGTGTCTGTGGCAATGGACCGTCGTTGGCGGCAACCACTAGCACAGCACCGTCAATCTGAGCGGCACCAGTAATCATGTTCTTGACGTAGTCGGCGTGACCTGGCATGTCAACGTGCGCGTAGTGGCGCTTCTCCGACTCGTATTCCTGGTGGGAGCTGGCGATGGTAATACCGCGTTGCTTCTCCTCAGGAGCGTTGTCGATGTCTTCGTAGTTGCGAGGCTTGTTTACATCGCTTGGAAGACGCTTTGCCAACACGTGAGTGATGGCAGCCGTTAACGTTGTTTTACCGTGGTCGACGTGACCCATAGTACCAACGTTAATGTGTGGCTTACTTCGATCGAAATCTGCCATGTAGGTAAGTACTCCTTACTTATGTTAATATTTGGTACGACGCGAGCTACTTGCCGGAGTAGAGACACTACGACAAAACGCGTCGCGCGTTAGGATTTATTATAGGGTGCGGTGGCAAAAAAGTAAAGTAGCTAGTCCCACCAAACATACCACTGTCGACTGCTATATACCTGGTTTGCCAAAGCTTCAAAGGTCTCCGACCCTTGATAGACTGCGTCGCCATATGAGAAATAGAAGAGCTCAACGGCAACCGCCTTAGCATCAGCATCGGTCTGCAGTGGACGCTCGACGTAATACTCAACAGTATCATGGCTGATAGCGGCAGGCACAGCACCGTACTTCTCATACCAATAGCGCGATACCGCCACCTGGATAGCTGGCTCGGGACAATCATTCCAACCACCCATACAGAGGTAGGCTAGTGCTTCATACGGTGCTGTGGTTGGTAATTTGATAATAATGACCGGATTGTCGCTATCTGCCTGGAATGGGCTGATGAAGTCAACTGTAGTAGGGTCATCGTCATCAGGCGACGCCGAGAAGCCCGACGCAAAATAGTCATCCACAGTAGAGATCTGCTGATCCTTTTTCACTGTTTCAGCTGGCAGCTCCTGCGCAACGTGAGCAAAGAAGGCTGGTACATCAATTGCCTGCGATGCTTCCATGGTGCGCCGCACAAGCTCGGGGACTGTCTGGACGCCAGCGTTCTCTAGGCCTTCCGCTATCTCATCTAGGATGAGGCCATCGAGCGTCACAATCACCGGCGTGAAGCCCTCGTGCTTACCCTGCTCACGAAGCTGCAAATAGCGCTGCGTTGCATTAATGACTTCGCATTCTACGTAGTCGACGCCGCTTCCGGCAAAGAGTGTTTTGAATCGCTGCATTGTATCTGACATAGTATTCCTCCTTGGGCGCATTATAGCATAGAGGGATGTATCAATTATTACTGAGTGCAGCGAAGAAGGTGCGGACCTTTGGCTGGGTGGAGTGATTAATGACCTGCGCTGGCGTACCATCTTCAATAATCTTGCCCCCATCAAGGAAGACAATCCGTGATGCGACATCGCGCGCAAATGACATCTCGTGTGTGACAACGATCATTGTAATCCCTGTTTCGGCAAGGTGCTTAATAACCGCTAGTACCTCGTCAACCATCTCAGGGTCGAGTGCACTCGTTGGCTCATCAAAGAGCAAGACTTTTGGCTGCATTGCCAAGGCACGGGCAATCGCTACCCGCTGCTTTTGCCCACCCGAGAGATGACTCGGGTATTCTTGGGCTTTGGCGCGAAGGCCAACCAAGTCGAGCATTTGAAGCGCCTGACGCTTAGCTTTGGCTCTCGATAGTTTGCGCACCTTGAGTGGTGCAAGCATGATATTTTCGAGCACGGTCATATGCGGAAAGAGGTTAAACTGCTGGAAGACCATGCCAAGTTCAGTCCGGGCTTTGTTGAGGTCGGTCGCTGGATTGGTCATATCAATACCATCAACCCATACTTCCCCGCTTGTCGGCGTCTCAATCATATTAATACAGCGAAGCAGCGTGCTTTTGCCACCACCACTCGAGCCCAAGAGAACGACAACCTCTCCCCGCTTGATTGTCAGGTCAATGCCGCGCAAAACATAATTGTTGCCGTAGTGCTTGCGGAGCTGCTTGATATTAATCATGCGCCTTGAGCCTCCTCTCTACTCGATTCATCACCCACGTAAATAGCGTGGTGAGGGCGAGATAAATCATTGCAGCGGCAAAGAGCGATTCAAAGGCGGTGGCCGTCTGGAAGCGGATGTTATCAGCCCCACGCATCAGATCGTTCATACCAATCCAACCAACAACTGACGTCTCCTTGAGGAGCGAAATCCCCTCACTGATTAGTGATGGCAATGACTGCTTGAGTGCTTGGGGGAGGATGATATAGCGCATGGTTTGCCAGCGGCTTAGGCCAAGCGAGCGCGCCGCTTCGACCTGCCCGTTGTCGATACTTTCGATCCCGCCCCGAATAATCTCGGCAATATACGCACCACTGTTGATACCAAAGGCGAGGCTTGCGATCCACAGCTTTGGCACCCCACGGTACGAGCCAAATACCACGTAATACATAATGAGTAGCTGCACCAAAGCAGGTGTGCCGCGAATGACCGTGGTATAGGCATGAGCCAAGCTCATCCATGGCCGCCAGCGCTGGAGGCGATGTAGCTTGCATGTGCGAAATGGTTGCCAAGCAGACTGCTGCATCAGAGCGACAACCAGGCCAATCACAAGCCCAATGATTGTCGAGAAGACGGTGAGAAGGATGGTCACTTCTAGGCCGCGCCACAAGAATAGATAGCGCTCATCGCCAAAGAGGATATCCCACACATTCATGGCCGGGCCACTCCGAAGTGTTTTTTGACGAGTTTATCGTAGCGGCCATCACGCTTCATTGCGGCAATGCTAGCGTTTACCTCAGCGAGTAGTTTGTTATTACCTTTTTTGATAGCAATGGCGTAATCCTCGTGCGAGAGGTTGCGTGGCAAGGCAACGAGCTGCGGGTTCGTGGCGAGGTATTGCTGAGCTGGCCCATCATCCATAATGGCAGCGTCGATCCGCCGACTACTGAGCTCTTGCACCACACTAGCCGTCGACTGGAGTTGTACCACCTGTGCTTCACGAATCTTGTGTGCCAGCGTGTCGGCTGTCGTGCCAAGTTGTACGCCGATTCGCCTACCAATGAGGTCATCACTGGTAGCAATTGTTGAGCCAGTCTTTGGTACGATTATCTTTTGCGCTGCAGTGTAGTATGTGTGCGAAAACTCAGCATTCTTACGCCGATCTGGCGTGACAGTCATACCAGCTGCAATGAGGTCGATTCGCCCAGCCTGTAGTGCTGGCAAGAGGCCATCAAAGGCGATCTCCTCAATTTGTAACGAACGGTTTGTGTCCTTAGCAATCTCCCGCACAAGGTCAATATCAAAGCCAACAATCTCCTGCCCCTGCTTATATTCAAACGGCTTAAAGCCAGGATCGGTGCCCAACACAAGTGTTTTTTCCAGACCACTGCCGGCAGTCTTGGTGGTAGAGGCTGCTGGGCTCAGCTCAACATCCCAATACATATACCCTAACAAAATTACTGCCACAGCAGCGAAGCCCAGCCATGTAAGCTGAGTGAGCCTGCGTTGCCGACGAGTCGATTGCGCCATGCATATAAGTATAAGCGCTTTGCTAGACGGATGCAAGTACTTGTATTGTTCTATTTACCGCGCTATGATAAGAATACAAAAGCAACACATAAGGAGGCACCCTATGAGTAGTCTTACAAAATACAACCCCTTTGAGGAATTGCGCGCATTGCAGCGGCAGCTGTTTGACAATCCCTTTACTACGACACTCAGCCAAGCTGTCGCAACTGACGTCTACACGGTGGATAATACACTGGTTGTTGAAGCACACGTGCCGAACTTTGCTGAGGATGACCTTGATGTAAGCCTTGACAATGGTGCGCTCGTCATCCGCGGCGAACGGCACGAAAAAACCGAGGACAAACAGCGCAACTACGTCGTTCGTGAGAGCAGCACAAGCTTCTGCCGTCGTGTACAAGTGCCAGATGGTAGCGATGTTGAGCAGATTAAGGCCCATCTGGAGGACGGCATCTTGAGGGTAACGGTACCACTCAAGCCACTACCTGCGCCGCAAAAAATTGCCGTCAAGAAAATAGCCAAGCACGATAAGAAAACGAAAAAGTAGTACAAACCATAGCCTTGCGCCAACAAAAGCCGGCATATATGCCGGCTTTTGCGCACTATTCACCATTTCTCGCACTGAGACAAGATAATAAAACACCCCTGTAATAGAGGTGTTTTATAGAGATAATACAAGAAGGTTTACTTACTGCGCTTCTCGATAATCTCCTGCGCAACGTTTGGTGGAACTTCCTCATAATGGGCAAGTTCCATCGTGCTAGCAGCTCGGCCCTGCGACATCGAGCGGATGTCGCTGGTGTAGCCAAACATGTTTGCCAGTGGCACAATAGCCTTCACGAGCTTCGCGCCGCCCATCAAGTCTTCCATTGCCTCAATGCGGCCCCGGCGGCTATTGAGGTCGCCAATGATATCACCCATGAACTCCTCAGGTGTTGTCACCTCAACCTTCATCACTGGCTCGAGCAAGACTGGGTTGGCCTTCTTGATACCTTCGCGGGCAGCCAGGTGAGCAGCCAGATTGAAGGCGAGCTCGCTTGAGTCGACATCGTGGTAGCTTCCGTCGTACAAGGTTGCCTTGACGTCAACAACTGGATAACCGGCAATCACACCACCATCGAGTGTCTCCTTAATACCCTTCTGCACAGCTGGGCGGTACTCTTGTGGCACCACACCACCCTTGATTTCGTCGAAGAATTCGTAGCCCTTGCCTGGCTCGTTCGGCTCAAAGCGCACCCAGACATCACCGTATTGGCCACGACCACCAGACTGCTTGGCGTGCTTTCCTTGCGCTTCGGCTGTACCCTTGATGGTCTCGCGGTAGGCGACTTGCGGCTCACCAACATTGGCCTCAACGTTAAACTCGCGCTTCATGCGGTCGATCAAAATCTCTAGGTGAAGCTCACCCATACCGCTCATGATAGTCTGGCCTGTCTCTTCGTCGGTGTAGACGCGGAAGGTTGGGTCTTCTTCAGCCAGACGCTGCAGGGCAATACCCATCTTCTCTTGGTCAGCTTTAGTCTTGGGCTCCACCGCAATCGATACTGGTGGCTCGGGGAAGCTAATCGCCTCAAGAGCAATCGGATGCGCTTGATCGCACAAGGTATGGCCCGTGAAGGTGCCCTTCAGGCCCACCACAGCAGCAATGTCACCAGCGCCCACGCTGTCGATCTCTTCGCGCTTATCGGCGTGCATCCGGACGATGCGCCCCACACGCTCCTTCTCACCCGTCGTTGTGTTGAGGACATAGCTACCGGCAGTCAAGCGACCACTGTAGACGCGAATAAAGATCAGCTTCCCAACAAATGGGTCGGCAGCCAGCTTGAAGGCCAGCGCGGTCATTGGCTGCTTATCATCAGGTGTGCGGCTTACTTCATCGCCAGTCTTGGGGTTCTTACCCCAGATCTCACCAACATCGAGTGGGCTTGGCAGGTAATCTACCATCAGGTCAAGCACCTTCTCGACGATCACACCGCGGCCATCGCCACCTGTCACCAGGAAGAAATCACCAGCCAAGACACGTTGACGCAGCGCTGCCTTGAGCTCGTCAATAGTAATGGCATCCTCACCTTCATCGAGGAACTTCATCATTAGGTCGTCATCGGCCTCAACGGCGTTCTCGACGAGCAGGCTGCGAGCCCGCTTTGCCTTGTCGAGCATATCAGCTGGGATCTCACCCACCTTAAGCTCGTGGTCGGTGTAGTCATCATAAGTGTAGGCCTTCATGTCGATAAGATCAACCACACCGCAAACATCCTTCTCAAAGCCAATTGGCAGGTGGATTGGGAAGGCCTGCTTGCTGAGGCGGTTGTGGATTGACTCAATCGACTTGTAGAAGTCGCCACCAGTCTGATTGATCTTGTTAATGAAGCAGATGCGGGGCACGCCGTATTTGTTGGCCTGGCGCCACACCGTCTCACTCTGGGCTTCTACTCCCATCTTGCCATCAAAGACTGTCACTGCGCCGTCGAGTACACGTAGGCTGCGCTCCACCTCAGCAGTAAAGTCGATGTGCCCAGGGGTGTCAATGATGTTAATCTTGTGGCCCTTCCAAAAGCAGGTCACTGCTGCAGAGGTAATGGTAATACCACGCTCTTTTTCTTGGCTCATCCAGTCGGTGGTGGCACCACCATCATCACCGCGCACGGTACCAATCTTGTGGTTAATACCGGTGCGGTACAAAATACCTTCTGTCGTCGTCGTCTTACCGGCGTCGATATGGGCAATAATACCAATGTTACGAAAGTCCTTCAGAGGGACATTCTTGGGGGTTGCCATAGGGGGCTCCTTCTCTCCTTACGTGTTTTTTAGCATGAGTAATACAACTCTCAACGATTGATTATAGCATGGATTGAATGTGGGCGGTAGAGTAATTATCACCCCTGATGGGTCCATCTGCTCCTGCTAGCCAGGGAGCCGTTCGCCGTTTTTTGACCACACCCCGTAGCGGTCTGGCGCAGTGGTGCGCATTGCTTGAGGTACGGCATCATACTCACCTGGTGGTAAGCCGCTTGTGTTGACATAAAGTAGCTTGTATTCGGTTTGCTGAGCATTGGTGACATATAGGTAAGTGTTGCTGGTTGCATCAGTGGTACTACCCTGGGTGATACTAGGAAGCGTGGTAATGTAGGTCGGTACTAATTGACGCAAGAATGTGGCACTATCGCGGCGCTGGTAGGTGGGGGTGGTACTACCAGCAGTCTGAGCAACTGGGTATGCACCATTTTTGGTATAGTAGCGATCAAGTGCTTGACGCATTGCTGTGAGGTCAGCCACGCGAGTCCGCCCCTGTGCACCGGCTTGGATACGTTGGTACGAGACGAGTGTCAATGTAGCAAGGATGGCAATAATAACGATCACAACCAGCAATTCTACCACAGTATAGCCAGCGTGTTTTTTCTGCATTAACCGATTTTTCATAGCGCTCATGCTTTGCATTATACGAAGTACCTTGCGTTTAGGCAAGGGCCATTGCTGCCAACCTAGCTGGCAGTGTATAATGACACTATGCTATTCAGTGGATCATCCTCCTCACCTCAATATCGACGCTCACGCCTAACACCGCGTGGGTTGGCCATTCGCTTTGCTTTGGCTGGTTTGGCGGTTGTTGCCATCGCAGCAGGGATTATTTATCTCGCAACTCGGCCACACAAAGCCAAGGACACCGAACAGCACACCGAGACAAAGACTGGCCCACGGGAGCAGCTCACCGCTGCCAAGACGCTCGAGCGTGCCAAGAAGTACTTTAAGGGTACAGAAGCCGTTAAGTCATCACTGTCAACACCGGTCAAGGCCGAAGGTTCTCACTTTTATTCTATCGCTACTGATCCAAGCAAAACGAAGAGTGCTGCCGCTACCCTGCCCAAGGCTGAAGCCAGGCGCAATGTTACCGCCCTGGAGCACATGCTCGACTATGATCAATTCACGCGCTATGTCGTGCAAGATGGCGACAAAGACGGCTCCTATCTCGCAGACTTTACGCGTAGTAATGGCGATGTAACGTGCCAGATTAGCAATACCCCACTTGACCCAAATGACCCGAAAAACAAGGAAACTCGCTTCGTTGAGTTTAAATGCCTTGATGCCGCCGACTACAAAGACCTCGCCAAGCAGCAAGCTCCTCTCTACAACGCCTACTCGCCTGCTGCAAGTTCGAGCTACAACGTCGGCATTGTCGGCACTATGACAGTGCGCGAGAGCAAGCTTGCAGGCTATCGCTTGGCAGAGATACCACTAGGCGGTGTGCAGCCCGAGTCGCACCTCTTTAATTCGCAAGGGACAGCGCTGTTTTATCAATCGAGCGATGGCCGCTGGGTCTTCTTTCAGATTCGCCAGAACGATATGCTCTCCTGTGATGTCTATAAGGCTCAACTCCGCAATGCTAAGAAAGTCGACCTGCGGCAAATCTACGAAGGCGACAAATGCCGCGACCTCAGCAAAGGCGAAGTAGTGACGGTAGAGATGCCGAAGTATCGGTAGTAGCTAATTAGTGCACGCGCTGTAGGTTAGCCAATACCTGCTGGGGTGATTTGTGATTGTGTAGCCGCTGGAAATTGGGGTGAGTAGCGCTATACAGTCACTGATTTGTTGTATAATCAAAACTAGTAATCAACCAAGTCGATTTTGCAGAGGAAGTATGGAAACACAACTAGATGGCCCCATTACCAAATATATTGATCTAATTGGAAGAGGCATTGATGGAATACAGGAGCAAATCAACAAAGCAACGAATGGCTTGGCAGATGAGCCATTAATCGAAGATACCGACGAAAGCTTCCTTGGTGCCGGTTCAACCGAATCGTACTGGTCGTATTACAGCGCAGGTCTCGAGCTGCAGTGGCGTAACGATATCCTTGTCGTTCTTTCTCTTTATCTACAGGATGACAGTCTTTATGAGGAGCCCTACATTCCACTCTCTTACAAACTACTAACATCAATATCAAACACAGCATCGATACAGGAGGTCATTAACACGTTTGGAGATCCGGAGTTTGGGGGAGGACTGTGGGGGAGAAAGAATCTGCGATATAGGTTGGATGCAGACAAGTTCATTGTCTTTCGGTTTAATGACAAAGGAACCCTATGGGCGGTTCAACTTGGCTTGTATCGTGTCTTGAGAAGTCACAAGCCAGTCTAGATTAATATCAAAAAACTAATAGAAAACTCGTCGTTATCCTGACGAGTTTTCTGTTCTTCTTCGCATTTACATTTATAATTACAATATCTGCCACCAGTGCTGTTTTGTTCTAGGTTTTGGACGACGCTGATCCACAACATGAAGGCTCACTAGCCCTTCAATAACTCGCCAATTGACATAACTTTTCGGTTGTGGAGCAAACTCTCTGCCAAAAAATATTTTCGTCGACTTTACCAGCTCATCTTCAGGCATGGCAAGTGCTTCTTCATTGGTTATGTGTGGATGTGGCCGTACCGTAGTAGTAAAGTGCTCGTCACAATTCATATTACTAAAAACAAGAGCCCCACTCTCTCAAGTGGGGCTCTTCTGCTATAGATTAGCTACTCCCTACAGCTCATCAGTAGCAATTGTCACTTCTGGCTCAGTCTCTTCAGCCTGGGCTTCGGCGACAAACTCATCCTCTGGAGAATCATTCTCCTCGAGCGGAAGGGGGTGTGCACCCGTACCAACCGGTACTTTGTTGCCGATGATGACGTTCTCTTTAAGACCCTTCAGGTGGTCGGCGCGGCCGCTAGTGGCAGCGTTGATGAGCACGCGAGTCGTGTCTTGGAACGACGCAGCAGACAGCCAGCTATCACTCCAGATACTCACCTTGGTGATACCAAGCAGCAGCTGTGCATACTGGGCTGGCGTCTTGCCCTGGGCAACGAGTTCCTTGTTGGCATCAACCACTGATGCCTTGGAGATGATGTCGCCCATGACGAAGGTGCTGTCGCCTGGATCATCAATCTGCACCCGGCTAAACATCTGCCGGACGATGATCTCAAGGTGCTTGCCAGCCACATCCTGGCCCTGCGCAGCATAGATACGGAGCACTTCGTTGATGATGTAGCGCTGGGTTGCCTCTGTGCCCTTAAGGCGCATGAGGTCGTGCAGGTTGAGCGAACCAAGTGTCAGGCGATCGCCTGGCTCGACCATATCGCCTGGCTTGACGACAAGGTACATCGTACCAGGAATCTCGTAGCGGACTGGTGCCGTCGCGTTGCCTGTGAGGACAAGCGAGTCACCAGCAGACTCAACCACTCCATCGAATGGTGCAGTGAGTGGCTGTGTGCCATCGTCGAATGACGCAATGACATCGCCAACCTTCACCTTACCGCCCGATTGCACCATCACCATGCGGCCATCGAGCGGCATACGCTCTACTTTGCCTGCTTGCGGTGTGACCTGTACAACGTACTTCTTGCCATCTTCCCAGATATCGACCAAACCAGCGACTTCTGTGACGTAGGCCTGACCCTTCGGGTTGCGCGCCTCAAAGAGCTCCTCAACACGCGGCAGACCCTGGGTGATGTCTGACCCACCAACACCAGAGCTGTGGAAGGTGTTGAGCGTCAGCTGCGTGCCTGGCTCACCGACTGACTGAGCAGCAATGACACCAACTGGTTGCGAACCATCAACGAGCTGGCCAGTTGCCATATCGATCCCATAACTCTTGCGTGGAATACCATGCAAGTTCTTAGTAGAGAGGACAGACTGGATGCGCACTTGGTCGATCGACTGATCCGCCTCGATGGCGTTGGCAATCTCACGTGTAATGAGCTGGTCGCGGTCGAGGTGGCCCGGCACTGCCTCAGCGGTGTAGCGGCCAAACAAGCGGTTGCCAAACTCGATCATTGTCTCCTCAGACTCATTGCGGTAGATAGTGAAGCCGTCATCGTCACCCTCTTCGTCCTCAACGGTAAAGACATCCTGCGAGACATCGACCAAGCGACGCGTGAGGTAGCCAGAGTCGGCCGTCTTGAGGGCGGTATCGATAAGCCCCTTGCGAGCACCACGCGTTGCCACGAAGGCCTCCAGGCTCGATAGCCCCCGCTTGAAGTTGCTACGGACTGGCAGCTCAATCTCGCGGTTGGCGGCATCCACCTGGATACCAATCATCGCACTGGCTAGCTTAATATTGTTAACACTACCACGAGCACCAGAGTTCACCATCGTTGCGACAGAGGTGTCCATGTGAGCCAATTGGCTGCGCAAGAAGTCCTCTACCTTGCGGTCGACGGTACGCCAGTTATTGACGGTCAATGTGTAGCGCTCATCCTCGGTAATGAGCCCTTGATCGAGCTGCTCCGAGATTGCAGCAGAACGTGCATCACCCTCGGCCACAAAGTCGGCAATTTCGTCGAAGCTGAGATAGTCTTCCATACCAGTCGACACTGCAGCAGTGGTAGCAAAGCGGAAGGCCAAGCCCTTCATGCGGTCGGCAGTGATAGCAGTCTCGGCAGCGCCATAGCGCTCGAAGATCTGGCCCAGCACCCGCTTGAGCTCTTTCTTGGTCTGGACGTTGTTGTTGTAGGGGAAGTCCTCTGGCAGGATTTCGTTGAAGAAGACACGCCCCAGAGTAGTCGTTCGGATCTCACCCTTAGCCCGGATGCGAATCGGGCTCTGCAGGTGGAGCTTGCCCATGTCGTAGGCGAGCTCAGCAGCCCGGCTGTCGGCAAAGACAGCGACAGTATCGGTCTGAGCCGAAGGCTTCTCGTATGTGAGGTAGTAGTTACCGAGCACCACGTCCTGGTCGATACTGAGGACAGGGCTGCCGTCGGCAGGCTTAAGCAGGTTATTGACGGCACTCATCAGCTCGCGCGCTTCGGCCTGCGCCTCGGCACTGAGCGGCAAGTGGACAGCCATCTGGTCGCCATCGTAATCAGCATTAAAGCCGTTAGCGACGAGTGGGTGAAGCTGGATCGCCTTACCCTCAACCAGCTTTGGCTGGAAGGCTTGGATACTCAAGCGGTGCAGTGATGGCGCGCGGTTGAGCAGGACATACTTGCCCTTGATTACTTCATCCAATGCATCCCACACAACCGCTTCACCTGCCTCAATTAGGCGCGTTGCACTACGGATGTTGTGGGCGTAATCACCCTTGATGAGCCAGCTGATGACAAATGGCTTGAAGAGCTCGATTGCCATCTGCTTTGGCAAACCACACTGGTGAATCTTGAGCTTCGGACCCACCACGATGACTGAACGACCCGAGTAGTCGACGCGCTTACCCAGCAAGTTCTGACGGAAGCGCCCTTGCTTACCCTTAAGCATATCGCTAATGCTCTTAAGACGACGGCGTCCACCAGTTGCATTGACGGCGCGGCCACCACGAGCAGCCGAGTTGTCAATCAGGCTATCGACCGCTTCTTGCAGCATACGCTTCTCGTTACGCTGAATTACCTCTGGTGCGTTGAGCTCGATGAGCTTCTTGAGACGGTTATTACGGTTGATGACACGACGATAGAGGTCGTTGAGGTCACTTGTCGCAAAGCGCCCACCACTCAAGGCTACCATTGGTCGCAAGTCTGGTGGAATGACTGGCAAAACCGTCATACACAGGCTTGATGGCTTAATGCCCGCCGCTTGCATACCCTCGAGCACCTTAAGGCGCTTCAGTAGCTTCTTCTCGCGTTGACCGCGTGCCCCTTCGGCTTCTTCTTGCAAATCAGCGATAAGCGCGTCGAGGTCGATATCATCAAGGAGTGTCTTGAGGGCATCACCACCCATACCAACCTTAATGAGCTCTTCGTACTCTTCGGGGAGGTTACGATAGTCAGTATCACTCAGAAGAGCCCGCTTTTGTAGGCTCTCGAGCTGAGCTTTCTTTTGGCTGTAGGTTGCCTCAAGCTCTTCGTATTCGCGTGTTTGCTGCTCGGCAAGAGCCTTCACGTCTGCCCCATCAGCTTCAGCTTCACGCTGGAAGCGAATCTTAATGGCGGCACGTGCTGCCTCGGTCTCAGCCTCAAGGTCAGCCAAATAAGCGTCGCGTGTCTCGGCATCAACATCAAGGATGACATAGGCAGCAAAGTACGCGATCTTCTCGAGGTTGCGCACCGTAATGCCGAGCAAAAGGCTCATTGCACTGGGCGTGCCGCGCATAAACCAAATATGCGCAACAGGGGTGGCCAAGCTAATGTGCCCCATCCGCTCGCGACGCACGATCGACTTGGTGACGAGTTCACCATTTTTATCTACTGCAGCTTCGCGGCTGCGCACGCCCTTGAGCTTGCTGTCGTGTGGGTTGATATCTTTGACTGGGCCAAAAATACGCTCACAAAACAGGCCATCGCGCTCAGGCTTCTGGGTTCGATAGTTAATCGTCTCCGGCTTGGTGACTTCGCCGTAGCTCCACTTGAGGATATCCTCGGGGCTGGCGACGGCCAAGCGTACCGCATCAAAATTGGCGATATCGTGATCTGTTACCACGTGGGACATCTTAGGCTTCCTCCTCGCTTAGGTTTTCTACTGTGTCAATATCTTGGACGGACATGCCGCTGTCATCGGCAATTGTGCCAATGCCGTCGGATTCATCAAGATAGGTTGCTTCGTCATCACTCTCGTCAGACGGAACGGTTTTGTCGGCAGGGCCCGCAGCAGCAATAACGTGCTCGGCATCGACCGACTCATCAGACTCATCCAGCAGGTCAACACGCAAGCCCAAGCCTTGCAGCTCCTTGACAAGCACGTTAAAGCTCTCAGGTAGCTTTGGCCCGGCAATTGGCTCATCCTTGATGATCGCCTCATAGGCTTTGGCGCGGCCATACACGTCGTCTGATTTAATTGTCAGCATCTCCTGCAGCGTCGTCGCGGCGCCGTAAGCCTCAAGTGCCCAAACCTCCATCTCTCCAAGGCGCTGGCCACCATTTTGAGCCTTACCACCAAGTGGCTGCTGAGTCACCATGGTGTATGGGCCGGTGCTGCGGGCGTGGATCTTGTCGCTCACCATGTGGTGGAGTTTGATCATATGCATCACACCGACCGTTGTACGCTCCTCGAATGGCTCGCCGCTCAAACCATCGTAGAGTTGGCTCTTGCCGTCGCGCGCAATACCAGCCTTTTCAAGCTCATCCTTGATAGTATCGGCTGGCACACCGTTGAACGGTGGTGTGGCAACCTTGTAGCCGAGTGCTCGTGCAGCCATGCCGAGGTGCGTCTCAAAGAGCTGGCCAAGGTTCATACGGCTTGGCACACCAAGCGGGTTGAGAATGACATCAACAGGAGTACCATCAGCTAGGTATGGCATATCCTCTACCGCCATAACGCGGGCACACACACCCTTGTTGCCGTGGCGACCAGCTATCTTGTCACCCACACCGATCTTGCGCAATTGCGCGACAAAGATCTGAATCTGCATCAATACGCCCGTCTTGAGCTCATGACCATTCTCGCGGCTAAATACCTTGACGCCAACAACTTTACCGCCACCAGCGTTGTTCATGCGCTGGCTGGTGTCGCGCACATCCTTGGCCTTTTCACCAAAGATTGCACGCAGCAAACGCTCCTCACTGCTGAGCTCTTGCTCACCCTTTGGCGTAATCTTCCCGACCAAGACATCGCCCGCCTTGACCTCAGAGCCAATCTGTACAATACCGCTCTCATCCAAGTGGCGAAGGCTGTCCTCACTCACATTTGGAATATCGCGTGTCACGATCTCTGGACCAAGCTTTGTCTCACGTACCTCGACAGTATAATCCTTGATGTTGATGCTGGTAAGGGTGTCATCTTCTACCAAGCGACGGCTCAAAATCACCGCGTCGTCCATGTTGTAGCCGCCCCACGGCATAAAGGCTACCAGCAAGTCCTTACCGAGGGCGAGCTCACCATCGGCGATGGACGCACCCTCGATGAGGGTGTCACCCTTCGCGACAGTTTGGCCACGGGTTACTCGGACTTTTTGGTTAATACAACGATCGTCATTGCTCTTGGCAAAGTGGATCAGGTCGTAGCGCTTGACGCCATCCGCATAGCGCACTTCGACTGCTTCGCCGTCAGCTCGAATCACTTCCCCATCAGCCTCGGCTGTAACGAGCTGGCTGGAGTTGCGTGCCACCTCGTGCTCAATGCCAGTGCCAACCGTTGGCGACTCAGGCTGCAAAAGCGGCACTGCCTGGCGCTGCATGTTGGAACCCGTCAAACTGCGGTCAATACGGTTCTTCTCGATAAATGGCACAAGGCTCGCAGTCGACCCGAGGATCTGCTTGTGTGCAGCGTCCATGTAGGTGACTTCGCTGGTATCTACCTGCCCTGGCTGGAGGAACTTTCGTGCACTAACGCGATCGCGCACAAAGGTACCATCCTCATTGAGACGAGCACCAGCATCGGCAATCACCTCAGTTACTTCTTGCGAAGCATCGAGGTAGACGATTTCATCAGTCACGCGGCCATCAACTACCTTGAGGTATGGTGTCTCAATAAAGCCGTATTCGTTGATACGTGCGTAGGTGGCGAGGTTCAGCACCAAGCCAATGTTAGCACCCTCTGGTGTCTCCACCGAACAAATCCGGCCATAGTGGGTGGGGTGAGCATCGCGCACCTCAAAGCCAGCTCGCTCACGACTCAAACCACCAGGCCCCATCGAGCTCAGGCGACGCTTGTGGCTCAGCTCGGACAGTGGGTTCACCTCATCAAGTAGCTGGCTCAACTGGCTACTGGCGAAGAACTCGCGCACTGCTGCCACCACTGGGCGAGCATTAATCAGCTGGCTTGGCGTAACCGTCTCGAGATCACTCATGCTCATACGGTCCATTGCATTGCGCTGCATCCGGAGCATACCAACGCGGAACTGGCGCGCTACTAGCTCGCCAACCAGCTTCACACGGCGATTGCTCAGCGAGTCGATATCATCAGCTGGCTCTTGTGTGTTGTTAAGGCGAATAATTTCACGCAAGACACCAATCAAATCACTCATCTGTAACGTACGATATTCGGTCGTATTAGGCACATCAACACCCAGGCGCTGGTTGATCTTGTAGCGGCCAACGCGGCTGTAGTCGAAACGCTTGAAGTCGAAGAACATGCGCTCAATCATCTGGCGAGCGTTCTCTACCGTAGCGAGATCACCTGGGCGCAGGCGGCGATAGACCTCAATTAACGCTTCGTTGATGCCATGCGCTGGATCCTTCTCAAGCGTAGCTTCGATATACTTCAGCTCACCGGTGTCGATATCAGCAAAGGCCTCGCGAATGGCCGACACCTTGCTCATACCAAGAGCACGCAGCAAGGTGGTGGCTGCAATCTTGCGGCGGCGATCGATCTTCACGTAGATTGCGCCCGATGGGCTCGTCTCAAACTCAAGCCATGCCCCACGGCCTGGGATCATCTTGGCACCATAGAGGTTGCGCCCTGCCACGCGGTCGGCACTAAACAGTACACCAGCACTCCGAATCAGCTGGCTTACCACTACGCGCTCTGTTCCATTGATGATAAACGTTGCGCGCTCCGTCATCCAAGGGTAATCGCCCATGTAGATGCTCTGTTCCTTGACTTCGCCGGTCGTCTTATTGATGAGCTCGACGGTGGCTTGCAGTGGTGCGTCGAAAGTCAGGTTGTTTTCTTTCGCAAACTGCTCTGTATGCTTGGGCTCGCCAAAGGCGTAATCCTTAAAGCGCAGCTCGAGCTTCTGGCCAGTGTAGTCTTCGATTGGGTTGAGCTCTGCGAAAATTTCGCTCAAGCCCGTCTCGACGAAATCCTTCCAGGATTCTTCTTGGTGAGCCAGCAAGTCGGGTACTGCCAGCGCGGTGTCATTGCTGGTAAAAAACACACGCGATGGAGCAGTTGTTGCCGTGGTAGGTGTAGGCATGTAAACTCCTCTTGAATTATTGTTATCTATCCGCACGTGTAAGGACTCCAAAACCCTGCTCGTGCATTTGTTGTGGCACCGAAGCTTTACTCAATATAAGTTTTCGCACACTAAAACGCCACGCCACCGGCGTAGTCCGCACCTAACCCATATTACACAACCTTCATTAATATCTCATTATAGCGAATGAGCTGCTGGTGCGTCAAGCGTTTCTGTCTATAATTTCAAAATCTCCGCTTTCTCCTGTTGATACAAAGCATTACACGAGATATTAATACCGCGCGTGTGCTCCTTTGTGCCAGAGATGAAAATAATTAGCGATTGATTATTAAACATCACTAAGTGAGACAATTGAGCGTAAGCCCAATACTAGAGAAATTAATCTCAAAATCTAGATTAATACAAAAGTAACGGATGACTAAGCTCTTAATGATATAGTCGCAGAAAAACAGAAAGTTTATTGCCACTCGGATAGGTCACGGGCATTTCCGCCGACATCATATACATACCGCCCTGTCTTAGTAGACACGCATAGCATTTGTTCCGCATAATTGTTACGCCAGAGGGCGCATCGTGTACTTGTATCCTGCAATATTTCACGGATATTGTCTGGGGATGAACCTTTGGTTGTATGCGACACTGAGAGTATTCTAGCTATTGTTGGATCCTGAGGCTCAGCTTCTGTCACTGTAATCCAATCGCTACACACTGCTCGCGCTGAACAGTGCACGAATGGTTTTTTCGCCAGTAGTTGCTCGCGCTCAGCTTTATTTGTTATAACACCAAGCACATTGCCAAGTGCATGATTGTCCTGCGATATTGCCTTCCCCGACGAATAGTTGGCCGCACGTGCCAACACATCCCCCATAACAGTTTGGGTGCGCATAAGCTCCTTAGTGTCTCGCTTGGCCTGATAGAAAAAGGCAAGCGCTGCCATACAGGCAATAGTCAACACGATCGTCACCAACATAACGACAGTCATACGGCGTGGACGGAAGCGCCGTGGCTTTTTTGTTTGAGGTGAAGCATTTGTAGACTGGGTTGTCGATTGGTCGCTATGTTGTGTCATAGCCTTACTATAGCACAAAGCAGCTACTCGTGCTATTTTGCGTTTGCGCGCTGGCCAATCACTTCATCGGCTAGGCCATACGCCACGGCATCTGCGGCACTCAGCCAGTAGTCACGCTCCATGTCAGCCTTGATTTTATCGAGTTTCTGGCCAGTGTTGTCCGCCATAATGGTGGCCAGCCGCTCCTTGAGGGTAATGCTCTCGCGTAAGCTAATCTCTTGGTCTGTTACTTTGCCGCGCGTACCGCTGCTAGGCTGGTGGATCATCACGCGGGCATTAGGCAGGACAAAGCGTTTACCCTTCGCACCGCTACTAAGCAAGAAGGCACCCATGCTTGCCTGCAGGCCAATACCAATCGTCTGCACATCTGGCGCGATGTATTGCATAGTATCATAAATTGCGAGGCCGTCATACACACTGCCACCAGGGCTGTTGATATAGAGCTGAATGTCTTTGTCTGGATTTTCATTGGCAAGATGGAGAAGCTGCGCCACAACCACATTGGCCGTCATCTCAGTCACTTCTTCGCCGAGGAAGATAATGCGATCCTCAAGCAAACGCGAGTATATATCATAGCCACGCTCACCATCACGCGTCCGGACAATGACGTTGGGCACTAGGTAATCATTCGGTTTCATCATAGTACTATTGTAACGATAAAATTAGCACTCGTCAATATAGAGTGCTAATTTCTGCTATGCGAGCTATGTTATCCGCTACTTCTTAGTATTCTGCGCCACCAGCCAGTCGATCGTCTTCTCTGTCAAGAGGCGGTTGGCAATCTCGTGCTGCACCTCTGGCTCATCAAAGCGCGCCACCATAGTCGCATCATTGGCATACTGTTGCTTAAAGGCACTGATGCGCTCTTGCAGCTCCTCCGCTGTGGCTTCGATCTTCTCGGCCTTGCTCAACTCAGCCAAGACAAGCCCAGCCTTAATGCGCTCATCGGCCGCTGGTTTAGCCTCCTTCTCGATCCACTCGTCTTTGTCCTTATATTCCTTCTCGGCAAGGTATTGCTCAAGGGTGCGACCGCGGTGAGCAAGGTTTTGCACCAAGTCTTGCTCAATTGAGCGAAGCTGGTCAGCTCGCAATACCTCCGGAATGGCTACCGTACTGGCATCGGCCAACTGCTTGACGGCTACATCGCGCAGCTCGTCATCTGCTTCACGCTGCTTTTGCGCAGTAATTTCTTTCTCGATATCTTTCTTGAGGTCATCAATAGAAGTAAATGGCCCAACCTTCGCAGCAAACTCATCAGTCAGTTCAGGCAGTGTCACTTTCTTGACCTTCTTGACGGTCGTATCAAAAACGACTGCTTGCCCAGCTAGTTCGCTCGCATGGTAGTCCTTCGGAAAGGTGAGTTCAACCGCCTTCGTTTCACCAGCCTTGAGGCCAATCAATGCCTCTTCGAAGCCTGGAATGAATGACTTACTGCCGAGTACAAGCGGATAATCTTTCCCGGTGCCACCAGCAAAAGGCGTACCATCACGCTTACCGACAAAGTCAATCGTTACCTCGTCACCATCCTGAGCTGCTTCATCAGTGTCCGTACGCTCAGCCATGCTGTGGCGAATCCGGTCAAGGATCTCCGTTACTTCTTCTGGCGTAACGGTTATCTTCGCTGGCTTGAGCTTAAGCTTCTTATAGTCACCGAGAGTAATCGTGGGCATAACCTCTGCCTCAGCAGTAAACTCCAGCTCACTACCAGGCACAAACTTCTTAATCTCCACCTCTGGGCGCTCAAGCACCTGCACGTCACTCTCGAGGAAGGCTGCAGCAACTGCTTTGCTCAGGGCGTTATTAAGCGTCTCCTCGGCGAGGTGTTCTGGATTGGTATTCTTTGCAACCAACTCGAGCGGGGCATGACCCTTGCGGAAACCATCAACTTTAGTCGTCTTGGCGAGTTTGCGCAAAGCAACCTGGCGAGCTGCCTCCAGTTCGTCTGCACCGACGGTAATTGTGGCGCGTACTTTGGTGTCTGATAGGTGGTCTAGTGTCGTCTTCATAGTTGGTTATTGTATCATATGTCGCTGACAGTGTGAAATAGACATGCGACAGACCCAAGCATGCATACGTATATATGCTGTTTCGCAAGACGAGCAAAACGAGAAGCTAACAGAGATGAGCTATAGCTATCATAGAGATGCACATGGTGATACTACGATAAATCAAAGTCATCATCTTCGCTGCGCGATGGCTGACGACGATAATCCTTAACGGCACTGACGACGCGCTCCAGGCTGAGCTTTTGCTCCTCGCTCGTCGCAATATTCTTGAGGGTGTATATCTCGTTCTCCAGCTCATCCTCACCAACAAAGAGGAAATATGGGATCTGTTTCTTGATCGCTGCCTTGAGCTGCTTATCAAGCTTGCGGCCAGTGAAATCGACTTCGACATTGACGTCCTCATCGCGCAGGTCATCCGCTAGCTCGAGCGCACCGCGCATTGCCCCACCAAGGACGATCATATAAATATCGGTTGTGGAGCTAAATTCTGGTAGCAGCTGATGCGCCTCGAGAAAGAGCTGCATCATTGATAGGCCTGGTGCAAAGCCGACCGCACTGATAGGCTCGGCGCCAAACATCCCTACTAAGCCATCATAGCGCCCGCCACCAAAGAGCGAACGGTTATTGTCTGGATGAGTGTCGAAGAACTCAAACACCGTACCGGTGTAATAATCTAATCCACGCATGAGCGTGATATCGAAGATGGCATTCGTCACGCCACTACGCTCAAGTAGTGTAAAGAGCCGCTGCACATCGCGCACCGCCTCGCTGTCGCGAATCGATTCGGGGAGATCGGCCATAGTACGTGCCGTCAAGAGCTGAGCAATCCGCTGCAAGCCAACTGGTGCCGCTGCCTCACCAAAGATCTCAATCGCCTGATCGCGAAAGGCCTGTGGTGGAATCTTGTTCTTACGGTCAAACAGCCGGATCATCAGCTGAGCCTGCACGGCATCGAGCTCAAGAAACTGCGCCATCATGAGATTGATCAACTGGCGATTATTAATGCGGATCGTGTACATGTCATCTGTTGCGCCAAAGGCCTTCATGATACGGCTACCAAGTGCGATAATCTCGGCCTCGGCCTGCATGTTATCAACACCAAATATATCGACATTCATCTGCCAAAATTCACGCTCTCGCCCCCGTTGTGGTCGCTCATAGCGCATAAACTGGGCAATACTAAACCAACGCGCTGGATAGGCGATCTCTTGGCGGTGCTTGGCAATCATCCGGCTTACGCTCGGCGTCATTTCAGGACGGATCGCTACCTGTCGATCGCCACGGTCAATAAACTGATACGTCTGGTCATTTACTAACTCGTCACCACTCTTGGCGGCATACACTTCAACCGGCTCAAGCAGCGGTGCATCGTATTCTTCGTAGCCGTAGCTCTTGGCGACATGACGCCAGGTTTGAAAGATGTATTTGCGCACGCGAAGATCTTCCGGATACCAATCCCGCGCCCCCCGATATGATTCCGATGAAAGTTTTGTCATAGTTACTGCTATTTTTGCATAAACGGCATGGAAAAACAAGCCCTTGGCCGGATTCACTGCTATATAGCGACACAAGCGCTACATACTCCTTTGCTACCGTATATTTGAAAAGGAGTAAAGAGAGTAGAATCTCTACTCCTGATCCGAGCGTAGCCGATGCTGCTGCACCCAGGCATACATCGCAATACCTGCTGCTACGCCGACATTGAGACTACGCGTACTGCCAAACTGCTCAATTGCAACAATACCCGTAGCCCGCTCAAGCAGCTCGGGACGAATACCAGGCCCCTCTGCCCCAAACAAAAGCACGGCACTACGCGGCAGCGCGACCGAGTGAAGTGGCTGTGAACCGGCAACATTATCGACCGCGATGAGTGGCCGACCAGTAATAGCCTGTAAGAAATCTTCAACCGTTTGGTGATAGTGCACGTGCAGATACGTGTCCGTCATCATTGCGCCGCGCTTATTCCACTGCCGCCGACCAATGATATGGACATGCCGCACCCCAAAGGCATTGGCACTGCGGACGATCGTCCCCATATTGAAATCGCGCACGACATTATCAATCGCAATATGAAGTGCCGAGCCATGCTCATCAAGATCGGCAACGATCGCTTGGTGTGGCAACCCTTTGTAGTGGTCTACTACATTGCGGTGGTCGGTTGCCGCAGAGGTGGGCTGTTGGGTGTGCTTCATGGTGCTTATTGGTGATATTATGCTGCTATTCCCATAGTGCCAGCATTATTTTCTTTAGCAGGTTGCTGCGCCATCCCGCTGATCTCGCGAATGATGCGGATACTATCTTCGGTAAGCTCTCCATGGGCTGGCTGGCCTGTGCGTGGCGATACAGCCAGGCCATACAGCATGCGGCTTGCAGTATCTGGCGTAAGATCTTCACCCGATCGCGTGGCAATTAAACCTAGCGCACCAACCATCCGTCGGCGCAACTCAGCATACTGCTCATCTTCAGCTTCACCCGAGTTGGCGGTGCCGCATTTCTCTCGGACTTCTTCGATCTTTTGCTGTATCCACTCTAGTTTGTCGAATTTTTGGGACGATGAATGGGTAGAGGTCATAGCATTGCTCCTTACATAATCTAAAATAGTGGCAGACCCGCCACAGTTTATTTACCTGATTGTACCACAAAACTCTTTACGCAAGGCCGAAATTCGTATACAATACACGGTAAGAGCCTGCGGTGCGTATATCTGCGGATGTGGCGGAATTGGTAGACGCGCTAGCTTCAGGTGCTAGTGCCCTGCGGGGCGTGGAGGTTCAAGTCCTCTCATCCGTACCAAGCAAGCTCTTACCCGAACCCACCCCAGTCGAAACAGGCTGGGATGCGGTTCCAGATGATGAACAACGCTCACCCACCAGGGTGGGCGTTGTTCGTGTTGTGGGGCTCGTGAGTGAGCGATGGTCACCAGCACATCGACCACGCATCTTCACGACACGCCCCACACAACCTTCAATAAAGTAATTGTCACTACCGCTCCAGTAAAATAGTTTAGCCATAAAAAGCGTCGCCATCCGGTTCGCGCCTCCGCCGATCGTTCGTCAAGAATTTGCACAAAGGGCAGCAGATTAATGACATATAAGCCGCCCGCAGCCAACACTGGCCATGCCGCCACACCCAGGCACGCTACCAATCCGACAGCCGCCACATACAGCAGCATCGCTAACCAGACTGTCACCCGCGCACCAAAAAAAGTGGCGATAGAGCAAATTTCTGCTTCCCGGTCTGGAACAATATCTTGCACTGCACCGAACGCCTGGCTGGCCATACCCCAGCAAAAGAACGCTGCAGCTGCTAGCCACCCCGCCTGCGTCGTGCCAACCAACGAATATGCATAGAGTAGCGGACCGACAAAATGCAGACTCGAGGTCACCGAATCCAGCAGTGGCACTTCCTTAAATCGCAGCCCCTTCCCGCTATAAGCCACTACGAAAAACAACACCGCCGTGAGCACCAACCGACTTTGCCAGTTACCTATGAGCATCAATGTCAGCACAAATGGAAGGCATGATAATACCGCCAGCCACACGATTACCCGGTGATATCTTCGCGGCGTCACCGCCCCTTCGACACCACCCTTACGAGGATTGCGCATGTCTGATTCATAATCGCACACATCATTAATTCCATACATCAAAAGATTGTACGGAATGAGAAAAAACAATGTACCAATAATAAGCCGCACATCGATCGCTCCGCCCATAACCAAATAGCCCGTCGCAAACGGGTAGGCCGTGTTTACCCAAGACAGCGGTCGTGAAGTCATGAATAATACCTTAATCGTTTTCTTCACGATGCAAACCCTCCCAAATCGCTGGTACAGCCAGGCCAGCTAATAGTGGATAAAAAAAATCTTCAATTGGCGCTAACCCAACTCTCATGCCCGAAATTTTATCTAAAGAATAGGCAACGATGCCGAGGTAAATCAGTAGCGAGTCAAACAGAATCGTCATCACCAGCAGCACCGCCAGCGTCAGGCACACTGCACGGCTAAATGCCAATAATCTCCGCCATGCCAGTAGACCCAGCGCTGACGCCAAAAAAAGCATATTAAGCACTATATATGTTGCCATCGCTTCACTCCCGCGCGGTAAACCACCAGGCTAAAATAGCTCAAAAACAGCAGAAAGAGTAGTTCTTCTAGTGGAAACTCTGGGAAAAGGCAGATGCCCGACATGTACGGGGAATGGCCGCTATAAAAAATGCCGAGCGAGATGCCACAAATATCCCACACAATGAACACAATGGTCATAATCAACACTGTCTGTACTGTACGGCGAGCATCATGCCAGTAAGCCAGCCTGTACCGCCAGTCCAGCACTGCCATACCCGCAAAACTAAACATAATTCCCCCTAAATACAGCCAGTTCATATATCCTCTTTGGTAAGAGGCCCGCTGCGGCGGTTCCCCACAATACGCTTATAGGTCAGCTGCGCACTAATCAGGCACATCGGTAGGCCAATCCCAGGTAGTGTCCCTGCACCCACATAATACAGATTCGGTACTTTTTTGCTGCGATTACGCGTGCGAAATATGACGCTCTGACGAAGCACGTGCGATTCACCACCAAAAGCGTTGTATTGCCAGGCATTAAATTGCTCACCAAACTGCTCTGGACCATAGATGAGCTGGGAGACAATGCGCCTGGGCAAGTCTGGCTCTCTGGTCATCTCGGTAAGAATCTTGATAATCTTCTTCACGCACGCCGCTTCTTGCTGTGGCGTCAGCGTCACGCCCGCTGGTAGTGGCAATAGCACAAACAGATTCTCATGCCCCGGCGGCGCCAAGCTAGGATCGGTTTTGGATGGGTTGCAGACGTAGAGTGAGGCATGCTCTGGCACAGTACCAGTTTCATAAATTGCCGCAAAGTTTTCGTGCCAATTTTTCACAAAGTAGAGGTTGTGATGGTGTAAATTCGACAGTTTTCCTTTGATGCCTAGCGAGACTAGCAGCGCGCCTGGCCCCGGCTGGCGTTTTTGCCAGTACTTTTCGGAGTAGCTTCGAGCAGCTGGTGGTAATAATTTGGTTTCGGTGTGATGAATATCGGCCGCCGAAATCACCAAGTCTGCCGCGATGCGCTCGCCGTTCACTAGCTCAATACCCGTGGCTTGATGACTATCCAGCACAATCTGCTTCACCGGTGAGTTATAGTGATATACCGCACCCAAACTTCTTCCCAACCGCTCCATGCTGTTCACCAATTCCAACATGCCACGCCGCGGATAATACACACCGCTACGAAAATCGAGATGACTCATCAGACTGTAGACGGCCGGGGCTTGAAACGGGCTGGAACCCAAAAATACCATGTGATACTCCAGCAATTGTTTGAGCCGAAGATTCCGAAACCGGCGGCTAACATGCGCGTCCAGTGTTCGCCACGCCAGTGGCAACATGGTTGGTAGTTGGCGCAGGAGCGGCCACTGCAATACATCACTAAACTGCGTGAAATTGTTATATAGCGCGTGCTTCACCGCCACCTCATATACCTGGCTGCTGCGTGCCACATAGCGCCGCAATTTTTCACCCGCACCAGGTTCAATGGTTTCAAAGGTCGCCATGTCCTCATCAACGTCACTGTGAATGATCAGTGGTTCATGGCCTTCGCTCCATACTTTGTAGCCGGGCGACATTCGAATTAAATCAAGCTCTTTCTCAGCCGATCGATCGAACAATTGATAGTACTGATCAAAAATCTCTGGCATCAAATACCAAGATGGGCCAAGGTCAAAAGTGAATCCGTCTTGCTTGACTGCTTGAATCCGCCCACCGGCTGACGGATTTTTTTCATACACCAGCACCTCGTACCCGGCTTTCGCCAGCAAATTCGCCAGTGCCAGCCCGCCATACCCTGCGCCGATGATCGCCGCCTTCTTTTTCATAATCCCACCACTCCTCGTGCGAACAGTAAAGATTTTACACTATTCGGCACTCGAATGCGCCGCGCTTTGAGATCGGCAGCTGATGCATTCTGCAACCGTTGGAACAGTGCTTCATAATATATTATACTGGTATGCACTGCTCGACGCGCAGTTGATGGGAGTTGCTGCACACTCGCTTTGGCTATGGCGAAATCCGCCGAAATATCCGCTTCGATGGTCCTCTTGCTGGCATCACTAAACGATGGGTAGTCAACGCCTGGAAAATACACCCGACCCAACACTTCGTGATCTGCCTTCATGTCACGCAAAAAGTTCACTTTTTGGTAGGCCGCACCCAAACGACTAGCGCCATCACGCAACTGCCCATACTGAGCCTCATCGCCTTCAACAAACACCTTGAGGCACATCAACCCCACTACTTCCGCAGAGCCATAAATGTAGCGTCGGTATGTCGGTTCATCGTATTCTACGGTTGTCATATCCATCCGCATGCTTGCAAAAAAAGGGGAAATTAATTTCCGTTCGATGCTGTACTTGCGGGCCGTAAGGGCAAAGGCGTGGACTATTGGATTGGTTGAATAGCCTTGATCGCACGCCTGGTAAACCGCTGATTCAAAGTTGTCTAGCTGAGTCAGCGCATCATCGCCGCGGTACGTGTCAACAATTTCATCCGCTAGCCGCACCATGCCATAGACTGCGTAAATATGCGGCCGAATTCGTGATGCAAACAGCCGGCTGCTCATCGAAAACGAGGTCGAATACCGCCGCGTTAATCGCCCTGCAAGCTCGTAGCTCACTTGCCGATATAGTTCCATCAGTAACGCCTTCCTTGCAGTTGATCGACAAATTGCTCTAACTCTTTGCGCCGAAAACCATGTTGTAGTTTGGCGAGTGTAGCCCGCGCCTGAGCAAAATACTGCTGTGCGGTAGCTTCGGTTTTTTGGCGCGCACCGGACGAGTCAATATCCTGCTTTAATTGGCGAAGCGCTTGGCCCGGTGCATCACGCACGCCGAACCACTGAGCAAAGCGAGCCGCTTGTTCGTCACTCATCATCGTTTGATGTTCGGCGATCAGCACTGTTCGCTTGCCTTCGCGTAAGTCTGTATCAGCTGGTTTGCCTGTCGTCGCTTCATCACCAAACATTCCAATCAAATCATCCTGCAGTTGAAAAGCAATGCCGCATTGCGTGCCAAATTCTTGTAGAATTCCCTGCGTCGTTTCATCAACCTCTGCGCACAATGCACCAGATACAAGCGGGCCCACAAGGCTGTAGCTAGCTGTTTTGTAGCGGTAAATAGTCATGGGATCAAAATACTCAGTCATGATAAAACCTGCTTCAACGTCAATCAGTTCGCCGCCAATTACCTCAAACACCGACTGCGATAATCGCTCCGATAGCTGGCGAATTATTGGTGATGAGAAAGGCGTTGACTGCACCAAACGATATGCTTCAGATAGCAGCGCATCACCCGCAAGTAGCGCCACACTATTGGCATAATGGGTACTCTGCTGCGCCGGCAATAGCGATGCATAGTCAGTTTCGTACGCGCCGTTGACGGTAGCTTGGCTGTGCCGCACCGTGTCTTGATCAATAATATCATCGTGCACCAGCATGGCCACATGCAGTAATTCCTGCGCCGCCGCAACTGGCACGATCGCTTTATCCAATTCGCCATACCCCACCACTGTCAAATACGGGCGCATTCGCTTGCCGCCTGCCTGGTAAATGCGCGCGATCTCCCGCCACAACCGCTCGTAACGCGGATGCACCACTGAAGCCTGCGCTACCCGGTCGTGAATACGATCCATAATATACGCATCAACTGCCTGTTTCGTCGCCGACAGTAGCGAGTTGACTTCCATAAGACTCATTATACTACAGAATTAATCAGAAGTTCTGTTGTAGGGGGTACGTGACGCAGCGCGTCGATATCACCTACGACTCAGGCAATACAATGCATTATTTAGGCCTTCATGCTGACCCCGATGGGACAGTAATTGGGCGCATCCGCCCCACACCTGACCAAGGAACAATATCCTTGCCGGAGCGGGTGTTTCGAGACTGCCCACGTGGCTGTAGCCGTTGGGAATCATCAGAAGACCAGTCTGCTCATGCCGGTCTGACGCGTGCTGACGATGTAAACAATGCCGTTGGTGGTAACTTTCTTCATCTCCCAACGTTTGGGCAGCCAACTGCTCGCGATCTTTTTCTACAAGCTATTGCGCGTGATGCTCGCTGTATAACGCGCTCTTGCGGAAATGATGCGGAGCTTGATGTAGTCTGTATTAATCAGAAGACTGGTGCTTTTTTGTATCGGTTGTCCGAAATATGAGGGCGTATTTTTCCATTAGTAATGGACATTGAGGCTCACGGCTTACTCAGCATGTCATTTGTTCCATGTCACGCACCTGTAGCATCTTTTGCACCATATCCTTGCTGATGCCCATTCGTTGAGTAGTGTGCCTGTACCGTGCCGAGCTCGGCGTAGACCTGCTGCACCCGCTCTTAGAAGGCAGGGTAGACTGAGATTGCTCATTCTATGCTGTGCTGGCTCGGTGATTCAAGATTGCAGACGCCGCATCACGTGAGCCCATATCTACGTATGTGAAGAACGAGTAAATGCTCGATATTAAAGTTAAACCTATAAATGCAATAAGATACTGACGATTAAAACCTCCTCCAGAGGTGATCCATGCGCCGATTAAAGAGGTCGCACTTACGATTGCAAAGACAATCCTGAGTCTGAGGTCTTGTCTTGCTTTGACTGACGCAGAGACTGAAAGCATTTCTTCAGCGTTACCCCTAACTTCTGAGTAACTCCACTTTTCCAGTACTTTGTTTGTTTTTTCAACTAATTGTGTCACGTCTGTGTTCGCCATGCTTGTACGGTATCTCAGCACGTTGTCACCAGTCAAGGCTTCACCCTCTTCGACAACGCCCGTCCCCACTGGAAAGACATAACGGAAAGCAACGAATCACCTTAGATAAATACCCTGATGACGCCGAGTAGTAACTAAATATTAGTAACATAAGCTGATCTATTTGCGAACCGCTTTGTATCCCAAAAAAATACCCAGACTCAACACACAAACACCCACAATTGCCCACGGTAGTGAGCCTCCGGTAATCTCCTGGCAATTTGCAACGCACGCTATCGGCTTGATTCGCACAACGTCAATGCCTTGTAGAAACCACAGACCACCCAGTAGTATACAGAGTAGACTACCGATAACTAAAGAAATAGTTTTTGCCTTCATGATTCTCATTATACAACATTTATTTTTCAGAGCCAACGCCGCACCGTACGTTGGTAGGATTGATAGGTAGTGCCAAATTGCTTCAACAACATAGCCTCCTCCAGAGGAATGATCACCGTCTGTAATACCCCAAAGCACAGTACAGGAAAGATAAGCGCCAGATACGATGCTGAGCCGAGAGCACACCCCAGTGGTGCACATAGTACAAGAGCAGCAATAAACCAAAATGAATTTGCCATAAATACTGTGGAGCCATACACCCCAATAAGATAGCCGATACCGTAATGCAGTAGCAGTGTAAGCTCTGCAATGGCAGCGCCACTGATCGCCGCTTTTACCAGGCTTTGAGACCTCCACCCTGCCAAGAATGGCAACGCCGCCCAGACGACACCTGCATTAAATAACTTACTAAATATCTTGCGGATACAAGAGTATAACTGCCACTGCCCTTCCATTTCTTGGGGAAAGTAGATATTGCTAACAAGCGATAGTATCGCTAACGCAAGGGATAGGAGAATGACAGTCAGGTATTTATGGCGAATTGTTTGCATGGTCTGATCATAGGGAATTGTTGCCGTCAATCTGCATTATCAACATGACACCTAACAATACTGACACCGTACCCCTCAAGAAGAACTGTCAGTCTCTGAAACGCTATATCTAACATAACGCCAATTTTTGCTTGGTTGTTTCCAGACGCTGTTAGTGTCACACCAATCTTTCCTCCTTCTTGACGAATCGGACGAGTTTTCACATACACCTCCACGAATTCACGGGTCAGCACAGCAGATGCCTCTGCAAGGACCGACTCATCATTTGTACTCGTCATGATCGTCATCGTTCTTAAAAATCCGCTACCGAGGCGGCGTTCCAAAATACCGGATGCATGTCTACTGACTATCGCGCGAACCTCTGCAGGAACACCCGGAAGACACAGAACAGACATCGTATCATCTACATCAATAACGACCGCTGGTGCAGCACCAACCGGATTATAGATTGGTACCGCCCCGGTGGGCAGCAAAGCCATCTTTTTGCGAGCATTCCTTGCTGGTATAGACACATCCCGATCAACTATTCCTTGTGACTCCAAGTCAGAATATCGTTTCTGGACATATTCAATTGCAGTTTGATTAATCTCGAGCGGCAACTCGAGGGCGCAAGCAACTGACTCAACAGTTCGGTCATCAATCGTCGGGCCAAGACCTCCGATGGTAAAGATCAAGTCTGGCTCCGTACGCATGCAATATGCCAACGCGTCTTTTATTGCAACTGGGTCATCGTGTACCGTAACTACCGTCGTAACCAGCGCACCGCGACCAGCAATTTGTGTACAAAGCCAGTGAGAATTAGTATCGAGCGTACTTCCGTTAAGCACCTCATCGCCTATTGTGATGATAGCTCCTCGCCTGCGAGGCATATGTACTCCTTTTCTCTTTGGTGGCAGGGTTATGGGATATTATGCGTTGATCGACACTCATATTCATTAACCTCTTTCTTCTTCTATTTTATTGAGGCATGACAAAGAAATCAATTGCTACAGATAGTAAGTGTATTTCTCCCACAAAGTTTTATTGCCAATCCACCGTATATTCATTGCGCAACATTGCAGTAATAGTGCGAGCTTGTAGGGTGGTTTTTGTCCCAGGATTAAGAATGCCGTGAGGGTCGAAGAGCTGCTTGATCTGCTGGTAGAGAGCTGTAAGATCTGGGTTTTGCGTGGCGCGCACAAAACGAGTTTTGAGCCGGCCCTCACCACCACTCATCACCAAATAGCCGTCGTATAGCGCAAGCAGCTTAGTAAGCTCGTCGTAGAGCTTAAAGATCTTCTGCTTATCACTCACTTTGCGGAGCGAGAGACGCGGATAGACGCCGTAGAGATTCAAGCTAGGGTAGCCAGCGAGAGGTAGCGGCAACTGCAACGCCCGAGCAAGCGGCATGAGCGCCCGAGCAAATTCTTCGAAGCGCTGTGGTGGCACATAAAACCCCTCAAACAAGCGCGGTGCCCCAACATGCGCGGCATCGGGCCAGCGGTACTGATCAAGCGCAGCAAACCCTGCCGCCACATCTTCATCATCGTCATCTTCGACAATAGTGACGATCGTCTCGCCTGCAGATTGGAGCTGCTCAAGCTTGGCCTGCTTGCGAGCACGTGTTCGGTTATTAAAATCATCAAGCGTCACGAGCAAAACTGCCTGTGGTGCAAATTGCTGAGCAGCCGTCTCGTAAAAAGCATATTTTTTGCCATCACGGCGGAGTTGCTCAAAAATCGCTGCATCGAGATAGCTGAGCTGTGCTGGCTGAAGCGCGTCAATATCATCAATCGCCGCCTGAGCATCGCTGCTACTCCGAAATACCAAGGCTGCCCTTGTCTTGCGAAAGCTGAAGAATTCTGTCTTGAGAATCAGCTCATCAATAACCCCCAGCGTGCCCTCGCTCCCCACAAAGAGTGGCCCGAGATCAAACGTCCCATCGGGCTGCTTGACCCGTGCAATACCACTATAACCAGATGTGTCATTGGGGTTAATCTGTTCGATCAGCGCTGCATTGTCAGTAATAATCGCATCGATACCACGATAGATGTCACCTTCAAACCCAGGCAGACCTTTGCGCTGGCTGAGCTCGCGCCGCGAGAGACGCTCTGTCTGCATAACGTCGCCGTTGGCGAGTACAACCTCGATTTGGTCAATCGCTTCGGCTGGATCGGTCGCTCGGCTTAGCAGCGTTCCGTGTGCGCCAGCTGCAATAACTCCACCAACTGTACCTCGCTGGCTAGTCAGCGGCCCAACACCAGCACCATGCATGCTCAGCGCTGCCGCTACACTGCGCGCTGGTGCACCTGGCTGGACGCGAACCCGCTGCGATTTGCTATCATATTCAAAGATTGTGTCAAGGGCTGTCGTATCGAGCAGTATCCCCTGTCCTACAGCACCGCCCAGCGCACCACAGCCAGCGCCGCGTGTGACGACTGGTATCGTGTGGCCCTTCTCAGCCATTTGCCAGGCAAAACGGGTGATCTTGCGAATATCACTCACGACGCGCGGCGCTACCACGAGCTCTGGCGTTGTGGCTAGAATACCGGCATCTGCACTGACTGACGCACGCCAATCGGCCCGAGTCGAAACAGACCCGGCAATATGACTGCGTAAATAATTTGCAATTTTACTCACATTTCCCCCGTTAGCTTACTGCTTATACTATAGCACAGGGCAGCGCATTTACACCAGGTGCGGTACAATAAAAATGTGAACCTATCGACACAGCTCTCTCAAATCAAAGGCGTTGGGCCAAAAACAGCTGAGCAACTGGCTCAGGCTGGACTCTTGACTGTCAATGATCTCATCATGTTTTTGCCACGCAAGCACGATGATTTTACTGCAGCGAGCTCAATCGCAACATTGACACCAGGCAATGTGACGATCACGGCGCGCTGCGAATCAATCAGTACGCGCACGGTGCGGCGTGGTCTCCGCATTACCACAGCAGTACTGGCAGATAGCTCGGGCAAGCTCAACGCCGTGTGGTTTAACCAGCCGTATCGAGTGCAGCAGCTCGCGAGTGGCGATGAATGCTACTTTCGGGGACAATTTGAATATAAAAATGGCCGCTACCAACTCACTAACCCAAGTGCCGAGCGTGTCAAAGAGCTTGCCCACCATGACACCAACCTGCTGCCCATCTACCACGCAGTGCACGGCCTCAAGAGCCAGCTGGTACGCAAATTGCTCATTGAACTACGACCACTGATAACAATGCTACCCGAGACACTCCCCCCGCAAATCGTTGCACGCGAAGGCTTAATGAGCCGGAGCGAGGCGCTGCTTGCGATGCATTTCCCTACCGCATCAGAGGATATCGCAAGAGCACGCCAGCGCTTTGCCTTTGAGGAACTCTTTAGCTTGCTGCTTGCTAGCCAGCTCAATCGCCAGGCGCATGCTCAGCTCCAGGGCTATGTCATACCATTTGAGCAAGCTATTGTGAAGTCATTTGTGAGTGCCCTGCCCTTTGCTCTCACGGATGATCAGCGCCGAGCGGCCTGGGATATCCTGCAAGACTTTCAGCGTAGTACACCAATGAATCGCCTCCTCCAAGGTGACGTGGGTAGTGGCAAAACAGTGGTCGCTGGCCTGGCCGCTCGCCAGGCTGCCAGTGCTGGCTACCAAACCGCCTTGATGGCACCGACAGAGATTCTTGCCCGTCAGCACGCCGCCACGCTCGATGCATTACTTACGCCCTTTGGCATCAAAGTTGGGCTGCTGACTGGCAGTGTGACCGGTGCTACGCGTAGTGAGCTTGTGCAGCGAATTGCACGCGGCGAGGTAGATGTCGTAGTAGGAACGCACGCACTCATCCAAGACTCGGTGAATTTTGCACGGCTTGGTTTTGTGGTAATCGACGAGCAACACCGTTTTGGCGTGACGCAGCGCCAGAAGCTACTTGATAAATCCGGCCATATGCCACACCTACTTGCTATGACAGCAACACCGATCCCCCGTAGCCTTGCCCTGACCGTCTATGGCGAGCTTGATATTAGCATTATTAGCCAGCGCCCTGCCGGTCGCCAGCCGATCATTACCAAAATTATTTCTCCCGCCTCGCGCCCAGCCCTGTACCAACGCGTCACGGAGGAGCTCGAGGCTGGCAGCCAAGCCTATGTTGTCTGCAGCCTCATCGATGACAACCCAGACAATGACGCGCGCAGTGTTGAGACAACTGTGCGCCATCTCAAGAGTAGCACCTTAGGCCGGTGGCGAATTGGCCTGCTTCACGGCAAGATGAAGCCTGCCGACAAAGAACGGGTGATGCAAGAATTTCACCAGCATGCGTATGATATTCTCGTCAGTACCACAGTAGTAGAAGTTGGTGTTGATGTGCCAAATGCGACAGTGATGATGATCGAGGATGCCGAGCGATTTGGTCTTGCCCAGCTCCACCAACTGCGTGGCCGAGTGGGACGTGGCGCGCGCCAGAGCTACTGCTATCTTTTGCTTAATAGCCACAGCAGGCCGAGCCAGCGTCTGCGCGAGGTGGAGGCTTCTAGCGACGGCTTTCACTTAGCAGAAGTCGACATGCAGCTCCGCGGCCCGGGCGAAATTTACGGCAAAGCTCAGCATGGCGCGCTCAATCTGCGCATTGCGAGCCTAGCCGACAGCAAGGCAATCGCCCGCGCCCAAAAAGCAGCGCAAGCCTTTATCGCCAGTGGTGATTCACTCGAACACTACCCGGAGCTCCAGGCAGCCGTGCAACGCAATCAACGGCTCACGACACTCAATTAAGCTGAGGTAATCTTACCTATTTATAATTCTGCCTTTTTCATTTTCTTCGTTTTCGCTCATTTAGGGTTGGGAATGTCATTTTAGAGTATTTCGCCCACATTCCAAACCTTCTCCTCATAGTAATCTTTATCATTTCATCTAATGAAGTGCAGCTACTGTTTGTTACATAAAGTCATCAAATCTATATAGTGTGAGGAATACTAGGTATGCGTAGTATTTTCAGAGAAGAAACGTAAGAGTGAGTGGACAAGCAAAATCAATCAGGCCACTCCTGTTCGCATAGAATCAGCTCGCTACACCCCACTGAGTAGCATGGAATACCATCAAAATAATGAAACGTGGATAATCTCAACAAAACACATCCATAGTAATGATTCAGCCACGCCAAAATCTGCTATACTATATGAGATATGTACAGTGGAACAACCTTTCGAGACCAGTCGGGGCACTTGGTTGGTGTTCATCAGCGGATCGACCAGCTCGCACGGCGTGACCTTGGCCAGATGTGCAGCCACCATGTCGCCATTCTCCACTTCCCGAGCTCGCGCGACATTCTCCATTTCGAGGGCAATAATGGTCCCGACGGTATCAAACGCAAAAGCCCTAGCGTCGATGAACCCTGGCACTACATCGACCCTACCAAGCCAGACGACCGCGACCTCGTTGTTATGATTCTCGATCATCATTACAATCTCGTTCAAGCACTACGCCAAAACAACACAGTGCGTGCCGCCTTTGAGGCAGCGTGGATGTCGCACGCTATCGTCGATGGCCTCACGCCGGCTCATCACTACCCGCTGAGTGACAAAATCGAGGAACTCTGGGGTCGCCCCAAAGAGGAGCGTCTTACCGTCTTAGATAAGAACTTCATTCACGGGACGACGGGGCTCGATACCATTAACAAAAACTGGGAATACTGGGGGGCGAAAGGCGTCTTTGCGACGCATATTCTCTTCGAGCTTGGCGTGGCCGCCTCGATGCGCACTGCCCGTTTTGCAGACACCTGTCCATCGCCCGAGTGGATAGCTGAGGCAGAGCAGCTTGGCCTAGAGGCGGTCTTTTTGCGAGCAGTGCAGCGGGTGTATGCACTGGATATGTATCACACGTTTTGGCGGAATGGCTGGACGACGGGCTTAGCCTTGCAGACGCGCAATGAGCTCATCCCAGAGATTATTCGTACTGTTGCCTTCGCGTGGTACAGTGCACTATGTGAGGCTTATCCATTATGAAAGTCCGAGTCATTGCTGGACGCTATGGCGGGCGTTGGCTCGATGCACCAGATAATCGCCGTACCCATCCCATGGGCGAGCGAGTGCGCAATGCGCTGTTTAATTCGCTTGGCGATGCGGTGCAGGATACCCGCGTCCTCGATGTCTTTGCTGGTACTGGTGCCGTTGGTCTAGAGGCGTTGAGCCGTGGAGCTCGCCAGGCAGTGTTTGTCGAGCGTGACCGCCTCGCCTTCACCATCCTCTGCAAGAATATTGCAGCGCTCGGTGCTGATCCATCCGCTACTGCAGTCAAAGCTGGCGTCAGCCCATGGCTTGATACGTACTATGGCGAAGCCTTCGATATCATCTTTGCCGACCCGCCCTACCACGATCTCCAGCTAACAACAGTTAGCCGACTTTTTACCCTTCTCAAACCAGGCGGATTTATGGTATTATCACATACAGGAATAGGTGAGGGGCCAAAATTAGCAAACGACATTGTTGTGGTGGACAATCGTAGTTATGGAAACGCACACCTCACCTTTTTCCGCCGAGCTGATGGACGCAGCTAAGGTTGCAGATACACCAGCTCATTTGGTATAATAACCTTGCTATGCGGATGTGGTGGAATTGGTAGACACGCATGCCTTAGGAGCATGTGCCCTCGTGGCGTGAAGGTTCAAGTCCTTTCATCCGCACCAGACAAACTCTTATCTAAACCACCTCCAATCGAAATAGGCCGGGATACGGTTTTGGATAACAAAAAACGCTCGCCCATCGTGGCGAGTATTTTAGTGGACTATACTGAATGTAGGCAACTGAGATGAGCTCCTCGTACAGCTATCACAAGGGAAAATACCACAGCTATTGTAGTCTCATGCCTATCATTGCGACAAGGTGGTATACTTGTATTAAGATATGACAGCTAGTTCACACACCACCAAGTCTAAGCATTTCATTATTGTCATTATCATTATGGTGTTATTACTGGTTTTCATAGTTGCTTTTTTATGGTTGCATCGCTCGTTGCAAACACAGCCAACTACAGCAAGCGACCTTTTCTCACAACGCATTGCACCTCATGTCGTCTCGAACGCAACAGTGGACGAAACCTCCGGCGAAGTACTCGCAAAAGACGGGCGATACGGCATAGTAGTTGGACATTTATCTGAGCAAGTTCATCAGCTTATCACCACAAAGCAGCCCTTCGCTATATGCCGCAATAATTGCGATAACAACTGGAGTTTATTCGATAATTTGCACACCAGCATTCCGGCACTAAATGAAAAGTTGCCGGATCGGGTGCGTCGCATCGCTGTCGCTGCCACTACTGCCCAGAGTAAATGCGCAATGCGTCGATGGACGCCACCTAGAGCATTACCCACCACGTTTGAGCAACTTTTTTACGACCTTACCTCACGTTCTTCACAAAAGCCATCTAGCTATGAAGTATTTTGCTTTTCTATGAATACTGGCGATTTTGTGTATGAGCTAAACGAGTTGTAGAACTCTCCGAAGCTGGAGGTCTGCTCGCCGGCAAGACATATGACACCATTGCACCAGAGCTTGCGCGGTTTTGTTATAAAAAGCTTAATAGAGAGTAGTCCTTAGTTTATTCGGCACTCACTATAAAAAATACGCACCCAGTAGGGTGAGTATTTTTATATACTGCAAGTTTTCGCTCTTTTGGTCAGTGTATGAAAGTAAAGGTTTTTACTCCGTTACACCCAAAACCCCATCTAGAGCATAGGCGGTTGTTTCCCAGCCATTGACGGCAATGCTGTCGATGCCCATCGCGCGGACTGGGTAGTCGTTGCCGCCTTCTTCGATCTTATCGCCAAAGAAGAGGACTTCGCTTTTTTCTAAGCCATTAGCCTCAAGTAGCTTCTTCATGCCATAGGCTTTGTCGATGCCAGGACGGGTAATGTCGGTGCTGGTAGTGCCACCAATCCGTACTTCGAGGCCAGGCAGTTGTGCCGCCACTTTGTCGCGATAGACTGGCCGAACATCCTTGTATTTCTCTGCCCAAGCGTATTTTTCCTCCGGAGTGGCCTGCTGGCCAAGGGCCGATATGGTGATCTGGCTCTGGCGATCCTCGATAATCTCACCTGCTGGGTGCTCACACCAGATCCCCATCTCCCGTGCAGTCGACTCAAGCACATTCACAATTTGCGCCTTTTGCTCGTCCGTCAGATCCTCGGCATACTGCAGTTGCCATTCGCCTGCGTGCGGGTCGAAGCGATAATAGCGCGTACCACACGTCGGCATAGCGTGAAACTTGCCCAGCAGCTCGGGCGACACATCAAGGCGGCTAGTCACCTGCTTTTGGATCTGCTTGAAGTCTCCACCAGTGATGACACACACATCATACTTCTCCAGCAAGCGCCCGAGTAGAGCCGCCATCCGGTCGCTCACGGGGGACTTCGTTACTGCTAGCGTATCGTCTAGATCAAATGCAATCAGTTTTTTCATGACAAATTCTCCTCTTGTAGCTAATAATGTGCCATTATCATACCATAAAATATGGCAAATACATAATGAAATAACCAGTCGCGAACATTCTACTGGACATAGCCATCGAGAACACCCGTCTATCGCACAAGCACGAAGCTATTCTTGCCTTTTTTGATCAAGCTTGGGCTGGTGGCTGGTTGGTCGCTGGTGATTTTTGCACCATCAAGGCTAATGGCATTGTTTTTGATGAAGCGGCGTGCTTCGCCATTGCTGGCGCAAACACCAGCCTCCACCAGAGCGGTCACCACTGATTGAGGCGAGACGGTGGGGATCTCGTTAGCCAGCGCATCAAGATCTTCCTCACGCAGCGTCGATAGGTCATTGTCACCAAAGAGCACACTGGTTACTCGCTCCACACTCTCGCGGCGCTCATGGCCGTGGACGATATTGGTTACTTCTCGCGCTAGAGTCTTTTGCAGGGTGCGCGCGCCAGGGTTAGCGCGATGAGTGTCGATTAATGTTTCGATAGTTGCTTGATCAAGCAACGTGTAGATCTTGATCAAGTCTTCGCTCGTCTCGTCATCGCAGTTGAGCCAAAATTGGTAGAATTTGTATGGACTCGTCAGCGCTGGGTCAAGCCAGACTGCACCACCCTCCGACTTGCCGAATTTCACCCCCGTCTGCTTATTAATCACCAGCGGTGCCGTCAAGACATGGGCTTCGCCACCCTCGAGCTTACGAATGAGCGATACACCTGTCACGCTATTACCCCATTGGTCAGCACCAGCCAATTGCAGCGTCGCACCCTTCTCGCGGTACAGGTGCAAGAAGTCATAACCTTGAATCAATGCATAACTAAATTCACCATAGCTAATACCTGCCCCGCCTTCGCCGATCCGTTGCTGCACAAAATCGCGGTCGAGTAGCTGCGTCATACTCACGTGCTTACCGATCTGGTGCAAAAAATCGACATAATTAACGTGAGCAAACCAATCGGCATTATTGACTACCGCAAAATCCTGGCCACGAAATATCTGTCGAAATTGCGCCGTCAAGCCCTCAACACTACGTGCTACCGTTTCAGCATTGCGGAGATCGCGCTCTTGCTTTTTACCGTCTGGGTCGCCAATTATCCCGGTTGCACCTCCCACAAGCAACAGTGGCGTGTGTCCATAGTCGATGAAGTGCCGGCATAGCATCATGACAGCCAAGTTGCCAATCGTCATGCTTGGTGCACTCGGGTCAACGCCGATGTAGAAAGTGCGCGGTTCATTGATGTCATTCACATTAGCGAACGTCGTTTGATTGATAAATCCGCGCCAGGTTAATTCTTCTGCTAAGGTCATATATCCTCCACTCTTGCTCTTTCTTATACTCGTGTATTGCTATTTATTTTAGCACGAAATAGGAGTCACGCGGCGGGAAAGACTAGCCCTACCCACCCACATAATGCTATAATGCGAAAGAATATCGTGTGTTAGAGGAATAAGAGATCGTGGTTAAAAATAATTTATCACATCGAGTTAGCGTCTACTCCAATCTTGCAGCCAAGCGCCGCACCAAAAAAGACGCCGAAGCCCGCCGCAAAGCGGAGTACTTGGCAAGCCTACCCAAGCAACCTCTCAAGCGGCTACTCTATCGGATGCATCCACGCCGGGTGGCACAATTTTTATTTAGCAAACGTGGTGCTTATGCCATCCTCAAGGTAGTTGGCGGTTTCTTCCTCGTGCTCGCCCTCATTATTGCTGGGCTCTTCACCTATTACCGCAAAGATCTCGATGCAATTCGCCCAGGCGAGATAGACAAGCGCGTCCAGACCACCGTTACAAAATATCTCGACCGCAGTGGCCAGCTCCTCTGGGAGGATAAAGGTAGTGGCGACTACAAACTGGTGGTCGACGGCAACCAGATCAGTGATTATGTGAAGAAAGCGACAATTGCCGTAGAAGATCGCGACTTTTATAATCACCATGGTATTAGCCTAGCTGGTATTTCTCGCGCGTTCCTGAGCAACTCGCAGGGTAATGCCGTACAGGGTGGCTCAACACTGACACAACAGCTCGTTAAGCAAGCCTTCTTTGAGAAAAGTGAGATCGAAAAACGCGGCCTCGATGGTATACCACGCAAGATCAAGGAGGTGATTCTCTCGATTGAGGTCGAGCGTATGTACAACAAAGATCAAATCCTGAATCTCTACCTCAACGAAGCATCATATGGTGGCCGTCGTAATGGTGTTGAATCGGCCGCACGCACCTACTTCCAGAAATCAGCCAAGGATCTCACCCTAGCCGAAGCGGCGCTGCTCGCCGGCATCCCTAACAGCCCTGGGCTCTACGACCCATATTACGTACCAGGTAATAGTGCCCTCATTGCACGCCAGCACAAGGTGCTTGATAGTATGGTTGAGATGAATTACATTACCAAAGAGCAGGCTAACGAAGCAAAGCAAGTTCCCATTCTTGACACTGTAAAACCAAAGGCTGAGCAATATGCCGACATAAAAGCGCCGCACTTCGTCCTGATGGTGCGCGACCAGCTCGAAAAAGAATTGGGCAAATCGACCGTCGGCAAAGGCGGCCTCACCGTTACAACTACACTTGATTCAACGCTTCAAGGTAAGCTTGAGACTCGTATGCAAAGTATGTTTAATGGCAAGCTTACTAACTCTCACTGTGGTAATACTAACTGTGCGACCTATGCCGGCTTTACTAATGGTGCAGCTGCTATCGAGGATAATAAAACAGGTCAAGTGGTAGCGCTGGTTGGGAGTCGAGACTTTAACTATGCCGTCTTTGGTCAAAACAATGCCGCTACTGCCTTTATCCAGCCTGGTTCATCCATCAAGCCACTGGTCTATGCTCAACTCTTTCAAAACAAGGGTAATGGTAGAACCAACTACGGGAGTGGCTCTGTCCTCTCCGACTCAAAGATCAGCTTTGGCAGCTGGACGCCGCAAAACGCCGATGGCAAGTTCCAAAACAACATTAATCTCCGCCAAGCCCTCGCTCGCTCGCGTAACATCCCCGCCATTAAGGCTATGCAAGAAAATGAGCGCAATAGGCGCGGCAGCACCTGGCAGACCATTCGCGAGATGGGCGACAGTGCTTACTGCACCCAAGGCGCAGATGCCCAAGCTGGCCTATCGAGCTCCATCGGGAGTTGCGGTACACGCCTCGTCGACCATGTCAATGCCATCGCATCTTTGGCGCGGATGGGCACCTATACGCCACAATCAACCGTTCTCAAAGTAACCAATAGTACTGGCCAAGTCCTCAAGCAGTACACAGCCTCTACGAAGCAGGTGATCGACCAGCAAGCTGCCTACATCGTCAACGATATCCTCGGTGACTCGAGTGCACGGGCTAACCTTGGTGGTGGGCAAGACTACATGCCACAAATGAACCGCCTCAAGGCAAAGACTGCTGTCAAGACCGGTACGTCAAACTCCGAGATCAATGGCAAAGTAGTAGCGAAGGATATTTGGACAGTCGGCTACACCCCAGCGCTGTCGATGGCTGTTTGGCTGGGCAACTCTGATACGTCACCGCTCCGCAACGGTAACTCGCTCATCCCCGCTATGCTACTCGACTACACCATGGCCGATGCGACGCAATATTACGTTAGTCAACACAAAGCATCATACAGCGACTGGTTCTCTGCACCAAGCGGTATCCAGCGAATCAACAACGAGATCTATCCATCGTATTACAACAAAAACTCTAACCGCAGCAGCAACACAATGTCATTCGACCGGGTGTCTAAGAAAAAGGCCACAAACTGTACACCAGAGTCAGCTCGTGTGGATATTCCTGTTACTCGGTCGAAAGACTCGTCAGGCAAAGAGACTGTCTCAGCCCAAGATGGCTATGACGCCACCAGCAATGACGACACTCATCGCTGTACCGACTCCAAGCCAAGTGTTTCCGTCGCCGTAAGCTCTAGTGGGCAATCGGCGACGGTATATTACCGCCAGGGTAGCCACCCACTCCAGCAGTTAGAGGTTAAGGTGGGTGACCAGCTCATTGGCACGCGCCAGGTCAACAGCGATGGCGACACCAACGTCTCCATCCCCGCTTCTGCCGGTAGGAACTTCACCGTGACTGCCACATTGACAGACAGCGTATACTATAGCGACAAAAACACTGCCCACGGCCAACGAACGAGCTAGCGCGTTTGTAGAGAACAATGAAATACCCTGCGACTGTATGTGCAGGATTTTTTATAGTGGAGTTTACTAGCATGACTGGAACTGCATTATCTCTGTTTTGAGCAGCGCGCGCTACATACAAATACACACTACTCTCAGCTATATGGAGTTTAAATCTAGGCTTCTATATCTATCTACTCCAAGCCTGTTATTTGCCCCTTAGTGGTATAGCCTACACCCTTCGAATAAGATATCGGGGGATAGGCATCTCCATAATGGGAATATCAAGAAATTTAGAGCTTACGATTAAAAATAGAATACATCTGCTTTGGAGTCCATCATCGCGATTCTAGCTTATCCAAGATGCACCCTTGGCCAATCATCTCTCGCAGCATGCCTTCGCGCAATCATCATAGACTCCACACCCATCACAATTTCTCCAACTTCTCGGACGAATTAAGCTTACCAGTTACATGCGGCAGCTAGGGCTATGCGGCAGATAATAAAGGCCTCACCACCCTCACCAACTGCCGATGCAGCTCCGGCGCTCCCGCCAGCCAGGTAAAGTTCTCGTGAGAGCGGTTCAGGGCGTTGTGGTAATCCATGGAGTTACCAGCAATATCGGTATAGACGCCGCCTGCTTCCTCAATAATGATCTGCTGCGCGACGTTGTCCCAGATCTTGCTCGTTTGGTTGGCGCAGGCACCATAGGCACCCTTCGCAACCATTGCTTGGTCGACGACACTATTAGACGAGCGGAGATTACGGATCGAGAGGATGATGGCACCAAGCAGTTCAGCCTCGCGCTTTGTCCGGGCTGGATCCTCAGGGTGGCCGTCAATACCATAGGCGACGAGACTATTAGCAAGGTCGGTTTCACGCGAGACATGGATTTTCTGATCATTACACCAGGCACCCGCGCCCTTGGTCGCAACGTAGAGCTCGTCAAAGGCAGGCAGGGCTATGCCACCAGCCACTGGTGTGTCGTGATCGAGCAGCCCAAGCATAATGCCATACTGTGGTAGCCCCACCGCGAAGTTACTCGTCCCATCGATCGGGTCAACCACCCAGGTGTAGCGCGACCCGTTATCGATACAGCCCAGCTCCTCGTCGATGATATTATGGTCAGGGTATGCTGTGCGAATTGCGTCCGTCAGGAAATGGCCGATCTCCAGGTCGGTCTCTGTCAAGACTTGATTGCGATCTCCCGCCTTGACCGAGTGAGAGAGATTGCCAAAGTTCGCGGCTGCAATCTTCGCGGCGGCAGTGAGGGTGATGGTGAGAAAGTCTCGATAGGTATGCATAGTCGCTTCCCTTTCATGGTATTACTACCATCAGTATAGCACCCTGAGAATCATATATCAAAAATCAAACAATATCTCTTTGCTATCTGCTAGCTTCGCAACGACCAGGCTAATCTTCAAGCCATGATGCCCGCGCATGAATCGGGACGGCTTCTGGCATCGTCATGATACGTTTATCTATGTACACCTTCAGCTAAGAAATATAAACTACTAATCCGTCTGCTTCTGCACCAAATCAAGTAGCGCTGTTTCGTGGTCAACACGGCGGCGTGATGATGAGCGAGTGGTTCGTTTCTTGGGATCAGCTTGCGTGACTGCTTGTGAGGTGCGGCTCGTTGTTGGTTGTTTGGCGCGGCTGGTCGATCGAGAAGTCTGTGGAGACTTCGGAGCTGTAGCAGCTCGCGTACGAGAGGTACGCTTGGCTGGCTGCTTTGGCTGTGGTTGCTCCACTGGTTTTGCTTTCTCACGTACAGTTTGTTGAGATTGGCTTGGGGCTGGTTGCTTTTTTTTCTTGTCTGCCTTCTCTACCGATGTTTGAGCAGTGCGAGCTCGTGACGACTGGCGAGAGCGCGATGTCTTTGCTGGTTTGGGCTGAGTAGATGGTTGAGTGGCCGGCTCTTCTTGCGCTACTGCTTTTCCTGATGATGCTTCAGCTGGATGAGCTTTGGCAGGCTGAGGTGCTGGCTTTTTGACGAGCTTGGCAAAGATCATCTTGCCTGCGGCGGTCTGAAGGTTGCGAATAATCTCCACTTCACAGGTGCGGCCCAGCTGGCTGCTGGCTTGCTCTACGACCACCATTGTGCCATCTGGCAAATGCCCAACCGCCTGATGAGCATCCTGGCCCTTCTGGAGGAGCGCTAGCGTCAGGTGCTCACCAGGCAAATGCGCCATCCGGATGCTTTGCGCCAGCTCATTGATATTGAGCACGCCAATCCCCTCCACAGCGGCAACTTTATTGAGATTATAATCAATCGTGAGCAGCCACGCGCCATGCTGCTTGGCCAGGCTCAGCAGTCGCTCATCAACCCCTTCACGTGCTTTGCTGCCATCCTGCAAGAGCTCTACCTCAACTTCGTCCATCGCCTGCAGTTCCGTCACGACGTCGAGGCCATAGCGCGCACGAGCTCGCTTGTCGCTGTCGGCATGATCTGCCAAAAATTGCAGCTCGCCCACCACACTCCGTGGGATCACCAGCGTGTCACCAATAAATCCTGTTTTGGCAACGGCCGTAATGCGGCCATCCATTAGCACCGACGTATCGACTAACAGTGCTCGCCCCTTCGTCTTGAGTGTGTTACGCGGCAATCGAGCCAGAAGATAACTGACTTCGCCAAGGATAATAAGTGTGATGATAAGCAACACAAGAGTAGATAATTGCATGTTGTTCCTTTTGTTATGTTTTTAGATAGGTAATGAGTGCGCTGCGGATATCGCTCACATCATGGACAAAGGGCGTCTTAAGACCAGAATGCGGAGCAATTGCTTTAGTGAAGCCGAGTTTTTGCGCCTCAGCAATGCGCCGCTCGGCCGCTTGGGCACTGCGCACTTCACCACCAAGGCCCACCTCGCCAAACACTACTACGCCATCATCAAGGCGTCGGCCAGCAGCAGCACTAGCAATTGCCATGACGACAGCTAAGTCGGCCGCCCGATCAGCCAGTTTGAGTCCACCGACAACGTTGATGTAGATATCTTTATCAGATAATTGCAATTTGGTGCGCCGCTCGAGGACAGCGATCAAAAGGTTAAGTCGGTTGAGGTCAAATCCGCTGGCTGTCCTTTTAGGATACCCGAAATGGGTTGGATTGACAAGTGCTTGGATCTCGACAAGGATAGGGCGGTTGCCCTCAAGGGTAGCCAGTACTACTGACCCATCAGCATTTTGGCGTTCGGCAAGCAGCACAGCTGAGGGGTTTTCTACTACTGTCAGGCCACGCTCACCCATAGCAAAAATTGCCGCTTCATTCGTGCTACCATAGCGATTCTTGATGGCTCGCACCACCTTAAAGCCGCCGTAGCGATCGCCCTCAAACTGCAGTACCACATCCACGAGATGCTCAAGCACCTTGGGCCCCGCAATCGACCCTTCCTTCGTCACATGGCCCACCAGCACTACCGCCGTCCCTGATTGCTTGGCCGCTTGAATGATAACGTTGCTGGCGTTAGTAATCTGGCTTACAGTGCCTGGTGCACTGGTGATCTCAGCCAGGCTCAGCGTCTGAATCGAATCGACAATTACCAGCTGGTATTGGCCAGTACGGATGGTAGCCGCAATATCATCAGCGCTCGTACTTGCGGCAAAAGACAATGCCTCGTGCTGGTCGGCACCCAGTCGCGTCGCTCGCAGCGCTACCTGCCCAGCCGACTCCTCACCACTGATATAGAGCACCGATTGCTGCCGAGCAACTGCATGCGCCACCTGGAGCAAGAGAGTGCTCTTGCCCATGCCTGGCTGCCCCGCCAGAAGAAGCACACCACCAGGCAAAATACCACCACCCAGCACTGCATCAAGATCGGCAATGCCCGTTGCAAGCCGGGCTGCTGGCTCATCCTGGCTTGCAGCAGTGATTGGCCGCGGCTGTAGCAACGTACCTTGGCCGGCGCTGCGTGCCACGGCCGATTTCCCCACCGGGGCTGGCGCTTGCTCGACGAGGCTATTCCACTGGCCACATTGCTCACACTTGCCCGTCCACTTTGGTGAGCGCGCACCACACTGCTGGCAGACAAATATCGTGCGAGCTCGTGCCATTACACCTGCTCCTTGGGTTGCTCAATGCCATTAATGCTTTGGTTCAGCTCATTGGCGCGTACCGACAAGGCATTAAGCCGAGTGATCTTCGCATTATATATCTTAACGCGCTGATTAATCGCTAGCCGCTGTGCCTCAAGCGCTCGCTGACGTGCCAAGAGCTTCTTACGTGCTGCCTGGAATGATGCATCATCGCGAAAGCCGCCATTTTGAGCTCTCGCATTAAACACCTTAATATCAGCCGACAGCTGCTCAGCCATCTCTTTGTACTGTGCTTGATCAGTGGGGAGCTGGGTAGCTTCTTGGTTGATTGCCTTGCTGAGCGCTTTGGCTTCTTCATCGACTTTGTCAAAGACGGCTTGGTAAGCATCGCTACGTGCGACGATCGCCGCACGGTTACGAAAATACCGACCATAGTGCTGCTCTAACTCGCTGCTGATTGTACCAATCTGCGTGCCAATAATAGAATGAAGCTCATTATTACGCTCGCCTGGTTCGGCCTGGTCATAATACTTCACCATTGAGGCAATGACCGGATTGGTCTTGATCTTGGCGTACTCTGCTTCGATAAGCTTGTCGATCCGCTGTCGCTCGCCCGAACCAAGCCGCTCATATGCGGCATGTAATAACTCGTGTGCTGTCGTGACGGGTTCGGCGTTAGTGAGTTCTTGATTCTGCACATTGTAGACGTAAATCCGGCGCAAGTGGTAGCAACCAAGGATAGCGGCTGTGCGCTCTGTCGATTTGCAGCTTTTGTTAAACTCAGCCTTGTCCTGCAATTGTGGCTGGCTCGCATAGAGCAGCTGCCAACCTTTGTCAGTCAGCTCAAGCTGATCAATCACCGCTTGCATTGCACTATCGGGCTGATACCGGCTCGCCACTGCAGCATCGTAGAGCTCCGGGCCATAGGTCAGCCCAGCCCAGGCCATGCCACCGATCATCACCAGGCCGACCAGTGTTGAGAGGAGGCGCTTAGGCCTTTTCGCTACGTGCGTCAATCGTCAGCTCCCCTTTTCGTACTCCAACTGTCAAGACCGACCCTTTGGCGTAGTGACGGGCCAGAATTCCCTCTGCAAGGCGATGTTCCAGCTCATCCTCAATCGTACGCCGCAGCGGTCGCGCCCCAAAGGTGCGGCTATAGCCCTGAGCAATCAACCGTCGCTTTGCCGCTGGCAACACCTTAACGGCAAGGCTCTGGCGCGCCAAACGCCGATTAAGCTCGGCAATCTGCAAGTCGAATATCTTCCCAACCTCTGGCTTAGTAAGTGGGCGGAAGGTGATGATCGCATCAAACCGATTGATTAGCTCTGGCCGCATGAAGCGCTCTAGCGCCTCGCGTGTGTACGACTCATTGCGTCGCTGTTGCTGCGCTGTATCATCCTCATCGGCCAGCTTAGCTTGGAAGCCGAGGCTGCGATTATGCTGCATTTTGTCTGCTCCAAGATTACTGGTGAGGATGATGATTGTGTTGCGGAAACTCACGACGCGACCAGTCGAGTCGGTCAATGTGCCATCTTCAAGCAGCTGCAGCAACATCTGGAAGATATCGGGGTGAGCCTTTTCGATTTCATCAAACAACACCACACTATAGGGTTGACGCCGCACCTTATCTGTCAATTTGCCGCCATCGTCGTAGCCTACATAGCCAGCAGGGGCGCCAACAAGTCGGCTCGCGGTATGCTTCTCGCCAAACTCACTCATATCGATCTTAATCAGTGCGTCGTCTGAGCCAAACACCTCACGAGCAAGCACACGCGCCAGCTCGGTCTTGCCGACACCAGTTGGCCCCATAAAGACAAAGCTACCGATCGGCCGCTGGCTGCTCGCCACCCCACTACGACTTCGCCGAATAGCACGAGCAACTTTGCCAACCGCTTCTTCCTGGCCAATCAGATATTTGCCAAGGTGTTTCTCGAGATTGCGCAGCAGCTTCGCCTCACTTGTGCGGACTTTCTCAACCGGAATGTGTGTCATCACGGCAATAGCACGAGCAATGTGATCATCGGTGAGTACCAGTGGAGTTTTGCGGCTTTGCTCGCGGCGGGCCTGCTCGAGTTGGTCAGTCAATTGGCTAATGCGCTGCTTATACAAGGCAGCGCGCTCATAGTCTTCTGCTGCTACGGCATCTTCCATTTTCTCATTCAGTGCTTTGAGCTCACGGACATACTCGCGCTGCTTGCTTGGCTTATGTCCCTTCTTAACGCGTACCAGAGCTGCTGCTTCATCAATCACATCGATCGCCTTGTCTGGCATAAAGCGATCGGCCACATAGCGGTCACTCATATACACCGCTGACTCGATCACATCATCACTAATCTTCACCCCGTGATGCTTCTCATAGTAGCTGCGCAGCCCCTTGAGGATTGCCACCGTATCCTTCACACTTGGCTCCTTAACGAGTACTGTCTGAAAGCGACGCTCGAGCGCGCTGTCCTTCTCGATATGCTTGCGATACTCCTCCAGCGTCGTCGCACCGATGAGGTGCAACTCACCTCGGGCTAGCGCTGGCTTGAGAATATTAGCTGCATCCATTGCCCCGCCCTCTGCTGAGCCAGCTCCTACAAGCATGTGCAATTCATCGATAAAGGCAATGATGTTGCCCTGCTTGGTAATCTCGCGAATCAGTGCCGTCAGCCGCTCCTCGAACTGCCCACGGTACTTAGTACCAGCGACAATCGCCGTCATATCGAGCATAACTACTCGCTTGTCGAGCAAATTATCTGGCACATCCTCGCGGACAATCCGCTGCGCGAGGCCTTCAACGATGGCCGTCTTACCCACCCCTGGCTCACCCAGCAAAACAGGGTTATTCTTGGTACGACGGCTGAGAATTGTTACAAGGCGTTCGGTCTCGCGTGCTCGCCCTACCACAGTATCAAGCTCACCATCGGCTGCCTTGGCGGTTAGGTCAATGCTATATTTGCTCAGCGCATTGCCACCCCGCGGCGCTGGCCGATACTTCGTATCGGTGCGAGTACTTGTGCCACCGCGACTCTCTTCTTCACGCATATCATCAAAGTGGGCTTCGAGGTTACGGACGATCGCCTCAGTATCTGCCCCCATTTCGCGTAGCAATACAGTTGCGCGGGCGTTATTTTGCTTGAGCAAGCTATAGAGAATATGCTCTGTACCGAGCTCATCATGCTCATATTCCTTCGCAATTTCCCACCCCATCCGGAGCGTCAACAGAGCTGTCTCAGATAGGCCAGTTGCCCCACCAGTCCGCACCGTAATACTCTTGAGCGGCTGCAGATGAAGTGAATCTTCCGCCCGGCGCAGCGTAATACCAGCATCAGCGAGTACCTTGGTACCGAGGCTGGCACTTTGGCTCAGAATACCAAGCAGTAAGTGCTCGGTACCGATATAGGGGTTGCCATACCCACGGGCAATTGCATCAGCATACTGGACGCTCAGGCGAGCATCATCACTCAAATGGCTAATAAAATCTGCAAAATCATCTTCCATGTCGTCCTCCAAAATCTGTGGCCAAAAAGCCACCCTACTCAGTATACGCTGCTTATTAGCACTCGTCAAGGTGGAGTGCTAATAACACGCAAAACCCTACTCTATTATGAGTAGGGTTGGCGTGTCGCAGCGCTTTGCAATTTTACGCTTGGTTTTCAATGGCGCTAAAGAGATCATCCTCGATATTCTTGCGTGGCTTGCGCTCAGCTGGCTGGCTGGCTGCTGTCTCGATATCAAGCTCAAAGCCCGTAAGGCGGCTCGCCAGGCGAACATTCTGCCCACTACGGCCAATCGCAATTGATTGCTGGTCTTCCGTTACATATACCTTGGCGTGCTTGTGTTCGCGGTCAATCTCGACCCGCACTACCTCAGCAGGGCTGAGGGCGTTGCGAATGTACGTGTCGGTGTTTTCGTCGTACATAATGATGTCGATCTTTTCTTGGTCACCAATCTCGTTAACAACAGCATTGACCCGCGTGCCATGCCCACCAACGAATGTACCAACCGGGTCAATCCCCGGCACGGTGCTCAGGACGGCCAGCTTAGTGCGGCGACCTGCTTCGCGAGCGATCCCCTTGATCTCGACTGCACCCGTCTCGAGCTCTGGCACCTCTTGGCGGAAAAGATACTCGATGAAGGCTTCGTTGCCACGGCTAAGGATAAGCTGCGGACCACGATTGTCGCGCTCGATATCCTTGATGAATACCTTGATGCGGCTGCCTGGCACGTAGCGCTCGCCTTGGATTTGCTCGCTCTGCGGCAAGATGCCAGTTGCCTTGCCCAGCTCGACCCGCACAACGCGTGGCTCAACTCGCTGGACAATACCCGTCACAACGGTACCAATCTTGTCCTCGAACTCTGCAAGCACTACCTCGCGCTCAGCCTCGCGCAAGCGCTGCAACACCACCTGCTTGGCAGTCTGGGCGGCCACACGGCCAAAGCTCGTCACATTGTGTACCTCCTCAACGGTACCGCCCAGCTCAGCATCGGGGTTTGTCGCCCGTGCTTCTTCTAGGCTGACCTCTGTCGATGGGAAGTTAACTTCCTCAACGATCTCACGAATGACGAATACCTTGGCAGTGCCGTCGTTGAGATTGAGCTCTGCCCGGACGTTTTGGTCGCGCTCACCATTGTCGCGGCGCCACGCGGCAGCAATTGCTTGCTCGATCACACCCAGGACAGTTTCCTCAGGCAAATTCTTTTCGTCAGCGATCGTGCGCAAGGCTAACGTAAGCTGCTTAATATTAAGGTCTTCCATATTATATACTCCTTTCTATGAAAAACTCCGACCTGCCGGCCGGATATCTGGGTATTAGTGTAGCGGATCGTACGAGAGATGTCAAATGAAGCAGTAGAAATTCTTATTCAACAATCGTCAACACATCACGGAGGTCGGCGATACCCCATCGTGCATGCCTGGCGGCAGGTGAGCCAGCAAAGGCTACTCCATTGCCTGTCACTGTAAAGAGCGGTACGTCGTTTGCTCCATCGCCCACGACCAGACAGTCGCTCAGCGAGACCTGCTGATCAGCAGCCAGTTGGTGGAGCTGCTCCACCTTGGCCACCGCATCGTTATCTGGTGCATCAATCTGGCACAGCATGTCCTGGTCATCAAAGATAAAATGATTGCTCGCCCGCCAAAGCACGACGCCAAGCTGCTCTGCTACCATACTCACCAATACACCCATCGCACCAGAGTTGATAGCCACGCAGTAGCCCCGCGCTTGGAGCGCCGCAATGACCATTTGAGCATGTGGCATATAGGTGTACTGGCTGAGGACACGCTGCACCGCCTCTCTGTGGCAGTCACCTCGTTGCCGATACCGCTGCAACAGCCAGGCTTGGCCCTCGGCATCGGTTATCTCACCCCGGGCGGCACGTGCCATCAAGGCAGCATCCTCTTCTGGTGTAATGCCCATGGCGAGATTGAGATTGCGCCAAGAGTTGTCGCGAATCAAGGTATGGTTAAGATCAAATACGATAAGCTTTGGCTGCATTAGCCAGGTACTCCCTGCCCAGGACACGTAGCGAGGACGCGCTGCATGGCGGCTTTTTCGCCCTTGGTGACCCAGAGGTGATATTTACGTTTGACGGCAATTTGCCGGGCAACATACTGGCAGCGAAACGGCTTATGGCTAGGCAGCCACGTCGCAGCATCGCCATCGCCCTTTTGCTGGTTGGCTGGGCCGTCAACCGCCAGGAGCTCAAGTGGATCATTAGCAAGCTGCTGTCGCTGCTCGCTACTGAGCTGCTGTGCACCGGTTTGCCAAGCGTTACTCAGAGCAACAACGTGGTCGATCTGCACTGCAGTACTCGTGCCACTCCCTCGCTGGAAGGTGATACGCTTGCCTGTGTATGGGTCGTCGAGCTGGCCACTCGCTACCTTGCAATTACCATTCACCACCGCCTGCTTGAGGTCGCGTGCGAGGATGATATTGCGCGTATCGCAGCCATCCGTCGTTGCCCAGCCCGCACCAAACTGGCTACGCGCATACCCAGTCTTGGGTGCACGGCCCTTAACGGGCAATGCCTCCAGTGCTGCCAATGCCTCGCCATTACCCTGTGGCGAGTGGCTCGATTGCGCTAACTGCCATGCTGCATATATCGCGAGCGCAATAATGATAATGCCAGCGAGCAAAAACATCGTTATGACGCGGCGACGGCGATATTCCATAGTTATATCATAGCATAGGGTCAATTTTTGGTAGGCTCATGCACATTCCGGTATACTAGTTTTATGCAACAGGTTACTCATCTCATCGACTTTTTTATACCAACTCACTATCAGCTGGCGCTGGATATTGATCGCCAGCAGCGGCACTTCACAGGGCAAGTGAGAATCACTGGCGAGACAACGCAGGCCGATATGCCAATTAAATTACACGCCAAAGACCTCACAATCACCAGCGCAACGATCGACGGCCAGCCAGCCTCTGTGGAGCATAATGATGACGAGATCTCGCTACACCTGCCAACGCTGAGTGTAGGTACTCACATCATCACCCTCGCCTACGAAGCAGCCGTCACCGACTCTCTCCATGGTCTCTACCCCTGTTATTATCAGCACGACGGTGCGAAGAAGGAATTGCTTATGACGCAGTTCGAGAGTCATCATGCGCGCGAGGTATTCCCTTGTATTGATGAGCCTGCCGCCAAAGCGACCTTTGATATAACCGTCACAACTGAACCAGGCATCACGGTGCTTGGCAATATGCCCGTCCAGTCGCAGCAGGAAGCAGATGGTCGACTCACCACTACCTTTGCCCAGACGCCGCGCATGAGTACCTACCTTGTGGCGCTCGTGATGGGTGAGTTGCAGTACGTCACTGGCCAGACAAAGGATGGCGTGGAAGTGTCCGTCTGGGCTACACCAGCGCAAGCCCCTGCAAGCCTCAATTTCGCCCTTGAGCATGCCATCCGCTCGATTGAGTTCTTTAATGAGTACTTCGACACGCCCTACCCCTTACCTAAATCCGATCACGTTGCAGTACCAGACTTTAGCAGTGGTGCGATGGAGAACTGGGGGCTCATTACCTACCGCGAGTCTGCCTTGCTAGCCGATCCAACCACGACGACCATCGCCGATAAGCAATACATTGCCACCGTCATTAGCCACGAGCTCAGCCACCAGTGGTTTGGCAATCTCGTGACGATGAAGTGGTGGGATAACCTCTGGCTCAACGAGAGCTTTGCCAACATGATGGAATATCTGGCAGTCGATGCCATCCACCCCGAGTGGCACGTGTGGACAGACTTTTGCAACCACGAGGGCGCGCTGGCCTTTGGCCGTGATGCGATTGATGGCGTGCAACCAGTCCAAACAGCTGTTCATCATCCGGATGAAATTAGCACGCTCTTTGACGGGGCGATTGTCTATGCTAAGGGTGGGCGCCTCCTCTACATGCTCATGCATTGGCTGGGCGAAGACGCCTTTCGCACTGGTCTGCAGACATACTTCGCCACCCACGCCTATGGCAATGCCGAGGGTGATGACCTATGGCACGCGCTGAGTCAAGCCAGCGGACGCGATGTTGCCGCACTGATGAACCATTGGATTCGCACTCCTGGCTACCCAGTCGTTGCAGTCTCGCATAGCGGCTCGCAGCTCATGCTTGAGCAACAGCGTTTCTTTATTGGCCCACACGCAGCCGATGACACTACTTGGCAGATCCCCCTTCATAGCTCATCACCAGCTATTCCAGCACTGCTCACCACACAGCGCACAGTAGTAGAGCGTAGTCTGGATGAGCCAGTCCTTCTCAATCATGGCAATGTCTCGCACTTCATTACACAGTATGATTACGCATTGCTAGAGCGCTTGCTCGGCCAAGTGCGGCGCGGTGAGCTATCTGTCGTCGATCGCTCACTCTTGCTCACCCAACAGCTGTTGCTAGCGCGGAGTGGCCGCGTATCGAGCGCCAGCTTACTCACTCTCCTCGATGCCTATCGCAATGAGACAGATGAGCATGTTTGGAGCGTGATGTCGTCAGTGGTTGCCCACCTCAAGCTCTTCGTTGAGCCACACAGCCCTGCCGAGCAAGCACTGCGGCAATTCGTGGGCCAGCTCGCTCAGCAAAGTTATGACCGCCTTGGCTGGATTGCCCGCGCCGATGAGTCAGAGAATGACACCAAGCTCCGCTCAACGATCATCGCACACATGCTCTATAGCGAACAGCCTGCGGTGATTGCCGAGGCGCAGCAGCGTTATGCAGCAGGCGGCTTATTGGCTCTTGATAGCGAGCTACGCAGCCTGATTGCCAGTAGCGTTGTCCGCCACAGCCAGCAGCCTCAGCAACTAATTGATGAGCTTCTGGCGCACTATCGGGCAACAGCCAGTAGCGACCTGCGCCAAGATATCGCTAGTGCCGTGACGAGTACGCGCGACGCCGCAAGTATTCGCAAGCTCCTTGCTCTCATGATGGATACCGAGACAGTTCGCACCCAAGATACCGTCTTTTGGTTTGTTTACTTACTGCGCAACCGCGACGCACGCGACGCTACGTGGCAATGGCTGCAAGATAATTGGAAGTGGATTGAAGAGCACTTCGGCAGCGACAAGAGCTTCGATTACTTCCCTCGCTATGCTGGCAACATCCTCGCTTCGCGCCAACAGCTGGGCGAGTATCAGCGTTTCTTTACACCACTGCGCAATGAGCCAGCCCTCACCCGCGTGATTGATATGGGCATTACAGACATCACCGCCCGCGTTGAGCTCATTGAGCGCGATGGCCCGGCGGTTGTGGCAGCACTCACAAAGGTATAGCGAGGCGCGAACCGTGCACTTGCATTTCCCAGTACTATTGGCTTTTACCGGTGTAAGCTAATCTGTCAGAAAACAGAGAATTCTTGCACTCTACCGAGTGAAGCAGTGAGAAGGTGTAATCGCACAGAAAAAGCTATAGATCTATGTAGCTTAAGTCACAAAACCATCACTACTCAACAACTTCAATTCGCACCACCCGCGGCGGACTGCCACTAGTAGCAATCGCAATGAGCTGGAGATTCATAGTGGTGATGTGCTCGTGGTGCGCATAGAACCGCGCGGCATAGTGCATTTGGTTGCGCTTCTTACGGGTAATCGCTGCGAGGCCATCGCCCGCATAATCATCCGTGCGATGCTTTACCTCAGCAAAATACAGCGTATCACCACACTTCGAGATAATATCGATCTCACAATATTTCGTCCGCCAGTTGCGCGCCACAATCTGATGGCCGCGCTGCTGCAAGGCGTCTGCCGCAGCCGTTTCGCCAGCATGGCCACGTGTGGTCGTCGTATCAGCTTGCTGCGTGGTGTGTGCTTGGTCTGCTGAGTGAGGGCTATCATTGCGGTAATACTGGAGTGGCTTGAAGCTGAGCCGATGCAGCGGCGTCACTCCATGGGTAGCAATCGCCGCTCGGTGCTGCGCTGTGCCATAGCCAGCATGCGCCGCAAAACCATAGTCAGGGTAGAATGCATCTTGCTCAGCCATATACTGGTCGCGCGCCACCTTGGCGATGATCGATGCCGCCGAAACACTCGACACCAATGCATCCGCCTTAGGCAGCATCGTAACGTACTGTTCTAGCGCCGTCCCAGCCAAGAAGTTCACCTTACCATCGATCACAATCTCCGTGAGCGTAATAGCTTGCTCGCGGCATTGCTGCTGCACAGCCTCTACCGCTCGCCGCGTTGCTAGGCGGAGGGCTTCGCTCATCCCTGTGTCATCCAGCTCTGCCGCACTTACCCAACCAAGCGCATACGCCGCCGCCTGCTCTTGAATGAGTTGAGCAAGGGCTTCGCGGCGCTTTTTCGTCAATTTCTTGCTGTCGTCTAGCCCATCTATTGCCGCACCACCCAGCACCACTGCGCCAACCACCAGCGGCCCAGCCCATGGCCCACGCCCGACTTCGTCAATCCCGAGTATCATACTACGATTGTCTCATATTTCGTAGCGTCATGTATACTGCCGAGCTGCAGGGTAGTTCAGTGCCGCGCCATACCAGCAACCATGCCAAACTATTGAGCACCGCGCTGCAGTCTATGATGTATAATAAACAACTCTTATCTCTGTTCTTGTTCGCACTTCTTGCTGATTCGCCTATTTTCTGTTGCGAGAGTGTCGTTCATCCATTACAATCAAGGCATACCCTCGGCTCAACAAATATCACATTACCGCAAGGAGGAATATGACGAGGACACTTTGGTGCACACTTCTCGCTACCGGAGTGATTGCATGTGCCATTCCTGGGTGTGCTGGCGTCCCCACCGGGCCAGCTGCAGCAGTACCAGTGTATACCATACAGCCACACGAGGTGTGTGCGCATCAGCACCATACGGGCGCGTATACGCTTGATAAGAACAACCCCTACGGGTGGTCGTGCTACGACCTCACCTACTCGATATCGCTCTTCTCAGGCTTTACCTTCACAGCTAAGGGCAGCCTCAATATGCAGGCATATTGTACAGCCCGCCATCATGGTACACGTGCCATCGTCGACCGTCCGCAAGCTCAACCAACCTGGCAATGCGTGCCATAGCATTCACCACACAAAAGATAGAACAAATAAACTGTATAGCGTCATAGTAACAACACGAAAGGATCATTCATACCCACCATGGAAATCACCGGGCCAGCACCACTCCTCATACTAGCAGTCGCACTTAACGTCGTGTATTTTATCTTGTTGATCTGTGGCATCTGTTGGGTTATCCGGCAGGGCCGACGCACCAAGCAGATCAGACGGCACGTGGCTGCGATCGACGAGAATCTCGAGGCGATTCGCGCCATCCTCACCGAGCAAGCAGAATCTCGCAAGACAAAGTAATAACATCTCGTATACGAAGTATAAAAGCCACCCTCAAGCAGTGGCTTTATTCTTGCGCCGAGTTATTCAGCTGTCTGCGCATTGCGGCGAACAATTCGCCGCCACCCCGCCACGCCCAGCGACACCAGCCAGACAAGCAGCGCCCCAGCAGTATTGGCCGCGATATCCCAGTTGGTATCATCCAGCGGCAAGCGGGCCACGCCAGTCTTCGCCACCAGCAGCTCAAATAGCTCATTCATACAGCCAAGCGCCGACACCAACGCAAACAGCGAAAATGCCTCCACTAGCCAATACCGATGCCAACCCAGCGCATGCTTAAGGTAAAGCCATAGGCAGCCAGTAAATATCCCACCACCGATGAAGTGAGTATTAAACGCCGTGTCTTGCCCATCGATCAACGGCGATGGTACATACCACGAGATAAAGAACAACCCACACGCCAGGTACAGTAGCCAACGATAGCGCCGCTCGTGCGCATAGCCATAATGCTGCAAGATAGGCGGTAGACTACTCGCCAAGACAACCGGTATAACAATCGAGACAATGGTAAAGATACTCATACTTCTAGTATAGCATCCACCATAAGGTGGCTGCTACAAGCCTGCTCAATATCATTAGCACAATCAAATAGACTGAAGACTCAGCTCCAATACAAATCCGCCCCTGATATAGAGGCGGATACAAAAAGCTTTCTTATAGAGGCTATTCTACGCAGCTTCGTGGCGAGCGGCAACCTCAGCAGCCTTAGCGTCAAGCTCAGCTTGCTTGGCGTCTTCTGCAGCCTTTTTCTCGGCAGCTTCTTTAGCCTTTTCTTCTTTGAGGCGGGCAGCCTCAGCCTCGGCATGAGCATCGTGCACATTGTTAACCGCCTCGCGGTCGAACTGTACGGCAGTTAGGCGAGCCGACTTACCGCTACGGCCACGCAGGTAGCTCAGGAAGTTGCGGCGTACCTTAGCGCGGCGCATCACCTCGACCTTCTCAACGAGTGGACTGTGCAGCAAGAACGACTTCTCTACCCCCACACCGCTGGTAATCTTACGCACGGTAATGCGGCTGGTGTGCTGACCCTTGTTGTCGGTGCGGATTACCACACCCTCAAACATCTGGATGCGCTCTTTGTTGCCTTCTTTGATTTTTTGGTGGACGCGGACTGTGTCGCCACTCCGCACGTCAACGACGGCAGGCTTCTTCTGCTGGTCATTGACTTTTTGGATCAGTGCAAAACTCATGACTTTCTCTCTATTTAATTATTAGATGACAATTCAGTTATTGATTGTACCATATTTTGTGTGCAGGGAGAAGAGGAGGAGTAGTTTTTATAATCACTACTCGAGAAATGACCTCCTCGCTGTTTTCTATAACAAAGAGGTCATTAATTTCTTAGCACAGAGTCTCTATTTACGACACTTGCTGCTGAGCACGATTAATCATCTCTTGCATGTTTTCTCGCGGGATTGGCTCTAGGAGGGTGCTAGGTGGTACATTTCCCTGCATTCCCTGCATTTTAGCGGTACCACCAACCCGCAGTAAAGTATCTGAGCCATCGTTAGTAATATCAGCACCAACAGGAATCCGCTCTCCCCCATTAGCTTGGATATAAACATCATTGCCATCACCAGCTTTCTTGGAGTTCGAATCAAACATCTTTGACTCATCAAAGGTCAGTTTGTTACACATACTAGTACTGATTGCGTTACCATACTTATCAGACATCGGGAGCTCTGGATCAAATGAACGCAGTGTAACCGTTGACATATCAACTGTATACAGCCTAACTACTTTGCCCGATCCATGACCAAACCCTGTGTCTTCACGGTAACAGAAAGGTCGCACACCAACGTAGCCGTTACCTGCTTCATCAACGTCTTTGACAACGCCACCAAGTACATCCACAGACCCTTCTTTGACGGCTTTTGCTAGCTCAGCAACGGAGGGCATCTTCTCCTGATTATTCTCTGCTTCGTTTGGAGTTGGAGATGGTGTTGTCTCTGGCGATGAAGGGTGTGATGGTGATGGTATCTCCGTTGCTTTGTTAGTAGAGTGAGATTGCTTAGGCTGTGAAGTCTTGTTGCGTGCTGGCGCTTTGATGGATGGATTTGCGGTTGCTGACGACGTTGCTTCGGCAGTAGCAGCAGTTTGAGCAGACTGTGCTCTATTCTCTGGTGCTTTTTCAGAAGAGCCACAGCCTGCCAAGGCGCTAGCTCCTATAGCACTCAAGGCAATAACAGACAATACTTTTTTCTCTGCGCGACCCCAGAAACTTAAGCGCTCAGAACTTCCCTTCATTTTTCTTTCCTCCTCTTTCTCTGTATCATCACTGGTGGATGATGCTTTTTTGGATTTATAATCTAAACTATACCGCACTTTGGTATATATAGCAACTAGTTTAGCTGGTGGTGTTTTCTTGGGCTGCGCTTGCTCCACCTTCGCGGCCATTCACTACCTGTGCAGCTCTGTTCTCGTACGCTTGCTGGAATTTATACTGGAGCACACGCTTAGCAGCATTATTGCGCACTAGGTCATACATCGTCTGCGAGTCGTATGCATAGAGGGTAAGCACAAGCGCCTCGCCAGCAGACGGTAGCGCACGATTGCGCAGCTGTTTTTTGTTGATAAGCCCAGCCTGCCGAGCTTTGTTGAGGAATATCTCTAGGTCGTGCTCAGAAGCGTACTGACTCCCCATCTCGGGCAAATCTTGAATAGGAAATACCTGCTTGTCTGCATTATCGTCGGCACTATTTTCTCGCAAGCTATCGATCAGTGGCTGTGCAAGCTCCTCAAGCTGCTCGATCTGGGCGCGTACTTCTGCACTGAGGGCAGCCTCTGCAGCGCGGAGGGCTTCTTGCCGCTCTTTGGCTTCTGCTGCTGGCCGAAGATTCATGTTCTGCGCCATTAACGGCTGATGATGCCTCACTGCGGGTAGTGCCATCTGTTTTATGTGCTGCAGCTGCAGTATCATATGGCGTCCACTGAATCTGTTGTTTGGCACGGCGGCCACTTACTGGTCTCTCTTCTGTTAGCCCTTGCACAGCAATGTCTGCCGACACCGCACGATAGACGGCGATTGACTTACGTCGCCGACCATGCTCATCAATGATGTATCGCTGCCCACGCTGCAGTACAAGGCCGCTATACTCCAGCTCTTCTGTAATAATCATGACGGGGCGATCTGATCTTTGTGCACTGTATAGTAAGATACTCGCTCGCTTATACCTCTCGAGCTTTGTTTGCACTTTGCTTGGGTCATAAATTGCATCACCTAGCTCTTGCACTGTCCATACTTCACCAGCAGATTCTGCAAGAACCTCCGCTAGCCGCTGGCTGGCGTCTTTTTTGATAAACTCTGGTGTCATACGGCTACCATATCCCAGCTTGTTGCCTGAGCGTGATGTTTGGTCATCATCAGGAAAGACATCAATATATCCAGGCTCACCTCCCTCACCAGCTGATTGTGCCTTGACGACTGCCTCTTTGCCCCAGATACGAATTGCTGTCTCCTCAGATATAACCGCCAAGGGTGGCTCCGTGAGGCCCATATAATATGCCAGCTCGGCGTTGATCTCACCAATCCTATCTTTAACGATTTGGCACCGCTGCTGTACGTCTTTGCCAAGCGGGGTTGCGTTATATATTTCATTAGCCTGCCCTGCTGCTTCATCGGGCATCAATGGCGCATAGCCAAGATGCGTTGCAGCTTCCATCACTTCATCTTCTGCTTCATAACCGCCATCCTCCTCCATTGATTGTCTTTCTTCTTCGGCTATTGCGGCAAGCGTAGCCTCGCAGATTGCTCGCTCCTCTTGGTAGCGTTGGAGAACACCTGGTGGCACCATGCTCCTCTCGCCAGTCTGCACAAGCTCCTCGAGCGCTTCTTGCTGGTCGTTTTTAATTATCGACTTGGCCCGCATATAAATATCCTTCTCGTGTTTTGATTTCTTCTCGTCACGAAGGGCCAGCTTGAATTTTCTATGGAGTTTATTATCTTCTTTGATTGCAACTTCTATTCTTGTAGATGCACGCTCGGGACGAGTATCGTGATAAGGTGACTGCTGGTCTATAGATTTTTTCATTATCACTCCGTATGGTGAGCCGCTGCGGCTATGCAGGGCTCCTTGCTCGGTTTGTATCATGCATCATATAATAGCATTTGGCGCGAAAGTATTGCAATAACGGCTGTTTATCCTTGGACTACTCCTTTCTCTTTCTTGCCTGTCTGCGGTATACTAGAGTTTATGGATTATAACAAACTTGCACTCGACCTACACAAAAAATATAAGGGCAAAATTACCACCAGCCTACGCGATAGCGATGAGCTTGACCGTGATAAACTCAGCAGCTACTACAGCCCCGGTGTGGGCGCAGTGAGCAAGGCAATTGCAGATGACCCCGCTAGCCTACCTACCTACACGTGGACGAATAACCTTGTGGCGGTGATTAGCGATGGCTCGGCCATCCTAGGTCTGGGCAACCTCGGCCCCAAGGCAGCCATGCCGGTTATGGAAGGTAAGGCGCTGTTGTTTAAGCACTTTGCTGGTGTAGATGCCGTACCAATCGTACTGGACGTGCACCAGCCAGAGGAGATTATCGCTACGGTTAAGGCAATCGCACCAAGCTTTGGCGCAATTAATCTCGAGGACATTGCCGCACCTCAGTGTTTCGAGATTGAGGAGCGCCTGAAGGCTGAGCTCGATATCCCCGTCTTCCACGACGACCAGCACGGCACGGCTGTAGTGGTACTGGCTGGGCTGATCAACGCTGCCAAGCTGACGGGCCGCAGCCTGGCTGATAGCAAATTTGTCGTGGTTGGCGCTGGCGCTGCTGGCACTGCTATCATTAAGCTACTGCATACTTACGGCGCTCAGCACATTGTGGCGGTTGATAGCAAAGGTATTGTGGGTAGCCACCGCACTGATCTCAACGCCGAGAAGACTGCCTTGCTTGCGTACGTTGATGCCTCGCAGCAGGGGTCGCTCGAAGACGCCATGGCCGGTGCCGATGTATTCATTGGCGTATCGCGCGCGGGGCTGCTGAGCCCAGAGCTCGTTGGGATGATGGCCACAGACCCGATTATCTTTGCCCTGGCCAACCCAGTGCCAGAAATCATGCCAGATAGCGCCAAAGCAGCTGGCGCTGCCGTCATTGCCACTGGCCGCAGCGACTTCCCCAACCAAGTCAATAACGCCCTGGCCTTTCCGGGTATCTTCCGCGGCGCGCTCGATAACGGCGTGCAAAAAATCACCGACGAGCACAAGCTCGCCGCCGCCCAGGCGCTGGCAGCGCTGGTTGATGAGCCCACAGCAGACTACGTCATCCCCTCACCATTTGATGAACGCGTGGTTGAGGCCGTGGCGAAGGTTATTCGGTAGGCTGATACTTATACTCGCCAAGGTCTACATTCCTAAATCTTGCCCCCTACTTTGTATACCTTATGTAACCTCGTAGAGCACTGGGTATATCGGTGAGTTTTGTCACGCAAGAGACAGTAAACCTAAGAAATAAAACTACATAGCGTACAAAGCCACGTAGTTTTATTTCTGTATAGTTTCTCTTTAAATGCTACCTACGCGCTGTTTGCGTAACTCTCGTCGAGAACGTCCAGTGATTTCTGCCAATGTCGCTAGCTGGTGCTGCTTGTCACAGACACCGATCAACATAATCAATTCGTGCACCTGCATTGCTGTAAGTTGCTCGCGCACACTCGCAAGTCTATCGTCCATCTGGTTGACGCGTAGGTTCGATATGTAGACACGCACCACATTGTGTTTCGCGTCCTTACTGTAAACCACAGGGTACGGGTAAGTCGATTCGCCTTTTTTATCAACACTTGAGAATTTACCGGCATGAATTAAACCACCGTCCGACATAGCCACCTGAGCATAGTGTGTGAGACGTTGCTGTACATTTGGTGCTATATAATCCCACGGTGTTGACCTGTAGCCGTCCATCCGACGCTCAATTTCTTGCAGTGCTTTGCTACGGCAATCGATCACAAGCGCCCCAGGTACGTTATCGACAACAACTTTACAACTCACTGTACTATCACGACTATCCACCTCAAGCCATGGTACAAGCTTGTGCGGCACGGTAAGGTAATCAAGCGGCACACGTTTGGTTTCTGCACGAGGGTGTAGTAGCTCCGATACTGGCAGCGACGTGACATCATCTGGCTGATTCGACTTGTTAGGCAGCAGGCCTACTGAGCCTTCCATGCTGCGTCGTTTATTGCTAGACATCGTATTTGACGAATCGTGGATTGCTAATTGGTCAGCTGTCGGTTGGTACGCTACCAATGCATTGGCTAGCCGCTCAGCCGCCTCTGCAATGATCTGTTCCGTTTGCATATCAATTAACTGACGATCAGCGTGCTGTGCACTCTTTGGCCAGAGGCGATCAACCAAGCGCTGTGCTATATCGTGAGTTATCACCTTATCCGATCGATCAAACCATTGTAAGAGTGCAATTTGCGTCTGGCTAATCTGTGGTACATGCTCTGTGAGGTAGTGGCAGAACGACAGCAATGTATCAGCCGGTACCGTTGTATGTTCCTTATCTCGCGATTGTTCAAGCTGCCGAGCCTGTGCAACTAATGCCGTATGCTCCGTTTGCAATGCATCGAGATGTTGACTCTCCGGTTTACAGATTGCAACTTCGTCATCGTAGCATGGTTGCTGTGGCTCATCAAAGGCTATCTGTTCGCACTGCGCCACTGCCCAATCGACTGTCTCCTGAACTAACTTTTGGTATATATCGTTAGCTGCCGATGGCAGCAGAGCTTTATCCTGCTGCCATTCAGTACGCTTTGGAATAACCGTATGACACCAATCTGGCACCTGCACTATTCCGCCAGCCAGAAATACCGCCTTAACGGCGCGCACGCTTCGCATCGCTAGCTTGTCGCGCTGCTTATTGATGTATTGCTGCGCACGCTCCGCCGCTGCCGGATATAACCGCATATTTGTTGTACGCCACGAGTTAGCTTCGCACAATAGTGCACGACGCACACAGTATTTGTACCTTTCACTTGTAAAGTGACACTGCCGAAGCGTATGCTCAGTATTTTGCATAGCTATAGCCGCCTCCTTATGCTGTTGCATCACAAGCGATAAGTGTTCAAGCACACCACTAAAGACTGTAAAACTCGCATTGAGTGATGCTATATCTTCTTCTAATTGCTGTTCGTTTAGGCTCGGCTCATGCTCACTAGACGGCATTTTACCAACGCTGTCTGGTAGCGTTATGCCAAGCTCTTCTCCACTAGGATTATGGTCTATGACAGACACTTGAAGTGATTCGGGTTCTCGTGGATAGTCAATCTGTTCATGCGACATGCCATAGTATAATACGCAAAAAATGATACTTTGTCAAAAAATCCGCTATGTAATACATGGTACAGATCGGTCCTAAGTACTCTTCAGAAAGATAGCGCGCTATATCACCCGCCCGACTTCCTCCAGCGTTGTCTCGCCGCGCAGGGCGGCAAGGACACCGATTTGCTCGAGGGTGAGCATGCCTTCGCGCTGAGCGGCTTTTTCGATGACGTCTGGGTGAACATCAGTAAAGTCGCCGCGGATGAACTTCTGAATACCTGGGGTCACGATAAGCTGCTCCATAATCACCATGCGGCCTTTGTAGCCAAACGGCGCATCGTCGCTGGGCACTGGCTGCCAGAGCTTGAAGGTGTCGAGATCCGGATGCTCTACCTCTTCAGGAATATCAGCAAGGACTCGCTTGACATAGCTCCGCGTGGCATCGTCTGGCTCGTAGGCTTCCTTGGTTTCGTCCACGAGGCGCCGCACCAACCGCTGCGCCACCACAAGGCGGATAGCGCTGGCAAAAATCGGGTTCACACCAATCAGGTCGATCATTCGGCTAAAAGCTGCACTACTACTATTAGCGTGGAAGCTCGACATCACCAAGTGGCCAGTAATCGACGCTTGAATGGCCGTGCGCGCCGTATCGACATCGCGAATCTCACCTACCATCACGACATCTGGATCAAGACGAAGCACGCTGCGCAAACCCTCGCCAAAGCTTCCACCGGCGGTGGTATTGATTGGGATCTGCGAGATGCCAGCCAGGCCATATTCGATTGGGTCCTCCAGGGTAATAATCTTACGATCAGTCGTGTTGAGGGCATTGAGCATGCTGTAAAGCGTGGTAGATTTACCTGAGCCCGTTGGCCCAACCATCAGCACAAGGCCGCGCGGATGGCTGATGATTTCATCAATCTGCTGGCGCTGCTTGGGCGGAATACCCAGCAAATCAAGATTAAGCAAGCTTTCATCGAAATTAAAGAGACGCAGCACAGCATCCTGCCCATACATGGTTGGCACAGTCTCAACACGGATGTTGAGCAAGTGCGTTGCGTTGCCATGTGTTACGTCCTTTTGGATGTGGCCAGACTGCGGCTCCATCGAAGCACTCGATACGCCAGCTCGGCTGGCGAGCTCACCCATGATCACGCGGTAGCGGCTCCGGCTGATCGTCGCTACGGGGTGGAGTGCACCATCGACACGGAGGCGAATCCGGATATCATGGCGTTCATTCTCGATATGGATGTCGCTCGCACCAAGCATATCCGCCTGGTTGATCAAGAAGTCGAAAACCTCCTCACTACTCACTCGCCCAAGTGTCTGGCTCACCTCGGCGATGGTCTCACTATCACCCGCTTTGGCAATCTTAATATCATCGTAGACGATCTTCTTTGGTGGGTCGAAGCGGTTCATCAACACGCGGTAAGCACTGAGGCTAATCAAATAAAATTCGACAGGTAGCCCCTGGTCCTGATACGTGCGCCGCGTCCGCTGGATAACCGACTGGGGTGTTTGTGTCGTAACAGCAAACTGATACGATTCCTGCTCATTACCGTCAGTTAGCGGCAGCATATAGAGGTTGTGCATCTCCTCGATCGTCATTAGGTCGCGTGCTAGTGGCAGCGTCTCTTCGATGGGGCGCATATCAAGGTACTTAAGGCCAAGAATGCGCGATCGTTGCTCGGTCGACGCCTCATCTTGCTGACGACGACGTTGTTGGACTTCATCTTCATTCATCCTTCTTAGTGTAACAAAAAGCTCGTGGTAAATATAGAGGCAAGTCCAAAGCACTTCAGGTATAATACAATTATGCCAGAGATTATTGTTATCGCGCACAACATTCGCTCAGCACACAATGTTGGGGCAATCTTTCGTACCTGCGAAGGATTTGGTGTGCAGCGGCTTATCCTCAGTGGCTACACCCCCTACCCCGATCTTGCCCTTCAGCCAACCCCACCACAATGTGCCTACCAGCCTGAAGAGACAGTGCGAGCCGACCCACGCCTGCCGCACATCCGCGAAAAGATCACCCGGCAGATCCACAAGACAGCGCTTGGTGCCGAAGCTCTCGTACCGTTCGATTACCAGCCAGAGCTTGACCTTGAGCAGTTTGCCGGCTATCGCATTGTTGCGCTTGAGCAAGCTCCTACTTCCGTTTCTCTCCAGCAGTATCAGCCGCCAAGCAAACTTGTCCTCTTGCTTGGCGAAGAAGTCCATGGTATTCCAGCCGAGACGCTCATGCTTGTGGATGACATCATCGAGATTCCGATGTATGGACAGAAGGAGTCGTTTAATGTGTCGGTCGCAACCGGTATCGCGCTCTATGCGCTCACAACCGTTGGATAGTTGCAGCGTCATATGTACCCATTTTGTTTGCGTTGTGGCAAATATCGGGTTATACTAGCAGGAGGTGGCACAATCGAGCTACCGCCTGCAACTTGCCTGTGCTTGAGCTTATTTCGCTCGCCTCGCAAGTATCTGGCCTCGCGCCGCCCTGGTCGTAGACGCTACTGTTCGAAGTAAAGATTACACGCGCAGCCAGCAGACTCCCAGGGCGGCGCGAGTCACCCCCCTACGCGGGGACGGCATTATTTAACAACAACGCAGTCTCTACCGAGGATTTGTGCAAGCTCATCCTGCAATCGCTGCTGCGCGTCGACCCGGAATGGCAGGCGAATCGCTGATGTTTTGTCATCACCGAGCATCATAATAATATCGTGCTGGCCCGGATTTTGCGTACACAGCTGCTTAAACTTCGTAAGAGCAGCCATATCATCGGGGTTCTTGACCCGCACATAGACCGTTGGGAGTGTATCGAGCGGTTTGGGCGGCGGCCCTACTGACACTGATGCGGCTGCACGTGCCGATGCTTGTGCTGAGCGCTGGGTATTTTTTTGCGATGATGACCGGCGGCGCGGCGTAGCTGCTGGGCCAGTTGGTGCAGACATCGTGCGACCAGTTGCTTGGTATTCGGCTAAGTCGGTATCGGTCACGACGGTGATTTCATTGGCAATTAGCTTTGCTTCATCACCAAGGTTGCCATCGCGATCGCGCGCGCTCACCTTGCCGCTGGCAGTGATTACTACATCTTGCTCCAGCTGGCCAGCCAGCTTCTCGTATAAGTTCGGAAAGATAATAATCTCACTCTCACCCGATTTGTCCTCAATTCCTACAAAAGCCATCTTGCTACCCGACTTCGTCACAATCGTCCGCAAGCGCGTCACGAGGCCACCGATCGTCACTGTCTGGCCGTCGATCTGTGGTGAGACAGTGCGCAGTGGCACGGTCTGCTCAGCAAAGAACGTGTCGTAGTGGTCGAGCGGGTGCGCGCTAATGTAGAGGCCAATCAGCTCGCGCTCCCACATCAGGCGCTCTTTGTCAGTGTGTTTGACGGGCGCTGGCTTAAGCTCAATCGACGGCATGACTTCTGTAGAGCTATCGGCTAGGCTACCGAAGAGGTCAGTCTGGCCGCTCAGTGCTTCCTTCTGTAATTTACTCGCAAAAGCAAGGACATTCTCAAGATTAAAGAGAAGATCAGAGCGATCACCCAGCGCATCAAAGCCGCCCGATTTAATGAGCGACTCCCAAACTCGCTTGTTGCATTTACTCGTCGAGACACGCTTGGCAAAGTCTTCCACCGTAGCAAACTTCCCATCGCGGTCACGCATCTTGACGATCTCTTCCACTGCTCCCACACCAACACCCTTCACTGCTGCCATACCAAAGCGGATCTGTTTCTTGCCCGGTACCACCGCAAATTCCTCGTATGATTCATTGACATCAGGGTTGAGTACCGTTAGGCCCATATGCTTACACTCGGTGATCTCGATCGCTAGTCGGTCGACGTCATCATGGTCGCTTGTCATTAAGGCCGCCATAAAGGCATCGGGGTAGTGCGCCTTGAGATATGCCGTCCAGTAAGCAATAAGCCCATAGCACGCTGCATGGCTCTTGTTGAAGCAGTAATTGGCAAACTCTTCTAGCTGCGTCCAAAATGTCTCAGCCATCTCACGCGTCGCTCCACCGACCTTCACTGCTCCTTCAACAAACTCCGGCTTAACCTTCTTCATCAGGTCGATCTTTTTCTTACCAACGGCCTTACGTAGGGTATCAGCCTGCCCACCAGTAAAGCCGCACCACTCCTTGGAGATCTGCATAAACTGCTCTTGATAGACCAAGATACCATAGGTATTCTCGAGTGAGCTCTTCATCCCCGGGTGGAGGTAGGTAATCTCCTCCTCGCCATGCTTGCGCCGAATAAAACTATCGATAAACTGCATTGGCCCAGGTCGATACAGCGCCACCATTGCGATGATATCCTCAAAGTGCGATGGCTTGAGGGCACGCAAATAGCGCTTCATCCCAGCCGACTCAAGCTGGAATACCCCTGTTGTATCCCCCCGCTGAAAGAGCTTGTACGTTGCTTCGTCATCAAGTGGTAGCGTGGAGAGGTCGATTGTATCACCATAGACTTTGCGGATGATCCGCATTGCATTATTAATAATCGATAAGTTTGATAGGCCAAGGAAGTCCATCTTGAGCAAGCCAAGATCCTCTACCTCGCCCATTGGGAACTGCGTCGCCACGACGCCTTTCTGCGCCTGCTCAAGCGGGATATATTTAACGAGCTCATCGGGCGCAATCACCACACCACACGCGTGCACCCCATGGCTGCGAATCGTTCCCTCTAGCTGGATAGCATAATCAAAAACTTGCTTGGCAGTTGGGTTCGTCTCATATTCGTGCTTAAGGTCAGGGTCTTCTTTAGTGCTAACTGCCAGCGGAATGTGCCGCCCCTGGGCAGGTGGTGGCACCATCTTAGCCAGGCGGTCACTTTCGGCATACGGCACCTCCAACACGCGTGCGACATCACGCACCGCCGCCCGGGCCGCCATCTTACCAAAGGTGACGATATTACTGACGTGGTCGTGACCATATTTATTTGCACAGTAGTCGATTACCTCATCGCGCCGCGTATCCTGGATGTCGACATCAATATCAGGCATACTAATGCGATCGGGATTAAGAAACCGCTCGAAGAGTAGACCGTACTTGAGCGGGTCAAGATCAGTGATATTAAGCGCATACGCAATGATCGACCCCGCGGCGCTACCTCGACCTGGCCCAAAGACAATCCCCTGGCTCTTACCCCAGTTAATAAAGTCCTGCACGATCAAGAAATACCCCTCATACCCCATGCTTGCCATAACGCCCAGCTCCATCTTGGCCCGCTCACGCACACTATCAGCCAAGGTGGGGATTATTTGCTCAGGGAGCTGATCAGCGATATCTTCGGGTTTTGCACCATTGTAACGCTGGGCTAGGCCACGATACACCAGCTTGTGTAAATAGCTATGTTCACTCGTCTCGCCCTCAGGCAATGGGTATTTTGGGATAAGGATCTTGCCCAGCTCGATATCGACAGTGCAGCGGTCGGCAATCTGCTTGGTGTTGGTAATAGCCTCGGGTAGCTCTCTTCCCCAGCGAGCAATGATATCGCGCGGGTCAGTCAGGTGGAGCTCAAAGTCTTTCAGGCTCATCCGCTTTTCGTCGCTCAAGAATGAGCCCGTCCCTACGCAGAGCAATATCTCATGCGCATCTTGGAAGTCGTGCGTCAAATAGTGACCATCGCACGTCACAACCAGAGGAATGTCCAGCTCCTCAGCCATGCGGCGCAGACCATCATTAATCTTCGCCTGTACGTCCCAGTGCGTATTAGACTCGGGGTGGCCATGGTCTTGCAATTCCAGATAGTAGCGGTCGCCAAAGACACGCTTATACCACTGAGCGATCTCGACTGCCTTGGCGTAGTCGTCATAACGCAGCGCCTCACCAATCTCACCACTTGCACAGCCGCTTAGGACAATCAGCCCTTCGTTGAGCTCCTCGAGGAGGTCATGGTCGATCCGTGGTTTATAGTACATCCCCTCTAGGTTTGCCTTCGTACTCAGTCGCATCAGGTTATGGTACCCCTGATTATTCATCGCAATGATAGTCAGGTGGTAGCGCATTTTATCTTTAGCGGGATCACGGTCGAAGCGCGAGCGAGCGGCAACGTATGCTTCAATGCCAAGGATCGGCTTGATGCCCGCCGCCTTCGCCGTCTTGTAATAGTCAAGCACCCCACTCATTGTCCCGTGATCGGTAATGGCTGCTGCTGTCATGCCATACTCTTTGACAGTACTGACAAGGTCACCAATCTTCGTTAAGCCATCAAGCAGTGAGTGATGAGTATGGTTGTGTAGGTGAACAAAATCCGATGGTTGCAAAGCTGATAATGAGTGAGAGGTCATACTTATCTAGTATAGCAAATGAGTAGGTGGTGACGCCAACGCCGGGATGCTTGTGATTGATAAGAGCTGAGGTGTCAGAGCTATTTGCTTTGTCGGCACTAACCGCCCCTATTGCCCTATCAAGAGAAACGTGACGGCCAGTCACGCTGAATGGGTCATCTTACCTCTGCACGACACATCAATGCCGCGTGCTCATCACCTTGATAATGCTATCGATAAAGTCCGCCAGGCTTGGCACCAAGAGGCCGATGGCATTGAGTAACCAGACAAACAGCGCTACAAGAATCGTTCCGCCAAGCACACTCCCTAGGCCAAAAAATATCCCGCGGATGAAGTTCATTTTGTAGACTTCTGCGCGGCTACGATGAAAATCGTAAAATAAATCCTCGAGGATAGCCTTGCGTGCATCGGTCTCGTTGGCTTGCTTAACCTGCCGTGCAAGCCCAGTAACTAGCCCAGGGTGGTCACGCTGCTCACGAGTCGCCGACTCATCCGATGAATGCTGCGGTGGGGATGATTGCTTTGTCATAATAATGATAATTGCGAAGATGCGGCGAGCATTCTGCCTATAAGGAGAATACTCACCACATCCTTTGTCGCCTACTGGCTACTTCTTGTCCTTTGCAAACTCATCGCGAGCACTGCGCAGAGCGCGGCCACTGCGGTCATGCAGGTCACGAGCGGCATCACGTGCATCGTAGTATGCCTTCTCACCCTTAGCACGCAATTCGTCACCCTTTGCGGTTGCGTCTTGCTTGAGCTCACGTGCCTTTTTCTTGAGGTCAGCTCGCGTCTCTTTGCCTGACTTTGGCGCTGTTAAGAGCCCAGCCACCACGCCAGCGGCAGCACCGATTGCTGCACCAAGCACAAATTTACCTTTCGACATATATCCCTCCTTTATCGATTATGTTTGGTGGTAAACAATTTTTTGATCGAAGACACAGCGGTCTTGGCTAGCCAAAACGGCGAGGTAACCCGGGTAATATTATCAGTCGTTGCCTCAAGGTTTGCTGCTACGCGTTCAGCTGATTCGACCACAGCACTAATCCGCTGCGTAATGCGAATCAATATGATCGTCAAGACGATCGCAAGCACCAGCAGTAGCGCTAGCAATACCGATAACATGATAACTAATATCTGGGCCCACTCCATGCGGTATCTCCTTTATGTTAGTAGCATATATACTATGCCTGGGTATCAGTATAGTGAGTCCGCAGGTATTTTGCAAACTCTGGACCAAGCACTGGGTCTTTGAGACCAAAATCTACGACGGTCTTAAGATACTCTAGCTTATCGCCAGTGTCATAATATGTACCGTTGGTAATCTCCACACCAAAGAATGCGTGGTCGTCATCAATCATCCGCTGCATAATAGGCTGGACAGTAAACTCGCCATGCCCATCAAAATGCTCCTTCGCATGCTCAAGATAGCTAAAGAATTCGCCAGGCAAAATATAGCTACTGACACTAGCGAGGTCAGATGGCGCATTAGCCTTGCCTGGCTTTTCAACGATGTTGCTCATCTTAATAACACCGTCCGATAGCTGCTGGCCAGCCACCACGCCATAGCGATCAAACTCAGCATCGTCGACGATCTTTTTGCACGATAGTACTGCCCCATCGAGCTCTTGCGATGCAGCGATCATCTGCTGGAAGCGGCTTGGGCTGGCAGCAATGAAGTCGTCGGCAAAGGTATAGATGACGGGCTCGTCGCGGTTGATGAGGTGTGCTGCACAGGCCAGCGGCGTTGCATTGCCGTATGGACCCTTTTGGCGGATGTAGATAAAGTTTGCCATCTCCGAGAGCTGCTTGACGGTATCGATCAGTGGCTGCTTCTTTGGCCCACCAGCCCGAAGGTTAGCTAGTAAATCCTCATTTGGCACATCAAAGTGGTCTTCAATTGCACGCTTATTAGCACTCCCCACGATGATAATATCGCGAATTCCCGCCTGGACGAGCTCTTCCACTACATACTGGATGATCGGCTTATCGATCAGTGGCATCATCTCCTTAGGCATTGCCTTCGTCTGAGGTAAGAACCGCGTACCAAAACCCGCGGCGGCGATGATTGCTTTTGTTGGTCGTTTCATTATGATTCTCCTTGTATATCTTTTAGTTGCTCACTTCAGCCTCTCACGAATCAGTTTCTGCGCCAGAGCTGGATTGGCTTTGCCGCGAGAGCGCTTCATGACTTGCCCGACGAGGTAGCCAATTGCCTTATCCTTGCCAGCCTTGATATCCGCAATGGACGCCGCACTGGCTGGGTCATTCATCACCTCATCGACAATTGCGCCAATCGCCCCCTCGTCTGACACCTGGAGCAGATTCTTCGCCTCAGCAATCACCTCAGGCATCTTGCCAGTATATTGCTCGTCAAAAAGGTCAAGAAAGAGCTCCTTCGCGCCAGTCGAGCTGACTTTGTTGTCCTCCACCAACTGTGAGAGCAGCAAGAGTCGCCGCGGCCCAACAAAACCCGATTCAACCTTACTCATATCCATCAACTCTTCCGGTGTGGAGGCAAACCAGTTGAAGATCCGCTTGACAAGCCGCTGATACACTGACTCATCGACGCCAAGCCATTGCAAAATCGACGCAGCATTATGCTCGAGCGGGTAGATATCACTCAGCAAAATAGCCAGTGGCTGATGACTGAGCACAGTATTAACCACCGAGTTATCCAGCGCAAGGCTCTGCCACTGCACGCGGTATTCACCTGGCATCGTCGGTACATCCTGCTGAACACGAGCAATCTCTTCGTCCGTTAGGACAATTGGTGGAATGTCTGGGTCGGGCATGTAGCGATAGTCCTGGGCATCTTCTTTGCTGCGCTGGCTCGTGGTGATGCCTTTATCGTCACTCCAGCCACGGGTTTCTTGCACGACACGCTCACCGCGCTCGAGCAAAGCTGCCTGACGCGCAAATTCATACTCCACTGCCTTTTCTACACTGCGGAAGCTGTTGAGGTTCTTCACTTCAGCACGCGTACCAAGCTGATCTGAACCCTTTGGCGCGATTGAGATATTGACATCAAAGCGCATATTACCATGGTAGAGATCGCCGTGTGTGACGCCAGCATAGGTCATGAGCTTGTGGAGCTCTGCTGCGTAGGCACGAGCCTCGGCTGCTGAGTGAATATCAGGCTGCGAGACGATCTCGATCAGTGGTGTACCCGCTCGGTTGAGGTCAACTAATGAGTAACCATCGTGGTGTGTTAGCTTGCCAGCATCTTCCTCCATGTGAGCATGGTCGATCCGGACGCGCGTGGTACTGCCATCATCAAGCGGCACATCGACATAGCCCGCTAGGATAATTGGCTGGTACATCTGGCTTGTCTGGTAGCCTTTCGGTAGATCTGGATAGAAATAATGCTTACGATCGAAGCGCGAAACACGAGCGATGGGTGCATTGAGTGCCTTGCCAGCCCGAATCGCAAGATCAACCGCGTGGCGATTTAGCACTGGCAACATACCAGGCAGACCGAAGTCGATCGGGTGGACTTTGCTATTAGGCTCGGCATCGCGGGCGTCATTATCGGCTGGACTGAAGAGTTTTGTGTCGGTTGCCAACTGTACGTGGCATTCGATACCAATCGTCACTTCATATTTTTGCAAAACATCGTGAGAAACTGCCATAATTATATCGCTCCCAAATCCTTTAACCCCTGTTTATACGCGGCTAATGCCCGCAAGGCAATCTCGCGCGAGAGCCGCACATTAGCCTCGTGCGCCAGCTTGTTGCGCACCTTGTGAGCACCCCATACGTGGTTGCTATTGCTCCATTGTTCGCGGGCCGACTTCATGCGCTCACCCATCGTATCGCCAGCAAAGCCACGTTCGCGGAGAGCAAGATCGAGCAACTTATCTGCCTCGAAGATAGCCAGCTGGTATGTGCCAATATTGGATTTATCGAGGCTGTTCTCAATGGCAAGCCAGCGCGCTTGGTATTTCTCGACATTGAGCACCTTACCACCCTGGCGCGTCAGGGCAACAACGACGACCAAGATCGCAGCAATGATAATAATACCCACCAAAAGGATCGTGACACTGCCAGACATCAGGCGCTCCTTTCTGTAGCGGCTTGGGTTGCCACAGCAAGCAGCGTTGCATCACTCTGCATGGGGCCAATCAACTGCGCACCGATTGGCAAGCCCGCTTGGCTCACTCCAGCTGGCACATTCAATGCAGGTAAGCCTGCCAGACTGGCTGGCACTGTCATGATATCCGCAAGATACATCTTAAGCGGGTCGTCGCTGTTTTCGCCAAGACCAAAGGCAGGAGTTGGTGCTGTTGGCAAAAGAAGCATGTCGTATTGCTCAAACAGGGCGTTAAATTCGTTGATGAGCAACGTCCGCGCTTTTTGTGCCTGGAGATAGTACGCGTCGAAATACCCACTACTGAGTACGTAGCTACCAATCATAATGCGCCGCTTGTTCTCTGGCATAAAGCCTTCGTCACGACTCCGACCATAAAGTTCGGCCAGTGTCTTAACTCCCTCAGCACGATGGCCATAGCGCACGCCATCGTAGCGCGCCAGGTTGCTTGAGATCTCAGCTGGCACAACAATGTAGTAGATAGCAAGGGCATACTGAAGCATCGGCATGCTTACTGTCTCGACGGCATGGCCATGTGATCGCAGGGTATCGGCATACTGGCTGACCGCCTGACGCACCTCCGCATCAACACCATCACCCATTGCTTCGTTGATGATACCGATCTTCAGCTGTTGCGGCGTCTCTGTTGCAGGCGCGAAGAAATTGGGCAACGTCGTCATATCTTTCGGGTCTTGGCCAGCCATGACGTTCATCACCACAGCAATATCCTCGGCACTGCGCGCAAAGCAGCCCATCGTATCAGTGCTCGAGGCCATTGCCACGACACCATAGCGGCTCGCTGTGCCATAGGTTGGCTTGATACCATACACACCATTGAAACTGGCGGGTTGGCGAATTGAGCCTCCCGTATCTGTTCCTAAGGCAAATGGCACAATGTCGAGCGCCGTCACCACAGCCGAGCCGCCACTACTGCCACCAGCGACTTTTGTTTTGTCGACAGCGTTGTGCGTAGCGCCAAAGTATGAGTTCTCTGTGCTCCCACCATGCGCAAAGGCATCGAGGTTACTCTTGCCAATGCAGATCGCCCCAGCTGCTTCAAGCTTATCTACCACTGTTGCTTGGAGAGGCGTATCAAAATTCTCAAGCATCTTGCTGGCTGCTGTACTCGGCGCACCATACGCAAGATAGTTATCCTTGACGACAAACGGCACACCAGCCAGCACTCCAACGTCCTCGCCCCGAGCCAGCGCTTCATCAATTTCTTGTGCCCGCTGCAGTGCCCGCTCCTCTGTCAGGCTCAGCAGGGCGTGGTATTCCTTAGCATCACGCGCCCGCTGCAAAGCCACTTGCACCTGGGCAGTAGCCGATGTCTGGCCTTGTTTGATCTGAGCAACTCTCTCTGTAATATTCATATCACAACACCTTCGGTACTTTTACACACTTATCTGCCTGCTCGGCGGCTAGCCCCAATAGCTGCTCGCGCGATACGTCGCTAGCATCTATTGTGTCGGGCCGCCATACATTAGTCAGGCCAGTTACTTGGTAGGTTGGCTCGACACCAGTCGTGTCGAGGGTGGATAGCTGCTCAATATAGTGCAGGATATCCTCGAGGTTTTGGCGCAGCGCGGCAACGTCGGCTGAACTGCCAAGACTAATCGAACTTAATTGTGCAAGGTGTTGCACATCTTCAGTGGTAATACTACTCATTATGGATATATTGTACCACATTCGGTGCGTGGAATCGCTATATATCAATGAGCAACGAGTAATGCGTCAGTAAGAAGTGTGGGTAGTACGGAGTGCAATACTCATGCTAAGCTACTTCCAGCTTATCACCCTTAGCTCGATTGCAGCGCCAACAGAGCGCTCGCAAATTTTGCTCGGTCGTGATACCGCCTTTTGACACTGGTACAATATGGTCAACTTCGAGCAAGAGGTGTTTCTCATCCCGGCGCGAAACATGGCACTTCTGGCATTCGTAGTTGTCTCTGCGCAAGATAAACCGCCTGAGCTTTGGCGTCATAAGCTGACGCTGAAACCGCGCAGATTTGCGATATGCTATCTGCTGGCTGAGATATTCTGCCAATTTTTGGAGCTTTTTCTCTGTGAGTGTAATATCGAACGAGTAGTTATTGCGCTTGGCGGGCGAAGTGTATTTAAATGAATATACGAGAAAATAATTCTTTTCAAACTTAGGTAATGTATTCGACCCAAGCTGCTTCATCGTCATTTTCTTGAAAATATAGGCTCCAACGTACATTTTAGCATCAATGAAGTCCATAATCTCGTTGTATTCGCTCCGCAATATTGCCTCAGTCTTTTTGATTGTGTCGTATTTCTGGAGGATTTGCTCGAGTATCTGCACTGTCTCTTCGTTTATTGTGCGCTGCGCAAAAAAATATTTGACAATATAGCGGTATGGGTCGAGCTGCGCATTTTTATACACCGTGAGTGTGCTGTTTTTCACATGCGTATGCGAAAGCCTCGACTGCTGCTGACGAATAAAGCGCTTAGTTTCGGGTAAAAAGGCATTGAAGTCATTATATTCTTGTATTTGCTTGGCAAGCCTCTGCTTGACACTTTGAAACTCGACTGTTTTGTAATAACCATGCGTCCTCCAAAACACGATGCAATAACAAACGACAAAGAATATCACTGGCAGACAGAGCAGTACAACGTTACAGATTGCAAGCCCAATAAGAATCGACCACCGGATAAACTCCGGTCGACGATCGATCGTTGCCAAGAAATATATCACATACTCTGGCAGGGCGTGAGTATCACGTATAGGCATACTACATCATATTATACACTCTGTGCATGTGCCGATCGTGGGTTTACTCAGCTACTGCTCTACAACTTACTCTTCACTTCGGCGATCAGATCTCGCAATTCGGCTGCTCGCTCAAACTCAAGATTGGCACTAGCGAGATTCATTTGGCCAGTCAGATCTTTGATAAGGCTCTTGTATTCGTCCTTGGGGATTTTACGCAGGTCAAGCTTGGGCGCGTCATCCTCCTTTTGCGGGATGATGGAGCGCAGACCTTCGTCGATCGCTTTATTAATGCCACGCGGTGTAATGCCATGTTCGCGATTGTATGCCTGCTGAATTTCGCGTCGGCGTTTGGTTTCGTCAATCGCTCGGCGCATACTATCGGTGATACTATCACCATACATAATTACCCTACCCTCAACGTGGCGAGCTGCCCGGCCAATTGTCTGGATGAGGCTACGCTCGCTACGGAGGAAGCCTTCTTTATCGGCATCCATGATTGCCACCAAGCTCACCTCTGGCAAATCGATCCCCTCACGCAAGAGATTGATCCCCACCAGGACATCATACAGGCCCATGCGCAGATCGCGCAGAATGTCACCGCGCTCGAGCGTGTCTATCTCGCTGTGGATATAAGCCGTCTTGATACCGAGGTCGGTCAGATAGGTAGAGAGATCCTCAGCCATCCGCTTGGTAAGCGTTGTCACGAGCACGCGCTGCTGCTGATTGGTACGCTCGCGAATCTCTGCAATGAGGTCATCCACTTGTCCTTCCGTTGGGCGAACAATGATTTCTGGGTCGAGCAAGCCAGTGGGGCGAATCACCTGCTGAGCAGGAGCGGCGCTCCGCTCTAACTCATAATCACCAGGGGTAGCAGAGACATAAATCACTTGGTTGATGTGCTTATCAAATTCATCAAAGCGCAGTGGACGATTGTCTAGCGCGCTTGGCAGGCGAAAGCCATGCTCCACCAGCACTTCTTTGCGAGCGCGGTCACCATTATACATCGCGCGCACTTGGGGGACGGTTACGTGACTCTCGTCGATCAACATCAAGAAATCATCGGGGAAGTAATCGAGCAAGGTAGCTGGCTGCTCACCCGCTTCGCGGTTGGTGAGATAGCGACTATAGTTCTCAATCCCCTTCACGAAGCCAGTCTGCTCGAGCATTTCCAGATCGTACTTGGTGCGCTGGCTCAAGCGCTGCGCCTCAAGCAGCTTACCGTGCGTCTCAAACCACTGTTCACGCTCCTCGTACTCCTGTCGAATCAGGTCAATCGCCTGCTTAATTTTCTCCTTAGGTGTTGCATAGTGGCTACTCGGAAAGATGGTGAACTCCGCTGGCTCATCGAGGATCTCGCCAGTGAGCGGGTTGATGTGCGTAATCCGATCCACCTCATCTCCAAAAAATTCCACCCGATAGGCTGTCTCTTGCCCTGCTGGAAAGACATCGACCACATCGCCCTTGACGCGAAAGGCACCGCGTGCAAAATCAATATCATTGCGATGGTATTGGATATCCATCAGCTGGCGCAAAAATTTATCCTGAACGCGCCGCTCGCCCTGACGCACTGTGACGGATAGCTCATAATAATCGGCTGGCGAACCCAGGCCATAGATGCAGCTGACACTGGCGACAATAATCACATCGCGGCGCGTGAGTAATGCATCAGTCGCTGCATGGCGGAGGCGGTCGATTTCCTCATTGATGGCTGAATCTTTCTCGATATATGTATCACTGCTGGCAATGTATGCTTCTGGCTGATAATAATCAAAATAACTGACAAAGTAGTGTACTTCATTGTCTGGAAAGAACTGCTTGAACTCACTAAAGAGCTGCGCCGCGAGTGTCTTGTTATGCGCCAAAACAAGCGTCGGCACACCACGCCGAGCGATAATATTTGCCATCGTAAAGGTCTTACCGCTACCCGTTGCACCAAGTAGTGTCTGCTCGCGCTGGCCAGCTTCCAGGCCACTAAGTAGCTGGGCGATCGCCTGTGGCTGATCACCGGTCGGTTGATAGGAAGAACGAAGCTGAAATGGTATGTGCGTCACGCTCCTTAGTGTAGCATAGCGCGGGGCTTAAATCACACTCTGGCGATTCATCTCAGCCAGGAGTTTGTTGTACGTTGCTTGCGGATCTTTGGCGTGGTTGATCGCTCCACCAACACTAATCACATCAGCCCCACCCTGGGCAATATGGAAGACATTATCTACCGTCACGCCACCATCCCAGCCAATCTCGACCCGAGGATGAATAGCCCGCACCAGCCGGATTTTCTCCAGCTGCATCATCCGCGCCTTGCCACCAAACTCACCCAGCTTGCCGCTAACGATCGATACATAGTCGGCCGTCTCGATATACGATGCCACTGTCTCGGGTACCGTCGTACGCTGCAGGGCCACACCAGCATGAATACCAGCTTGCTTGACCTGTTGCAAGACAGGGATCAAATCCTCTTTGACTTCGGCATGAAAGATAATTGTGCTGGGCCGCAGCTTGATCAGTTTCTCAACGTACACGCTAGGGCGCGCCACCATAGCGTGGATATCAACCGTCCACGACTGAGGCCACCACAGTTGGCCGATCCCTACCGTTTGACGGGGCGCAAATACGCCATCAGAAATATCAATATGAACCCGCTTGGCAAACGGCATAAAATGCTCTACCGCAGCCTTGTATTCATCAGTTTTTGTACTCAAAATAATTGGTGCTATGACAGCCATGCCAGACATTATACGGCGTCTGACGTGTGTTGTAAAGACGGCGACGGAATTCTTTCACGTTTGCGAGAGCTAAGGAGGGAGTGCTAGACTGACGTGCGCGAAGAGTTGGTTTCTCGAACTCTTTTTACACTATCTAAGAAAGCGTCATCAAAGTCCTCGTATTCTATCTTCTTTGTCTTGTCAATTAGTGATTCCAGTTCTGCCATTTCTTGCGAAGATAACACGCAGCCATTTGCGGCTAATATTGTGCAAATATGCTCAAGGGCGACAGCCCATTCGCCCACATCATTGAACATTGTCGCTAGTTCCACGTCAATATTTGTTAGGTAGGGACTTTTATCGATGTAGTCTTGTATTGCTTTTGTCAAACTCATATGTATACTTTAGCACAATATATCGGACAGTTAAGCAACTATGAATATGCTTTATAGCAGACATTTCACATAATAATGCTCTAGAAACTTGCTGGGCAACTCCCCGCCTGCGGCCGCGCCATGCCAGTGGTGGCGTAGTAGCGAATGTCGGTGAGGTGGCGGTCGGTGGCTTGAACGCAGAATTTGGTAGCATCGGCGCTCAGCGTAACCTGCACAGCTGTATCACTTGGTGGGCGGTAACCGACTTGCTCGAGGTTAGTGCTATAGCTTGCACCACTAGCGCTGGCATTGGCGTGATGCGTCTTGATCGCCTCAAGTGCACTGGTGGCTGCCGCACGCGTTGCGACATCGACTGAGCGCCGGCGATAGCCCGAATACGCCGTCATAGACAGCGTTACGAGCAAGCCCAAGATCGCAATCACAATCATCAGCTCCATGAGCGTGAAACCCTTCTGGCTCCGCTGTATCCACCATACCGCCCTGCTTTGCCTCATTATATTTCTCCCTCCATTAGCATAAGCATATTTAAACATCACTATAGCAGGTGGAATGGTCAAGGGCAATAGCACTTTTCTTCTTGGCAGTATATACTAGGTTTATGGTGACCAAACAAGACGTCCTGACAAAAGCCCGCGGCCTCTATAGCGAAGATCAGCTGTATGAAATCGACCATGCGATCGACTTCGCCACCCAAGCTCACCACGGGCAAAAGCGCAAGAGCGGTGAACCTTACATTACCCATCCACTAAGCGTTGCAATTATCTTGATTGACTGGGGGATGGACAGCGACACCATCATCGCCGGTATTCTCCATGATACCGTTGAGGATACCAAGACGTCACTAGACGACATTGAGTCGCTTTTCGGACATGACGTATCCTTCCTCGTTGATGGCGTGACGAAGGTGAGTCAAGCTCGGGCTGGTATGCGCGACCTTGACCACTATCTTCCTCAGACAAAAGACAACCTTACCAAGCTGCTTATTGCTGTGGGACAGGACGTGCGTGTCATTATCATCAAGCTGGCCGACCGGCTGCACAATATGCAGACGCTGCAATTCAAGTCGCCCGAAAAGCAGCAAAAGATCGCCCGAGAAACACTCGAAGTCTTTGCCCCCATGGCCGATCAGCTCGGTATGGGGCGGGTGCGGATGGAGCTAGAAGAACTCGCCTTTAGCTACCTCGACCCCAAAGAATACAAGCGGCTCGAGAAGGTCATGAAGCAGCGCCTAGGCAAAAGTACCCGCAAGCTTGGCGTCGTCCGCCTCGAGGTTGAGCAAGCGCTCAAGGATGAGAAGCTCGAGTTTGAAATCAATGGGCGAGTTAAGAGTCTCTATAGCCTGCATCGCAAGCTCCAAAAGCGCGGTAGTCTCGACAATATTTATGACCTGATGGCACTACGCATCATTGTCCACACCAAGGAAGAGTGCTACCTTGTGCTGGGTATTCTCCACTCGCTGTATCAACCGATGATCGCTCGCATCAAAGATTATATTTCCATCCCCAAGCCAAACGGCTACCAGAGTCTCCATACCACGGTCATTACACCCAACAAGCAGATTGTCGAGTTTCAGATTCGCACGCGCGATATGCACGAGTATGCTGAGCGCGGCCTTGCCGCCAGCTTCCACTACCAGCAACAAAAAGATAGCAAGGAGTACCTCAAAGGCGACTCCAAACGCGGCGTGTCGAACCTACCAGCTCAGCTGCAGTGGATTACGCAACTGCAAGAAATCGCCGCTCGCCTGCGCGCTGGCGAGGATATCCCTCGCGAGCAGTTATCGATCGATCTCTTTGGCAATCGCATCTTCGTCTTTTCTCCCAAGGGTGATATTTATAACCTCCCCGAGGGTGCTTTGCCGCTGGACTTTGCCTATGCCATCCACTCTGATATCGCCAAGCACGCCTACGGCTTCCGGATCAATGGCAAGATGGAGCCATTTGAGCGGCCACTTGAGAATGGCGATGTTATCGAAGTCCTTACTCGTAAGCTCTCATACCCCAAGCCAGGTTGGGCACAGCTCGTTACCACTAGCCACGCCCGCGACAAGCTCCGTCTCCAGCTCAATAAGATCCGCGTCCAGGCTGTGAATGGTGCGATTAGTCTGACGGATAAAATTATGCCAATCGGTAAGCCTGACGCTGCTTCGAAAAAGTCAAAGAAAAATAACTGAGGTAACGTTAGATAATTGACGCACATCTTAACTTAAGTCTCTAAAATTATCGATCTGCCGCAACTTTGCTCCCTCTATCACCATTATTATCCAACAGATGTGGGTAGCCTATTGTGATAACCAGCCTGCGAGCCTCTGACTTTCTTGATAAAGCAACATTCCGCAAGTACCGCCTGTTCTATAGTAACCTAGAGAATTTTAGAAGTTGAAGTAAAAATACAAAATACCCCAGTGGGGTATTTTGTATTTGCTTAAACACGTTATCTAGCGCTCATTCCAACGCGCAATAGATTCATGAATAATCTGCTTAGCACGCGCGGCGTCACCAAAGCCCTTCACGACAGTAGTACCAGGCTTCTTGAGATCCTTATAGTGGTTAAAGTGGTGCTCGATTTGCTTGAGGGTTGCAGCAGGGAGATCTTCGAGCGAGTTGATTGCATCACCTGTATTACGGTCATCTGCTGGTACAACGATCACCTTATCGTCCACTTCGTCATCGTCAACAAACTCCAGCACGCCAATTACTTTACCCTCCAAAACGACACCAGTCGTCAGTGGTTGATCGGTGATGATGAGCGCATCGAGCTCATCGCCATCTTCATCTAGGGTTTGTGGAATAAAACCATAGTTGGTTGGCTTGGCAAAGATTGCTGGCTCGACCCGGTCGAGCTTCATCACTGCGAGGTCGCGATCCCATTCGATTTTGTGGTAGCTCCCCTGCGGAATCTCCACCACCACATTGACAATGCCAGCGTCAACGTCGCCGGGCGTCAGTACTTTATTAAAATCTGCCATTTGTATTAGCTCCTTTCTGTTGCTATCTGTTTTATTTTAGCAAAATCTACTCGGTAATGGCAAAAGAAGATGCGCTGGCGGTGCAGCCTTGCTCTGCAAACACATTATTCTCATCACCAACCCATTTGATGGTATAATACTGCTAGCATGTTAATCATTGGTCATCGCGGTGCGGCCGGGCTCGCACCAGAGAACACTATCGACGCTATGGCAGCGGGTGTCGCGGCAGGCGCTGATATGCTTGAGCTAGATGTGCGATTGACGCGCGATGGTGTGCCCGTGGTGGCGCACGATAATCGCCTGCTACGTACCCACCACCAGAATGAATCAATCAGCCACTTAACCTATGCCGAGCTGCAAACTCTCACCAGCGAGCAACCTGTCCCTTCGCTCGCAGCAGTGTTAGACCGTTTTTTTGGCGTTGTGCTGCTCAATATTGAGCTCAAAGGGCACGGTAGCGCTGAGCCAACGTATCAGCTCCTCACACGCTCCACCACATCGCCAGATGATTGGGACAATGTACTACTTTCGTCATTCTCCATACGCGAGCTTCGGCAATTTCGACAGCTTGCGCCTCAGGCCAATCTTGCTCTACTTCACCGCAATAATCCCTTTGCATTCTTGGCCTACCAGCGAAAGCTCGACTTCACCGCAGTAGGGTTTCATCGCTTGTATGCACATCCATTGGCGATAGAGATTGCACGTCGGTCGAATCTCTTTACCTACGTCTATACCGTCAATCGCCCAGGCGCCCTGCAGCAGCTTGCCGAGCGCGGCATCGACGGCGTCGTGACCAACTATCCAGATAAGTTTCTTGCTGAGCTACGGCGCTTTAGAGATTAGGAATATTGTCTGAATCCAACTAACGTCTCATTTGGGTGATGATAGGCCTCTCCGTTCCTTTCTGTGGACGGATACTACCACTATCCAATTCACAGAAGTCAAAATATTAACGAGACAAGGAGTATTGTTTTTATGCCCACATCTCAAAACTATAGCCATTCTTAGACTGCTCCTCGCTACTCTATACGATCAACCTTCTAGGTATATCAACTTCGTCTTCACACGAGTAAAAAATCAGCCATTACGACTGATTTTTTACTTTGTTAGATAGAAAGGAGATGCTACTCAAGAGCTGAGTTTTGAGATTTAGGCTCTTAGCTATCCCGCACCAATACTGTCTATTCTACGCTTTGTGCTGCTGAATATACTCACGGATACTCAAAGCAGCTGTCGCACCTTCGCCCACCGCTGTAGCAATCTGCATCGTTGCGCCACTACGCACATCACCACTGGCAAAGACGCCAGGCATCGTTGTCTCAAGATGTTCATTGGTAATAATCAACCCACGCTCATCAAGCTGGACGGGCGTACCCTGCAGAAAGCCCGTGTTTGGCTTAAGGCCAACAAAGACAAACACCCCATCACAGGCGAAGGTAGTTGGCTGGCCATTACTGATGGCTGCAACACCAATCACTTTGCCGTCCTCTGCTATAATTTCAGTCGATTCGGTATGGAGATGGACGCTAATTTGTCCTCGCTCGATAAAGGGCTGCAGGTCGGTCTGGAGGATCTCACTCGCTTTGATCGTGCTCCGCACCAGGAGGTCGATATGCTCCGCAAAGCGAGTCAAGAACATCGCCTCTTGCAAGCCAGAGTTTCCGCCACCAATCACCACTAGTTGCTTGCCTTTATAAAACGCACCATCGCAGGTTGCACAGTAGTGTACGCCACGACCATACAATGCATCTTCGCCAGGGATACCAAGCTTGTTATATGCACTGCCAGTGGCAATCAATATCGCACGGGCACGCACATCCTGCCCGTCAACTGTCACAATCGTATCATTGCCATCTTTGCGGAGGCTCGATACCTCACCCAGCTCAATCTGCGCCCCAAAGCGCTCTGCCTGGCGCTGGAGCTGCTCGGCGAGGTCGAGACCCGCTACACCATCAGCAAAACCTGGGTAGTTATCGATCTTGTCGGTAATTGCTGCGAGGCCACCGATAACTGCTTTTTCATACAGCACCGTCTGCAGGTTCTCGCGCGTTGTATATACCGCGGCAGCCAGAGCGCTTGGCCCTGCGCCGATCATCACCACGTCGTGGGTCGGCATCTGAGTTTGGTTATTGGTAGTGTTGTCCATAGTTGCTTCCTCCTTGGCCTTCTTGATATGCCTTTAGTAGCTCTGAAGTATCGATCGTAGCCGGCTTTGGCACTGCCATCACAATGAACTTCAGTGGTGTATTGGCGGGAATGTCGTTGCCTTGGCCTTTCTCGCCGTATGCTTTGTCGGAGGGGATGGTTAGCTCACGCACCCCACCAAGGCGCATCCCCTTGATGCCTTCCTTCCAGCCAGTGATGACACTCGCACTCTTGAGCCCACCCTCTACGGCAAATGGCGCACTGAGCTTGCCGTCTTTGATAGATTGATCAAATACCTTACCTTTTGGATTCCAGCCAATGTAGTAGGCTGCAAATGCCGTATTATCCTTGATTTCCTCACCATCACCAACTACCAAGTCTTCGCTGGAGAGCTCCTTCACACTATCGCGATCAAACTCGCCAACCCGGCTCGTATATTGACTAAAAGTCGGGTAATATTTGTTTGACAGCTCTTGGGCTTGAGCAGCTGTCTTCGCTTGGTAGTCCTTCATGAGTTTCTGGTATTTTTCTTGCGCCTTTTGCGCTTTGGCTTGGTCATTTTTGTAATTCTCCGAGGCAAGAATCATTGCCGCAAATGACCCCAGCGTCCCGACAATCGTCGCGACCAAAATAACAATAATAATCCAGCGTTGTGTCTTAGTTGTTGCCATAACTCCTCTTGTTTCATCGACTAATCTATCTTGCCCAGTATAGCACACTTGCCAGTATGACTGCTAGATAACAGAGGTCGAGACGATAAATGCTGTCTAGTTTTTGCTATATATTCCTTGTTAATCCTGTCACTCTCTACCACCTGGCGCTGCGCGGAAACAACACGCGAACAACCGTCGGCCAACACACCTCTTGCAATGACGATTTTTCTCAGTATACTAAAAAGCGATGAACCGTCTCCATACCTTATTTTCGCCCCTGCTTGCCCGCCTCGCTATTGGCGGTACTGCCACCTTACAGCCAACGTCAGTCGAGAAGCTTGATGGCGCCCTCACACCCAATATGCGTGCCCTACGCCTCGCAATGAGCATTGCTGACCAGCTCATTTCAATGGGCACACCAGCCCAAAATGTCGTTCATATGGCACTCAGTATTACGGATACCTACTGTACCCGCAAAGTACATATCGACGTTATTTCGTCACAGCTTATTTTATCGCAAGATCGAGGTAACGATTACGAACCACTGACGCTTCTGCGCACCATCCCACCGCGCGAGATCAACTACCAACACATGCAATGCCTCCAGACCCTGGCCGCTACTATTGCCGAGGGAGCGCTCACTCTCGATGCTGCCGAGCGCGAGCTCGATGCCATCCTTGCCAAGCCGCGACGCTATCCACCCTGGGTGATTTATCTGGCAGGCGGCGGGCTCAGTGCTGGCTCGGCCCTGCTCTATACGGCGTCATTGCCAGTGATTTTTGCCACCTTTGTGATGGGTGTGGCAATTATGTGGCTGCTAGGCCGCTTAAATCGCATTGCTCTTCCTGTGTTCTTTACTCAAATCATCGCGGCAAGCGTTATTACATTGGTTGCAACCATTATCACGTGGCTTGCCACCAACCATTATCTCGATGTTCTTGGTATCATCAACCCAACCATCATAACCGTGAGCGGTATCGTGCTCTTGGTGGCAGGGATGATGATCGTTGGTGCCTTCCAGGATGCAATCGACGAATATTACGTGACGGCAACGGGTCGACTACTCAAAGTGGCAATGATGACAATGGGCGTGGTGATCGGTGTGATGATTGGTCTGTATACAGCGCGGCGTTTTGGGATTGAATTTGTTGCCACGCCCGATCAGTTGCAGCTGACTGGCACGATGTATCAGTATATCGGAGCAGCTGCTATTGCTGCCACCTTTGCCCTCGGCAACCACACTCAGCCAGTCGGCATCATCCTAGCTGGTGCAACTGGCATGCTTGGCTATGATATATACCTCGCCATTACTGGCTGGAGCATGTCTGCTATTGCGGCCAGTGCGGCAGCGGGTTTGGTAATTGGTTTTATTGCGACAACCGCTTCCCGTTTGTGGCATATGCCCAGCCTTGCCATCGTCAATGCCGGAATCGTTCCACTTGTGCCAGGCGTCACGCTCTACAATGGGCTCATGGGTGTCGTGACAACTGGCTCAAGCGAAGCAGGTCTGCTAGTGCGTGCTGTCCTCATCGCTATTGCCATTGCGGCTGGTGCGTCATTTGGCGTGCTGATTGGTCGGCCCACGCGGCGGAGCTTCCTCCGTCTGCGCAATCGCCTACCACAGCGTCGCTTACATCAACCTCATTCACCAAAGTCCACACCCTGAAACAGCGCATGCTGCTCGGGCGCAAACACTGTCCGAATGATCGAACGAACACGCTCAGCACTCAGCGTCGCTTGGCTACTCGATAGCGTTAGGCGAAATGTGGTGGTTTGATGTGATGCATCAGGGGTTGCTTTGTAAATACTCAGCGGCGTGAGATCGCGGATCGTTACATCTGGGTATGTTTCGCTAGCCCGAGCCATAGCGCTCGAGACTGCTTGCATGAGCTCATCATAGGTAACCTCTGTACTTGTTTGGATTGAGATATCGCGCGCGGTGGTAGGGTAGCGGCTCATTGGCTGGTAGTGCACCACCGTATCACGCCATACCTGCTCCATCACATCAAGGCGAAGTGATGCCGCTGCAGTATAATCAGGTAGCTTGAAATGCTTCACTACTGCCGGGCGCAGCTCACCAACCACACCAATAAGCTGCCGCTCGGACTGGCTAGCCGCTTCGCTACCTTCTACCCAGACATGAGCTGAGCGATTGATGTCAAAAGGTGCATATACTGGATCATCTTGAGCTGCCGTGACTGGCGTATACACGAGAGTCAGGCCGCTATCATGCGCCAGCTGATCTAGCGTTGCCCGCACCCGGTAAAAGGCAGCACCAGCCCGAGGCTTTTTGCTGCTATACACAAGATCGATCAGTGATTGTTCAGCTGGCAGGCCGTCCTCACCCATTCGTGCCTTGGTGTGACCCTTGCCGATTTCGAATAGCATAAATTCGCTATGCCCTGCCTTGATATTAGCGTGGACTTTATCGAGCAAACTCGGCAGCACACTCAAGCGGTAGTACTGGAGGTCTGGGCTGAGGGCGTTCGAGAGGCTGAAAGCCTGGGCCGGATCTTGGCCTGCGCCCCTCAGTACGCGCTCGTGCACAAAGCTATAGCTGAGTACTTCGTTAGCACCCGCCCTAGCTAGCGCCTCGCGCACAACTCGCCTCAGCTCACGGCGGGGGTTCTTGCGCGCCGGCCGGATACGGCGCATAGGCAGCTGGCGCGGCACAGCATCAAAGCCGTGCAGCCGGCCAACTTCTTCAACAATATCCTCTTTAGTTTCCAGGTCTGTCCGCCAGAAAGGCACCTGCAGGCAGATATAGCCAAGCTCTTTCTCTGGGCCATGACTGTGGATTTCAACGTTATTGAGCAAAGTACAGATGTCGTTTTCGGCAAGATGAGAGCCAAGCCGCTGATTAATAAATCTACTCGTTATGTCTATGGTTGCGGGCTCGTACTTCCCTGCAAAATACTCATCAAGAATCCCACCATGTTCACTCGTAAATGGCTTAATATCCGCTACGTGGCTCGCCTGCTCGCCGCCTACCATACCAATCAGCCGGTTCAGCACAGCCGCATTCTGCAGGGGCGACTGGCCTTTATTAAAGCGGGCCAGCGCATCGGTAAACACGCCGTGGCGCATGGCCGTTTTGCGCACTGCGTACATATCAAAGGTGGCACACTCCAGCACAATCGTGGTGGTCGTGGCCGATACTTCAGTGCGGCTGCCGCCCATAATACCACCCAGGGCCACCGGGCCTTGCCCATCGGCAATCACAATATCATCTGGTGTCAGCTCAATTGTCTTGCCACTCAGCAGCGCCAGCGTTTCGCCCTGCCGCGCCATACGCGCGCCAAGCTGCCCGCCCTGGAGCGTATCGTAATCATACGCATGGGTTGGCTGGGCCGTCATTAGCATCACATAATTCGTCGCATCCACAATGTTATTAATCGGCTTTGCCCCCATCGCCACCAGTTGGCACTGCAGCCAAAACGGACTGGGTGCTACCTGCACACCGCGGATTGCCACCGCCATAAAGCGTGGCACAAGCTGCGGAATATCGTTCGAAACCGCAAGTGACACACTATCACCATCGCCAAATACCTGCTCCAGGTTATACCAGGTAGGGCTCGTAAATGGTTGGTGGAGAATGCCAGCAATCTCGCGCGCCACACCCAGCTGGCCAAAGCAATCTGGCCGGTGGGTAAACATCTTGTTCTCGATATCAAGCACATAGTCATCGAGGCCAAACAGCGCGGCAAAGTCAGCCCCTGGTTGCAGCGTCTTACCCGCTGGCAGGTCGCGTGGCGTCAGTGCCACAATCCCCTCGTGGTCGGTGCCAATTGCTAGCTCATCAGCCGCAGCCAGCATACCCTGGCTCAGCACCCCACGGAGCTTGCGGGCATCAAGCGTAAAGGGCTCACCCTCGAGGATGCTAGCTGGCACCGTGCTTGCAGGCGGTAGCCACACGGCCCACATATCAGCCTGCACATTGGGCGCGCCGCACACCACCTGCACCAGGCCGTTTTCATCGCGCGGCACATCGGGCACTGCCATGCCGTCATCAATTTTCGTCACGCTCAGGCGGTCGGCATTAGGATGCTTAGCACACTCCACCACGCGCACCACGCGTGCGCCGCGGTAACGCTCAGCCAGGTTCTCTACCCGGTCTACCTTACCAAGCTGCTGATTAATACGCTGTATCAGCTCGTCCACCGGCGGCAATTCAAAGTTAATAAGTTGTTTTATAACATTAAGGCTGACTTTCATACTGAGTTATAGTATACCATCTCAAGGTAAAGCTGTGCTACTCTTCTCGGAGATGGAGTATGATACTACGCAGTAGCCATCATATATTCATACATCGCCCGAAACAGCTCCTCAGGCAGCTCCACATGACCAAAGCGCAGCTTGGGCGCAACTTCACGCCAACCAGGCAGTGTGCGCAGCACCGCCAGCGGCACCTCGCGCACCAGCGCGTGCCAGGCAATGTCCCGTCGGTATGGGATGAACCCTGGGAACATCTCGTGCTGGTATACGTCATTGCCCGCTACCACACCGCATGCGGTAATTGCCTGGCAGGGCTCGGCGGATCGGAAGGCCTGCTTGGGCGAATAATAGAGGATATAATCACCACGCTACATGCGGGTCAGCGGTACTTTCTTGCCATGGCAGAGCTGGCAAAAGCCACCTTCTACCCCTGTTTGGACGTGGTCTTTCGAGGCCACGACGAGCCAATATCGTGCCATAAATCCTCCTTCTGGATTGCTTTACTCTGTAACAAACTTGCACTACAAACCGTATTCTCTTTCGTCGTATGTCAACACTGCTCCATATAAAAGATGCGAAACTATCTACCGCCTTATCTCTCAAATATCCAAATGCTCCACTGGCTGCTCCAGGCTCTGTTGCAAATTTTGCACAGCGCGCTCTGGGATATACGCTGCGAGCTCATCAATCGTATCGACAACCTCCATTCGCCCCCATTGTTTGACCGTCGCTGGATTGTCGTTGGTTTGCGTGCTACGCTGCGTGCCTGTAGGCCAATAGTTCCAGTCGGCGTGGTTGCGCTCATAGTACACATAGCGGCCCTTTTGCGTAAGATACACTCGCTGTTCGCGAAGAGCTGCTTTGTCCTTTGCTATTGTCCTGTATATCTTACGGCCCATAAAAATCTTATGCTGATACACGCCATCCTTGCCAACGCGCAGCTGTACTTCATGAAAACTATCGTGTGTTGCTTGCTGCCGCTCAACTAACAAACGATAACCCGCCATCAGTGCTGCAGATAGACTCATACTAAGGCCAGGCAAAGTCCCTTCAATATAGCGTTCGTCGTTGTGCGAAAAATAGATTGTTTTATTGGCCATCATACTCCTCCTTATATGTATAGTTATACGTATATAGTATCTATCTTCTGTGGTGCTGTCAAGGTTGCTTGAGAGTGCAGTGTGTTACCCCTGTTATATTGACATAAAATAGCTATACTATCCAGAATATGCTACATTATTCGCCTACTTATGCTACAATTACACAGGCATACAAGAACATAATCTGGAGGTTTATATGCATACTGGTATTCGACGAATCGGTCAGCGTAACTGTATTTATAGCGCGCTCCGCCAAGAGCTGATGACTGAAATGTTCAAGCAAACAGCGGGAGATGATGGCTCCGTCAACCACGAGGTTGATCTCGGCAAACAGTACTTTGCTATGGTAGGAGATAAAGGTAAGGTAACAGCCAAGGCGCACCTGCTTGCATCTATCGCTGCTAAGCCACCAACATTGCTATGGGGCTTTTCAAATGCTCTGTTACAATATGGGAGTGCAGTGGAGCTTGCTCATAACGTGCACGACTACGGCCTCAAGCATAGCGAAGAAGAACTTACTGCGGACGAGGTTGCCTATACGCTGCCAGATGGTACCGACCAAGCAATGGTGATTGCTGGTGTGGCGCACGATATCGGCAGCGCTGCTACCAGTATTTTTGGTACTGAGTATTACTACTATAGCCTACCAATTGGCGGTGGTTCGCGGATTGTGTTACTACTGGAGAACCTCTCCGAGCCCGTGCCGCCCATTACGCTCGACTACTTCTACTCACGCCTGCCACGCTATCTGCAACAGGTGGATGACATTGCGTGGTCGCTGGAGGGCTTTGTGGAGCTGATGCTAGGCTGGAGCATCGAGATGAACGACGATGACAATGGCGTCCACCATGCCCGCGTCACTGATGATACCGGTACGAGCATCTACGTTAGCTACCAATTTGATGAGTATGAGCGGCTCAAGCGGCTTGAGTTTAATCACGACTAATACTCGCTACCAGTGATATACCAAAAACCGCATTTGTATACTTAATGCGGTTTTATTGTGTTTTTTACATCAATATGACCTCTGTTGGCACTCTTGCTACACTGGTGTGCGCTCGCTTCAAGATATATAACCAGTGTTTGCAATTGACGCAACAATCCGGCATACTGGAGAGTACTAAAGGAGGACTGACATGACAAAACTAGACTATATCAGCCTAAAAAGTTGGGTTGTTGCTGGCCTGTTGAGTGTGACAGGGCTTGTGGCAGCAACAACGTTCCTAGCGCCAAGCCAAGCGGCCGCCAGTAGCGATTTGCGCTCAGCTACTATAAGCCGCAAGAACTACAACGAGGCGATGAGCAGCATCGACCAGCAAATCAAGCAAGAAGAGAGCGACAGCAGCATTCGCCCAGAGTGCCGCACTTACACGAAGACTCATGGCAAGCGTGCTGCAAAGGCCGTCCTCATGATTCACGGCATCAGCGGCTGCAGTAACGTTTACCGAAAGTTGGCAGATGAATTCTACAACCAAGGCTACAACGTCTACGTCCCACGCGTACCCAAGCATGGCTACACCGACAACAAACGCCATGGCGAAATCTCTACCAAAGACATTGCCAACTTCATGAAGACGAGCGCACAGCAAGTGAGCGGCCTGGGCGATGAGCTTGGTATCATTGGCCACTCTGGTGGTGGTGATATGGCGACGTGGCTTGCCCAGTATGGCAATGGCTTCTTTACGAATGTGTTGCTGCTCGCCCCATTCTACGAGCCAGCAGCCAGCCAAGCCCCCAAGTGGCAACTACCCGTCTTGCGCACATTGTATGGCTATAACATCTTGCCAGATAAGTTTAGCCCAAGTGGTCTGTCATACCGCGCACTCGGTAAGTATCTCATCGTCAAAGAGAATTTCAAGAAAAACCTTGCTGCACCGGGCCTCAAGCGTGTTGCAACAGTGACGAGTGAGAATGATGACGCTGTCGATAACGGTTTAGCGGTAAGTATCCCGCAGCGCATGGCTCAGGCAAACAATGCATCATTCCAGCACTACAACCTGCCAAAGCGGCTTAATATCGGCCACAATATGGTTGGGCCAACCGATGGCGGTATGGCTACCTATCACCAGGCAGTCTACACGCAGTACCTCAACCTCTACGAGGGCCGCCAAACTGCCGAAATCTAGCCAGCTCTAGCTACGTACAAAAACACTGCAGCTATCTCGGCTGCAGTGTTTTATTATATCTTGAGAATATGATCCTCAAATTCTGCTTAGCTACCCCTCCCCTCTTACTCCTATTGCAAAGGGCTGCCCGACTACTCATCTGCTTGAAGCATCAGATGAGCTCTTAGCATAATCATAGGGAGTGCAGCGAGAAAACTTACAAACAACAGGGGAATTTTGTGCTATAAGCTCTACCGTTGCTCGGCAACCAACGCACGCTTCAGCCGGCGCAAGCCACGCCAACACCGTACGCAAAGATAGCCATCAAAGAGTGCAACGAGTGCTAGCCCATAAAACTCAGGCCGCTGCAAAACAGCTGGCGTTTGTACAAGTTTGTATCCGATATAGGCAAACAGCAACACAACGATCATCATCAGCAGCCCCATACGCTGCTTGCTAATGCGCTTCACCATTGCCAGGCGAGATTCATTGTCACTAAATATATCATCCTCTTCAGCTTCGCTACTCGGCCGGCGAAAGACATGGAATCCATTGGCCGATGCAACATACTCCCAGCCATAATCGGCATAGAGCTGCTGGTACTGCGCGTTTTCTTCGTGCCGGGTAAGACTCTGAAAGTCGATTTTGTACGTATAGTGCGCCGCTGGGCACGGCTCAAATATATAAAAGAACGGGACAATAAAGCGTTTGAGGGCATACCCTTGCCGATGCTGCTCAGCAAGAAATGCCTCCTCTTGCCCATACTCAGGCAGCATATAGTAGCGACACATGATCCGTGACATTCAGTTATTTCCTTCCTTTGCTATTGTTATACAGCCGCTCAATCCGCTGCAGCTCACAGGCTAATATCTCTTGGCCAAGTGGTGTGATGTGATAGATTTTGCGCTTGTCCTCTTCTCGTACGAAGCGAATTATACCGTCCTTCTCCATCTTGGCGAGCGTGCCATACATTGTGCCAGGGCTGATCTGCACCTGGCCGTCTGTCATATGCTTGACGCGCTGGCCAATCGTATAGCCATGCATCTCCGCCTGCAAACAGAATAGGATGTAGAACCCTGTCTCGGTCATCGGTGAGTAGATACGTCGTAGTTTTGCTTGGATCATGTGCGCTTTCTCAGATATATTATACCTCGTCTAGCCTCGGGTTGCGAGCACAAGAAGTATCGTCGCGAGGCTATTCTGGAGGAGATGTACGCCTATTGAGGCATACAGACTCTTCTTCTGCTCATAGGCTCGGCACAGGAAGAACGCCAGCGGCAAATAGCTAATAATCGCTAGACCATTCTTGACTTCCCCTGTGAGCATATATGGCGCCACATGCACGAGCGCAAAGAGTACCATTGATGCTGCATAAGCAAGAACACGAGATTTTTGCAATAAGCGAGCAAAGATAACGCCACGAAAGACAACTTCCTCAACGATCGGCCCAAATACCACCGCCATAAATACCGCATACCATAGCGCTCCACCAAAGAGGCCAACAAGCGCCGTTTGGTTTTGGTTAGTGACTTGCAACGCAACAAGCAGGAGTGTTACCGGGATCGTTGCAAGATATGCAAAGAGAAAATACTTGACGACAAACCAGCTATTCTTGCCTGGTGCTTGCCGTGCAGTGCGCCATGCAGCAGCAAGTTCAGCTCGTTTCTTCATTACAATATAGCCAAGCAAGAGCACACTTGCTACAGCATTGATGATGAGCCCAAGCACACTTGTTGATGATATAGCGGCAAATCGCTCTAGCACATACGACAATGCTGTCATACCTACCATGTAGCCAGCAAAGTATGCCAATAAAATATGTATGTCATCCCGTCGTTTCGTTGTTGTATCCATTAATTATCCTTTCTCGATTTGTACATCGAAGTCATATGTATCGTAGTGCGATATATCGTATAGTCTTATTGTATACCGTAGCTCGATATAATGTCAATAGTATGTTCTTTTATATGGCGGAATGGTCTTGATATGCAAAAACCAGCAGGGTGTTCTGCTGGTTTTCATAATTTAACTTATTAGCTGTGCTCGTTATTCCTACAGATGCTTCGTGCGCCACCGCTCAATCACTTGCGACCGACCCAGCATAAACGATAGATTGCCAATCAGTAGCAAGCCGACGACAGGCGTCAGTATCAGCGACATGCCAATCACCTGTGGCACAGCAACAAAGCTATAGGCTATGCAGAGACCATTACACCAAGCAGAGCCAGCGCAATGATCGACTCTGTTGATGGATACACGACGCGATTCAAATATATACCAGTAATTTATCTATTTTGAGACAGAGACACCAAGGCTATCCTCAATATATGCAACAACTTGCTCGCGTCTCTGACTAAAGTCACGGTCGCCGTTCCAAGCTGCTCTTTCATCTTCCTCGTCCAAAAGATACCGGAGAACAGATTTTTTGTCCTCATCAGATATCTCTGGGTTGGTAGCAATATCAAACAAGCTGTATTGACGTCCGCCTATTTCATAAATTGGATCAGCTAAACCCGCTGCACGTGTCCAATCGTCGTTGCCGCCCAGCTCAGTCACTTTCCACAGTGCTATCGCATATGGTGAGACCTCCCAGGTACGCTTGCCCGCTTCATCGGTGCGCTCGGTCAACTGCTGCTTTGGACAAACCAGCGTACCGTTATCTGTTTCCAGAACAATAAGATTTTCCTTGTCAACCGCTCTATCATTCTCTGCGAAGTGTCCTAACAGACCATCAAGACGCATGACTGGCCCCACCACACGAGCAAACGAAGCCTCATTCTGTTCTTTTGGATCAGGAGAGATCGCCTCACTCGGTGAAGTCCTGTGCGCTCCTACTCCTCTCTCTCTCGAATTATTCATAATTTATTTCGCTCCTTTCTTTTGTAATTATACTATATCATTTTTACTTCCCTTCGTACACAGTAAGGTAGGTCTGGAAGACTTCCTCACTATGAGCGCTCACCCCCGGCGAGGCGCGGCGTGTCATGTCGTGGCCAATATTCATGCTGGCAGGGAATTTTTTGTATTGGAAGGAAGCATTGTTGTTGGTTGCCATTTTTTGTGGGATGTCGTGTGCGAGGTCTGGGTCGATATCGTGGTCGCCCTCACTCACCACCACACCAACATGCTTGAGACCTGGTGCAGCGAGGTTGGCTTTGTAGTTTTCTTTAAGCGTGACGTACTTTGCTAGGGTGCGATATGACAGGCCATTCACCTCATCATTACCACTGTAGCGGTCTGGTAGGATATTATTGCCGTAGAGGTTGCGCATGAGCGGGATCTGCCACTTGGGAGCCTGGCTAGCCGATGGTTCATAAAATGGCGCGATGAGCAGCACCCGCGAGAAGAGTCCATTACCATACTGCGCAAGCCACGTTGCCATATTGCCACCACCAGAGTGGCCCGCCACCCCAACTTCCTCACCAAGGCCACTAACCTGGCGAGCGCTCGTGGTCATATAGTTGACCATATCGCTAAAGGAGATCTGACCATGGCGCTTCTTATCGGCATAGCCATGCTGTGGCACGCGCGGCGCATAAACGTTGTAGCCCTGCTCGTAGAATACATTGGCAATATCAGCCATGTCGCTAGTGCAACCGCTAATACCATGGATAAGCAAGATAGCCTTGGCTGTTTTCTTGCCATGCGTCTTGGCAAACGAGCGACATTCGCTGCGCAGGCCAGCCTCTGCTGTATCGTGGGTAATTTGCTGGTTGATAGCCGCCATCGAGCTATCATAATCCAGTCGCTTGATATCTGCTGTGCGTAGTTCCGCCTTCTGGGCGGGCCACAAGAAGGCAGCTGCAATGGCAACCGCACTGACTGCAACGATGCCGCCAATAAGCGTGGCAATTACTTTTATAATTCCGGCTTGAGATGAGGGAGAATCTTTCATACGCTATAGTATGGCGAATGTTTGCAAATATAGCAAGACCACTCTACTAAAGAGAGTGGTCTTGGTCTCAATCTGATGCGCGGCGCTGCTTACGATTCTGCTTTGCGGCCTGCCACCAGTAGATAGAGGTTGCCACCAAGTGCAGCACCGATCAAGGTACCAGCGATCACCTCAAGGCTCAGACGGCTATAGCCAGTCTCGCCACGGCTTGCTTGTGCGCCAGTAAAGCTACTGTCTGGTGCCTCTGTTGCAGCGATAGCCACTGCTGGGTTAAGTGTCGCACTCTTTGCACGCAGTTCGTGTGGCAAGTGTTTGATATCTTGAACTGACGATGTATCCACCGAAGCCTGTACCTGTGTCAGTAAACCACCGGCCACGATAGCGGCAGCGGCCAAAGATAGACCGATCCCCGCTGCCTGGCCTGTTTGCTTGAGCTCGGCTACGCGCGATACGGCAGCCGCGATGCCAAACATCAGCACCGCTGCGCCGACGAGCTCAACACCAAAGACCGCCCAACTAAAGGTAGTAAAGTGCTCGAAGCTGAGCTTGAAAGCGCTCCCACTCAAGCCATTCAGCACAACGACAGCGAGTGCCCCACCAAGCAGCTGAGCGATCCAGTAGAATGGTACCAACGCCGTCTTGAGCTTGCGCATTGTCCAGAGGCCAAAGGTGACCGCTGGGTTGATATGTGCGCCAGATACTGCACCCACCGCCACAGCAATCACAAGCAGTGTGAGGCCAAGGTAGAGTGGTGCAAATTGAGTTGCCGCACCAATCGCGGCAATAGTGAGCATAAATGTACCAAGCAGCTCAGCAAAAATAATGTTGAGCAAGTTGCTCGGCAGAGCTGGCTCGCGTCGCTTATGGACAACAGTCTTGGTGGCTGATGTGGTCGATGCAGCCTTTACGGTTGGTGCAGCCTGAGGCTGGGAGGCCGAGTCTTTCGCGGCCGATTTTTTGGTCGAAACGGCTTTTTTGGTAGCCATACGTCCCTCCTTCACTAGTTGATACTACGCCTTTAGTATATCACATCACTCTATTCATCGGCGATATCAGATGTCGATTGTGCCAAATAATGCTATACTAAAGATATGGGACAATATATGAAACAAGACCAAACGCGCAGTGAGCTGCAAGAGCGTATCGCGGCTGATCTCCGCGCCAAAGCAGCTGCCAGCAGTCATACTGGCGATGGTGCCGCACCAGCGGGCGGCAACACCGGCGTCGAGCAATCCGAATACCTCAAAGGCACCAAGCAAACAACCACACTAGCTGGGGTGTGGCTGGTCGTTGGTTTTCTTGCACTGCTTACCTTTGGCTTTTTTGTTGCATTAACTATCAATGGACAACAATAACGGAGTGGCAGTATGACAGACCTTGACGCTATCCAGCAAAAGCTACTTCTGGCCGTGAGCCAATCGACCACCCCGCGCGAAGTACTGCGCCACGAGGAATTGCGCGCACTGTATGGACATATCACATCACTCCCCCCAGCGGAGCGTGGGGCATTTGGCAAGCGTGTTAATGAGCTCAAGCAAGCTGTGCAAGCCGCCATCGAGCGCCGTCTTGAGGAGCTTGAGACCGTCGAGCGCACACCGATTGACGTCACAGCGCCGATGGATATCAACACCGCTATTCCCCCATTACTACCAACAAACCAGGGCTCAACGCATCCATTAATGCAAGAGATCGAGCGGATTAGCGATATCTTCTACCGTATGGGGTTTGTGGTGGAGGAGTCGCGCGAGATTGATGATCAGTTCCATATGTTCGAGAGCCTCAACTTCCCCAAAGGCCACCCCGCCCGCGACGATTATGACACCTTCATGACCGTCGAGACAGACGCGCAGGGCGACCGCCTGATCGCGCCAGCTCATACCAGCACCATGCAAAACCGCGTCCTGACCACCTATCGCCATAATTTAGATGCGGGCGAGGCCATTGCTGCCATCGTGCCTGATCGCGTCTTCCGTAATGAGGACCTGGATGCTCGGCACGAGCACACCTTCTACCAAGTGGAGGGCGTCTATGTTGCGAGGGGGGTTAACATCGGTAATTTAATTGCCACCTTGCAGGAATTTTTGCAAAGCTACTATGGCAAGCAGCTTGATGTGCGGGTCAATCCCTTCTACTTTCCCTTCACCGAGCCAAGCTTTGAGTTTGCCCTGAGCTGCCCCTTCTGCGAAGGCAAAGACCCCAGCTGTAAGGTATGCAGCGGTGAAGGCTGGGTGGAGCTGATTGGCTGCGGCTTGATCCACCCCAATGTGCTGCGGGCAGCCAACATCGACCCCGACACCTACACCGGCTTTGCCTTTGGCTGCGGCATCGACCGCCTAGTGATGATGAAATACGGCATCGAAGACGTACGGCATTTCGAGAGCGGCAAATTGGATTTCTTGCGGCAGTTTTAGTCTCGTCTATTCGTTTTATAACCAAGGTTCACCATATGCATAACGATACTGAGCTTTTTACCATCGCCCAGGCGCTCCTCGAGCAGCGACACACACCACCAGTTCACACTGTGGCAGCCGCTTTGCGTTGCCAATCTGGCGAGGTGATCTCTGCAGTCAATATCGACCATTTTCTTGGCTTCGTCTGCGCCGAGACAGCTGCACTGGCAATCGCTATTAATCGAGGTATCTATGATTTCGATTCGATCGTCGCTGTGCGTAAAAATGATGACACGAGAAAGATCGAAATTGTCGACATGTGTGGCAAATGCCGTCAGATCTTTCACGATTATGCGCCAGGTATTACTGTCTTGACTACAAACGGCCCGCAGGCAATAGAGCATATCCTCCCTCATGCTTATATTCACCAGCGTACAAAAATTCAACGAGCTATCAAGTGATAGTTAGCTATACTTTATTTATGAATCATTCGACACAAGCACTCTTACACAATAACGCCTACGCAAATCTTGCGACTGTCTCTCCGGATGGTCAGCCGTGGAATACGCCAGTGTTTTTTGCGTATGCAGATGGCGCAGTATATTGGTGGTCACCAATAGCTGCTCAGCACTCACAAAATATCGAACATAACCACCGTGTATTTATGACAATTTACGACTCAACCGCCCCAGAAGGTCATGGCGTTGGCTTATACTATCGCGGTGTCGCTCGTCAAGTAGTAGATAGCGAGCTCACTGAAGCAATCGCCATCTATAACAGTAAAGCTCAGCAATTTCAGCTTACTCCTTCAGACTGCACGGGCGTAGCACCAACTCGTCTGTATACAATGCCCATCACCGAGGCCTGGACAAACAGCGAAGATTCGATCAATGGTTATTATATTGATACCCGCAAAAAAATTGTATTCAAGAGATAAACCTTTCTCATAGAAAATACAAGGCATTTGCCCTGTATTCTCTATGAAGTACGCTAATCTATCGATTAATCGTTAACGGCCAACTCAGCTCGACACTCTTCAGCTTCTTCAGGCTGTTGAGCGGTGTAAGATCCTTCACCTCGGTGTTTTTGAGAGAAACAAAGGTGAGATTCTTTGCATGTTGAATACCTTCGAGGTTCTTTATTTTCTCCCACGACTCTGCGCCATCACGCGCGCTGAGGTCGAGCGTGGTTAGCCTTTCGAGATCTGAGGCAAGCATGGGCTGTGCATCACCGCGCTTTGTATGGGTCACTTGGGCGATGGCTTGGTTGAGCTTGTTGCGCAGGCGCCAATCGGGCACGTTCACCACCGCATCCTGTGGCTTATCAGCAGCAGTCTTTTCTTGGTAGACCCGCACATAGTCGACCTGCATATCTTTCGCGACTTTATAATCCTCGGGGCTAGCCTTCTTATATGGCTCATTGAGACCGCCAACCTGGTGATTCAAGCGGATAAAGAGTTTATTGGCTGCCTTGGCAAAGGGCCAGTTTGCATCATCTGGCGCTACGCGGTGTACTATGTGCCCATCATAATAGAATTCGATCGTCCCATCCTTCTTATTCAAGACACCGTAGGTGTGAAAGGCATTTTGTGTATTGCCGACAATATTCCGATCGAGAACGTGCTGGTGCTGGTGTGAACGCTCTTTATTCCCCTGGCGTGGCTGCGTATGGACATTGGCTTGCAACCAGCTTGGATCGTAGCCACGCGATTCGAAGACATCGAGTTCACCACTGGCTGGCCAGTTGAATGTTGTGCTTGTGAGCCAAAATGATGCCCAGGTTGCTCGAGCACCACTGTTCTTGTTACCCTCTGGCAGCTTAATAGATGCCTCGTAATAGGTACCTGGCCCCCAGGCATGGGCGACACTTTTGTCTTTCCAATCGCTGAGGTAGTGCGAGTTTACCATCCCTGTCGAGAAGGCGGCATGACCGGCCTGGCATGGCCTGCCATTTTTATCATACTGCGCGAGAAGATGAAGTTTGCCGTCGCGCTGGTGCACCATGTCTGTCCGGAAGCGCCCTTCCATACCCGACGCAAGGTCAAAGCAACCCGTCGGTACAGCCCATTTGGTTGTGTCGAGTTTATTACCGTCAAATTCATCACCCCACACTTTTTTATAATGCGCCTGCACATCACGCGGCAGATGATCGACTGCCGATACTGGCTGCGCCATAGCGAAGCTCGTACCCATCACAGCGCACGCCATGGTAAGCCCAAGCGCCAAGCCAGCTTTTGCTTGTTGTGTTGCTCGAGTTGCCAACATATCCCCTCCTTATGTTCGTTAGCTGTTCTTATTTAATCACAGCTACTCTGCTTTGCCAAACACAAGACAATAACTTTATCCATATTTTTTGCAAGCAAGATAGTCTATTTTGATCATATACATCGATCTGCCAGAGGTCATTTTTTGCACGAAGAAGCAATATATGGCGTATGTATTATACTCCGAAATATGTTGTGGTTTTTGCTACGATTATTGTTACCTCTGTTTGACAAATCTCACGTGGGGATTTACAATAGCGACACTATATGAAGGTCGTGAGAAAAAAATCATACCCGGAACTATTCGAACAAGTACTTTCAGGCGAAAAAACGTTTGATATGCGTATCGCCGATATTACGATTGAGCCGGGTGATACTCTCGAGCAGGTAGAGGTCACTCATGACGGTGTGCCGACCGGTCGAACTGTTCGTCATACTGTTGGTACTGTGTTACGAACTAAGGAGATCGATTTCTGGCCACCAGAAGAGATTGACCGCTACGGATATCAAGTAATTTCACTTCGAAGTCAGCCTTCACATCGCCACAGATCTAACTCTAACTCATGAGATGTGTCTAGGGCTCTATGTTGTCACCCCGTACCGTGCTTGTGTTGAGTTAAAGCTCCTCAGATCGATCTAGCAGCTACTCATCGCCACGCTGCGGCCGTTCGAGCAACTGCGGCTCGCTCTGGCGTTCACCGCCAGTGATACGTACGACGTCTTTATCCATCTTGCCGAGCTCGCGATAGGTTGTGTTGTAGTGACCAACTGTTGTAGCGAGGCTCTTACCCATTTTGCCTAGCAATTCATCAAACTTCTTGATATGCGTCGCAAGCTGGCCAACCCGTAGCTGAATATCCTTGGCTTGCTCTTCAATCTGGAGGCTACGCAGCCCCTGCAGCACTGTCTGCAAATATGCCAAGAAGCTGGTTGGGCTGACGATAATCACCCGTCGATCGCGAAAGGCATACTCAATCAGATCGCGGCTCGAGCCACCCTGCCCTACATTGTTGATAAGCAGATCATAATACAGCGACTCACTGGGGATAAACATAAAGGCAAAGTCCATTGTGTCTTCGCTAGGGCGAATGTATTTGCTCGTTTCGTCGATACGCTGCTTGAGGTCGAGCTTGACGCGGCTCAGCAGCTGCTGGCGCTCGTCTTTGCTCGTGGCATTGATCATCCGGTTGTAGTTCTCAAGGCTAAATTTACTATCGATCGGCAGTACGCGTCCCTTGTCAAGAAAGATCACCGCATCGACCGCCTCACCGTCAGCAAAGCGATATTGCATCTGATACTGAGCTGGTGGCAACACATTCTCAAGCACACTCTGCAGATAATATTCACCAAAGACACCGCGCTGCTTGGGGTTTTGCAGAACGTTTTGCAGCGTCTTAAGCTCATCTGCGACATCGACGACGCGTCGATTAGTCTCATCTAGCTTGGTGAGGCGCTGCGTCACATCGGCCACCAGCTTGGCACTCTCGGAGAGCTGCTTCTGGACTGACGTTTGCATAGCGGCACCCGAGCGCTCGAGCTTATCCCCAACCGACTGCTGCATAGCGGCTATCGTGCGCGATAGCTCCGTTACATCGCTCTTGAGAAGTGCCACTGGTTGCTGATCTTTCAGCTCATTGAGCTTCGCCAGCAGCAGACTCAGCACTGCACCGCAGCCAACGAGGACAATAACAAGAATGATTCCAAGCACAAGAGAAAGTTCCATATCTCTAGTATAGCATTTCCTCAGAAACAGCCACTCATGTTGTTTTATTGAGCGGGGCGTGTCAGCTGATCTCGTGGATGTGTCTTTTTAGCGCACAAGGAACTATTGCTATTTTCGAGAATTTTGACACTTATACCGCACAAAAGAAGTGTGCGTATAGTGCTTGTACAATCTAAGCCGCTCTCGCCATGTTGTTCGGTTCACGTGTAAAAACCAGTGTCGTAATAGGTTTCAGCTTTAGCACTAGAAGACTAATATTATCAAAAGGAATTGACCTTTATCGTGTTTCGTCAAAGGAAGCGACCTGAGAATTGGCAGGACTTGAAATCTAGACAAGGAAGCTGCGCAAAAGAAGGAGAGAATGGAAATTACTTCATTTGAGCATGACAAATAATCACCAAGGAAACCATTGTGGAGTTTAGAGCTATCTACAGTGTCGCAAGATATATCAATACAATGATCGCCACCATTGCACCAAGTGTGACTGCTAGGTTGCGCAGGCGCGAGATCCACGAAAACACACCAATGCTCAGTGCCATCAAAATCGTAATAACTGGCACTACGACATACCATGACGATGCTGCCAACCACGTGAGCACTGGCCAGAGACCCACTGCCGTCGCAAGCATAACAAGAGCGGGACGATACACACGGCGCTGCACCAAGAATATAAGCCCGACGATCACTGCCACAACCATTGCGCTCAAGACTGTATAGAATGTGGGTGTGCCACAGCTTGCTGGATTAGCATTACCAAGGCCACAAACCGCACCAAACACCCCGAGGTTGGCAACGAGCAGTAGCACTGCACTCGTCACCACACCAGTAATGGCCGCACCTATCATAATCTGTCCCATATCTGGCCACGATAAGTTCACAAAATGCTCGGTGTCTTCGGATGTATCGAGCACACCACCCTGAGCAAAGGGGTTGTCGATTGCTCGGCTGTGGTCGAGCCCATCGTCAAGCACCGTCTTGGTGATGGTCGCCGTCTTGGCAGTTTTTGCTTTTTTAGCTTGGCGCGCTGCTTCCGCCACCTCATCTGGGTCAGCAGTGCGTGCGTATATCTGTTCGTCCATATTATCTAGCTCCAATTCCTTACTGGGAGCTATTATATTATGTTTTTGCCGATTTTGCTAGTCTGCGCCAGAATTTTTTGTGATGTGGCACATACCATACAGCGCCCAGCAGTGCAATGGCCACCCCACCAGCGACATCGAGCGGTGTATGTACCAGTGCTGCCACGCGGCCAAGGCACACCAACACCGTCATGACAAATAGCGCCACGGTGAGCAGCCGCTGCCGCGTCACATACCACACCGCTAAGGTAAGAAACATTGCAAAGAGTGCGTGATCGGACGGAAAGCCGGGATTATTGAGATAGAGCGCACCTGGGTCGGTGCCGAGCTTTTCAAATGGCCGGAGTGTCTCGGGCTGCCAGAGCGCACCAATAACCTTCGCACACCAATAGGACGTCAAGCCTGCCATAAATACGCGCGTGTAACGTTGGTAGCGTTGGGCTTGAGGTGCACGAAAAAACAGTGCAAAAAGAGCTACAGCGACAATCGGGATCATAAGCCCATCGGCAACCAAGCGAACAATGGCATTCATACCCTTATTATACCACTGCTCGGGGGTTTTGTGTGATGGATTTAATCCACATCTAAGATTACTTTTGTATCTGTCGAGCAGGCTGCTGATTTGCTTTCGGGACATCAAGCAACTTCCCAACCGCATTAATGATCTGCTGGATGACTGTTGGCTTGGTCGATTGTTCCATCTTCGGACGTGCTGGTGGAGCTTTGATAACGTTAGCTGGCGGCATGTTGATCGTATTAGCCGGGGGTCTTTGTACTTCAGGAGGTCGCTGTGCTTTTGGCTTGGTTTGCTCCTTCTTCTTGACATTGGCAATCACAACATTAATACGGTCGTCGTCAAGGACTTTTTTGTATGACACTTCTGCGCTGTCGCCACCAGTGTATTCTCCACCAGCTTGCTGAGCAATTTGGTTCGGATTGCAGGCTTCGGGATTCTTAACACTGCAAATGCGGGCAAGTGGGCATGCATTACAGGCCGCTTGGCCAATCCGCTCCTGCGCAATCCGCCGTGCATTTTCTTGCCATGCTGCAATCTCCTCCGGCGAATGCTTGGTTGGTGCTTTGGCAAGCTGCTCACTCATTCGAAAAACACCTCTGTTGCAATACATTTACTCGCAATACCGCGCGCAGTGAGCCCCTGCCACATCGCTCGCGTAAATGCAACTGAACCACACACCAGGTAGTGTGCCGCTGGGTTGATACACGTATCGAGGTCAATTCGCCCCTGGTGTATCTTGGGTGAGACTGTTGCTTGGCGTGTCACGAAGTGGTGAAGCGACAGTTGTGGGTAGCGCACCCCATATGCAGCAAGGTCAGCCGCAAAGACGATATCGTCGATGGTCCGATTGCTATACATGAGCTGAATATTCCGATGCGGATCACGCGCGTATTCGCTCTTGATAATACTCCACACCGGACTAATACCGACTCCTGCTGCAATTCCCACGAGTGGGCGATCTGTCAGTGGATTAAAGTACCCATACGCCGCCGAAAACGTTAGTTGGTCGCCCACCTGCCGACTACATAGGTAGTGAGAATACTCACCGCCAATATCCTTCACGGTAATACTCAGATGTGTTTCGCCAGGCCAACTCGATAGGCTATATGCCTTACCCTCAGGCGTGCGCGACTCTGGCTTGATAACGGTAATGTATTGTCCGGCGGTATAGCGAAATGCTGCGTCGCCTTTGGCATCAAAAACCAACGTCGTCACATCACGCGTGTGCTGAATCACTTGCTGAATTGTCCCTGTATAGTACTGCATCAGTGCACCACGCATTCTGTTACATAGCGTTGCATAATGTGCTGGGCCTGGGCCATCTCCTCGTCGGTAAAACTCGTTTCATCGCAAAAGCGGCTACTCACCAGCGTATCGCTCGCAATAAAATGCTGCAGGGCAAAGCGCTGTGCGCCTTGCACCATCTGCCCGACCGCATCGAAGTCTGCCGGCTCAAGCTGCCCCCGCACAATCGTCGTGCGAAACTCGTGATCGACTCGGCTTCGGATGAGGTCGATACTTTCCATAATCGCATCGGTGTCAATTGGCCGCGCGGCAATCTCTACGTACTTCTCCAGTGGCCCCTTAATATCCATTGCCACGAAGTCGAGCAGTTGCTCATCCAGCATCTGGCGCAGCATCGCCGGGTGGGTCCCATTGGTATCGAGCTTGACGAGGAAACCGAGCTGCTTGATAGCCCGAATGAAGTCAGGCAAATCCTCACTCATCGTCGGCTCACCACCACTGATTGCGACGCCATCAAGCAAGCCAACCCGCCGCGCAAGAAAATCAAGAATCTCCGCCTCAGGGATACAGCCAATATATTGCTCAGGTAAGACGAGTTCTGGATTATGGCAGTAACCGCAGCGCATATTGCAACCAATCAAGAAGACTGCCGCACAGGTGTGGCCTGGGTAGTCGACTGTGCTAAACTTTTGGATACCACCGATCTGAACCATCACCATCCTCCCTTCTTGCTGTCATTCATTTAGGCATCAATCGTATCGGCTGCTTTGTCGTAGTGGTAGCGCAGTGCAAACTCTGCTTGCTTGCCTTTATTCCACTGTTGCACCGGCCGCAAATAGCCCACCACCCGCGAATATATCTCACACGACTCCTGGCACTGTGGGCACGCTTCATGTTCTCCACGCAGATAGCCATGATTCTTACAGACACTAAAGCTCGGACTGATCGTAAAGTATGGCAAGCGGTAATTGTGGCAGATCGTTCGCACGAGCCCTTTGAGCGTTGTAGGGTCATCCATTCGCTCACCAAGGAAGAAGTGAATGACAGTGCCACCAGTATATTTGGTCTGCAATTCGTCTTGGAGATCAAGTAGCTCGAAGAGATCGTCGGTGTAATTGACCGGCAAGTGAGTACTGTTGGTGTAGAACGGCGCTGGCACCGTGGCACCCGTGCCATTGGCAAAATGCGCTGTTTCTGGGTAGTCGCGCTGGTCAATCTGCGCCAGGCGGTAGGTCGTGCCTTCAGCTGGTGTTGCCTCAAGATTGTAGTTATTGCCAGTTTCTTCTTGGAATTTCACGAGCGTCTCGCGCATCAGATCGAGCGTTCGCTCGGCAAATTCCCGCCCTGCAGCCTGGCCAATATCCGCACCAAGGAGATTAAGCGCTGCCTCATTCATGCCAATGAGGCCAATTGTCGAAAAATGATTCTTCCAGTATTCACCAAAGCGCCGCTTGATATCGCGCAGATAGAACTTGGTATAGGGGTAGAGATTGGCATCGGTCAGGCGCTCGAGTGTTTTGCGCTTAACTTCGAGGCTGTCACGCGCCTGCTCCATCAGGTGGACGAGACCAGCCCGAAACGCTGCTTCGTCACTCGACTTCAGTGCCAAGCGGGGCAAGTTAATCGTCACCACACCAACTGACCCTGTCATTGGGTTACTCCCAAACAGACCACCACCACGATACTCCAGTTGACGATTATCAATCCTCAGGCGGCAGCACATACTGCGCGCGTCTTCTGGGCTCATATCGCTATTCACAAAGTTGCTAAAGTATGGAATGCCGTATTTTGCACTGGCTTCCCACAGGTTGTCAATCACAGGATTATCCCAGTCGAAATCAGCCGTAATATTATACGTCGGAATCGGAAAAGTAAAGACTCGTCCGTTGGCATCACCCTCCGTCATCACCTCAAGCAGTGCCCGATTGAAGGTATTCATCTCATCCTGGTAGTCGCCGTAGTTGCTCTCTTGCATCTCTCCGCCAATGATCACAGGTGTGCCTGCCATATGCTGAGGACATTCGAGGTCAAGCGTGATGTTCGTAAACGGCGTTTGGAAGCCAACACGTGTCGGCACATTCACATTAAAGATGAATTCTTGCAGCACCTGCTTTACCTCATCGTACGCTAGTCCATCTGCTCGAATAAATGGTGCGAGCAAGGTGTCGAAATTGCTAAAGGCTTGAGCACCAGCTGCCTCGCCCTGCAGTGTGTAGAAATAGTTCACGACCTGGCCGAGTGCCGTGCGAAAATGTCGGGCTGGCTTACACGAAATCTTGTTTGGCACACCAGTGAAACCCTGCCGGAGCAGATCCATTAAGTCCCAGCCCACACAATACACACTCACAAGGTTAAGATCGTGAATATGGAGGTCACCGGACCGATGAAGACGACCAATCTCTGGGCTGTAGATTTTGTTTAGCCAGTAGGTTTTGCTCACCTCGCTTGAGATGTAATTATTCAGCCCCTGGAGGCTGTAGCCCATGTTGGAATTCTCATTAACCCGCCAGTCAAGCTTGAGCAAATATTGGTCAATCAGGTCAACATGTGCACTAGCAGCAATCTCGCGCAGCTTTTGATGCTGATCGCGATAAATAATGTACGCCTTGGCGGTCTTTTTATATGGCGAGCGCAGCAAGGTGTCCTCCACCGCATCCTGCATTTGCTCCACGGTGAGTGTATCATCCGCTATAGTCTGCTGCGCCTGGGCAATCGCCGCCTGAGCTAACTGATAGGCCTCTTCCTCAGCAAACTCGCCCGTCTCCAGGCCAGCTCGTTCAATTGCTGCCATAATTTTTGTGTCATCAAATGCCACGATGCGCCCATCGCGTTTGGTAATTGTGCGATACATATCCCTCCCTTTACTTGCCGTGACGGCACGTGCGCCACGGCATGAGTGTTTATCCTCGTTTTTTATGATTGTGCAAGCATCGGTTACTAGTGCCATAGACACCATATATAGCGCTTACTTTGCACTATACTACTCTATATACTGTGGGTCAAGCGTGATATTCACAACGGGTATACTGGCACGACCTCTGTTATATGAAGCATGTGACTGTGGTCGGAGTAATTTGTTGTTATTTTTATCCAGCAGCTACATGCCGGCATCACAAATCACTGAGCCGATCAACTACTAGGTGCAGACCTCTAGGCAGGCCACGCTATGCGCTATTGATCCACCTTCGCAAGCATGGTACAATACAGGGGTGCCACGCGATGATGGGCCGTCGCCAAGTGGTAAGGCACCAGGTTTTGGTCCTGGCATTCGGGGGTTCGAATCCCTCCGGCCCAGCCATATAGCACATGCATCAACCCACCTTTTTGGAGGGTTGTTTTTATATAAAAGAAAGCCAAATAAACCAGAAACATCTTTGCTTTGTATGCTCGCAGCACGTGAGAAAAGCGCGAAGCCTTACTGCTCGAATGTTATATCACATTCGAGCAGAAGAGGGGTCAACAACAATAATCAAATAAACCTGTAAAGTATTATTTCACATTATGCTTCGTTTGCTTCGCGTACCACAAGCACTGCCGCCAGACCAACCAGACCCGTAAATGCTACCGTCCACCAGCCATTGAGTAGTGGTAAGGTCGCCCCAAAGAGGCCCGATTCACTCATTGGCACAGCTAAAAAGCACCACAGTGCTATGCCAAACCACACTGCGCTCACGACAAGCAAACATGCCTGCGAAACACGGCGTGACCCTCGCGACATATCCATTGAGAGCAAAAATGGCAAACTACCGAGCTCAAGCAGCGGCAATAAGCCAGCCAAGAGAGCAGCCATTATGCCCCCGCCAGCCACATGCCACCCGCTCGTGATATCGACAAACTTCTCAAAAGTAAAGAGCTGCGTGATGATCAAAAATGTCACGACGATACCAAGCGCAAGACGCCGCCAATACGCAGGATCGCGCCGTAAATGCTCTGGAAAAATCGCCTGAAATAATCCAAGCCAAAAATGAATCATACGCTGCTTCATAACCTTATCATATCAGATATTACCCTGTTTTACACGCATTTCCTTGCACTTGTGTCACATGTTCGCTACTATAGAGGGAGCGAACGTTACAAACATAAACATTTATATACATACTTGTATCAGTCGCTCTCCGATATATCCACCACAACAGAACGCCCGAGTGTTTATAATACTCGGGCGTTTCTTTTGTATAGACAACGGCTAGTCATCTACTGGGAGCGAATGCTCTGCACGCCAAGCCGCAATGTTGCCGTGGTGGCCACTGAGCAATACCTCGGGTACTGCCACCCCCTGCCATACCTCTGGACGCGTGTATTGCGGAAACTCCAGCGTCTGACCATCACTAAAGCTCTCAATCGCTGCGCTCATCTCGCCGCCAAGAACACCAGGGATCAGTCGCACAATTGAGTCGATAATCGTCATCGCGGGCAGCTCACCACCAGTCAGGACATAGTCCCCCACTCGGAGCGCTTGGTCAACCACCTGCATAATTCGCTCGTCGTACCCCTCGTAGCGCCCACAGATGAAGATGTAACCATGGTCGGTCTGGCTATACTGCTGCGCAAGCGCCTGATTCCACCGTTGGCCCCGCGGCGTCATGATGAGCACTTTGGCAGTCGGGTCGCGCTCTTTGGCGTACTGCACTGCCCGCCAGAGCGGCTCAACGCGTAGTAGCATACCATCACCACCGCCATACGGTGTGTCGTCGACCGTTCGGCGAGGACCAAGTCCAAATTGGCGCAGATCAATCGTCGTCAGCTCCACTAAGCCTCGCTGCTGCGCCTTCCACAGCATTGAAGCCTCAAACACGCCGGAAAACATCTCCGGAAACAGGCTAATCACTTGGAATTTTTTCATCTCTCCTAGTGTAGCAAATTACCGCAGCACCGTCTAACAGATACTGCGAGAGATTCAGGTCTTTACGCTTATGTTTTTTATTTGTTATACTGGTTATGCTATGGATCTTGGATCGGAGACAGATAACACGACCGCGCAGCGCCTCGAGCTATCGAGCCGGCGTACGACCATCACGCCGCTCAACGAGAATATTACCCTCGAGCAGTTCGACGGTGAGGCAGCGGTGTCTCGACACCTTGTGGAGCCAGCGATTGCCAATATCTCGATTGACACCGAAGCCACCCGCCACGATCCACGCCATACTCACGGCTACAATCCACCAAGGTACCAACCCCATTATGGTTTACTGATTGTGATCATTGGCATCTTACTTTTGCTTATTGCCGGTATTGCTGGCCTGACGAATATTTTGAGCCGGTTGCGGTAGTATATGAGAGCCTTTTTGGCGTCACTCGCTCACTCACTACGTCATCCGGATAGCATATAAAACTTGTTGTTATATAAGCTCATACAGCTACCACTTTAGTCTCTGCTACGCTATACATTCATCCAACAAAAAAACTGCCTCCACAGCAGTTTTCTTGTACAAATAAGGCTCTCAAACCTTGTTGGTTTGCTCGCAAAGAGCTTTTATTTTTCTCGCAGTTCGTTTCTGAACTGATCGTATTATATATCAAGGTCGTCGAGTTCTGCAAGCTCTTGGCGAGACTTTTTTGCAAAATCCGATTCGCTCTCATCATCGTTATCCACTGTATCAGTGGTTAAGTTATCCACAGACTGGGGTGCTGCGGTATGTGGCTCATCATTATTCACCACCTTAAGGTTGTAGCGAGCACTGTTCTTCGTGCCAAGCGCGCGCAGCAAGGTGCGCAAACTCTGCGCCGTACTGCCCCGCCGGCCAATCACACGGCCGAGATCCTCCGGATTGACGGTGAGTGTCAGTAAAACACCCTTCTCGTCGATCACCCGATCGACCACCACGTCGTCTGGATGTTCCACCAGCGACTTTACGACATATTCGACAAACTGTTGATCAATTGTCGCCATAGCTTTCTTCTTTCCCTCCTTATGCTGTCATTCAGATTTATTGTGATTGTGCTTTCATTGTAGCATACCGACTGGATTCTACCAAAATACGACGTGTGGCTAGGTGCTGAGTCATCTGATCCTTCTACTAGTCTTGTTCTGGAGCACACGCAAAATATTACTGATGATCACAAAACTGCCCCACAATACGTGGAGCAGTTGGTGTACTTGTACTAAGAGAATCGCTCTAGGCTTCTGCTTCCTCCTGAGGTTGGTGCTTACGCAACTTCTCTGGGTTGCGGACTGCCTTGTGCTTGTCGCCAGCAGGCTGCTTAACCCACTTTGGTAGCGATACACCAGCAGCAGCCAGCAGTTTGACTACTCGTGGTGTTGGCTGGGCACCATTATCAAGATACTTTTGGGCAAGCTCGGTATTGATATGAGCCTCTTTGGTGTGCGGATTGTAGTTACCAACATAGGCCACTACACGGCCGCTTGATGGGTGGCGCTGAGCCTCTTGTACGGCGAGCCGGTACACTGGGTAGGCTTTGCGGCCAAGACGTTGCAAACGAATTGCGAGCATAAATAAAACTTCCTTTTCTTGACTTATATTTGCGTTAGTTCGTTCTGTACAAGTCTACACTGTTTGGCTGGCGATGTCAATTTGTTACTCGTCTGTAGGTCAAAACTTGTCTGAGCTCTTAGCTGGCTCTTCTGTCTTCTCTGTTTGAGTCTCTTGCTGCTGGTAGGCTGTCAGAGCAGCGCGAGCGGCCTTTTGCTGGGCAGTTTGCTTGCTAGGGCCAGTGCCGCGGCCCATCAGCCGATCATTGACAAAGACACCAAGTGTGAAGGTTTTGTCGTGGTCAGGGCCATCCTCTGCCAAGACACGATACACTGGTGTAGCACTGTCGATCCGTTGGCTCACCTCTTGTAAATGACTCTTGGGGTCGCGCCACGAACCATCGGCCAGGATAGCATCAAGCTTGCTAATGGTGTGCTTGGCAATAAACTCAGCTGCTGCCCCGTAGCCTCGCTCCAAATAGATTGAGCCAATCACAGCTTCATACGCATTAGCCAGAATCTGCCGGTGCGCTCGCTTGCTTCCATGCTTCTCACCTCGGCTCATCCGGATGAGTGAGCCATAGCCAAGCGCCTCGCCCGAGTCGGCATTGCTCTCTGTATTGACCAGCGCTGCGCGCCAGCTCGTCAGGATGCCCTCTGGCTCGGCATAGTGTTGGTAGAGATAGTCGGTTACTGCAAGCTCCAGCACAGCATCACCCAAGAATTCGAGGCGCTCGTTGTGCTCAGTAACGGATTTTTTGTGCTCATTGACATAGCTGCGGTGGGTGAGTGCAGTGATTAAGAGCTGAATATCGCGATATTCAAACCCGAGCGCTTGCTGTGCCCACGCTTGATACGGGCCAGTTGGCATGCCAGACATAGTAACTCCTTTCGTTTCTGTCGTTATAGACGCTCCTCTCGGATGCGTTTCTTGGCTTTGAGCATAAGCTTAGCAATATCTTCGTACTCGATGAGATCAAGAGCCTTACTAAAGGGAAACCACTTAATACCATTCATCCATTCTTCTTTTTGGATCTCGTTGCCGCTGGTGCGGACGCGGGCAAGATAGATCTGCGTCGTCATCAGGACAAGCTTATCCATCCGGCGGTAGCGAAAGTGAATTTTGCCCAGCCAGCCCAGCATATCAAGGTCGTGCAGCCCAGCCTCTTCGCCGATCTCACGGCGAGCTGTTTGCACTGCAGTCTCCCCTTTCTCAATATGCCCTTTGGGGATCGTCCAGCGATCCTTAGCATCCTGAATCAGGAGGATTTCGAGTTTGTTGTCGCTATTGTAGCGGAATACAATGCCGCCAGCCGTCGGTTCACGAACAATTTCCTGAATAGACGGCTTGCGACGGCCAAAATATTTTTTAAACCGATTGAAATGTCGGTCAAAGTGTGACGGTGTTGGCATCGTCTGGTGTCTCCCCAGGCAAGTTGCGATAGGCGGTGCCGAGTACACCGTTGATAAACTTGCTTGAATTATCCGAACCAAACGCTTTAGCAAGCTCCACTGCTTCGTTAATCGCCACCTTGGGTGGAACAGTTGCGCGGCAGTGCAGCAACTCGTAGAGGCCAAGTCGCAAGATATTGCGGTCGACACGAGCAATCTGATCAAGCGGCCACTCTGGCGCAATTGGTTGCAAGTGGGCGTCGAGCGCGGCCTGCGTCTCGATCACCCCGGCAACGAGCGTATCGACAAAGGCTCGATCGCCAATGATCGACTCATAACGCTCAAGATTGCGCGCCAGAATCTCTCGTGGCACGGCCTGCGGATCATTCGCCTGCTGGCGGAATTCATATTCGTACAATGTTTGGAGTGCAACTATACGCCCAAGATGACGGTTCGAAGCCATTTGGTTGGTTCTTTCTTTTGTTAAAATTCTTTGCTATCGACGAAAAGCTAGCGAGCCGCCTTGGCAGCGCCAGTCTCGCGCTTGGTCGTCTTGACCTTGACTGGTGAGGTTTTATTGACTATGCGAGCAAGCTTGAGGCGCAGATGGCTGCGGCGCAAACCGGTTTTGCGTGGGCTACTCTGTTTTTTTGGTTGAGCCATAGTAAAAATCTCCTTCTCTTTAGGCTGACGTAAAACTTGTAGCTATTATACGCTAAAAGCGCAAAATTCTCTAGTGTTTGCGCTGTTTTGTATAGAAAAATATATTTGCAGCTAATTGCCAAGCGAGCCGTTGCGCCTTGCTGCCCCATCAAGAATACGCTCGCTAAGACGTCTAGGTTATGGCTTTGATATGACAGATATATGTCGTATATTGTATGATATGGTACATACTATTAGTCTCAGCAAGGAGCACCTATGGCGATAAAAATAGATGGAGATATTAATCAATATATCAAACTCGTCGGAAGAAGCGACGAATCAGTTAAGACTGAAGTGCAGCACATCATCGACAAGTTGGGCTGCACTCCTGTAATCCGGGAGATTGACAAGGAGTTTACTGGCTACGGCTTGAGTAAATCATATTGGCTGCTGCATGATGCTGGGGTGGAATTTCACTGGTCAAATGACCAGCTTAAGGCAGTGTCACTATATACTCAAAGAGGAGAATCATCCGTTTCGGAATACAAACCGTATGTCACTCCACTGTTTGCAGAATTTTCCAACACCGCAACACGAGAAGAAATTATTCGCCATCTTGGAACTCCTGACAATGAAGCAAAGAAGAATTCCACATGGGTCCGCTCAGCTTGGATCCAGTATGACGAAGAGGACGGCAACTGGGTGCACTTCGAATTTGATAGCGATATGCATTTGAAGATGGTGACAATCTGTGTGCCTGTAGGCTAAACGTAAGAAAACTGATCCACCAGCACAATTACATCGCTGCTTTGACAGACTTCTAGATACATACCTACATAGTACGAGACTGTGACCGCGCAACCTAAAACAGGGCGCTCCGTGAGACGCCCTGTTTTTTACAGCACGATTAGTAAAGGTGGCTATTTCTAGACAACGATACTGACGAGCTTACGTTTAACATAAATAACCTTCTTGGGCGGCCCAGTGAGGTATTTTGCGACGCGGTCGTCTGCTAGGGCCCGAGCGGTGATATCGGCTTCGCTGGCGTCTGGCGTGGTAGTGAGCTTGGCGCGGACTTTGCCATTGACTTGCACGACGATGGTTATCGTATCGCGGACAATCTTTGCTTCATCCCACTCTGGCCAGGCTGCAAAATCGAGCTGGTCACCATAGCCAAGCTGCTGCCATAGCTCAGCAGCCATGTGCGGCGCAAAGGGCTGCACCAACTGGATCAGTGTCTTGAGCGCTGGCTGCCACTGCTCAGTAAAGCCAGTTGTCTTGAGCTTGTAGAGGTCGTTGACGCACTCCATGAGCCCAGCAATGGCCGTGTTGAAGCTTAGGCGGTAGATATCACTTGTGACCTTTTTCGTTGTAGCGTGGATAATCGACTCGAGCTGTGCGACGTCGACCTGCCCAGGCGCTCCACTCTGCTGCTGCCAATCATCAAACTCTTGCACCAATGTCCAGAGGCGATTCAAGAAGCGATAGACGCCAGCAATCCCTCGGCTACTCCAGCTCGAGTTTTCGTCGATCGGCCCGAGGAAGAGCTCAAAGGTACGCAGTGCATCCGCCCCATACCCCGCATCGATCACCTCCAGCGGGTCGACGACATTACCAAGGCTCTTGCTCATCTTGCGGCCATCCTCGGCTTGGATGAGACCATGGTAGACGAGCTTCCGCACCGGTTCGGCAAAACTTGTAAGGCCAAGATCGCGGAAGACGTGCGTCCAGAAACGCACATAGAGCAAGTGAGCCGTCGCATGGTCACCACCAACATACATATCAAGCGGTGCCCAGTGGTTAGCCAGTGCTGGGTCCCAGGCCTGCATAGCATTGTGTGGATCAGTGTAGCGCAGAAGATACCAGCTGCTGCAGGCATAGCCATCCATCGTGTCAGTTTCGCGCTGAGCTGGGCCGCCACAAGTCGGGCAGGTTGTCTCCACCCATTCTTCTTGGGCAGCAAGGACGGATTTGCCATCACCACGCGGCTGGAAGTCTTGCACTGCCGGCAAGACAACAGGTAGATCTGCCGCTGGCACTGGCACAGCACCATGCTCGGGACAGTGGATAATCGGGATGGGTGCACCCCAGTAGCGTTGACGACTAATCAACCAGTCACGCATCTTGTAGGTTACCTTGGCGTGGCCACGGCCTTCCTGCTCGAGCCAGGCCACGATCTGCTCACGAGCATCCTCGCTGCGCATACCATCAAATACACCAGAATTAACGAGCACGCCTTCGCCATGATAGCACTGGTCGGTGTCTGGATCATCGTCGGGCCGCTCAATGACGGTGACGATGGGCAACTCGTATTTCTCGGCAAAGGCAGCATCGCGCTCATCATGAGCCGGGACAGCCATCACTGTACCAGTGCCATAGCCACCAAGGACATAATCGGCCACCCAGATGGGTATTCGCTCGCCCGTCGCTGGATTTATGGCATAACTTCCAGTAAAGACTCCCGTCTTATCCTTCGTGTCATTAGTGCGCTCAATCTCCGATTTTTTGACTGCCTCGGCAATATAGACCAAGACTGTCTCTTGGGCATCACCACGCGCGAGATGCTGCGCCAGAGGATGTTCGGGCGCCAGCACCAAGAAGGTCGCACCAAAGAGCGTATCGGGGCGCGTCGAGAAGACGGTAATATCGGTAGCGTCACTTTCCGTAGCTGCCGCGGGCTTATCAAGGGCGAAGCGGATCTCTGCTCCCTCGCTGCGGCCAATCCAGTTGGTCTGAGCTTGCTTAATCTTATCTGGCCAGTCGAGCGCGGGAATGTCAGCTAGAAGCTGGTCGGCGTACTCAGTAATCTTGAAGAACCATTGCTTCATTGGCTTCTTCACCACCACTTCTTCACAGCGCCAGCACCGGCCATTGATCACCTGCTCATTTGCCAACACGGTCTTGTCTTTCGGGCACCACCACTGGAGTGAGTCCTTTTGGTATGCCAGACCCCGCTCAAAGAGCTGCGTAAAGATCCACTGCGTCCAGCGATAGTACTCTGGATCGCTCGTGTTGATCTCGCGACTCCAATCAATACTCGCGCCAACCCGGCGAAGCTGGGTGGTAAAGTTGGCGATGTTCGTCGCGGTCGTCTCTTGCGGCGTCTTGCCTGTCTTGATGGCGTAATTCTCTGCGGGGAGGCCAAAGCTATCCCAGCCCATCGGGTAGAGCACTTCATGACCAAGGCTGCGCCGGAAGCGCGCCACTGCATCGACAATGGAATGCTCCATAAAGTGCCCTGCATGCATCCCTGCCCCACTTGGGTATGGGAACATGCCGGTCACATAATACTTTGGTTTGGGAGAGGCGTCATCCGCCTTGTAGCGCTGGTCTTCTGCCCAGTGCTGTTGCCATTTTGGCTCGATTTCTGCAGGGTTGTATCGTTTCATGTCTTTCATATTCTACCATAGTGGGCGAGAGCAAAGACAACCCCGCTTCTTTTCTCAAAAGCGGGGTTGGGTTTATATGTGGCGTTTTGTCTACGCTTCGCCGGTGCTTGTTGATGATGTATCGCTGTCGTTATCTTTACTGGTGCTACTGCCTCGCATGAGCTCACTATACGGGATGCTCTCGCTTGGCTTGCGCAAGTCAACCTTTGTATCATTGACGTTGATCGTCACTGGCTGCTGAGACGACTGGCTAGTTGGCTTCATGACAATGCGCTTCACATCGTGCGAGAATGGCGACACCCAGAGCTCAAGATCTGTCTGGCTCAAGTCTGGCCCTGAGATAGCAGAGTGCCGCTCTGTCTTGATGGTCCGGCCGTTTTGACGTGTCGTCACACGGGTCGACGTCGAGTTGCTGCAGCGGCGAAGCAGTTCCCCAATACGGGTGTTACCAAGATCACGACTAAGCAAGCGTGCTTCGTGGCTCGACGGGCTCGCTACTGTGACCTTGTAGCCCACTGCGCCGTTATCGAGCGCTGGCTTATTCATCTTCTCTACTGTAAAGACATCGCCGTGCTTACGCAGTACCGCAGCGACCTCGTTTCGGGCTTTGGCGTCGTATAGGCTATCAACTGCCTCTGTGCACTGCTTGGTCGTTGTGCGGTTTGAGCTCATCTTAAGCATCTCATCTTGCGTCATCTTGACCCATTTGCCATCGATTTTTTCGATGATAGGCAGTGCTTGCTTGGTATACTGCTCGCGCATCTTACTCCGCGCAGTATCTTTCTCTTCATCGGTCATACTCGAGGTGCTATAGCGCTTCATCGACTGGTCGATCATAGTATCAATATATTTTTCATATACTTTTTTGATGCCATTGACGCGGAAGTAGGTTGCTTCGCGATCCGCATAGATCTCAGCCTTGACAGTAATCTGGCCAACCTGCGGGAGGTCCATCGTTACCTCACCGTTACCACCAGCAACTTGGTTAGCATATTGCAGATTCACTCTGTAGGTGACCTTCGATGGGCCTGAAGTGCTAGTACTACTTGGTGTAACATCACCGCCCATACTATACGACGCTTGCCGTGCAGTTACTAGATTTGCCACGCCATCTGTAACTACCTTGTGTGGGTTCTGATACCAGAAGAAGTACAATAGCACGCCAGCAATAAGCGCTAGCAAAGCTACACCACCACCAACGAGGCCAAGAATCAGCCCAAGATGGGACTTCTTGGCTGGCTGAGCGCTCAAAGCTCCTGGAGTCATGTGTGGTTGATATTGAGGCTGGGGCTGAGCTGGCTGCACGGCCGGAGTGGCTGACTGCTCTGATATCGGTTGAGTAGCAGGCTCAGCTACTGGAGCTGGCTCTGCAGCTGGGGTTGCTGGCTCATTAACCTTGGCTGGGGTTTGTACTGGCTCATTTTTTGGCGACGTCTTGCGCGTTGTGCTGCGCTTGGTTGCCTTTGGCTTTTTTTCTGTTGACATAGATAGTTCTCCGCTTAATACACTAGTCTCACACGTAAGAATATACCATAAATCGCGTATTAACGCTACTGGCTTGGCCCATCAAAGAAGTTCTCGTACTCCGAAAAATACGGCGCTTTGATGGCCTGCCAAGCGAGTGATTGACGCACCAGCTCGGTATCTTCGCTCAGGACACAGAGGATCTTAACCGCCTCTTCAAGGAATATCCCACCTTGTGACCCCTTAGCAAGAATCACTGCACCAGGCCGTGCCACCGAACGGACAAACTGCCCTGCCTCGATCGCATTACGGCATACCTTCACCTGGCAGCCACGCCGACGGGCAGCGGGCGCAAGATATTTCTCTGTCTCGCCGCCAACCGTCACCACCCAATCAAGCAAATGTGAGTCGCAGGCCATGCCCAGCTTCTCGTGCTCGGCCTGGCTCGAGGCGCCCAGCTCATTCATGTCACCAAGGATGGCGATCCGCTGCGGTGCCTGCGCAAAGCTATAGAGCGTCTGCAGAGCAGCCAGCGCCGCAGCCGGGCTGGAGTTGTATGTATCGTCGATAATCGTTGTATCGCCAAGTCCTAGCAGTGGGTTCATCCGCCCGGGGACAGGCTTGATCAGTGCAAGACCCTTCACTACTTCATCTGGTGTGCAGCCATAGAGCAAAGCCGCCGCGACGGCACCAACAATCGGCCGTAGGCTGTGCTCACCCACCACGTTAATGGCCGCCGCGAATGGCTGGGCAATGTTTGGTGGAGCGATAATTCCTCCCCGATAGCCCACCTTAGCGTCAAAGTTCTGCTGTTCGAAGCGATACTCAGCGAGGCCAGTTGTGCCATATGTACTAAAGTGTGGAGTAGCAATCAGGTCAGCAAAGCGCCCCTCAATATCATCGCGATTAATCAGTGCTCGGCGCGCATACTGCGTCACGGAGAGCTCCTCTTGTGCGACCGCCTCAATTGAGCCAAAGAACTCCATATGCTCTGGCGTTACTGCCGTCACTAAGGCAAGGTCGGGCCGGAGGTAGCGACCAAAGTCGGCAATCTCCCCTGGCCGATCAGTGCCAAGCTCCTGGACAATCACATCGACGTCAGCTGGCTGAGCAATCCGCCGACGGGCTGCTGCAAACACTTTGAGCCAGGCACCAATGCTGTGTACCTTGCTAGGGTAGGTCACACCAAGAATGCCACACGGTGCCGAGAGATTGGTGTTATGGTTGTTATCGAGCATGCGCACACGGTAGCGCTGCGATAGCAAGGTAGCCACCGCTCGCTTAGTACTCGTTTTGCCCACACTCCCCACGACAACAATCAATTTGACCTCTGGATGGGCTTGAAAATACCGGCTCACATACGTCTCGAGCCGCTTTTGGATAAACTTTTTGAACATATCCTTATTTTATCAGAAACAAGCGGGAATGCTACCGGTTGATTCTCCCGCTCGTTTGTGCTTGAATAGAAGAAGCCGTGGGGATATAGCTCAGTTGATAGAGCGCAGCATTCGCATTGCTGAGGTCGAGGGTTTGAATCCCTCTATCTCCACCAGGTGTTATTATAGCGACGAGCAATATCCCCGTCGCTATTTTTATAGTTCATAGCACAAGACAACCGTAAATAAAGCTAGCCAGCAGTTCCTACTGCCTCCACCACCGCCACTCCGGAGCCAAAGTGTCTTGTTGAAAACTATCGAATTCAAGATCTCGTAATTTTGGCAATAGTGGGCGGAGGCGTTCTTCGAATTCAGACATTCTGTCGCGATATGTTGAGATTTTACTGATGAAGTCTTTGTTGCGGATAGCGCCACTTTCTATGGATCTTACGAGGAATGCGAGGACGCTTTGTCCCTCGTCGAAGCTTGTTGCATAGTTGTCATGGTGCTCCCATTCGTAATCCTCATCAAACCAGGCAGCTGAATACTTCGAGACGCTATCAGTTAACTTGACTAGCCAATCGCTAAACAGGTAATCCATGTTCTTGCAGATTCTGTCTTGAGCAAATTGCGACTCGATTCTAGATTCGAGTTTCGTTGTGACATTTTCTATAGCATCACGAAGTGATTCGTAGTCAAATGCTTTGGGGTTTCTAGAAGCGCAATTGGGGTCCACTTGCTCAAACGCTTCAGTCATCATCTCTGCATGAATAAGTGCCTCAAAATAATGAGGGGCTGCTAGACGATCCCCTATTTTCTGTTCTTCGACCGACATTGCAGAGTAGATGAATGCGTCGTTCAGCTCAGCGACGCACCGATGATACGCGTCGTCTGTCGTTGGACTCAGCGATTCATCTACGAGATGATCCCACCATTGCGAATCTGGTGTTACATTTGGATCATTTTCCCATAGATCTGATAGTTTTGACATGACAGCTCCCTGCTTCGTTATTATTAATAAAAAATAAGCGAGATATATCCTCGCTTATCTCAGGCCTTAACTAATGCTGATTATGGCTCAACACCAGAAGGGAATAATCTCAAAATGGTGGATCTTGCAGGATTCGAACCTGCGACCTCACGAATGTGAATCGTGCGCTCTAGCCAACTGAGCTAAAGATCCATGGTGGAGCATACCAGATTCGAACTGGTCACCTCTTCGCTGCCAGCGAAGCGCTCTAGCCAAATGAGCTAATGCCCCGTCTGCTATAGACTATAGCAAAAAATCACCTCTTTGACTAGAGGTGATTTGCCGGTAGCTGCTACGCGCCCACCCTGGGGCACAATGTTTGTTTTGGCACGATGTTTGTGTTTGGACGCAACGGTACCCCTTTTTGCGTACCAGCTTGTCTTTATTATGCACCACCCTTTTATAAAACACAAGCAGTTCGCCGATTAATTGTTGCACTTTTATGGTTCAGGCACTCTATAGCTCTTACGCTTCATCTGGAGAAATGTCCAGTTAATGCAAGCGTCAAAGCATCCAAGCAAAGTGCTCGTACAAGTATCTTAATACAAGATCTCCCCCCTATTGTTATTTACAAAAGCAAAACACCACCTATCTTGGTGGTGCTCATGTGTCGCAAGGCATCATATCTGGTGCGGACGAGAAGACTTGAACTTCCACGAGCGTAATGCTCACCAGCCCCTCAAGCTGACGCGTCTACCAATTCCGCCACGTCCGCATATCTCGCGACACTGTTGATTATACCGCATGTTAGGGGGTTTTGTAAACATCTCGCGTGGTAACTGTCCAACGGAGGACGTCTGCGTAGCGATCTGCGCCCGAAACGAGCGTATCGCCCTGCTGGATGGCCTGGACACCGGGGCCTGTCGCATACACGCTAGCCGACCGATAGAGGCCAATCGCAGGCACGTCGCTGTACCACTGCTCGGCAAACGCTTTGTACTTGGCAGCACGCAGCTTTGGCTCGAGGCGCGTACGGGCGCTGGCCAATGCGGCATCTGCGGTGCGACTCGTGTAATTGACGAAGTTATAGCCCTGATAGCCAGTCTGAGAGGAGTGCCAATAGGCATAGACATCAGGGTCGGCACCAATTGCCAGCTCATAGAGCAAAACATCGTAGCTTCGTCCCTGCAATGTCCCTTGGACAAAGGTGGATGACGTCGCCGAGCGGTCAATCACCTGCTGCGTCACCGCCACACCAAGCTGCTGCCACTGCTCCATGACCTTAGCGAGAACCGCTTCGTACTCTGCACCCTTAGTGGTGGTGATCATAATCTCCAGCTTTTGGCCATCTTTGCTGCGAACCTTGCTGCCATCGGCGAGCTTCCAGCCTGCTTCATCTAGCATCGCAGCAGCCTTTGCTCGGTCGGGCTTGTCTGCGGATGGTGTATTAATGCCCCCAAGTTGGCTCGGAATAAACGGCCCATCGAGGCGCTGCACACCCTCACCCAGCGAGGTGCGAATCGCAGCGGTGTTGGTGCCTAATTGGAGGGCTTTGCGCACCGCGCGATCTTTGAGGATGGGGTTGGTATTGTTCATGAGCAAATACACTCCGCGGTCGGTTGGTACGGTGGTTGTAGTGTATTGGTTGCGTGGAATATCTTTGCGCATCACAACGGAGAGGTCGGTTGCGCCACTCAGTTCACCAGCTTGCAAAGCCGAGACAATATCTTGCTGCGTGCTATAAGCTTGGAGTTCGAAGCGATCAAGCTTGGGTCGGCCACCATAATAGCCATCGAAGGCAACGACATGCACGGTCTTTGGCCGGCGAGCATTGTTGGTCGATTGCAAAATCTGGAACTTAAATGGCCCACTACCAACTGGCGAATGATTAAATGGTGCCTGGCGCATTGAGCTTGGCGTTGCTGAACCTAGCATATGCTCGGGCAAAATCGGGAAAGTCAATGCATGGGGGAAGGCAGCATACGTGGCAGGCAGCACGAACTGCACAGTGGTATCGTTGACCGCCTTGGCCTGGACGTCGACCCAATTGACGCGCAACGGCGAGCGCACCGCCGGGTTCTTGATAAGGTTGATCGTGAAGACAACATCCTTGGCGGTGAGCTTGTGCCCATCGTGCCAGCGGACGTCATCACGCAATTGGGCGGTATAGGTTTTGCTCGCTTCGTTATAGGCAAGACTCGTTGCAACATCTGTGTGAAGCGAACCCTTGGCGTCATAATGATAGAGCGAGGAAAACATGAGTTGGCTAGCCGAAAGCTCGGCACTAGTGGTCGCAAAGAGTGGATTAAGCGTCTCTATCGGGCCGAGCGCCCCCTCGATATACGTCCCGCCAGTCCCACCAGTTGCCGTCGTCGCGTCGCGGCGGATAAAGATCTGAGCAATAATACCAAGCAGAATCACTGCAATGAGGACAAGCCACAGCACAACCCGCCGCCGGGCTCGGCGCAAACTCTCGAAGCGACTACTAAAGAACTTGCCAACGTGGCGCGTCGCGCTATCTTCGAGCTGCTTGAGGTCACGGCGTGGCTTCTTGCGGCGAGATGGTACCGATTTCGCTGCTTTGGCTGCTCGCAGCGATTCATCCTCCTGAGGCACAACTGCCGACGAGGTCTCACGGCGCTGGAGGTGCTTCTCCTGCCGATTCGCCATGCTCTACCCCGCAGACGGCAACAAGAGTGCCGCCAAAATAGACCCAACAAAGGTAACAGCCAAGAAGATCGTTGCCTCAAAGAGGTTCTTGTCGAGGCCGCGCCGCGTGGTATAGAGCTCACCCGAGGCACCAAAGCCTGCACCAAGTGTCGCCCCGCGCTGCTGGAGCAAAATAGCCAGGATCATCAAGATGGCCGAGCCAATCATTATTGTTTGTAGAATACTATCAAGATTCATGTTGTTCCTCCTGCGTGCGCCCATAATTTAGCTCGAGCGCGCTGCTTACTATATAGTTTACCAGACTCATGATCAGGCCTGTCAAGATGGAGTGAAGAAACGTCATCTTGAGACCTGGTGCCAGTATCAACGAAATATAGACCATAAAGCCATTGACAACGACGGTAAAGAGACCGAGCGTGACGAGAATAGCGGGAAGCGATAGGATGATGGCAATCGGCTTAAAGACCGCATTGACGACTGAGAAGATGAGTCCAGCCAGCAAAAACACGGCAATACTCATATCGGGTTGGACACCGATATAGCCTGTACCAAAGATACGTACGGCAATCCACAGCCCAAGTGAATTTAGCACCCAGCGGATAATAAAGGCAAAAAATTGTCGTTTCATTTGCTCTAGTATAGCGGTTTTTTACCATTTTGTCGATAAGCTGGCGCTGAGATTATCGTGGCCGCTCGGCGTAATGAGGATGTCATCTTCAATTCGGACACCAATGCCCTCTTCTGGAATGTAAATTCCTGGCTCGACGGTAAGCACCATACCAGCGCGCAGTACCCGCGGCGCGCCCAGGCTGTCGTGTGTATCGACGCCAAGCCCATGGCTGGTGGCATGCGGATAGTAGCGCCGGAAGGTAGCTTGGTCGTGGCGGTCGCGTAGAAGGCCAAGCTGCTGTAAGGCGTCGCGCATAATGTCGTCGCTCTGCTGGATATAGTCAGCCACAGGGAGATTTGGCTCGAGCAGCTCTATGATGTGTTGCTGCGCCTGCACCACCGCAGCATGGACATCCTGCTGGCGCTGCGTCGGCTCAATGCCATAGGTGCGAGTGATGTCCGCACAATACCCATTGACCCGCGCCCCGACATCAATCAGCACCATATTCTCAGCAGCAAGCGGCCCTGCATTATGGCTGTAGTGCAAAGTACAAGCGTTAGCGCCACCAGCGATAATTGGACTATACGCATGGCGAGCATTGCGGTGCCGAAATAGGTAGTCAAATTCCGCCTCGCACTCATACTCATGCTGGCAGTCTGGCAAGCGCTGCTTGGCTACCTCAAAGGCCTCGATAGTCAGCGCAATTGCCTGACGCAGCGCAGCAATCTCCTCCGGCTGCTTGATAGCCCGCAGTTCACGCAGCTGACGGAGACACGATTGAACTGAAGGAAAGATCCGCTGCAGTACTTTGCTCAGGTCGCGTGAGGCGGGGTTGAGCATAAAACCGTAGTCGGTGCGGTCGTTTACTTCGTATACAACCGTATGGCGTTTGGCAAGCTGGCGCAGCTCTGCCTCAAAATCGTGGGCATCAATCACTGCATCAGCACCACTGATCCGCTTGGCTTCCTCGCTACTGAGCTCACCAACGAAGGTCTGCTGCACCGCATCGAGATGAGGCCGCACGAGTGTTGTGCGGCTCCGTAGTCCATCAATGATCAACTTCCAACCTGGTCGCTCAATTCCACTGAGCCACCAAAAGTTCGACTCCTGCTGAAACGGCGCTGGTTCATCGCCACTGCCCTGCACTTCGTCATACGCAGTCAATACTGCCAGCCCACCCGCAAGCGCATCAATGCAACGCGCTCGATTCTGACGAAAGTCGATCATGACCGCTTAATACCTCGCAGTACCTCTGTCAATTCTGCTGGGAAGAGGATCATCGTCTTCTGGCTTGGCTCGGCACTAATGCGCTCGAGTGTCGTGAGCGTACGCAGGTTGATTGCGCCCGGAGTGTTAGCAAGAATCTGAGCGGCCTCTGCAAGGGTCTCTGCAGCGGCTTTTTCACCATCGGCATTAATGATGTTGGCCCGGCGCTCACGCTCGGCTTCGGCTTGCTTAGCCATAGCACGCTTCATATCGCCTGGCAGCTCGATGTTCTGAATCTTCACGTTCTCAACGTCAATCCCCCACTTGTCAGTTTCAGCATCGACAATCTCTTTGATTTGCTGGCTAAGCTCTTCTCGCTTGGCAAGTAGGTCGTCCATGTCAATGTTACCCGTCACATCACGCAGCGCTGCCTGAGCAAACTGGCTGGTAGCGTAGATGTAGTTCGTCGTCTCGAGAACGGCTTTTGGCGCATTAATGACACGGAAATACACTACAGCATCCACACCAACTGTCACGTTATCTTTCGTAATGACCTCTTGCTTTGGCACATCGATCGGCGTCGAGCGGACATCGACCATCATAATCGTCTGAAAGATTGGCACTACCACACGTAGACCTGGCGCGCGCTGACCTGAGAAGCGCCCAAGCGTCAGCACCACACCGCGCTGGTATTGATTCACCACCCGAATCCCGCTCAGCATGAAGACAATCGTCGCCACGATGATGCCGATAATGATATATTCCATATTCCTCCTTTGGACTAGCTTATTGCTTTTATCATACCACATTGTGGCAAAATGGCGAGACAGCAATAGTCTTGGCATCTTACAGCATTATTAAAGCCCCTTCTCGCACCGCTTTTGCCCGATAGAGCGTAAAACGCTGCTTTAGTGCCTACCCTATTCTCAGATCAGATATAGCCCCTCTGCCTGAAACGACCCTTCGACGCACCAGCCCATTTCCGGTATACTAGACAGAGCTATGCCTGAGCCAGATTTGTCATCGTCATCACGCCAACCGCTGGCCGAGCGGCTGCGTCCACAGTCGCTCGATGCCGTGATAGGCCAGACACACCTACTGGGCGATACCGAGATTTTGCGCCAAATTGTCGCCAAGAAGCAGCCCGTGAGCCTCATCTTTTGGGGGCCACCAGGCACAGGCAAGACGACGCTGGCGCGGATTATTGCTCGCGAGGTGGAGGCTGAATTTATCGAGCTCAGTGCCGTTACTAGTGGCAAGAAGGACGTCGAGCGAGTTATCCAGCATGCCCGGCAAAATTGGAATCTTGGCCTGCGTACTGTTCTCTTTGTTGATGAAATACACCGCTTTAATAAGGCGCAGCAAGACGCTTTTTTGCCTCATGTCGAGTCGGGGCTGATTACGTTGATCGGTGCGACGACTGAGAACCCAAGCTTTGAGGTTATTACCCCACTGCTGAGCCGGATGCGCGTACTCGTCTTGCAACCACTGAGCAAAGACGAAGTTCACGCTATCCTCCAGCGTGCCATCACTACCCTAGGCAAGACAGAGCACGTCACGCCAGAGGCGCTCGATTACCTCGCCGAGCTATCGGGCGGTGATGCCCGAGTGGCGCTCGGTAACCTTGAGCTTGCCCTGAGTCTCGCTGAGACAGTGACGCCCGATACCGTTACAGCTGCTGCCCAAAAGAAGCTTCCGGGCTACGACAAGCAAGGCGAGATGCACTATGATGTGATCTCGGCCTTCATCAAGTCAATGCGGGGTAGCGATGTCCGCGCCACCCTTTATTATCTGAGCCGAATGATCGACGCTGGCGAAGACCCGAAGTTCATTGCCAGGCGCATGGTGGTATTCGCTAGTGAGGATATCGGGTTAGCGGGTAATGGTGCGTTATCTCTGGCGGTGGCGACCTTCCAGGCGGTGGAACGGGTTGGCTTGCCTGAGGCCCGCTACAATCTCTACCACTGTGCCACAGCGCTTGCCCGCTCGGCTAAATCGCGCGAGATCACCGACCTTATGCACGAGGCAGAGGCTCTTGCTCGCCGCTATGCCGATACGCCAGTGCCACTCCACCTGCTCAACGCCCCCACTAAACTCATGAAGGATCTCGGCTATGGCAAAGGCTATCAGTGGCAAGCAAACTTCCAGCATGAGAAGGGATTTTTGCCAGATGAGGTAGATCAGCAGGTGTCAAAGGATAACACATAAGAAACTATAAGATAATCTTTATCAACTCCTGACGCGTTAGTCTTCTGCATTACGCCTCTTGTCGCAGCTACTAGCTAAGAATCAGAAGTAATCGCTGAATGTTAACCACGACATCACGATCATCTGGCATTCTCCTCTCTTATGCACACTGTCTGGGTTGCTGCAAAAGGTCGCTATCGCTGGCTCATTTTGCCAAGCAAAAAGTCTGGGCAGTCTAGCAACAAACTGACTTTAAATATTTGTTGTGTCATATATCTTCCCAAGGGTATCAGCTACTGCTGCGCTACTCCAAGCTGCTCATCCTTGAGTGCTGCGTACACTCCATTCGTCCAGCCAAAGCCATCTTGCAAGGGGTACTCCCCACCGCCGCCCGCACTGGCGGTGACAACATCATACTTCTCGACCATTTTGCGCTTCTTGGCAAAGACGGCTTCGTTGGTAGCAAGCCAGCGATCGCGAATGGTTGCCGCCAGTGTGTCATAGCCGTAATTGCGCAGCCCCACAATGGCAAACCACTGCAGTGGTGCCCAGCCGTTGGGGGCATCCCACTGCTGGCCATTAGTAATGAGGGTTGAGAGAAGCCCGCCAGGTTGCAAGAAGTCTTGCTCGAGCCGTTGCGCTACCGCTGCAGCTTGCTCATCGGTTGCAATTCCCACATATAGTGGCATCACCGCGGCAAGCGTGAGTCGCCCCGTGGTCTGACCAGTGGTGATGGCATAATCCTCAAAGAATTGCGTGGTAGGTTGCCAGCAGTAGCGGCGAATTGCCCGGGCTCGGCGCTCGGCCGCTGCCTCGAAACGCCGCGCCAAGCGACGTTGCTTGATGAGTCGGTAAGCCTCGGCGATCGTCATTTCGAGCTGATAGAGGAAGCAGTTAAGGTCGACCGGTACATACTTTGTCGTCTCAATGGTCTGAATCTGGCAGGGGTCGGCAAACCACCGGCTGCTAAAGTCCCACCCGCTCTCGGCTGCCGCCCGCAGGTCGAGGAATGTCCGCGTTGTATGCGCCGAGGCTGCATGATGCGCCGTATGGACATCTTCGCGATGCGACTCGGGGCGCGGTGTGGTACGGTTGTCATAGTAACGATTGAGCGGCGTGCCATCAGGCATAACAGCGACGCGGAGATACGCTGGGTACTCAACGGCCTTGGCTTTCGCAATCTGGCGACGGCCCTTCATCCAAAAGCGATACTCAGCAAGAAGGCTTGGCAAAAACTCTGCATAGACCCGCTTGCCTCGGTGGCGCGCCAGCAGCTGCACCATCGCTGCAAACATGGGTGGCTGCGACCGACTCAAGAAGTATGTCCGATTGGCCGTGGGGATCATCCCAAATTTACGGAGCATGTAGGTGTAGTTGCGTATCATGTGCTCGATAGAGCGCCAGCGCCCATCCGCTGCTAGGCCAAGCATAATGAAATACGTATCCCAATAAAACAACTCATCAAAGCGTCCACCCGGCGTCATATATGGATATGGCAGCGCAAGGAGCGAACCTCGATTCTTGCGATTGCGCCGCTCGAGCTGCCGCCAGAGCTGACTCACGTGTTGGCGCGCAGTAGTGGTGTCGGTCGGTTGGTAACTCGAGGCCGGATATACTGTGGTAGAAAAATGCTGCCCAACGAAGGTCGCGAGGTCGAAGCCGGGCTGGCGACGTTGCCGACGATACCGCGCCATAATCGTCCGGGCTGGCTTGGTGGGTGTCATATCCACAAACGCCTTGCCGTCACCATAAATCTGCTGCGTTTGCACCTCATCAAAGAGCTCACTCAGCGTCTCGTCGGGCGAGCTTGGCGTCGGACGCACTAGCTCTACCGTCTTCACGGCAGCGGCTTTGGCATTCTCTTTGGTATCTTTGGTAAGAGCAATGATTTTCGCAGCAAAAGCGCGGCGGACGTTGTGCATGATAGGCGGGTTCTCCCTATGGTGTTATGGTTGATGTTTGGCGGCGCGTTTGCGCTCGTTGGCGTCGAGGTATTTCTTGCGGAGGCGAAGGGCGTGCGGCGTGACCTCAAGGAGTTCATCATCTTCGATAAAGTCGATCGATTGCTCAAGGCTCAGCTGGGTGTGTGGCGTCAGTTGGACGGTGCCGTCGCTTGATTTGCTGCGCATATTGGTAAGGTGCTTAGCCTTGCAGACATTGATCTCGAGGTCGTCTGGGCGGTTATTGAGGCCAACGATCATCCCAGCATAGACATCAGTTCCCGCCCCAACGAAGAGCTCACCACGCGCTTCGGCCGCTTGTAAGGCATATGGCGTGGTCGTGCCTGGCTCAAAGGCGATCAAAACACCGTTGCGCGTCCGCGGCAATGCACCACCAACTGGTTGGTAGCCATGCGGCAGGCTATACATAATCACTGTTCCCTTTGTATCTGTCAGGAGGCGGTTACGCAGGCCAATCAATGCTCGGGTCGTAATGGTATACGTCATCCGCGCTGCGCCGCTAGTGGTTTGCTCTTGTTTGCGGAGCTCCGCTTTGCGCTTGCCAAGCTCTTGGCTGACAACACCGACAAACTCAGGACCAACCTCAACCAGCAGTTCTTCGACTGGCTCTTGCTCGCTGCCATCCTTGGTGATTGTCACAACTTCTGGCCGTCCAACCTCAAATTCGTAGCCTTCGCGGCGCATCGTCTCGATCAATACACTGAGGTGAAGCTCACCTCGGCCCGACACTACAAAGCCAATACCAGACTCAGCCACTCGTAGCGCTACATTAGTCTCGAGCTCGCGCTGGAGGCGATCGCCAATCTGCCGGCTGGTAGTAAATTCGCCCTCGCGGCCTTTCATCGGACTGGTGTTTGGCCCAAGATACATGCTAATGGTGGGAGCCTCGACTGCCATGACAGGTAGTGCCTCTGGCTGGTCGCGACTGGCGAGCGTCTCGCCAATGTGTGCGTCGGCCGCACCAACGATGTAGACAATGTCGCCCGCGCCTGCTTCGCTCACTTCTTCTTTGGCGAGACCGCGGCTGATGAAGAGCTTATCGATCTTAGCATTGGTAGTTGTGCCATCCGTCTTGATAAGAGTCAGCGCTTGGCCACGCAGAGCCACTCCGCGATGGATTCGGCCAATCGCATATTTGCCAAGGAAGGTATCGTACTGGAGGGCCGTCACGAGCATTTGGAAAGGCCCATCTGCTACCTGCGGCGCTGGGATGTGCGAGATAATCGCTTGGAAGATCGGTGTCAGGCTGGCTGGCTCACTGGCATCACTTGGCAGTGTCGCCCAGGCTTTGCCTTCGCGCGCTACAGCGTAGTACACCGGGTATTTGAGCTGCGCCTCGTCGGTGGCAAGCTCGAGGAAGAGATCGGCCAGCTCGTCCTCTACCTCGGCAATGCGCCGCGCAGGCTTATCGATCTTGTTGATAATCACAACCGGCGTTAGACCAAGCTCAAGCGCTTTACTCAGGACAAACTTTGTCTGTGGCATCGGGCCTTCCTGCGCATCTACTACGAGGAGTACACCATCAGCCATGTTGAGCGTGCGCTCCACCTCACCACTAAAATCGGCATGGCCAGGTGTGTCGATGATGTTGATCTTGTAGTCGACTGCTGACTCAGCATCGGTCGGCTGGTAGTAGACCGTCGTCTGCTTGGCGGTGATGGTAATGCCACGCTCGCGCTCTTGGTCGCCACTGTCCATGATGAGAGTCTGAGCCATTTCGGCTTGGTTGCTGCGGAATGTATTGCTCTGCTTGAGCAAACCATCAAGCAGCGTTGTTTTGCCGTGGTCGACGTGGGCAATAATTGCAATATTACGAATATACTGTGGATCTGTCATGACATAAAATAACGGCCCGAATTATATCAGACCTTCCTTACTGCTTATAGTATCACACTGGCGGCTGGTTTGCCTAGGGCAATGTGCATAATCGCGGTGCATAGTGTAGAGCCTCGCCGCGTCGTATCTTATCACTGTGCGACCACTGTTATTGTCAGGCGATCAAGCAGGTCATCCACTGTCTCCGCTGTGGCAATTCGACGCCAGCCACGCACCCCAACGACCATCCGTAGGTCGTCGATCATGTTAACGATGGAGGGCGCAGACTGCTCTCGATAGTCAACCGTCTGCAAGCGCTCTAAGAGGCGCTGCCACCCACCCTGGGCTCGAATCATCCGGATCATAAGCTCATACAAGTTGTAGACCTGGGCCGAATGATCCTCACGGCCAGTTACGAGCAGGTACTGCCGCTGGGTATAACGCCCGCTAGTATATTCTCTATCATATCCGTGGTTATAATACCCATACGTTCGCTGCAGGAGCGCAGCAGTATTGGCCTGGATTGCATGAGCAAGCTCGATGAAGACAACTGACTGAGGGTCACCCGGCTCGAGATCGATTGATATATCAATGGTATATTCCATAACGTCCGCTTCCCACTCCTCGCGCTGAGCAATGATACCACGTGGTGTTGTCTCACCCAAGCAGTGTAATACGTCGATATCCTGAGCATCATACCACGGCTCAGTATCAAGCTGGTGCAATGCCTCGTGGAGGGCAAGCCGGTCGTGATAGGTGAGCGGATAGCCCTTCTCGGCAATGATCTGCCGCAGCGCACAGTCGATCATCGCATCATCATACTCCGCCACTGGCTGGCGCAGCTGCGCCACAAAGCGCTCGGCCTGCATGGTATAGAGCGTCACATCGATCCCCATCACCCCGGCGTCAGAATAGACGATTCCATAGGCTTGGTAGTCAATCGCCTGAAATAACCCTGCCTCAAACAGCTGTCGATGCAGCGTTTGCATCACCAAATGCTCGTAGAGGTGTGCCACGAGATGATCGCCATACGTCTTGAAGATATGAAATGACTCCATATCTGTATTATACCCTACTACTCCACATTTTGTTTGATTATGCTATACTAGCTATATGATGCTACAAAATGATACACAATGTTCGTCAAGTGATCGCCCTGCAGCACCCCCCCCACGGCCATTACGAGTGGCAGTTGTTGCCCCACCCTGGCTTGCTCTACCCATCAAAGGCTATGGCGGCATCGAGCTTGTTGTCGAAAGCCTGGTGCGTGCACTTCAGCAACGCGATGATGTCGAGGTAGAGCTTTTCGCTAATGGCGCACGGCGGATGCGCAACGGCACACCAACCCACTCATACTACAAGCGCGAGCTCTTCGATACCATCGACGATCCCTACTATGACGCACCACTCCAAGCCCTCCAGACTCATCTTAATTTTACCCTCCACGCCATCGAAGCCGATGGCCATTTTGATATTATTCACGACCACAACCCCTACATTGGGCCAGCCTTTTTCTCGCCAGTGAGCCGTATACCAGGATTGCCACCAGTGTTGCATACCTTTCATGGGCCACCATTTTCTACGCCGCAGACTATTGAAGCTGGGCAGATGGATAATCGTCCACAGCTCAAATATATGAATCCTGGCCGCCTCTACATGACGTGTATCTCAGAGGCAATGGCGCGCAAAGCCCCGCGCGAGATTCGTCCCCATTTGCTACCAGCCGTACACAACGCCATTGATTGCAGTGCCTTCCCTTTCGTCTCGCGCAAGCAAAATTACTACATCACCCTCGCCCGCTTCACCCAAGATAAAGGCCAAGCTACTGCCGTAGCCTACGCTGCCCAGTACAAGAAGCGCCTCCGCATGGCGGGTACCGTGGCGGGGATCGGCAGCAACCGCAAGCTGCTACTCGAGCTCTCCAACCCGCTCACCAACTACCGGCGCAACGAAGAATTCCGCTACTACAGCGACCACATCCTCCCAGCCGTCCTCAAGCATCGGCGCATCACCTATGCCGGCAACCTCAGTGGCAAGAAAAAGCTCGACTTTGTGGCTAATGCCAAGGCACTACTCTTTCCTATCGAGTGGGATGAGCCCTTTGGTATGGCAGTCATCGAGGCGCTGGCTTGTGGCACACCCGTTGTGGCGATGAAGCGCGGTGCTATGCCCGAGATTATCACTCACGGCGTTAATGGCTTCCTTGCGAGCAACCAAGACGAGTTCTTTGCCTATGCCAACCGGGTAGACGAGATCGACCCAGCCGCCTGCCGCGCCAGCATTGAGCAAAAATTCTCTGCTAATATTATGGCGCAAAATTATGTCGAGCGATATCAGGAGGTGATTGCTAGAGCGCGGTGAGAGGTGTATGCGAAACAAAATTAGACTATTTTTATTAACGAAAGCTTATACAACGCATCTGATATACGGAGATGTAGTCTCTCGATACACAGCAGATGTCTACACTTGACACTACGCTGTAACGTAAGCCGCAGTCACCTCTCACGCCACATCACTTCTTCAAGCCCATGTCCTTATAGCGGCAGTATATAGCCGCCAGTATAAGTGCCATTACTACAAAGAATATGACGATATGAACCGCAACGTCTGGTGTCTTACCAGAAATACCATCACCAAATGCAGTGTTGATGGAATTATAGATCAACAGCAGCGCTGCAAGTAAGCACACATTGTAGGCAATTTTATATCTGTATTCCATGAGCGTTGTTGCTTTCGTTGCATGCCATAGATTTCATACGTATGCCCTTATTGTACATTATTGATAGGATCAATTTTAAAGGGTTTTTGCTACTAACTGGTAGATAATACACAGTAAGCTATCTAGCCATGTTAATTCAGGCTATTCACCTAGTTGCATTTTTGCAATAAAAAAGCACCTAGTAAAGGTGCATTTGTTCGCATTTTGTATGGTGCGGGTTAGGAGACTCTAACTCCTGGCCTCTTCCATGGCAAGGAAGCGCTCTAACAACTGAGCTAAACCCGCATGTTGCTGAGTTGTATTATATGGAATAGTGCGTAAAATTTCAAGCCCTTTCTTCTATGAATCGTACTATTCGCTCTTGCGCGCTTCGTTCCACCGCTATTCTAGGATATGTATGCACGGCTATTGTGTACTCACCTCCTGTTTTTGGAGAAGCGGAAAATAAATTATACTCCAACCCCTCACCATCCATTGAATAACGCAGAAAAGATACGTATCCTACTCCGCCGCACCAAAGCCACGAATTTTGCCAACGGCCGCTCGATCGATTGTGCTGACGTGGATTGCGTTGCCTTCGTTGCCACCAACGGTAGTGAGCTTGCCATCTTGGTAGCGCAGGAGAATATTGACATGCTCACCACGCCAGCTTGTTGTGTCGTAGAGGATGGCATCGCCTGGCTGGGGTGTATAGCCACTATCGGCTGGGTACCAGCGACCAGTCGTGCGATAGTACGTTTCGAGGCTGCGCACGCCAGGGATGCGCCAGCCACCATTGTGTGGGTTAACAAATGGCACACCCGCCTGCTGGTGCACCCAGCTAACGAAGTTTGCACACCAATCTTGCCGCTCGCCCTGGCTGTAAAATATACCAGGCTGCGGAGTGTCAAATTGCTGGTGAGCAGTCGTGATGATCTTCGCTCGGACGGGCGATAACTTCTTCATATCTATTGCTGGGAACTCCTCTTTTTGCCTAAGCTGCTGGACTGGATGAGACTGCACGCGGCGTGGTATAAAAAACAAAGCACCATATACAATAGCACTGCACAGTGCAATCGCAAGCATAATCCAGAGCGCAAACAGAGCAAGGCGTTGCCAGGAGAGCGGTGTGGACTGATGGAGTGATTTCATAGTGTTTATTATACACGGACGTCTCGCTTGTGGATGAGTTGTACCATACTAAAAGAAAAACACCCTCTTGTTCTAAAGAGAGTGTTTTACTGGTGGCTCCTACTAGACTCGAACTAGTGACACAAGGCTCTTCAGGCCTCTGCTCTACCAACTGAGCTAAAGAGCCACAGGCAACGTCTGTTGCTACCCATTATTGTACTAAAAAACCACTCCTCAAGCAAGAGCTTCAAAGTCTCAATTCTTCTGATCTTCTCGTTGTCTTGTATTCCCCTCTCCACTGTATTATCTATCGGGTAGCAAAAAACACGTTAGCATGTACTATGCGAGAGAGCTTAGCACAATGAAGCAAGTGAAAGAGAGGTAGCGATTGTGAGCCGTACAATAAATAGTTAGCCTTTTGCCTTGCAAGGTGCTATAATACAGCCAGCGCGGGTATCGTATAACGGCTATTATGTATGCTTCCCAAGCATGAGACGAGGGTTCGACTCCCTCTACCCGCACCATGAGGAGGATCACACTCAGTATAGGAGTGTGTTTTTATTTCTATGATGTATGATCGTAAGCTTGTCATTGTCCAGAACCCTTATAGCACCCGCCATAGCGAGGTGCAAGCTGGTGTGTTTAACCGGCTTGATACAGCGGGCATTCCCTACGACACCATAACGACGCGCTATTCGCAGGCAGCGGATAACATTGACGACCTTGCTGGTCGCCTGCCGCATGACGCTCATATTATCAGTGCGGCAGGTGATGGCACCAGTACACAGGTGGTAAATGCGGGGCTGAGAGCAGAGCTTAATGACGCGGTATATAGCTTTATTGGCTATGGCAATTGTAACGATCTCGCAAGAGGCCAGCGCGACCCTTTACCACTGTTGCAGGCCAATCGCCGCACTATTATTCATCAGCCGCTCTCTGTTGAGGTGAATGGTAAGCCATGGCGATACGCCCCTGGGTATATGACACTTGGCTTAACTGCCCTGGTTGCTAGTGGCTTCGCTGACGCAGCATCGCGCGAATGTCTGCGCCGCACACCACCCCATACCAAGCTTGTGCGTAGCATGGGGCAAGTTGCCGCTACCTATCTGCGTGCGCACGACACTTACTTACCACCCTTCACAACCAATCTTTCTACCGAAGAACAGGCTGGTCTAACTGATGTGATGATAATCAACAGCCAATGTATGGGGCGCCTGATTCGCTCGTCAATCGACTACCCGCAGACCGACTTTTTTGGCTACCATCAAGCTGACTTCTCGTCGGTTTGGAAAAATATCCCCTTTGCTTGCAGCGCCATAGCGGGTCACGCACCAGCCGAAAGAATTACTGATACCACGCTCACCTTCTGTGAGCCAGCTACTATCCTCGCCCAGACCGAGGGAGAACACGCCGCACTGCCGGCGGTATCGACAATTCGCGCGTATAAAGACCCGGCAAAGGCTATTCGGGTTGTGCGGCCCTAGCCACTGACTGTGCCGTTGGTCGAGTGTATCTCATCTACTGCTAGCCCCTGCCGAATTTGCGCTGCGCGCGTCTCTCCCACGACTGCTGCCAGCTCTGCCTGGCTGGCGCGCATGATACCGCGCACACTGCCAAACTGCCGCAGCAGTTTTTGCTTCGTTTTGGGGCCGACACCGGGGATGCCATCAAGCGCACTTTTGACCCCGGCTTTGCGCTGCAACGCCGTGTGGTAGCTGATGGCAAAGCGGTGCGACTCGTCGCGGATGCGCTGGAAGAGCTTGGTAATGTCACTGGCTGCAAGCGGCGGAGTGGCCACCTGGCTGGTACTACTAGCTGGCTGTTCATGTACGACAGAAGCAGCGTGGGCCGCCTCTGGCTCATACACCGCGGCACTACCCCGCAAATTCTTGGAGTGCGCACCAGCGTTGCGCTGCCCTGGGTGGAGGTTAATCACATAGACATCGCCATCCTCGTAGACGGTAATACCACTCGGGCGCTCCGTCTGCAGCTGGTGAATATACGCCAGTCCCACCTGCGAGCCAGTTTTGTGTACCAAGATTTCTTCCTCGCGCTTGGCAATGCTGATGATTGGCACATGCACCCCACGCGCATCACGAGCCGCAATTGCTGCCGCTAGCTGACCTTTGCCACCGTCAATCAGCAGCAGACTCGGCGTGCCCCAGCTCTTGATATGGCGCTCACTGAGGCGGCGAAAGATGGCATCATGCATATTACCAGTGTCGTCGTTTTTTTCGCTGACTTTGAACTTACGGTACTCGGCCCGGTCACTGACGCCGTTGCGAAACACCACCATGCTCGCCACCACCTGGCGGCCGCTCATGTGGCTGATATCGTAGCCTTCGATGCGGGTTGGTTCGCCGGCTAGCCCCAGCAGCGTGGTCAAGTCCGCCAAGGCTCGGTCCTTACTAATAGCCAAAAATTCCTTATCGCCAAACATCACCCGGCGCTGCAGCTCTTGCATGGCGCGCAGCTTGTTGCGCAGCTGGGCGGCTCGTTCAAATTCGTGTAGCCCCGCGGCTGTCTTCATATCGCGCTCAAGCTCGGCAGCGATTGCTTTGCGGTTGCCTTTGATGTAGCTAATGAGCGTGCGCAGGTTGGCTTTGTATACTAGCGGCCCATCGCTGACTTTAGGGCTCAGGCCCAAATCTTCGTCCAGCTTTGATTGCCCAGGCCGGCGCTCGTGCGTCAGGTATGGGAAGATTGGCCGCAGGTAGCGCAGGGCTTTTTTGAGCGCAAAGCCATTGTAGAAGGGGCCGTAATAATCAGCACCATCGTCCGCCGGGTTGCGCGTAAAGCTCACTACTGGCCACTGGCTCTTCATGTTGATCCGCACAAAGGTCTGCGATTTATCATCGCGCAGCAGCACATTGTAGCGTGGCATGTAGCGCTTGATCATCTCACTTTCCAGAAAGAGGGCGTCCACCTCGCTTTCGGTCTCGATCCAATCCGTATCGTGGATCTCCGCCACCAGTGCCATGGTCTTATTATCCCGTCCGCGCGAATCTTGAAAATACTGCCGCACTCGGTTGCGCAGCACTGCCGCCTTGCCGACATAAATCACCTCCCCACTCGCCGACTTATGAAAGTATACGCCCGGGCTGCGAGGTAGTGTTTTGAGCTTGGCGTGGAGGGCGGCGTTCATACTTTCTATTATAGCGCGAAGCTACTGTTTGCCAGTCGAAAAGCTTAGAACACCATCAAGCTTGCCCTGTGCGAGCTCCACCATCGTGGGATGTTTCTCAAGAAGAGACAACACACTCGCCTTGAGACCAATCCAGCCAAGTCTCTCTCGTGCCTGCCTCAGTTTTTCTGCCTGCTCAACAAAAGCAAAATATTGCTCCCGATATTCCTTTGGAATGTCACTATCCTTACCATGTGGCATCACTGTATTATTTAGTTCTTGCACCTTTACCTCATCTTTCGGGCGCTCACCAGTAATTGATCGATTCATATACGCACCAAGCTGGGCAACTGGATTAAGGATATTACAGACGATACCATCTTTCTCGACCAGCCACGGCTCAAGGCTCTCCGTTGGAATAGCTGTTTCGATACCACTCAAGCGCCAATAGAGCTGACCAGTCTTATCAATATAACGATCACCAACAAAGTCCAATATTCCTCGCTGATTTGTATCGTACGGCCTGAGGCCAAACGCCGATACAACAAGCTGACCACCAATTGCGCTCTCCATCACTCGACGATAAGCCACAACCTCATCTTTATCCGGACTTTGCACGAGTGTATCAAGATCTCGTACAGTACCATTATCACGTATGGTTGGAAGGTATGCATCGGGATTTACCCGTACTATATGGTTATCCCAATCAATCTCTTTCGCATGAGTCACTGCATGTAGACCGAGCCCACCGACTACAGTATAGGGAATATCTCTGACTCCATCTATTGTCGTTAAGCGATCGTGAAAGTTAGCTTTGATAAGTGTGTCATATGAATCTGGGGTTGTCTCTGGGAATTTTGTCATACACTTGGTTATACCATACTTTTGTAGGCGCGAGAAGTGTTTTGCATACTATTGTACGACTCTGTTGTGTCCGTTTTTATCTTGTTCGAATAATATTCATGGTGCGTTCTATACGGATACAGAATACAGCCGAGCCATTACCCGGCAGTACTCACACGCCTTCATAATTACTCTAAAGCTTGGTAAACCTTCTGCTGCAGCACCGGCACAACCTCCGCCTCAAACCATGGGTTATGCGCTCTCCAGCGAGCAGTCAGCGGCGATGGGTGCACTAGTGGAAAATACTCTGGTAGATAGTACGCAAAATGCGCTACCGTTTCTGTTAGATTCTTCTCTGCCTGGCGAGCAAGATAGTACTTTTGCGCATAGGCACCAACCAGAATCGTTAGGCGCACTGCTGGCATCTGGGCACGGAGCTTTGGGTGCCATTTCTCAGCAAATTCTTTGCGTGGCGGCAAGTCACCGTGCACGCCCTTACCGGGGTAGTAAAAATCCATTGGAATAAGCGCAAAAAGATCGGGGTTGTAAAACTGCTCATCGCTCACACCAAGCCACTGCCGCAAGAGGCGGCCACTGGCATCATTCCATGGCACTCCTGTCTCCTGAGCAATACGGCCCGGCGCCTGGCCAACAATGATGATGCGCGAGCGTGTCGAGGCGCTATAGACCGGCGGCCAACCCTGTGCCGCAAAATCAGCATTCATTGGGTCGGCACAAATGTGCTCGTAGAGGAGTGGCTGTAATTGCGCATTTGTCATATCTTTAGTATAGCGAAGTTGTGGAGCTGGCTCAATTGCTCACTAGCCACAGGTTGTGCTACCGTATCAAATGTACCTTTTATACACGCATCTATATTTAGATTTAGTCAATGCTTTTCAAAAGTTGTATCTGTGCCACGCGTTCGTCACGCACTGCCACTTCATCGTTTGGGTGCATAGTGTTGATAAGGGTGATGGCAAAGTCGCTCGCCCACAGCCCGTGATATTTCACATGCGGGCTCGCCGTGAGCTGCGCCATAGTGCGCAGGAAACGCTCCGCTACTCGGGGTCGGCTGTAGAGCGCGCTTGGCGGCCAATCCGAAAGCTTGCATTGCGCGCTGCGTGGTAGTTCGCCTCACCAGCAAGCCACTGCTCCATACCAGCATACGCGTCAGCAATGTCACTGTTATATGGGAAGGTGTGGCTGGTGAGCTCGTGTAACCGATGACCATACGCATGGCAAAAGCGCACGACTTGCTGGTGTGTCTTAACGTCATACACCGTAATATATTGCTGGCGCAAAGCCTCGTCGTCGGCAATAGGCCCAAGCGGGCGTTGATAGGCATAGATATTCATTAGTCCCCCACCGTTAGCTCGATTATCTTCTGGAAGGTTTTGCCATTACGGATCGTGAGCTGCTTATAAAACCGGGCTTTGAGGAGCTTTTTATGGTAGTTTGATGTGAGATAATCGGCTTGATCGTGATTGCAATAGAAGAACGCCGTGCGCCCAAAATAGAGCTGCTCGCGACTATTCGCCCAGGTGGCTGCCTCTGCTTCAATCGCCGTCTTGTCCGCCTCGGGTAAGTAGAACAGCGCATCCCGTCGGTAGGCCGTGTCATCCTGCCACCAGCTCGGTAGCTGAGCCACCTCTTGCTGGAGCGTAGCAGCACTGATAATGATAAACGGCACTGGGAAGTCATAGGTCGCATCAAAATAGCGCGCCAATGTGCGCTGGATCGCCCCCTCCGGCTCGCTGCTATCAAAAAAGAGATTGCCACTATTGATATACGAGACGACATTGCGAAAGCCCAGCTCCATCAAGTCCGCCTTCAGGCGATCCATACTTACCCTATGCTTGCCGCCAACATTAATGCCGCGGAGCAGCAGCGCATAGCGCATTGGTTGTGCTGTGGTGTGGTGGGGCGTGTGCATAGTGCTATTATACAAGGATACACGGCGAGTGTCATGTTGCTGGGTAATAGTTGTCGCCCACTACTCAGGCAGTAGCCAGTGACCACTCAGCAAGAAGGTTGCCATATCGGCAAGCAGAGTAAGCCCGCACAGCACGATGACCACTGTAATACTTGAGCGAATGAGCGTGCTGTATCGGGCTCGCACCCGCTCGAACCAGGCTATGAGAGGCTGGTGCTTGTCGCACATAATCGCGACGACGAGGCCAAAAAACAACCCTTGGCTGACAAGCAACCACACCACGTGCGCTATGATAACGACAAAGAGTGACTGCTCACGGCTCGCCACAGCAATCACTGCGAGGAATGATGGGTCAGTAAAGGCGCTGGCCGCATAGATGATGCCACCAAGCACAATGCTACACCTCAGCCATTGCAAGGCCCAGCTATCCTGCGACTCCTTTAGTTCCTTATCCGATTTTATATGCTTATACAAGCGAGCCGCCGCCCAGCCAAGCAGTCCCACACTTGCCGCACCTTCTGCGCCTACCCACACACAAGCTGGTATACGATGAAGTGCCTGGGCAAATAGCTCGGCACTACCGCCAAGTAGGAGCGATGCTGCTACGCCAGCGGTGACTGTTCCTACTAAGACGATGAGTGCAAACGCAGCGATTCTTTGCTTGGGTAGTTTGCTTGCCACTAGCAGCACAACCAGCACTGCGCCAAACACATCAAACCCAGCCACGCCAAGGCCAAATGCAAGTGCAATAACATTCATGGTATCTAGTATAGCAGTAGGTTGTTGGAGATGGCATACGTATCTCTCATCACACTATAGATTATTATGAGCACCTTACCACCAACACTACACGCCTTATCCCTGTTTACCCAGTAAGAAAGATACGCAGCTCACTTCAAGCTATTGTACGCCGCACAAAGCACCTGCTCTTATTTGCTATATCCAACGAATCCAGCAGCATTCCCTATCAAGCGATCAACGATGATACCGTTGCTATTAATAATCATGGTTGGCCCATCTGTACCCGCCAAAACAACGGCTGTTTGTGCCTGCCTAGCATGAATAACACTATCCGCTGCGTGAAATTGCTTTTGCAGATAGCCATACTCAGGATCACTCAGTGGAATATAGGCAACGTCACTCCCCTTGAGCCGCTCAACAATATCTGGGTAGTGTATGTCATAGCAAACATATGCCGTAACTTTCGTAGCATTATGCGTAGCAATTACGCGTGAATAACGCGCTGTGCCAATTGATTCATCTGGCGCAAGATGCGCTTTGTAATTTGTTAGTATACTGCGACCAGACTGATCTACCAGTACGACTTTCTTGTATATTCTTGTATCGTCTTTCTCTGTTGTGTGGTAGACGATGTTGATCGATTCTTTTTGTGCAAAGGCTGCAATTGTTGCGTGCAGCGCAGGTGGGATAGAATTTTCTGGCCAGACGATTGTCGCATGAGGATATTGGTACTGTGCAATTGCGCGCTTTGTCAGATGTATGAGGTCATCCACATCAGCCTTAGTAGCGGGTATATCAACGCCGCCACGTGTCATCTTTTGGAGTGCAATCACTGGAGGGAGTGGCTTGGCTGGCATATGCACAACAATACTATTTGCTATCGCCACGAGTACAACAAGCCCGCAGCTCATACGTATCCATACGCTCATACGAGCATGCACTATTAGCCACGCTATACTCACGCCACAGAGTAATACAATCGCTTCGAGCACTGCTTCGCCGCCATAGGCACTCCACATAGTGATACCGTCATTACGCCACACGCTATAGCCAAGATGAGGAATCCACCAATCCTCTACCACTGGTGCATGAGTTCGTATATACGTCAATGTGCACCATGCAATAACAAAGAGCACTACAGCACCGTATGTCCGAATATACCGACGCAGAGCTATAATCCAAAACAGATTAGCCTGCAAAAGCGCCCATCCAACACTTGCACCAAATGCCACGCCGGGCGACATAATGTAGTAATACCAATAGGTCGTTGGTAAGAGCCATGCCAGCAAGAAACAAGCACCAACGCCATAAAGATGGACGCCCGACAGTCGTCGCACTGCTATAAATAGCAATGCCAATGCAAAAAATACTGGTAGCTGCAGAAGCCAATGTGGGGCAAAAGCCGTTCCTGCCACAACAATGCCAGATATCGCCGCAAAAATATATGGCCGAGCCGCTCGCCGTATTGTTATAAAGCGCATAGGTTTCATGTGTTCGCACACCATAGGCACTACAAGCCAGCGCCGCACCCGTCGGCAGTACCACTCGTAACGCTCGTCAAAGACGTGATGGAGGGCGTGCTCTTCGATCGGAATAATCAGCCAGTTTAGCACGCCAAAGCACACCACTGGGCACAGCAGCGCCAGCCATGAGCCGCTCGCCAAAGCACAGCCAAGCACCGCCAAGATATATGCAAGATAGAGTGGGTTGCGCGAGAAATTAAACGGCCCAGTGGTGAGCAGCTCGCTTGGCTCATCAAGCGGGTTGGTTGAGGTTGCAGCTCGGCGCAGCGCACGCATTGTTGCATATATTGTCAGCACGGCCACAACAATACAGGCAATACCTACCAACCACCACTCGCTGGCAATCACTACTGTCCCCGGCCACGTCCACGCCACTGCTAAAGCAGCAAAGCCGAAGCCGAAGAGACAAAAATCAGGAATATGGTTATACATCATATGCTTCTTCATGCGTATGATTATACCACTTTATTACTGATATGACATAAACATGATATACGTTCTTATTCTGTACGCATTACCCCTGACTCATTTATCGGAGATGTGCTGCCCGTAGGGCATCATACACACTTGACACAACTCGCACTAGTCCTTGCACGGCGATGTCTTGCGGTGCTGTGCGTGAAGAACCGGACGTTCTTGAGCCATTACTTCATACTCCTTCTATCTTTCTAACTCATCCCTCTTTGTCTTTATTACTATAACTCTCTTTCTCTACTATTTATCTATCTATTTCTCTATATTTCTATCTATCTCTATACTTATCTCTATTTCTATCTATCTATTTATCTATCTTTATATCTCTTTATCTTTATTTACTTATCTTTATATCTCTCTATTTATCTATTCTTTATATTCTTATCTCTATCTTTCTCTCTATATCCATACTATTCTCAATCTTTATATCTTTATACATCAATACATCCATATCGATTTCTCTCCTATTATATATAAATATATAAAAGAAGAGAAAAAAGAACCGACCGTAACAGAGAAAAAACAGGGTAAAAAAGGCGAATTTCGAAATTCGCCTATTTTGATCTAAAACTGTGCCTTGATATACTACCTTGTAAGGAGCTTATTATATGCTAAAGTACGTTCATATTGCTGGTTTTGCTATATTGCTTTGTGTGCTTATGTATGTGCTGCTGCGCGTGCTAGCGCCAGCGTCACACTCTACCCCGCAAGGCAGCACAAACCATTCATCTTCTCATCATGCATCATCACATATGCTCTACGGCCTGACAATCGACGACAGCTGGGAGGGCACGAGACGGCTTGCTGATATCGTGGAAGCTCTTCAGCGTTTGCCTGCTCGGCCAACGGTGCGGATCGTTATGTCTAAGGATAGATCACCGCAGCGTTACCGTGAGCTATTCAAAACCCTTCATCGCGTGGCCGATATCATGGCCCAGCCCGTTGATTCTTCTGATATGCACAGCTACAGCACTGAGCGCTACCAGCAGCGCTTTGCTGAGTCTTACCAGTATTTATCTCACTACGTCGCGATATGGGAAATTGGCAATGAAATGAATGGCCAAGAGTGGATCCAAGAAGACCCGCGCCTTACCGCCGCGAAGGTGGCCAGTGCCTACCGATACATTAAGGATAAGCATGCCGTGGCGGCGCTTGTGCCCTACTACTTCCCCCCAAACGGGAGCACGCTGAACATGAAAGAGTGGCTACAAACATACCTACCCGATGATCTAAGGCAGGGCGTCGATTATGTCCTCGTCAGCTACTACGACGATGACAACGATGGCTACCAGCCCAACTGGCGGCAGGTCTTTGCTGAGCTTGAGACACTCTTCCCAGAAGCCAAGCTTGGCATTGGCGAGTGCGGCACACCCAGCGAGCATGCCCCGATGACGCATAAACTACAGCTGTTTCGGCATTATTATGCCATGCCGAGGTACACTCCACGCTACATTGGTGGATACTTTTGGTGGTATTGGGCGCACGATGGCGTACCATACAAGAATAACCCGCTCTGGGAGGAAACTGCGAGGTATATGAAGAAGCAGTCGTGAGCTAAGGATGCTTTGGCCTCGCCCCCATTCCGCTAACATGCAGCATACTACAACCAATACATCATAGAACTTATCACGATTAGACTTTCTTACGGGCTGATTTTTTATCTTGCTTGCCCCCTTGGAGTAATTTGTTTTTCAGCGTCAGCACCACATCTGCCTCTTTAGCGAGCTGTTTGCTGTGAGTCACGACGATGACGCATTTGCTGTTTTCGTGGGCGGCTCGACGCAGGATGTCGATGATGTCGGCGGCGGTGGTTTCGTCCAGGTTGCCGGTCGGCTCGTCCGCCAAGATAATCGGTGCAGAGGACACTAACGCCCGGCCGATTGCTACACGTTGTTGCTGTCCGCCAGACAGTTTCATGACGTTGCGATTGATATGATAGTCGTCCAGGCCCATGGCGTGTAGCGTTTCGTTGGTGGCCTTAGGATTAACCAGTTTCAAGTTTTCTAGCGGTGTCAGATAATCGATCAGGTTATAATTCTGAAACACCAGCGAGATGTTGTGTTTGCGATGGTGCGAATACCCCTGCTCGGCGATGTCTTCATCGTCGAACAAAATCTGCCCGCCGGTCGGTGTGTCCAGCCCCGCTAGCAGCCCCAGCAGCGTCGACTTACCAGCCCCAGAACTACCGACGATGGCGTAGAATGTGCCTTTTTCAAATTGATAATTGATCCCATTCAGCACATTGCTGGTGCCGCCTGGGTATGAATAAATGATATCGCGTAAGGTAAGTAATGACATGATAATTCCTAATTTAATGTTGCTAAAATTTGCTTTGGTGATTGGCGCATGATTGGCGCGGTGGCAGCGATGGCTGACAGCAGAACAACCATGTAGCCAAAGGCGAAGGCCTCTAGGTAGGTCGCCGGCGGCGCGGCTTGCACCTTGGTTTTTTCTATGCGCTGGCTTTGGTCGGTTTGCGATGTGAGGGCAGTAGAAATCTGCGATGAGGCAACCGAGCCGATACCGAGCGCGAGCACCGAACTAACTGCGGCGATGATGGCGAGTTCCGCCAAGAATTGCCCGATAATCCGCCGCTTCGACGTGCCGATAGACAGCAAGATGCCAATTTCATGCAAGCGGCCGCGCACCCAGAACACCAGCACCAGTGACAACACCGCCAACCCTGCCGCGGCTGCGCCGATAGTGGCAATCGTCACCATGTTTTGCATGCCAGCGATGTTTTGGAGAACTCCGGCAAAGACTGCCCCGTTGTCAGTCAGGCTGAATTTTTGCCAGTCGACGTTTGGTAAACTTTTGACGCGGTCCGTCAGCGACTTCAGCTGGTGTGGATTTTCGGCGAAATACGTTGCTCGTGTCAGTTGCTGGCTACCCGCTAGCTGCTGCGCCGCAGCCAGGTCGGTGATAAGATGGTTCTCTGGCATATCAGACTGCAAGACCGCTGGCTTCTCGCCTTTACCACTAAAGATACCAGCGATGGTCACCGTCACGCGCCGGCCGTCTTTGGTAATGTTTAGCTTGTCGCCTGGCTTGATATTATTTTTCTCGGCAAACGTTTTGTGAATCAACGCCGCGTTTTGATCGCGCTCTGTCAGATGCTTGCCCTGCTCCAGCTGGTAAAATCGACCAGTGAACTCGCCGAGCAGATCACTCTGTGTCGCACCCGTCACCTTCGCTTCGCCAGCCACATTAGCGTCCAGCTGCACGCCGCTGCCTGCCGTGTCGATTAATTGTTTACCCGGCAGCCCCACAGTGGTCTCTGCTTGAAAGTTGTGCGCTTTCACCGTGTCCAGATGCTGCACTCGCTGCGCGATGTCCATCGGCACTTCGCCCGACGGCTGCTTGCTGGCGATACGAAAGCCAGCGCGGATGTTCCGTTCGACCGATTGCTTCAGCTGCGCCATCGTCTGCTGCACCGTCAGCGTGCCGATGAGCAGCGTGAAAATCAGCGTCATAATCAGGGCGATGGTCAGGCTGCGACGCCGCCGGCGCGTCACAGCCGTCCAGGCTCGTGTGATAATCGTCATCATTCGCCCCTAGTCCACTTCAGTTAGTAACTCTTTTGGCGTCGACCCCGTAATCGGCCGAGAGGCCAAGAGTACCGCGATGATGATCACCGCCAGTCCAGCGCCCCACACCGCCAGCAGATCCGTCGGTTGCACACCAACCGTCACCTTGTCGAGCGTCCGCGATGACGTCACCGAGTCAGCGTCAGCACCGAGTGATGCACCACCGAGCGAACTGCCAGCTTGACGCGTGGCATTCTGTGCCGCCTGCGACACCACGTGATCACCCATTTGTTGAGCAATCAGCCCTGCGGTAACGTACGACGCACCGAAGCTCAGTACCGCGATCATCACCAGCTCGGCGATGTATTGCAGCACAATCTTTGACTGCGGCACACCAGTCGCCAAGAGCACGCCCGCCTCGCGCTTACGCTCATTCATCCACAAGTACAGCACCATACCGATCACCGCCACACTAACCAGTGCCGTTGCCCACAACATACCGTCGATCAGGCCGTACACGCCGTTGACTGCGCCAGTCACGCCAGCGAGCTCCTGGCTATTCTTGTTGAGCTGGTACTTTTGCCAATCAACTGGCAGTTTATGTGCCCGCGCCATCACCTCATCTAGCTGCTTGGCGCCTTTGGTGAAGAACGTGGCATCCTGATAAATCTCATTTTGCTCGTTATACGCGTTCAACTGGCGGGTCGTCGTGAGGTCAGTCAGGAACACATTCTCAAACAACTCCACCTGATACGTCGCCTGCTTTGGGTTTGTGCCATTAAATATCCCGACGATTTCTACTTCCACCTCGTCCTTGGATGGATGCTCGTTGTCGGTGTCGTATTGATTGGCTTTCAGCTTAATTTTACTGCCAAGCTTCAGGTTATTAGCCTTGGCGAAGTCTTCGTGCACCAAAATCTTGCGAGAATCGTTCTCGGTGATGTGCCGGCCAGCGATGAGCTTGAGCGACTCAGCCCGGAACTTGGTTTCGAGCTCAGATGTATTGACGCCGATGATGGTGGCGGCGTTGCCAAATTGTTTATCTTTTTGGGCATCATAGCCACTACCGCCGCTTGGTAACGGCACAAGTTTGGTATTGATGAAATCGACCGTGGCGTTCTGGCGTTTGACATAGTCCGTCACGCCCTCCAGGTTCTTCACCGCGTCGATGTCTTTGTTCGACACCGTCCCCGAGCCGCGGGCCGTTCCCGGATTGGTGCGCGGATTATTGCCCAGCGTGAAGCCGGCCTTGAGCGTTTTGTCCAGCGACTGCGCCGCCGCGTCGGTCGAATGCTTGATGGCAAATCCACTCAGCATAATCGTCGACATACACAGCAAAATCGCCAACAAAATCAGCGTTTTGAGTTTTTTCCTGGTGATATACAACCAGGCACGTTGTATAAATGACATAGATCTCCTTTCTTGGTTCTATGTCAGTGTAGCAAACCCGTGTGAAGGGAATGTGAAATGGGCAGTATTCAGATGAGTTTCCCTAACTTGCTGTCCTGTTTCTCAATCTCGATAACGTGAACACCGAGGCGTTCCTTATGCGGTGGGTAGATCTTGTGAAGGAGGCGAAGCGCCTCTTCTTTGCTTTTCGCTTGCGGCACGATCTGCTGCCATGACTCAGCCGCCAGCATGTCGGCAAATGTATTATAAATTCGAATTGACTTGATTCGCACAACACCAGACGCATATCCGTTTTCGAGCTGCAATAGCTGACCCTCCTTAAGGCGCTTGATGCTGTTGTAGCCGATGCGGACTTCTAAGGTCTTGCGACCCGACATGATTGCGTCGTAGTACGGACGCTTGATGCGCATCTTACGCATAGACACTCCTTTCTTGTTGAGACTGATTCCCCACTATTGAACAACACTGTCGTGGCATGTCCTCCTGGGGACATATCTTCGGGTGTTCAGTCATGGCATATTTCTTTATAATAGTAGCTCATGCCGCCAAGCTGTATCTTCTGGCGCTTTTCATCGTATAGTCGTGATTCGATGGTTTTATTACCAGAGACTATTGCATCAAAAGGTTCTGTTGCTAGTTTTAATTGGTGTGTAATCATAATGAATTTATTATATCAGAATAAATAATATGAGCTATTGGGGCAGTGGGCGATCTTTGCTATTCTATCATAGAGTTGCTCAATTTAGTCCACAATCAAGTTCAGGTATTTTAACCAAACCTCACCACAAACCGCATCCCCTGCCTGTGTGGCGCAAACTCATAGTCCAAACCCTTAGCGTCGAGCAGCGTTTTCACGGTATAGAGGCCGATGCCGCTACTGCTAGCGTGCTGATTCGTGGCGGCATTACTCCGATAAAACGGGTCGAATACGTGCTGGAGTTGCTGCGTGGTCAGTGGTGTGCAGGCGTTTTCGATGGCTAGTTCACTCTGGCTACAAGTAATTTTTATCACACTGCCGGCGTCGCCGTGGCGCACCGCGTTTGACACCAGATTCGAGATGACGTGGCGCATCATGTCAGGATTAGCACGAATGGTCGTCGGCTCTGTATTAACCTCGAAAGTCATGCCGCGCGTTTTCGCCAGCAGGCGGTAATCGTCAACTACCTCAGCGACCATCTTATCAATCCTCAGCCGCTTTTCCTGACGCAGAGCCTGCTCGGCCACGTTTCCAGAGCGCAACACATCATTCACCATCGCCGCCAAGCGGTCAACCTGCGCCACCGACTCCGCCAGGTACTGATCGCGATTTTTATACTCGCCGATATTTAGCTGCATATTTTCGAGCATGATCCGGAGCGCCGCCAATGGCGTTTTCAACTCATGCGAAGCCGCACGGAGGAAGGCGATTTTCTCTTTCTCGAGCTGCGTGATCCGCTTATTCTCATGCTCCAGCGAGCGAATCGTTTGCCACAGATTTTGATAGAGCTCATTAATATTTCGCCCCAGCACGCCGATCTCATTACGGCTATTCACTGGGTAGTGCGCGTCCTTTTCCAGCCGCTGCATGGTCGTCGTCACCGCAGCCATCTGGCGAATCGGCTGTGTCACAAAGCGGCTATAGATGTACGAAAATACGAGCGCCACCAGCAGCGAGCCGAGCATGGTATATGGCAGTACGTGCAAGGTAGCGAGCTTGGCCTGGGTGACGGGTGCCACGTCGGCGAGTAACTTGACCGCGACCATTTGGCCTTGATTGTTCACCGCGCTGCCCTGCTGCAAAATCACCGAGCGCGGGTCAACCGTTTGCCCATCAGCGATTTTTACCACGCTGGTGTCGACCGATTTACCACTGTCTGTCACAATATTGATCGACTCAAAGCCTTGATAGTACTGGTCGTGCCCGTCAATTGTCAGCGTGATGTTCACGTTGTTCATGGTAGCAAACTCTTGGCTCAGGCGGCGTATGTCTTCGGTGGACTTACCACGGAGTTTAGTCGTCAGCGCCGTGAGATTATCTGCCGCCTCGCGCTCTTTTTGTTGCAGATAAAAGTGCGGCATCAGGGTGTAAACCAGCGCATGCACTAGAATAATCAGCGCCGCAAACAGGCCAATTGATACCAAAAATGTTTTGGGGAATAGTCTAAGATTCTTCATAACGGTAGCCCACTCCCTTTACCGTGATGATGCAATCCAGGTGTAATTTTTTGCGTAGATTTTTGATGTAGACGTCGATCACTCGGTCGAACGGTACCTCGTCACCATGCCACAGCTTATCGATGATAGCTTGCCGGCTCCAGACTATGTGTGGATTATCCACCAGCAGCTTGAGGAGCTGCACTTCCTTGGGCTTGAGGTGCGCATCAGTATTATCATAAAACCCTTGATAGGCCGCAAAATCCACCGAGGCCAGGCCGCGCCGCCATAAGGTTACGGTGGGTTGCTGGCGGCGAAGCAGCGCCCTGATTCGCTTTTCCAAAATCACCAGTGAAAATGGCTTACTCATATAGTCATCCGCCAGCTCGTCAAAACTCGCAATCTGCGTCGGCTCATCGTGCAGTGCCGTCAGCATCAGTACCGGCACGTCGCTCGCTTGGCGAATTCGGTGCAGCACCTCGATCCCGCTTATCCCTGGCAGCATAATATCGAGGATAATAGCGTCCGCCTCGGCAAATTTTTCTAGCGCCTCCTCGCCGCTGGCTGCTACTATCACTGTAAAGCCGCGCTGCACGAGGAACTGCTCAGTACCAGTGCGGAGGGTTGGTTCGTCTTCAACGAGGAGAATATTCACTACTCGTCCACTCATACGTCTATACTAGGCGCTTCTTTGTTATATTGCTGCACAATTTTATCCCCTCGTCATACCAATGTATATGACTATTGTAGCGCATCGCAATTTTATATGAAAAGTATTGTGAAAAATATGCGCGGTGTGCTATGGTGTTAGTATGACATATCGACACAACATCGTTATCGTTGCTCGTCGTCGCCGCTCTGATTCAGAGGGCTAATTAGTCGTATAGTGTAAAACCAACGAAAGAGCCCTCATCCGAGCGGCTCTTTTTAATTATTATAGAAAGGAAGGATATGAATCACGACACACCTCACTACACTAAAGTTGCCAGCCACGAGGCGACAAATGGCGAGTTTGACACGTGCCTCTTACTCTATTCGGGAGGCCTCGACACATCCGTCATGCTCACGTGGCTCCAAGAAAAGTACAACTGCAAGGTCATCACCCTCACGGTTAATATTGGCCAGACGGTTGACGATCTCGACGCCATCGCCGAAAAGGCCAAGATGCTCGGCGCCATAGAAACCATTACGGTTGATGCTCGCGACCGCTTCGCCGATGAGCTGCTATCACTGGCTATCAAAGCCAATGCTGATTACCAAGGTGGCTATGCCCTCTGCACGCCACTGGGGCGCATCATCATCTCGCAATTAGCCGTCGAATATGCCGAAAAGTACAACTGCACAGTCATCGCACATGGTGCCACTGGTAAAGGCAACGACCAAGTTCGCTTCGAAACCTACATCACCACGCTCAATCCGAAACTCAAAATCTTGGCACCAGTGCGTGAGTGGAGTATGGGTCGAGAGGAAGAGCTGGCCTACGCCAAGAAACACAACATCCCCGTGCCACACACCCAGGAATCACCCTATTCGACCGATGAAAACATGTGGGGCATTACCAGTGAAGGCGGCGAAATTGAATCACCCTCGCTCAAACCAAACTACCACGCCATCCTCAATTGGTGCTCGACCATCAAATACACACCAGACGAAGCCGAATATATCACCATTGAATTCATCAAAGGCGTGCCTGTCGCTGTCGATAACCGTCACTCTTCACTCCAGGCGCTCATCCAACACTGTAACCAACTCGGCCGCAAACACGGTGTGGGCGTATCAACCCTCATTGAAGATCGACTGGTCGGGCTGAAGGTGCGTGGTGTCTACGAAAACCCTGGTGCTGCCATCTTGATCGCGGCTCATCAAAAACTTGAACAATTAGTCTCGACCCGTGTTGAAAATGAGCTCAAAGCCGAAATGGACAAAAAATGGGCTTACCTCACCTACGCAGCTCAGTGGTACGAGCCAGCCGTCCATCACATCAATGCCTATATTGATGATCAGAACCAAAAAGTCACTGGCACAGTGACGGTTCGCCTGTACAAAGGTACCATCACCGTCGTCAGCGTGGACTCACCACATTCGTTGTTTGATATCAATCTTGCAACGTTTGATTCCAACGACGCATTCAACCAGAATTCGTCCGCCGGATTCATTGAATTATATTCACTAAGTCAGCGAACAGCTGAAGGAGCATACTCATATGGCAAGTAAACTATGGCAATCAACCGCAACTGGCTCACTCCACCCATTGGTCGAGTCGTACACCGTTGGTGACGACCAGGTACTAGACCAGTATCTGCTGGGACATGACATCACTGCCACCAAAGCCCACGCTCACATGCTAGAAAAAATTGGCGTACTGACCAGCGATGAATATCAGCAATTGGCAGTGGCCTTGGACGAGCTATTCAACGAGTGGAAAACCGGTACCTTCACCCTCACCAGCGAACACGAAGATGGTCACACCGCCATTGAGCTATACCTGACAGAAAAGCTCGGCCCCATCGGCAAAAAGGTTCACACTGGCCGAAGCCGCAATGACCAAGCTTTGGTGATGATGCGCTTGTTCATCAAAGCAGAACTTGAAGCGGTAGCCGAAAAATTGGAAGCAGTCGCCCAGGCCTATGCTGGCAAAATTGCTGCCATCGGCGAGACCGAAATGCCTGGCTACACCCACACCCAAAAAGCCATGCCAACCACGGTCAGCATGTGGCTTGGTTCCTACCACGATGCCTTTCATGACCTCCGGCAATTGGTCGCACACAGCATCGCCGCCATCGACCAAAACCCGCTCGGTAGCGCCGCTGGCTTTGGTGTTACCCTACCACTTGACCGCCAGATGACGACCAGCGAACTGGGCTTTGCCAAAGTACAGGAAAATCCCATGTACTGCGGCCTATCGCGCGGCGTTTTTGAACTCATTGCCGTACAGGCGTTGAACCCAATCATGGTCTTTGCTGGCAAATTTGCCGAAGACATGCTGCTGTTTACCTCTCAGGAGTTTAACTATTTCAAACTGCCCGTCACCATGACCACTGGCTCGTCCATCATGCCGCACAAACGTAACTACGACGTCTTTGAGATCATGCGTGCCACTGCTCATGCCTATCCGAACTACGCCTTGCAGCTCCAAGCTATTTCGACGGGTGCTGGCAGTGGTTATCACCGTGACCTACAACTAACTAAAAAAATCACCATGGACGCCTTCATGTCAGCACTCGACACGCTGGAGGTCTTGGCACTCTGCGTGAGCGAGCTGGAAGCCAACACTGAGCGATTAGCCGAGGCGATGACCGATGAACTTTACACCGTCGCCAAGATTAACGAATTGGTGGAAAAAGGCGTGCCGTTCCGCGACGCCTACCAGCAAGTTAAGCAATCGTTCTTGGGCGAATAATCACTGATGTTGAGAGAGGCGAGCAGAGCTTATATATTAACTCTGCGCAAACCTCTCTCTTCTACTACTCTATTAGGGAAGGTAGCGGCGCATCAACTCACCGCCCTACAATACGCTTACGATACTCTGCTGCCGTCATGTAGGTCGTCTTATCTGCCACCCGGTCAAAGAAAAGTATACCCTGACAGTGGTCAGCTTCGTGTTGAAAGACATGAGCAACAAAGCCATCCAGCACTGCAGTATGATGTTCGCCCTGCTCATCATCCCACTGGGCGTTGATCTGTTGGTAGCGCTGCGCCTGTGCAAAGAGCCGCCCCTCATCACCACTGGCGCAGCCCTCCCACATACCCGTTGTCTGGCCAATGCCGGTGTATGATGGATTGATAATAACCTGCTCAAATGGCTCACGGTCTGGGCGGTTTGGCGTTGGCCTAATGGCGATCACACTCAGCGCCACGGCGTGCCCCACTTGCGGCGCAGCCAACCCCACGCCATAGTCTCTACTTGCCACGGTATGCTTAATATTTGCAATAAGCTGCTGCACCGCTGGTGTGGTGATCTCTTCGCGGCTCACGTGCCTCGCTTTCTCACGCAGCACCGGATCGCCCGCTTGACAGATTGGTAGGAGGATTTTTTGTTGACGCATTCTCTAGTGTAGAGTATACACGAAAGTAGCTACTAAAAGCTATTCTTCTTCTTTCCTCACATCCTTGGTGATATCAATGATACAACCAGCATCATTAGCCAAGGAGATATTGGAGCATGTATGATTCAACAAGCGAAACGGTATTTTTTTAAGGTATAATATTTATAAGTCTATACAACGAAGGAGTTTATCTTGCAACCTACTACGAGCCGTACCATATTTCGTACATTATGGCAAACATCTCAGCCATATCGATGGCAGCGTGCAGCAGCGCTGGTGGTTGCGGCAACGACATTTATAGTCAGTACTTTTGTTGGGCCGCTCATTATTGCACGGTTACTCGATATTATCCAAAGTGGCTATCTATATAACAGTAGTGATGTGTGGTCGCTTGTGGGTATGTATACACTGAGCCAACTTTGGTCAGAAGTAATCGGTTGGCGCTTGACAATGCGCATTATGTGGCCATTTACCATGGCAATGCAGCGCGATCTCTATACCAAGATTTTTGCCAAACTCAGCCACGAGAGTGTCACCTTCCATGCCAATCGCTTTGGTGGATCATTAGTGAGTCAAGCAAATAAACTGACCGGTGCGGTTGATCGTTTTTGGGATGTAATTATTTGGTCGGTCCTGCCACTGGTTATCTCACTTGTTGGATCAATTATCGTTTTAGCCACAATGCTGTGGCAGTATGCACTGTTTTTGGCACTTTTTTCTGTAATCTTTAGCATTGTGGTTTATGTTGGCTCTAAGCCACTCGCTCGTTTGAGTGAGCAAGAAGCTAAGGCAAGTAATACCATCAGTGGTCAGTTGACGGATATGGTATCAAACATCCTAGCTGTCAAATCGTCTAGTAGTGAGATACTTGAGCAGAAACGCTTCGCCGTGGCAGTAGAAAACTGGCGCACTGCTGGCCTCAGCACTATGCGTACGTATATCATCACGAGCAGTCTCTTCTCTACAGTCAATACTGCCATCAAGATTGGTGCTATCATCTTCGCAGTTTATGCCGCTCAGCACAGCACAATTTCCGTTGCAACAGTTTATCTTATCATCACCTACACAAATAGTGCAGTGCGTGAGCTGTGGAATATGAATGGTATTATGCGCAACTACAACCGCATCCTCGGCGACGCCCAGACCATGGTCGAGATTTTGCACACCCCAGCGCAACTGGTTGATACGAGTGACGCAGCACTGGATGTTTCACGCGGCGCTATCACGTTTGATCATATAAGCTTTGCACACGATGACGACCCAAATCGCGTGCTATTTCGTGACTTCTCGCTCCAAATAGAACCTAACCAAAAACTCGGCCTCGTCGGCACCAGTGGCGCAGGCAAGACAACACTAACGAAGTTGTTGTTGCGATTTTATGATCCAACCAGTGGAGCGATTTTGATCGATGGACAGGATATTCGGATGGTAACACAAGAGAGTTTGCGGCAGCAGATTGCGTACGTACCACAGGAGCCACTCTTGTTTCATCGATCAATTCGGGAAAACATTGCCTACGGAAGGCCAGAAGCAACACAGGACGATATTATACTGGCGGCGAAGCAAGCTCATGCCTGGGAATTTATTGCACAGTTGCCAGAGGGGCTAGAAACAGTAGTTGGTGAGCGCGGCGTGAAGCTATCTGGTGGGCAGCGGCAGCGGATTGCGATTGCACGAGCTATTCTCAAGGATGCGCCCCTATTAGTGCTCGACGAAGCGACTAGTGCATTAGATTCTGAGTCAGAGGCGCTGATTCAGCAGTCGCTTGAGACACTAATGCAGGGACGGACATCAATTGTGGTGGCGCACCGATTGAGTACGATCGCAGCGCTAGACCGAATTGTTGTGGTTGATGAGGGGCATATTGTGGAAGATGGAAGCCATGATGAGTTATTGGCAAAAGGTGGTATATATGCACGATTATGGTCGCGACAAAGTGGTGGGTTCCTCACGAGCGAAAGCAACGACACTGACACTCCACAATAAAAGGACCAACACATCTGTGCTGGTCCTGAGGAGGAAATCTGTTAGAGGGTAAATTTAGGCATCTGCTTGCTTGAGAGCGTCGATCAGTACTTGCTTTGGCTTCATGCCGACCAATTCTGCCACCACAGCACCGCTCTTGAAGATCTTCATGTTGGGGATACTCTGCACTTGGTGCTGCAAAGCAAGCGCTGCATTGTCTTGGCTTGCTTCGGTATCGACCTTGACAACGTCGAACTCCGTCTCTTCAGCAATCTGCTCAAGCAGTGGTGCCATTGCGCGGCACGGTGGGCACCACGGTGCCCAAAAGTCGACCAGCACTGGCCGCTCGCTCTGAAGAGCATGCTCCTCAAATTCTTGCTTGGTAGTGGTATTGTATAGTGCCATGATTTTTCTCCTTATGAATTATGATTATCGTGATGACAGGGGTGGCATGTGCCAGTAATGATGAGCGGCCCATCGACAAGGCAGTCTGCTACCTGCCGCGCAAGCTCATGCCGCAGCGCTGGCGCGATAGTGATATCATGTAGGCCGTCGCAGGAGCTGCAGACAAAGTGGTCATGCGGCACAGGATTGCTATCGTAGCGCAGGCAGCCGTGCGCCGTTGCTGGTGCAAGGCCAATCATCCCATCCGCTTGCAACCGCTGGGTGATGCGATGCACGGTGGTCGCACTGACACGGGGGTAGTCGTGGCGTAGTGCGGCCGCAATCTCGGCGTTGGTGGCATGCTGCAGCTGGCGAAGAATCGCGATCACTCGATCGGTATATTTCGTCGTCCGGCGTTGCACTACTTGCTCCATGCAGCTATTGTAATTCATTTACAATAAAAAGACAATGCTTTTCTTCGATTATTTTCCAAACCCTATATGTTCAGTGCGAGCGCCCTCTGCTTCCGGTGTTTATTTTGAGAAATCAATACGCTTGAGAAATATCAACTCGTATATTACTAACATGGGGAGACATAGGGCTTCAAATTCTAAGGAGTGCAAACTCTTACGATAGATACTACTATACCCGAGTCATATTGGTTATGCTATACTAATGGCATGACAACATATCCAACTCCCCTGCGCGAATTACTGAAGCTGACAAACAAGACGGTGCTCATCACTGGTGCCGCGATGGGCATTGGCAAGGCGATCGCATGGCGCTATGCCGAGGCTGGTGCTACCCTCCAGCTCGTTGATCGCGATGCCGACGCACTGCAGCAAACCGCTACCGAGCTACGTGAGCAATTTAACGCCGCCGTCACAACGCATATTGTTGACCTCTCCAACCACAACGCTATTACCTCGCTGTGGCACGATATCACCCCAACGCCAAATATTCTCATCAACAACGCTGGTATTTTTGCGCCAGTCAAGCTCGCTAATATCGACCAGGCAACCTTCGACAAAACAATGCAGATCAACACTCGGGCCGTGCTCACCATGTGTCAAGAAATGATCGCTCGCCGCACAGCACCAGGCACTATCATCAACATCAGCTCCATTGAAGCCCTCAAAGGTATGACCTACGACATGACGCTCTACGCCATGAGCAAAGCCAGTGTTCTCGCACTGAGCCGTGGGCTCGTCAAAGACTTTGGGCGGAGTGGCTGGAAGGTCAATACCATCTTGCCGGGCGGCATCAGCACACCAGGTGCTCAGAAGATGGGGCTTGCGGCGCTCAAGAAGCTCGACTTCTCCATCATCAAGACTGGCCTCACCTATAACCTCCGCCTCCCTGCCAAGAATCTGGGCCAGCCCGATGACGTTGCCTGCACTGCGCTGTGGCTTGGTACGCCGATGAGCCAGTACGTCAATGGGGCGGAGATTGTGGTGGACGGCGGATTTCTCGCGGTGTAGCGGCTGCATGATTCCGGCCGATATAGCATAAGAAACCAGCCTCATATGACTGGTTTCTTTTATGATTGATCGCTCTTGTAAGTGTTGCTAGAGATACCACTCGCTAGGTGCTATGCTGCATCATCGTCGCTACCCTGCTCGGCTGCAACGTCCTCAGCATCTGCGTTTTCGGCAGCACCAGCGGCGGCTTCGTTGGCGGCAGCAAGGGCACTTGGCTCGTAGGCGCTCGCAATGACGAGATCCTTCACCGTCACGTCGTCATCAGCAGTACCTTCACGGCCATCGTCATGCTCGACCAGTTCAACACCCTCAGGCAGTGTGATGTCGCCCACCGTCACGCGGTCACCTTCGCTAGCCAAGCCAAGCACCGAAACATCAAGCGTTTCAGGTAAGTCCATCGGCAAGGCCTTCACCTCAACCTTCTCAATTGCCTGCAGCACGACCAGTCCATTCTTCTCAGCTTCAGATTCACCCATACCAATAAGGCGCACCGGCACCTCTGCCGTAACTGGCTCGTCTGCACGCACCGCATGCAGGGCAATGTGGCGAATCACGCCCACTCGCGTTGGGTCGTAATCGATACTTTTGATAAGCGCAATGCGCCGCTTAACCCCTGTCAAATGAATTGGTGTGTGGCGGCCAGCTGCTGCGACAACCTTTGCCACCTCTCTACTTGGTGCCTGCACATCAGCAGCATCCATACCAGCACCATACACCACCGCTGGCGTTATGCCCTGGCGGCGCAATTGGCGAACTTTCTTACCGTGAATTGATCGTGTCTCGATCCTTAGTGTTATCTTATCTCCCATAGTTCTCCTTTCGGATATGTTTCCGGAGTTAAGTAATATTGCCTCTTTAGTATAGCATTTTTGTGCTGCGCGGGCTAAAAGCGGCAGAAAGCTCCCTTCCCTGAGCAAAGTATGGTATACTAAAGCGCAATGGAATCACTTATACATGCAATTACTGGCCTCGGCATTGCCGCGGTTTTGCTCGTTGTCTATGCAGAGTCTGGCCTCTTGATTGGCTTTGTCTTGCCAGGGGATAGTCTACTCTTTACGGCAGGCTATATGGTGAATCAAGAGATCCTTCGCCTATTTGGCCACCCACTCAATATTCATCTCTTCGTTGCAGCGATCGCTCTTATGGCAATCCTGGGCGACAGCACTGGCTATGCCTTTGGCCACAAAGTCGGGCGCAAGCTTTTTCTCAAGCCCAACTCGCGCTTTTTTAAGAAAAAATACCTCGAGCAGGCTGAGCAATTTTACCAAAAGCATGGCTCACTGACTATCGTCCTGGCGCGCTTTGTACCCGTCGTGCGCACCTTTGCTCCGATTGTCGCTGGTGCCAGCAAGATGCACTACAATACGTTCCTCTTGTTTAATATCGTCGGGGGTGCGCTATGGGCCGCCATCTTCACCTATCTTGGCTACTTTGCAGGTGCAATCCTCACTGGGGCTGGTGTTAATATTGAGGTAACCGCAATTATTATCATCCTTATCTCCGTTGCACCGATGATCATCCATGCGCTCAAACAAAAATCGACTCGCGATAAGCTCAAATATCAGCTCTCTGTGCTACTCAGTAAGGGCAAGCGAACAAAGAAGTAACCTCAGTACATTTATTTAGCACACTGTTTGTGTAAAAGAGTCAGCGCATGAGCAGCTGGCTCTTTTTATTTTGTCTTGTTCGACTGTCCGAGATTTTTGCCCTATACCTCTTATCTAGCAGCTGGCGGCTCATCGCCATACATCTGACGAATCTGCTTTTCGTACTCTGCGAATGGTGGCAGACCCATCGCTGCACGACGCTCATCAAGCCGCTCAGTATCTTGGACTGGGTAGAGGCGAAGGGTTTTACCCCGCCCCTGAAACTGCGAGCCATATATCTGTGGCCGACCACGCAGCAAACACACCCGGTCCTCGAGGAAGGCTATATCGCGCAGCGCGACCTCGCCACGTGGCGCTGCCTTCATCAGCTCAAGGCAGTGCTCCATAAAGTCGATATCTGGCGAATGCTGTAGTAACAACCACGCCGCGGTCGAAGCCTTACTACCCACCATACGTGGTGTTGGCCAACCAATTGCCGCCACAATCGTACGCAAAAATTCAGTCGAGTCAGCATCGAGCGATGCATCCCACACCCCGCCGCCAGCCAAGTACTGCTGGCGCATCGCTTGATCGCGCTCAGCATAGCGAAGGATAGCAGTGCGATATGATTGCCCATCAGGTTGTGGCTGTTTTGATTTCATGTTGGATATTTTACCTTGGTTTTGACATAGTACTATTAGCCCAACAGTGGCCGCAAATACTTCCCCGTAAACGACGCTGGGTTATGCGCGACTTCCTCAGGTGTACCACTGGCAATTACGGTACCGCCGCCCTGCCCGCCTTCGGGGCCCATGTCGATGATATGGTCGGCGCACTTGATAACCTCAAGATTATGCTCAATGATAACCATACTATTGCCACCCGCTACGAGGCGTTGGAGAATCTCGAGTAGCTTCTTGACGTCGGCCGTGTGCAGGCCGGTGGTCGGCTCATCGAGAATATAGAGTGTCTTGCCAGTCGTGCGCCGACTCAGCTCGGTAGCAAGCTTGATACGCTGCGCCTCGCCACCGCTAAAGGTCGTGGCAGGCTGGCCGAGCTTAATGTAGCCAAGGCCCACTTCGTTGATCGTCGTCAACTTGCGAGCAATTGCAGGAATGTTAGCGAAGAACTCACAGGCTTGCTCGACCGTCATATCCAGGACATCGCTAATCGTCTTACCTTTGTAGGTGATCTCAAGCGCCTCACGATTATAGCGTTTACCATGACACTCGGGGCATTGAATATAGACATCAGGCAAGAAGTGCATCTCTATCTTAATAACGCCATCGCCCTGACAGTGCTCGCAGCGCCCACCCTTAACATTAAAGCTAAAGCGCCCTGGCTTGTAGCCGCGGATATTCGCCTCGGGTGTGCCCGCAAAAAGCTCGCGAATCTGTGTAAAGACACCGGTATAGGTAGCGGGGTTGGAGCGCGGAGTGCGGCCAATTGCCGACTGGTCGATGACAATTGCTTTATCGAGCTGCTCGACCCCATCGATTGCATCATGTGCACCTGGCACCGCTTGGGCGCGATGTAAACGGGCAGTGAGCTCGCTGGCGAGAATGCTATTGACGAGCGTCGATTTGCCACTGCCACTCACCCCCGTCACTAGCGTAAGGACACCAAGCGGGATAGTGACGTCGATATTCTTGAGATTATTCTCGCGTGCCCCGCGGATTATTAGTGCACGGTCCTGCTCAATCGGGCGGCGCTGCGCTGGCACTGGGATCTTCTCCGCACCAGACAGATACCGACCAGTGACGCTCTGCGGCATGCGTGCTACCTCTGCTGGCGTACCACATGCCACGATTTCCCCACCGTGCACGCCGGCACCTGGCCCGACATCCACCAGATAGTCAGCCGCCGCAATCGTATCTTCGTCGTGCTCTACCACAAGCACAGTATTACCTAGGTCGCGTAGATTCTTGAGCGTCTGGATGAGACGATCGTTGTCACGCTGGTGGAGGCCAATTGATGGCTCATCCAGCACATACAGCACCCCCTGCAGGCCACTACCGATCTGCGTCGCGAGGCGGATACGTTGCGCCTCACCACCGCTGAGCGTGTTCGCTGCTCGCCCCAGCTCGAGGTAATTTAGCCCGACATTGTTCATAAAGCCCAGCCGCGCCATGATTTCTTTGACAACAAGCTTAACGATGTGCTGTTGTTCTGTACTAAATTCCAGCTGGCCTATCATATCCAGCGCATTGGCGACGTCCAGATTGCAAATATCCATAATGGAGAGGCCATTGACTGTTACTGCCAGCACCACTGGTTTGAGCCGCGCACCCTTGCAGGCCGTACACTTACGCTCCCGCATGAAGCGCTCGATATCTTTGCGCATAAACTCACTATCGGTCTCGCGATGGCGACGCTCAAGGTTAGGGATAACCCCTTCGTACGTTGAGTCGTAATAGCGATTACCACTGAGGTGAATACGGTATTTTTGCTTGCCTGTGCCATACAGCACCTTCTGCACAACATCATTACTCAACTCCTTGACGGGCACGTGCAGGCTAAAGCCGTGCTCCTCAGCCACTGCGGCGAGACGCTTCATATACCACGCTTCGGCATTAAAGCGGTTGAAGGGGCGGATTGCTCCCTCGGCAATCGTCAGATTGGGGTTAAGGATGAGCTCTGGGTCAACCTCCAGACGTGTACCGAGGCCCGTGCAAACCGGACACGCTCCCTGCGGCGCGTTGAAACTAAAGAGCCGCGGCTCGAGCTCGGGGATATCCTCGCCTGGGTGATCCATACAGGCATAGCGCTGACTATACGTCGTGATCTCGCCACTCGTGGCATCCAGCACCTGTACGACCCCACTCGCAAGCTCCAGCGCTTGCTCGACCGACTGCGAGATGCGACTCACCATCGTTGGTGCCATCACGACACGATCGACCACCAGTTCAATATCATGCTTATAACTCTTCTGCAGCTCCGGGAACTCATCAAGCGCATACACCACGCCATCCACCCGGGCCCGCGCAAAGCCACTGCGCATGTACTGCTCGGGGATGTGGGCAAACTCCCCTTTCTTTTGACTCACGATCGGTGCCAATAACATAAGTTTGCTCCCCTCAGGAAGTTTCATAATTTCGTCGATAATAGACTGAGCTGTCCGGCGCTGGACAGGCTTGCCACAGCGCGTGTCATCGGGCATAAGAGCTGGGCAATGCGGTACCCCCACCCGAGCAAAGAGCAGGCGCAAATAATCGTAAATCTCCGTCACTGTAGCGACAGTGGAGCGTGGGTTGCGGCTCGTCGACTTTTGGTCGATGCTAATACTGGGACTCAGGCCATCAATGGAGTCAACGTCGGGCTTATCCATAATGCCAAGGAACTGCCGTGCATAGCTGCTTAAACTCTCCACATAGCGGCGCTGTCCCTCAGCGTAGATCGTATCAAAGACGAGGCTCGACTTACCACTACCACTCAGACCCGTCACCACCACAAACTGATCGCGTGGAATGGTCACGCTGACATCTTTGAGATTATTCTGGCGCGCCCCAACAATCCGTATCTGCTCCGACATATCGTCTTATTGTAGCATGTATACTGGCGAGATACTAGACGGCCAACTAAGCCTCTCCATACCTTTGGAGCGCTACACTCGTGATGTAAGCTGCTCCTTCTTTGGTCGGCTTGCCGCAACATAGGAGACGAGGCCACACCAATACAATGGCATAATACTATAAATAATCCACGCCTCAGATGCTTTACCAAAGAGCTGCAGTGCAAGGGCCGACTCCGAGGCAGCAAGTATTGTCCCATTGCAACTGCCCACGCTCCACCGTAGCCGATAGTCTGTCAGAGCTGCCGCTGCCCCGCTTGTCATCAGTACCATAAGTACAGCAGCATATACTTTTATTGCTCCAGCAAGGAGCGGGCTTCCTACACGCGGTAGCACGCTGTGTAGTATCGAATATACCATTATTGCATTACCCATGAAGGTAGCTAGCAGCAATCCCCAATTTATACGCCTGGCAGCTCCCTTCGCAAGGGCAAAGATGAGGCGCCACAAATTTATAACACAGAGCACTAGATACGCCAGCAAAGACACCCCCAGCCCAACGATGAGATGCGAGAAGGGTAAGAACGCCACCAGCGAGTCGGCCACAGCAAACAGCACAAGCGCTATGAGAAGGAGCCACGTCGTTGGCTGCCGCCGATCGCTATAGCGCCAAGCTGCAAGAAAAATCATCATCGTCGTGAGTGGGCCCATTGCTTTTTGCAGCCACCACCACTGGTCTGCCGGGGCAAACTGCAGCAGCTGCCACACCACCGCGCAGAGTAGTACTGGCCAGAGAACTCTCAAGAGTCTCGTTAGATTCATAGAAAATATAGTAGCCCATCCTACATACAGATTGCAAGCCAACCAGTGTATTATCCAGAGCCAGATGTTTCTCACTCAAATTTACCGAGCGAAATACCGGGCAATAGCCTCTTCCGCCTCCGCCCAGGTGCGGCACTCAATAGCGCGCGGATCGTCGATCGTAGCGCCTGGGTGCCATGGCCGTTCGCCAAACAAAATCGCCAAGCCAAGCGGCGCATCATCTCCTGCAAGGCCACGCTCGAGGTGATGCGGCGAGTCATCAATTGCAACCTCCATATTATGCTGCCGGTATGTTTCTGTCTTTGAGTTAGTCATTATCTTGATGCCGTCCTCGGTTTCGACTGGCCGCTGCGTCAAAATAACCTGCTCAAAGACACCAGGCAAATACTTTTCGATACTCTGCTTTGTCACGTCTGCCAGGCCATAGTGCCGAGCCGAGACTGCATAGAGTCGATACCCGACCGCTAGTCTTCGCAACGCCTCGATTGTCTCTATGTCTGGGACTTGCATCTCCTCAAACCAACCAGGCTTCACCATGCCTGGCGTCGTCCCCAGTTGTAATCCATTAAATCGCTCCTGTACCTCTTCTTGCGGTACGTCCCAGGTCGATTGTGGCATATCAGGTCGAAAGTTGGTACCGTAATGCTCGTTATATGCCGCCACTAGCCCTTCAGCACAAGGGAAAACAACGTCATCGAGATCAACGGCAATGGCAGGTCTGTTGCTTTTTACGTATTCCATAATAGATTCCTTTATCATTCACAGGTTATAGCAGCTCTGGCCGTTCCTGCTGGGCGTAGTGCCGCAATGAGCTGATATAGTGCACAGCCGCCGCAAAGGGATAGTCAGTCCGCGGCGTGATAGGCTGCTGCATAAACTCATCTGGTGTGAGCCATTGGTAGCTACTGTGCTCCCAACTGAGGGTAATTTCTGGCGCATCGCCATCAACGCGTGCCGCATAGCACATATAGCTTAGTCGCTGGCCATCGGGGTGCGGCAGTACGTGCTCGAAGGCCACACTCAGCTGACTCGGCGCAAAGCCAAGGCCAGTCTCTTCTTCTATCTCCCGCCGTGCTGCCTCTAGTGGTGTCTCGCCAGGCTCGACTATGCCACCAGGCAGGTCGACACCGTGCGGAAAGAGCGGGTGCGTATTGCTGCGCTCAAGGACGAGAATTTTGCCAGTCGCATCAACAATGAGTGCTTTGGCTAAGAAATGGGGGTGGTCATTCTCCGGTTGGATTGCCCGAGTAAAGTATATGTTTGCCATGGCGTCTATTATACACAAAAGAATGGAGACTGATTGCAGCTATATCCTTTTGATCTCACTCAGAAGGGTTAAGTCGCTGAAACATCAATGTCTTATATTACTCTTATAAGTATACGCACTTGACGCTAAAAGGCAGTGTTGAGCAAATCAGGTGCACCCATCAAAACTCATGTCAATTAGCACTCTTGCACCGAGAGTGCTAATTTGCTACTATACCAATAGGCCACGCGGCTGATGCCCAGCGCGATCGGCCACTCGTTTTTAAGTAACTCACCGGGCGCCCTGTTGCCCACACTATATAACTACAAGGAGGAATATATGCCACCAAACATGAACCAACAAGATACTAAAAAACCACTAGAGCAGTTTGGCACCGACCTCACCGCTCTGGCACGCGAGGGCAAGCTCGACCCAGTGATCGGCCGGGATGAAGAGATTCGCCGCACTATGCAGATCCTCAGCCGACGCACCAAGAATAACCCCGTGCTGATCGGTGAACCAGGTGTCGGTAAAACCGCCATCGTCGAGGCACTCGCACAGCGTATCGTCAAGGGCAACGTACCGGCGTCGCTGCGGGACAAGCGACTGATTAGCCTGGAGATTTCCAGCTTACTAGCAGGCGCTAGCTTCCGTGGCCAGTTTGAAGAGCGTCTCAAAGGTGTATTGAAAGAGGTAGAGGAAGCCGCTGGCGAGATCATCCTCTTCGTCGATGAAATTCACACCATGGTTGGTGCTGGTAAAGGCGAAGGCAGTATGGACGCCGGCAATATGCTCAAACCTGCCCTGGCGCGCGGTAAACTCCATATGATTGGTGCCACCACGCTAGCCGAGTACCGTCAATATGTTGAGAAAGATGCAGCGCTGGAACGGCGCTTTCAGCCAGTCTATGTCGGTGAGCCAAGCTTTGATGACACCATCGCCATCTTGCGTGGTCTCAAGGAAAAGTACGAAGTCCACCACGGCGTCAAGATTGCTGATGATGCGATTGTGGCGGCAGCGCGGCTGTCTACCCGTTACTTACCTGACCGCTTTTTGCCCGATAAGGCAGTCGATCTGCTGGATGAAGCAACTAGCGCGCTCAAGATGCAGCTAGAGAGCGTGCCGATTAGCCTGGATCGGCTCAATAACCGCCGCTTGCAGCTGGAGATTGAAGAGGCCGCGCTCAAAAAAGATAAATCCGACCACGCCAAAGCCCGCAAAGAGGAAATTAAGCAGCAAATCGCTGACCTCCGAGCTCAGGCCAAAGCGATTGACAGCAAATGGCAGCACGAAAAGGACATCCTCCAGACGGTTAACACCGCTGCCGAAAAAATGGACAGTCTGCGCTCACAACTAGAAATCGCTGAACGCGATGCGGATCTCGCCACCGCCAGCCGTATCAAATACGGCGATATGCCAGAGCTAGAGAAAAAGCTCGCCAGCGCTCGCCAGGAACTAGCCGCCATCCCACCGGCCGACCGCTTACTTCGCGAAGAAGTCACGCCCGATGATATCGCTAGTGTGGTGGCGCGCTGGACGGGTATTCCCGTCGAGCGGCTGATGGAAAGCGAATCGAGTAAATTAACCAAACTTGAAGACTCAATCGGCCGCCAGGTTATTGGCCAAGACCGCGCCGTGGCCGCTGTGGCGAGCGCCATTCGCCGTTCACGCGCTGGGCTCAGTGATACCAATCGGCCAATTGGCTCCTTCCTCTTCCTTGGCCCAACCGGGGTGGGCAAAACAGAGGTAGCCCGCAGCCTGTGCCGCGAATTATTCGACGATGAGCACGCCATGATCCGCATCGATATGAGTGAATACATGGAGCGCCACGCCGTCGCCCGCCTGATTGGCTCGCCACCAGGCTACGTCGGCTACGACCAAGGCGGCCAACTGACCGAAGCGGTGCGCCGCCGCCCCTACAGCGTGGTGCTATTTGACGAAATCGAGAAGGCCCACCCCGACGTCTTTAATGTGCTCTTACAGGTATTAGACGATGGTCGTCTGACTGATGGCCAAGGCCGGACGATCGACTTTAGTAACACCATTATTATCATGACGAGCAATGTCGGCTCGCAGATGATTATGGACTTTAGCGGTAGTGACCTGTCTGTGCTGGACAATAACATGCTCGAGGTACTGCGCCGTCACTTCCGCCCAGAATTCCTCAACCGCATCGACGATATCGTGATCTTCGACCGTATTCACGAGCAAGCCATGCGAGCCATCGTTGACGTGCAGCTCGAGCGTGTTGCCCGCCAAGTCAAAGACAGCCGCGATATCACGCTGGAGTTTGACGAGAGCGTCCGCGACATGCTGGCGCGGGATGGCTACGACCCGAGCTTTGGTGCTCGGCCGCTCAAGCGCTTGGTGCAAAAGCGTATTCTTGACCCGCTGGCGCTGGAGCTTATCGATGGGCGCATCCACGAAGGTATGACGGTGGTAGCGAGGGCAGCTGATGGGCGAGTCACCTTTAGCCCAGAGGCGTCCGAGTAGCTTTTACTCCCCAAAGATGCTATACTAGTACGATAACCATTAATGAAGGAGACAATGACACTATGACTATACTCGTATGGCTTATCATCGGTGGTGTGGCCGGCTGGCTAGCATCTAAGGTGGTAAACCAAGGTAAGGGCTCAGGCCCGCTCACCAACATCATCGTTGGTGTCATCGGTGCAATGCTCGGTGGCTGGCTGGTCAGCCTGATGGGCGGCAGTGCCGATGTGCTAACTGGCTTTAACTTCGCTAGTCTGCTGACCGCCTTCTTTGGCGCAGTTGTGCTGCTGGTTATCCTCAAGCTTATCAAAAAATAAGCTCAGGCCAAGCCACCTTCAACACAAAACACCCCAGGGGATGGCTGGGGTGTTTTATATGGGATGAGTTAGGCTACACAAAAGTCTTTATAAGACTCACTCAAGGGAAGCAGCTGCTTGCTGCCACCGCTGTGCATATTCTGGATGCTGCGCCGAGAGGAGCTGGCCGCGGTGCAGTACCGCCTGGCATTGCTCGCTGGTCACATCTTCTGCTGCCAGCGCCGCACGCAGCACCGCACTGACAAATTCTGGCTTTTCCTCTGCCCTGCCTTCATCAAAGGTAAGATGCTCGAGCGCCATAAACCCTTCACACAGCAGCTGAGCTGGCTGCGCGGCCGTTATGCACTGTTGCATAGTTGGATCGATCATATCGGTGAGATGGTAGTAGTTCCAGCCGAGCGTTGCACCATAGCGCCGTTGCCAATAAGCACGCTTTTCGTCATCATGCGCAATCGCTTCAGGGTGTGTTTGCAGCTCACTCAGACCGGCTAGGCGAAACGCCAGATAGTGCTCTAGAGCTTGGCGCTTGATATTATCCGGAATATCATCAGACTGACGCCAAAAGGCAATTTCGTAGCCTTCATCTGCTTCGCAATCAGTGACTAACTCACCGTGCACGGGGCTAATTGGTGCAGGGTATTGCTGGATTCGCTGCTCGATAATCGCAATGCGATCAGCCAGCGGCAGCTCACGCACCGAAGCAACGATATCTTTCTTCGTCCCTTGCACCGTCATCGTCTCCTGGCAGGCAAATGCTTGCATTGTTGTCGCTACATGCTGCGGCATATGTCCACCAAATATCACATTGATACGCGGCGCACCTTCTGGCTCAGGTTGCTCATTCCACTCATCACCCACGAGATCGAAGCGCCTGCCTGCTGCTACACCCTTAGCCCGTAGGAGTGGCGCGCTCGAGTCTTGGGTGAGTGGTATAAGGAAATCACGCAGCTGTGCGGAGGTAACATTACCGCGCAAAGCAAACGATTGTGCACTTACATTATGGTCGTGATCGCAATGATCATGGCTGTGATGATGGTCATGACAGTGGCTGCCGCACACCTGGGCAACTGCTCGCTGGCCAAGGTGAAGTTGCCGCTCTACGCCGCGCAATCTCGCCAGCACCTCTGTATAGTCTGTGCTACCGGGGCGAATGAGCTCAACAGCCACCTCGGGTGGCAAGGCAGGTAATTGCTCGAGCACAGAATCGATCACTGTGAGTGCTGCTCTATCATTTGGAGCGTGCGTTATACCAACAATGTCTGCCACCGCCAATTGGCTCGGTAGCACTTGATAATGCATGTCGCGTGATGCTGTTCGTGCGTTAACCAAGGCAAGGGCCGAGAAATCATAGCCACTTGAGCTTACTACCTCAGCGATCTCCGTCCCTGGCGCAATCCCGGTTGGCTCAATAAAGAGCATGTCTACCCCGGCATCGCGCACACGGTCGAGCGCCGCCTGGAACTGCGTTGCATCCGAGCAGCCAATACAGCCTGCCGTGAGTGGAATAATTTGCTCACTACGATTAGCTGGGTGCTGAGCAATCCGCCTCGCGTCCACATTGTCCTGGCCGACGTCATTTACCACAACTGCGTAGCTTGTATCGAGCGGTACACGTTCGATCAACTGGTTGAGCGTTGTCGTCTTACCTGCACCGAGCGGTCCAAGCACCCCAAGCACTTCAAGCGAATGATCATTCGATGATGTCTGTTTATATTTTTCCATTGTTTCTCCTTATGGTTATTCTTATTATGTGTTAGTAACCCCCGCAACACCACTCTTTATAATGCTGTTGCACTATGGTATTGCAGGTTCACTACAGAGCAAAGAGCCAAAAGCCGCACGTACGGCCAACTACGCGCCAAGATGTGGGAACTGTCCATACGGCAAGAGGGCAATCTCGCGCACATTGCACTGCGCAGTGATGACATACTTCACTGCATCACCGATTTGCTCAGCTGTAAAGAGTGGATACGTCTCTGGCGTTTTGTCATAGCCAAGGTCGCACGTGACGCGGATCGCCTCATCCATCGTGTAGTCGTTGTCAAAAAATCCAGTGTCGGTACTGCCTGGCATGATTTCAGTGATAAAGATATTCTCTGGCGTAAGATCGAGGGCTATCGAGCGCAGCAAGCCATGGCCAGCCGCTTTCTGGGCTACATCCAGGCCAAGATGAGCCTTGGCGCGCACTGCTGCCGCGGCCGTGACACTTATTACCTTGGTGTATGGTTGGCGGGCAAATACCCCGTGCTGACGCAGTGCCTGCAACAGTTTGACCAATGTGACGCAATTATTTTCTACCAAATCAGGGATAGCCGCCGCCTCCATATCCCAGGTATGGGCAAGGAGACTATTGTGCGGCAATGCCGCCTTGGTATCTGATGCCCCGCCATAGTGTACAACGTAGAGTGGTACACCTAGCTCTTGCTGGAGAGCTGCTGCCTGGCTTGCGGTCCGCTCGATGTCAGCTGCGCGGCGCAGGTCAGCTGGGATAAAGCGGTTGGTTGGTAGGCCGCACGTCTCGGCAAAGATTGCCGCATCATCTGGTTGGTATCCTACGACCAAAAGCTCATACTGCCCAGTAAGCTGCTTCACAACGCCAGCGGCGGCGTTCATTTTATAGTGTTGCCCTTGATAGGTCAGATACTCGATTTGTCCAAACTGCGAGGTAAAGTGCCGTTTGGCTGGCGTCACTTTCGCGCCAGTGATCATAATAAGTGGTTGTTGTGTCATGGGTCGTATGATACGAGAGGTATGTAAGTTATTGCAAATTTGTTGCAATAAGTGTTACACTATTGCTCATATGGATGATTCGCTCGAGCTATTTGCCACTATCTTGCGCCAGCGTCATTACCGCGTAACTGCTGTGCGACGAGCAGTATTTTGTGCTCTCTACCAGCACGGGCCATGCACGATGCGCCAGCTTGCCGAGTACACTACCGTGGCCGACCGCGTGAGTGTGTACCGCTGCGTGGAGCTGTTTGAGCAGCTTGGCATTGCCCAGCGACTACCGATTGGCTGGAAGTACCAGCTCGAGCTGACCGATGTCTTTATTCGTCATCATCACCACGCAACGTGCCGCCGCTGTGGGCGGGTGATTGATATTGCCGAGAATGAGGAGATCGAGCGGCTAATCGCGGCAATCGCCCAGGCTTATCACCTCGCCGAGCCCTCGCACACGTTCGAGATTCAAGGGATTTGCCCACGCTGCCAGCGCCCTCGACAAGCTGGCTGATATCTACGCTCTCGCAATTAAGCGTCTTAAAATTTATCGTTAGTTATATAACGCTTCTTCTATTCAATCTACAAAGAGCTGCCCACTAATTTTCGTAGCCCTCTTCCCCGTCGTTTTTTCCTCAAGAATATTACAAGAGTCGGCATTCACTGACGAATGACTGCTCAGGTTCAAAGCTAAAAGCTTGTTATGATAACCAAGCTTCTTACCTACTCGAATGAAATGGTAGAGAACTAATGGAAAGAAAAGAGATTCTTAACACTTGGGCTTTTCTACTCACCCACTGGTATCACTGCCTCGAGCCACAGCTGCAGCTCCTGCAATATAAACTCATCTGCCGTACCTGCCTTGGCCAAGCGCTGCAACGACGCCATAAAGGTCGGCAGCTGGGCCTGCAGGTGGGTGCTCCGCCATTGCTCCCACTGGGCTTGCTCATCATCACTGAGGCTCTGTGGGAAGCTACGCGCCTTGTAGTGGAGTAGCAGCTCAGGCAAGCGCTCATCGCGAAAGGCTGGGTGGAAGTCTGCCAGTGCCCTGGCATCGGCACTGCGCACTGCAGCAATGTGTGTCTTGTCTGCGTCCGAGACGAAGCTGTCGTAGAGCTGCCCTTCGGGGTCGGTTGATTTTTTGTACTCACGCTTTTTTTCGTAGAGTGTGCGGAGCTTCTCAGCAAAGTCGGGATGGCGAAGAAGGATATCGCGGTGGCGCGCCACAGTTGCCGCCTCGAGATGGATCTTACTCCAGCCATCGCCTTGCTCTAGCACACCAAGTGGTGCAACGGCTGGGCAACGATTGTATTGCAATGGTTTGACAGGTAGCGCCACAAAGCCATCGGCTTGGCGCTCCTCCCAGGTGGCAAAGATTTTCTTAGCAAGTTCCTGCTGGCTTAGGCTCACAAACGGCGTTGGGTCGTAGCGCAGGTCATAGACCAAGACATTACTATTGGGTGCTGGTGCTAGCGGGAAAGCGACGGTCGTCTTGGCATGTTGTTTATCGTAGCGGCCACTAGTATAGACGAAGGGCCGCTTCGTCTCGAGATTGACCAGCCGCTGCACTGCCCTCTTGTCGCGCATGGCAAGGAGATAGTCAAAGAGCTGGGGTTGAGCGCGCTTCACTAGCTTTGTTACTTTTATCAGAGCGGCCACATCAGCGAAGGCATCGTGTGCATTATCGTGTGCAATGCCATTAGCTTTAGTAATGAGCTCCAGGCGGTTGGTAGGCTGGCCATTCTCATCCATCGGCCATTCAATGCCATCTGGCCGCAGTGCCCGCGTCAGTCGCACCACATCGAGCATATCCCAGCGGCTCCGCTCATCCTTCCAGCTCCACTCATATGGATCATAAAAGTTCCGCCACAGCAGATGGCGGACAAACTCATCGTCAAAGCGCACATTATTGAACCCCACAGCGATCGTCCCTGGCGTAAAGATCTCTTCGCTCACCATCCGCGCACATTCTGCCTCGCTATAGCCCTCCTCTAGCGTCTTCTGCGGCGTAATGCCAGTCACCATCAGGGCATCGGGGCTTGGCAGGGTATCGTCATTCAGCGTCACGAGGAAGTTATATGGCTCGCCAATCGGCTGCAAATTCATATCTGTCCGCTGCCCGGCAAACTGCATAATCCGATCCGTCTGCGCTCGGAAGCCACTCGTCTCAAGGTCGTAGAAAAAGAATGTTTGTGCCATAGGTATAGTATAGCAAATTATAAATATGATGACTTACTGCCCGTTAGAATTTGGTTCATTATATTAAATACCATAAACGCATTATTTACGCTGTATGTCTGTGTATAATACATTATATTAGTAGTTAATAACTATCCAAGGTCTATTTATCGTGCAGGAAAATGCAGATTTAATTAAAGAATTCAAAAAACTACAAAACCTAAACAAGGAGCTTATTCAAGAAATTAAGCAATTTCGATCCCTTGGTAGACACACTCCAGATGTTGATATGTGCATGGAAGGCAATCTACGCCTTGCAAGACGAGCAAAGCAAGACATTTTTACATGTTGGAATATTTTTCGATTTAAATGGCGGCGAGCACACCCACGAATGCTTCAAGGAATGGAAGACATAAGTAGAGAGTACGAAGAATATTACACACGAGAAAGCAAAGCGTGGAAATATCCAGACAGCAAACATATCAGAGATATAGATTGTCATTTATTTTATAAGCGTGAAGAAATTGAAGGAAGTATTCGAAGCAGCTTAGATACTCTCACAGAACTTCGTTATATTGCGCAAGAATACAGACATCGCTATGGAGAGTATGCATACTTCCTCAGTGATCGTTCATTTAAATGGGTAACTTTCATTCTTGGTGTAGTATCTGGCTACATTGTTAGCGCAGTAACAACAGTAGTCAGCTATATAACAGGACAACTGTAGGGCTCTTATTGCTCCACCAGCGGGAACGGCTGGCTATCGCCAATCTGTACAATGCTGTCTCCCTCCGCTCCTTGACGGATGAGCTCATGCGTGACACCGAGGCGCTTCATGATATCACGCAGGCGATTAACTGCCTCAAACTGGGCGAAGTTCGTACGACGAGCAAATTTCTCGAGCTTTTGGCCAGACACAGCAAAGACCTGCGGCATCTCGCCATCCTCTCGCGGGTTAGTGAGACCGCTCTCTATTGCCGCCTCGGCACACTGCTGCGCCGCATAACCCTGCAGTTGCTGCACCGCCCAAGCATCAGCCTTAGCTTGGCTACCGAGTGTAATGGTCGCAAGCTCTTCACCATCAGCAAAATCATCATGCTCTTCAGCTGCCGTCTCGGCCATCCGTGCCGCTGTTACTATCTGGCGTAAAGCTCGCAGCACATCAACGACTCCCTGATGTGCAATCGAGGAAATTGCAAAAATAGGCGTTGCTTTGTCAACTACCTGTCGCAAGCTATCTATCTGCATCTGAATGATATCGTCATCGAGCCCATCACACTTCGTTAGCACGACGACCTCTGGTCGCTGAGCTAGCTCGGTGCTATATTGCTGCAGCTCGTGACGAATCGCTTGATAGCGCTCGGCTACATCATTGCTATACACATCAACAAGATGGAGGAGCACAGCCGTCCGCTCGACGTGCCGCAAGAAGGCATCGCCCAGACCCTTGCCTTCGCTCGCTCCCTCAATCAGGCCAGGAATATCGGCAATCAGGACCGAACCATCATCAATATCGGCCACACCAAGGTTAGGCGTGAGTGTTGTAAATTCATAATTCGCAATCTCTGGGCGGGCATTACTCACCACGCTAAGGAAGGTCGATTTACCAGCATTAGGAAAGCCCACCAAGCCAACATCAGCCAGTAATTTCAGTTCCAGTTCCGCCTCAAAACTCTCCCCTGCTTCGCCCAGCTCGGCCATGCGCGGCGTCTGGCGCACACTAGATTTAAAATGCGCATTACCAAAGCCACCATCGCCGCCCTTGGCAATGACGGCCTCTTGCCCTGCCTCAGCGAGGTCGGCGATTACCACACCATCTCGCTTCACTAGTGTCCCTACTGGCACTTTGACAATAAGCGGCTTACCAGATCGGCCCGCCATCTTCTTCTTGCCACCCGCAACACCAGGCTCTGCCTTGAGCTCTGGTTTGTAGCGAAACTTGAGCAAGGTATTGAGCTGCTCCGTCGCGACAAATACAACATCTCCACCACGACCGCCATCTCCGCCATCAGGTCCACCTTTGTCTACATATATTTCATGTCGAAAGCTCACCGCGCCGTCGCCGCCGCGACCTGCTACTACTGTTACCTTTGCTGTATCTACAAACATATACTATTAAGTATACCAAAAACACCTCTGCGACGACAGAGGTGTTTACAAGGCTTAGTATATCGAATTAGTAGATGTACTGGTAGCGACCACCGACTGCTTCGTTCCACGGGATGTTACCAAAGCCAACGCGGTTGAATCCACCACCCCAGCGGAAGCCATTCATCTCGCTAATGGTGACCGAAACACCAGGGTTAACACTCTCGACGATCGCAACGTGGCCATACCCACCACCATTTTGCATCACTGCACCAACGGCTGGCGTTGTGCCGACACCGTAGCCAGATGCGCGAGCGAAGCTAGCCCAGGTAGCAGCGTTGCCCCACTGGCGGCCGATTGGCCGGCCAAGCTCAAGACGGCGCTCGTAGGCATAGAAAGTACAGTTACCCCAGGCGTAGCCACCACCGTCGCCACCGCCTGTCCAGGCATGAGCTGTACCAGCAGCACCGCCGTAGGCACCAGTGCCGTTGTAGCTATTTGTGCCAGTTGTTGCGCTGGCTGCACGAGCAGCAGCACCCGAGCGTGGCGCTACGTAGCCTGGCTGCTCCTCTGTTGGCAATGAGCCATCAGGGATGATAAGCTGCGAACCCTTAGCAGGGGTAGAAGTCAGCTCAAGGTCGTTGTAGAGAGTGAGCTGGTTCTTATCTGCTTTGTATTTAGCAGCAATGCTATCAAGTGTATCACCATCCTTAACAGTATAAAGGATGCCATTAACTGGCAAGATCGTCAGCTCTTTGCCTGGCTCAAGCGCATCACTCGTGAGCTTGTTAACCCATTTGATAGTCTGTGTGCTAATTTTGAACTTATCGGCAAGGCTTGGCACGCTATCGCCAGCAACTGTCGTGTATTTCTTGATAGTGCGGTTGTCAGCTGTTGGCTGAACGATCTGTGGCTTGTTGATCGTCGTGGCACTCGTTTGGGTAAACGAGTTCTCTGCAGCAATTGACTGCGAGAGATTGGCGACGTTGTTGGTGACAGGCAGATTTGTGCTCTCAGCAATTGATGTAGCAACATTGGTTGCAACGAGCTGGTCTACCCCATCTGCTGATGGTGTCGCTGCCGTCTGGCGCGTTGCACTGACGGGCGCAGCGCTAGCTAGAGCGGTGTTCTCTGCCAAAATTGGCTGATAGCTCATAGCAACGAGTGAAAGTACTAGGACAAAAACCCCCACATAGGCCGATGTCCGTACCGGCGATAATGACTTATACAGTGGTCGCGGACGCCGACTCCGCACGGTAATAGGCGAAAGTTCGAGTTGTGAAGCCTGCTCGGCTGCTTGTTGTTGACGAATGATCGTTCTCCTGCGCATCTATTACTAGCGCGCTGCTACCTCACTCTGTCTTTCTTCTCTTATACAAGAGAACGGAGCACACATGTCGACCGATTTTATTATGATATTAAAAAAATTGATTTCGGTGCTCGTACGACATTTAAAGGCAGGCCATTGGTAGAGCAATTTCCCTCTCTTGCATTCCCCGTATTATCACTCCCCGACTGGCTACCATCCATTCTACTACGCGGTTGTAGTTTAGTCAATGGTTTACAACAGTGGTGGGAGATGATATTTTGTGAAAATTGCAACAGTTTTGGCCTAGCGACGTTTATGTGTGGCATATTACTGTCAGGGTGCAAAACGTAGCTTCAATATTACTAAGGCATATGCGAGAACAGGTGCAACCTACAGCTGGGATCTATAGCTCAGAACAGAGCTTCTTACAGTGCTGCTTGATGTTAGCTTGATGCTCGGCATCAGTGTTGGCAAAATAGACATTACCATCATCGCCAGCAAGGAAGAACTCGTAGTTGCCCGGGGCTGGATCGGCCACGGCTTTGAGCGCGCCGAGGCCAGGTGTGGCAATCGGCCCAGGTGGCAAGCCTGGCTTGATGCGTGTATTGTATGGCGAGTCGAGGTTGACATTAGGGCTCACACCAGCAATGTCTGCTCCATAGATGAAAGTTACATCCGAGCCAAGTACTTTGTTCTCGCGCAAACGCTTGTAAAAGACCTGGGCAATCTGTCGCTGGATCTGGTAGCAGTCCTGGCTCGCACCACCACACCCCATCTCGCGCTGGATGATGGAGGCGAGGGTGATAGCTTGATAGAGATTGAGTTTTTGGGCTGCAAATTTGTCAACCAAGCCATTATTTTGAATCTGCTCGTACATATGCGCGAAGGCCGCCTTGAGAGCCGCTTCTGGACCTTGGTTAGCTGGCACAGAATAGGTATCACCAAAGATATAGCCCTCGAGCGAGGTGCCAGCTGGCTTATTGGCAAAGAGTGGACTGTCGTATGTCTTAGCGAGTGCAGCTTTGATCGATTCCTCACTGTAGCCAGCTCGCTTGAGTGCCGTGGTGGCATCTTGGCCTTGCGGCTTATAGCGCGAATCGACAACAGTACCACCCGGCAAGAATGTGACAACACGATTATCATGACACCCCTGCGAAAGCTTGGTCACGATCTCAGGCAACGACTGCGCAGGGCTAAATTGACATACGCCAGTATGGAGTTGATTGCGCGAGCCCGACAGGCGGGTGTAGATATCGAAGGCGCGAACATCACGAATCAGCCCCTGTTCTTTCAGTGTAGCAGCGACGGTCTTGAACGTGTCACCCTCACCGATCGTTAGCGTCTTCGTGGTGGTGTCGGTCCGGTCGACCGGCTGCAGGTTTTGATGATACCACCAGTATGCTGCTGCAAGGATGAGTAAAATTAGCAATCCAATACCACTGAGCCACCAGAGCCATCGGCGACGCCCGTGGCGTGGCCGCTCAGTATTGTAGCGTGGAGATTTTTTCTGAGAGCCAATCGTCCGACCCTTTGGCGCGTCATCAGCAAAGAGCGGCGAAACGTCATCATGACCAAGCAGACTTCCCCGCTGCGGCTCTGGCGTGGGTTGTGGTGGCTGGTCGTCATCGAAGCCGTAGAAGCTATCATCATCAAGCCCAGAAGGCAGCGTATCGTCAGCAAAATCGTCAACTGGAATGGTGGCTGGTTGCGGTTGAGATTGTGGTGCTGGTTGCTGGACTGGCACTGCGTACGTGTCGCGAGACGGCACCGGTGCGCGGTAAGGCTGTGGCTGAGGTGCTGGTTGCGATTGTGGTTGAGGTTGCTGCGGCCTACTCACCCACGCGTAGGGGTCATACGCCTGCTGCGGCGCAGAGGATGGTGCTGGCTGTGGCTGTTGCCCAACTGCTGGGCGATGCGGCTCTGAGCGGCGCATATACGGTGACGCAGATCGTCCTGAAGTACCCGCTGCAGCAGCCGAGCGTCCCGACCGCGGCGTGATGCGTTCTACTGGTGGTGGCGACATTGGTGGGTTTGGATTCCCTACCTGGAAGCCTCGGCCTGGCTGGCGGCGAAAATCAGTCATAGTGCGTCTCCAAATAGTCTTGCAAAATAATACTGGCAGCGACGGCATCGATAGCACCCTTGCTATACGGCTTTCCTTGAGCACGAAGATACTCCTCAGCCTGTACACTGGTGAGCGACTCATCTTGAAATGCCAAGCGCGGCGCGATATCTGTCAACTGAGTCGCAAACCGCTCAACATAGGCGGTTTGAGCTGTAGGCTCGCCCGATTGATTGCGCGGGTAGCCGACGACTACCACCCCAACACGCTCACTCATAATCAGCCGAGTGATCTGCTCAAGTTCACTACCATCCACTTCAATCGTATCATATGCGACAGCAATTCGCACGGATGGATCGGCAATTGCAACGCCAATCCGCCGTTCGCCGACATCAAGCGCTAAGTATGTTCTCTTATTGTTCATTGAGGTCAAATACCACCTTTATACGATTCGTGTCATTTGGTGCTGATTGCACCCAGAATGGTGAAAACGATACATCGGCCGAGCTCACTCCCTCAATCTTCTCGACATGCGAGCGGATTTCGGCATAGCGCTTGCCCTTGGCGTAGTCTTTGAGCTCCGACTCGTCGACTTTGGGACCGATTTTGCCATTGGTCGTAATAGTCGCATTGTAGGCATTACCATTAGCCGAAACATTGGTCACCGAGAGCTTATTGACGCCATTGCTATGGACTTGCTGGTTGGCCTTGCCGTCAATCTGTTGCTTGAAGTATGCATCAAGGAAGATGCCTGCCTCGCGCTTCTCAATCGCCGAGAGGGAGTACTCCACTGCACCAGTCAGCTGGGCTTTACCATCAGTTGCTTCGCCGCCCACCTTGACGTTCGGTTGGATGTCGCTGTCGTTTTGCTTAAAGGTATCATTCAGAATGATATAGCTGTCGCCATTAAACTGTGAGGCAAGCTCACGCTTGGCACCATTGCTATCGAGTGAGCTATGGAGTCTATTCCTCGCTTGCTCAATGTCACTGCGCTGCACTGTGGTAATCGTCTTGTCTGTGCCACCAGAAGTATCATGCGTAAAGGAAACAGAGAAGCCAGAGGGGCCCTTGGCCGAGCCCGATGCACCATTGTACTTCGTGCCACTCTCTACCGCGGTGACCTCTGTCGTGCGGCCTCGCATGAGGTCGCCACCCGACGCGTTAGAGTCGAATACCACCGACGATGTCGTCTTATACTGCATACCATTCTCGGACGTGATAGTCGTCCCGGCGTCGATCGTCGCTCCATTACGTAAGACGTCAAACGAAGCCGGCGTAAAACGCACCGTCCCCGTTGCCTTTGCACCAACATCTTCTTTGCCAGTAGCAGTGAAGTCAATCGAGATGGTTTTGCGCGTTGTCTTGGTTGTCGTCTTGATTGTCCCTTCTTGCAGGTTTGAGCCAAGCGAATCGCCAATCGTAACGCGGGTACTAAGCGGCAGATCAGAGGTACGAGCCTTGATAGTGATGGTCGCATGTGGCGCGAAGAAAATCGCCCACACCAAGAAAACGATCAGGACAACGAGTGCCGCACCACCGATCAAGAGCTTCTTGCGCATTTTGTTGAAATCCGGTACCTTCACCTTCTTCTTGAGGTCTGAAGCGGCTGACGTATCAGCTGCTTTGCCGTCGTCATCTGGCGTCTTGTGGGCAGCCGAGCGGGTGGCAGGACGAGCTGACACAGGGGCAGCGGGTGTTACTGGCTCAGGATCTTCTGGTTCGAGTTCACTACCATCAATGACATCTTCGTCATCGACCTCGAGCGCTGGGATCTCAGCCATTTCCGGCCGGCTTTGCAATGTCCGCGCCGTGGGGATACTTGCCGAAGCGGCCAAAGTCGAGAGCGCTTGGTTGCCAGTAATAATGACGAGCCGCTTACCCGCTTGCTCAGCAGCGCGCTGGACGAGCTTGAGGTTGACAGCGCTCTGCATAGCACCAATCCGCTTGGGTGGCACAAGTGCGACGATTTTTTGCGAGGAGTCCTTCACCTTGCCAATAATGGCGGTAATGTCGTCCTCGGTATCGATATAAATGACATCTTTTTGCATTTAGATCCTCAACATTTTATTCAATTTATTGCGTAGTGTTTCTGTTTCGCTTGCCCCAATCATCGTATCGTAGCCCACGCGCAAGAGACCCATCGCGGTGATAAATGAGTGGTCGCTGACCTTGTTCGTCAGGTCGACCACACCCGAGACGTCACTGGGCTTAATATGCTGCACCACTGGCCGGCGTGTGAAGGGGAGGTCGGTATACCAATCGCGCGTCTCGAGGGCTTTCACCAGTGGCTTGAGGCTCGCCCCACCACCGCAGAGCAAGATACGATTGGGCAGGTGATCGACCGAGCTAAATTCGCTAAGAGCAAGGTCAACTCCTGCTAGCCAGACATCGAGGGTTTTATCAATTGCGGTATCAAAATGCTGCTTGAGCTCTTGTTTCATCTGCTCGTGATTGGTCGCGACCTTGAGCTTCTCGGCCTCGTTGTAGCTAATGGCACACTCGTTGGCGATCGTATTGGTAAAGCTGCGTCCACCAATACCAAACATCCGCGTCCCTTCCACGCCACCATCATTTACTACCGCAATATCTGTCGTACCGCCACCAACGTCGGCAAGAATAGCCGTAAATGAGCTATTCGCATCTGTGCCTAGTACGCTCCGGCTCACTGCAAAGGGCTCAGCTGCTACTGCCACGAGATCGAGCGCCAGCTCATCAGCCACGCGCTCAAGCGCACCAATGTGCACCATAGGAGCAAAAGCAGTGTAGATCTGCACCGCGACATCCTTACCTTGGAAGCTAATTGGGTTGCTCACCTTGTAGCCATCAATGTGAATGCTGACGAGTGCGGAGTTGACGAGCTTTACCTCCACATCTTGGTTGCCTGTCTCGAGAGCGATCTGCCGCTGCGCCTTGATGGCAGCTCGGTCTTGCACCTTCTCGATGATGAATTCCATTTCGGTCTCATCTAGTGGACGATCGGGCTGCGGACGACGATAGCGAATGGTATTTGTCACACCCTTCACAAGCTCGCCCGCAATGCCAATCACTGCACGGCGCGCCTGTATGCCAGCCTCAGACTCGGCTTGGGCCAGAGCATCTTCGCAGTTGCGCACAACTGCGGCAATGTCGGCAATCGCACCCGAGTGCATATCGCTGCGGTCTTGGTGCTTGCGCCCCACACCAATGATCTCAATCTCCTCACCATTCACCCGGGCAAGCAGCGCCTTGACGTACTCTGTCCCAATATCAAGACCAACGAGGCACTCGCTAGCACTGTTATCTGCTCGGGTAAGAAATCGATCGAAAACCATAATCATCTCTATTATATACCATATACAGGCCTGCCTGCTAGCCCTAAACGGTGATTATTGGCGAATTTATGATGAAATGGTTCATTTTGTACCGAGCACTACAAGCGTCGTTCTTACGTAACAAACACAGCTTGGATTGAAAAGCGGTGGAATATTTATCTCAATAGATGCTCATACCCTATAAAGAAAGATTCAGAAAAGTCATACAGTGGTAGCACCTCCTTGACAAAACAGAGGTAACCACTGTACAATACGCTCACTATGACTAACCATGAACCAGTCGGTGCCGTGCCTATCGGCATCTTTTCACTTGAGAACTGCGAGCCAACCGAACTCACCCTGCTTGGCCGCCACCTGTATGAAACTGTTGCAGCGCTTGAAGCGCACCATGCCATGCCCGACGAAACAACGATAGCCTACCAAGCTCCCTTTGGGCAATATAACGAAGGTGGTACATTGGCCGTTGACCTCACAGCTGATGCCACTGGCCTGACCGCTGGCCAGCTCGCCTTTGCCGACCCCGATAAGCATCATTCTTTTGCACTAACACTGGCGGATAATCGGCACTACTGGTATAGCCGGACCGACCCCAGCCAGATGCCTATCACCCACAACCACGTGGCACGCTTACTCGACCGCTCGCGCCCGCCTGGCGATTCGGGGTTATTTAGATGGTATGCAACCAACCGCGGCACAACTGCTGCCGACCTCCAGACTCTTCTTGACGAAGCGGTCCTCTCTACGGCCGATCCTTCTCAGGTGTACCACAGTGTAAGCTACCGCAATGGTAATGGTGAGCAATCATCAAGTATGTGCTTTGTCTTGACTGCACGCCGAATTGGCGAATCGATACTAGGTATCTCAGCCACATGCGAAATACCTTATGTCTGCGATGGGATCGATACGCCAGTCACATGCGAGATTGAGAGCGACCAACTTGGTACTACACTCACCTGTTCTTATGAATCTAGCGAAACTGCGTCACAGCGCCGCCGCACATACGTCGAGCCAAAAGATATCGCAGAGCTAAGCGACACTATCGCCCAGCTAACGGGGAGTATGATTGCTGAGCGCTGCGCTCTACAGTAGAGCCGCACCCTCTCTTCTGCGCCCTTGTAGGTGTTATGACGCTAACAAATACAACACCAGCACATATGTTGCTGGTGTTGTATTGTTTATTCCTGGTTATCTGCTAGCGCTACCGCAAAACCGCTTTGATCCGGCGGATACCGGCTGAGCTTGACTCTTCCTTGGTAATCTTGAAGCGCATGCCATCTTCGGCCAAGACACCAGTGTGCTCGACATGTGGGCCGCCGCACACTTCGAAGCTCACGCGCTCATCACCTTCGCCGATGGAATAGACCTTGACAGTGTCGCCGTAGCGTTCGCCAAAGGCACCGATTGCACCAAGCTTCAGCGCTTCATCGGTTGGGTACACGGCAAAGCTAACGGGCAAATCCGCCTCGATCCAGGCATTAACTTGGTCTTCCACTGCTTGCTTTTCCTCTGGGGTGAGCTTGTCGTGATTGAAGTCGAAGCGCAGGCGTTGAGCGGTGATGTTGCTCCCATGCTGCTGCAAATCTGGTGCTTTCAATACCGTGCGCAGCGCTGCACCCAGTAGGTGCGTTGCCGTGTGATACTTGAGGTGAATCGGGTCGTGACCCTCTAGCCCACCACTAAACTGCCCCTTGCGCGCTGTCTTAGAGCGCTGGCGCTGCTCGGCCATCTTGGCGTCAAATTCTGCTCGCCAGTCCTCGGAGAGCTCAATCCCTTGCTTGTATGCCTCCTCTGTACTGAGCTCTACCGGGAAGCCAAAGGTGTCATATAGCGTAAATAACTCTGCGCCAGTCAGGCCATCTGCGACATACTGCTGCATCTGTTTGAGCCCCTTACGGAGCGTCTGCCGGAAGGCTTTTTCTTCCTTGGCGAGCACGGCGATGATCTGTTCGCGCGCTGCTTTGACCTCTGGGAAGTCTGCCTCGTATAGGTCGGCAATCACCGGCACCACTTCCTCAAGAAAGTTCTGCTCGATGCCAAGGTCGAAGCTGTAGCGGATAGCCCGTCGCAAGAGGCGGCGCATCACATAGCCTTGCTCCTTATTACTCGGGATGCAGCCATCGACCGCCATGAAGGTGGCCGCTCGTAGGTGGTCAGCAATCACCCGCATACTCTCGGTATGCGAGGTGTAGCTCTTGCCACTAAGCTGCTCAAGCTTGCTGATAATAGGCCATATCAGGCTAATCTTAAAGACATCAGGGTCGTTATTGGCCGCAGCCGCAATGCGCTCCAGGCCAGAGCCGTGGTCGATATTCGGCTTATCCAGCGGGACAAACTGTCCCTCAGCTACCTTCTTATACGCCATAAAGACGTTGTTGCCGATCTCCATAAAGCGCCCGCAGTCACAGTTAGGGTGGCAATGCTCACCAAACTTCGGGTCGTGCTCAATGAAATCAAACTCATAAAACATCTCGCTATCAGGCCCACATGGGTCACCGACTGGCGTCGTCTCCGGCCCGCCGTTGCGACTCCACCAGTTTTTGCTCCCATCGTAGTAGAAGATACGCTCACCTGACTGGATGCCACGGGCCGCGCCGTGCTCTTCGCTGCCGATGTCGGCACTTTTCGCTTCGATCCCCTTTTCGGCAAATTTCTGCCGCCACAGCTCGGCTGCTTCGGTGTCTTTGGCAATATTGTACTCAGGTGCACCAATGAAACACGTTACATACAGGCGATTCGGGTCGAGCCCTACTTCCTCGGTGAGGAATGTCCACATCCAGGTAATCTGCTCTTTCTTAAAGTAGTCGCCCAAGCTCCAGTTGCCGAGCATCTCAAAGAAGGTAGTGTGGCGGTTATCGCCAATATCGTCAATGTCTTGAGCACGCAAGCACGTCTGCGAGTCGGCAATACGCTTACCCTGTGGGTGCGCCTCACCCAGCAGATATGGGATCATCGGCTGCATGCCCGCACCAGTAAAGAGTGTCGTCGGGTCGTCGGTTAGGATGAGCGGGGCCCGCTTAATAATGGCGTGCTGCTGCTTGGCATAAAATTCGAGGTATTTGTTGCGGATATCTTGAGCATTCATAGGGGGTATTATAGCACGGACACACTACCCCGTGCATCTTTGGTGGTGTGATTATAAAAGCTCTCCATAACGAAGCGTGCTACCACTTGAAGCACTACTATGCAAAAATCGACTCATCCGAGCCGATTTTTGCATTGCTATATTACTATCTAACGCTTGGTAAGCTTACTGCGGTAGCGCCACAGGCCAATTGCCCCACCAATGAGGGCGATACCTATCCCGCCGAGAAGCCACAGGTTGACACCAGTGTCGGCAAGTGCAGCTACTACAGGATGCGTCTGCTTGGGCGTGTGGGCTGCCGTCTTGGGTGCGGCGGCAGCTTGCTGCGGTTGTTGTGGTTGCAGCACAGTGCGGATTGCATCAACTCGTCGCTGCAGTGCCGCCTTGGCTGCATTATCTTTGACAGTATCGACCACTGCTTGGGTTGTTGCAAGCAATGCAAGATCCGGCTTAGCTTCGAGTGCATCAACGGCTTGCGTGGCTGTCTTTTGGCGTGCTTGATCCTCCTGGATAGCTGTAGCTATAGCAGCGGTGAGCGCCTTCGTCGCTTTGGCAAGCTCTGGCGTTGTGGTTGCTTTGAGGTTTGCCAGGCGATCTGCTTCTGTTACTGCTGCAGTAACGTCCTTGTCTGCTGCGACGTAGGCTGGCGCAGCAGCAAGCTCTTGCTTGGCCTTGTCGTAGTCGGTGTGGTCGACGCGGAGGTCATCGATTGCTTGCTGAAGCTCTTGCAATGCTTTGTCGATCACAGCCTGAGGAGATGTCTCATCAGCCACCACGGCACGGGCAATAACCTGTTTGGATATTGCCTCCGCCCTGGTGTGTGGGCTGTAGCCATCAAGCACCATCGGCTCAGCTAGCTTCGCTTCGAGCTTTTCAGTAGTTGTGATTTCTACTTCGCGCGTTACCTCTGCTTTATTATTGGCATTATCAACTGCACGGTAAGTGATTGTATATGTGCCTGGTTTTGGGTTTGCAAGGTCAAGGTTTTTTGCGTCGATAACCACGCCATCGCTATTAACACCTGTTCCGTCCGCCCCATCATTCGCTGCCACAGTACGCACAGCATCGACAATTGAGCGGCCCGCTCGCGCCACGAGCTTCTCTGGCTTGGCTGGTGTAAAGACTGGCACAGTAGTGTCGGTATCAGCATATGCCTGATGTGCTATAAACTGCGGCCCCACGAGTCCAATGCCACCAACGACGACTGCTGCCGCAGCAATAACTCTCATGCGAGAGTGAATGTGTTTTACCCTCATAATAATCCCCCTTATGGTTGTCTATAAGTGTCAGTATACGAAACTGCTATTTGGGTTGTCAACAGAGTTACTTCTGAATGGTCGTGCGACATATTTCCTGATACTTAAAGGGAGAATGCATGTCTTGCAGAATAGCCTCTCTGTTTGCACTCATTGCTGAGACAAAAAAACAGCTATGAAGCCGCCCTTGAATCGACGACAATCCCTCCGCCAAGACACTCTGCCCCGCGGTAGATCACGGCTGACTGACCGGCTGCCACGGCCCGCTCAGGGTCGCGCAGGTGGAGCGTAGCTTGAGCCTGGGCTGAGCCATACTGCAGCGTGCATGACCTCAGCTGGCCACGGTGGCGCAGGCGGACGGTCAGCTGGTCGCTCGCCGCTGGTGCACCATGAATCCAGTGCAAATCGCCCACCAACACATCATGACGCCACATCGCTTCATCATTCATATTGCGACTCACGTATACTACATTTGCTGCCATGTCCTTACCGACGACGTAATAGGGCAAGCCGCCGCCGACATCCAGCCCATGGCGCTGACCCAGGGTGTAAAAGATCGCACCATCGTGCTGGCCTAGCACTGCCCCTGTTTGCTTGTCGATAATATCGCCCGGGCGAGTGGATACATACTGACTTAGGAAGTCCCGCATGCCGACATTACCGACAAAGCACACTCCCATCGATTCCTGCTTGCACGCCGTCCAGAGGCCACGCTCACTGGCCATGTGCCGCACCTGCTGCTTGGTATAGCCACCAAGCGGAAAGAGTGTATGCTGGAGTGCATCACTCGTCACGCGGTAGAGGAAGTAAGTCTGATCTTTCGCTGCGTCGGTTGCGCGGTAGAGGCGATCAGGCTGGAATGAATGTTCTTGACTAGTCGCCGCGCTGTCATCCTCTGCACATGTGCCACCAGTCTGCGCATAATGGCCAGTAGCAATGAGGTTAGCCCCACGCTCGCGCGCCGTATCGAGAAAGAGCCGAAACTTAATCTCTTGATTGCACATAATATCGGGGTTAGGCGTGCGCCCAGCTTGGTATTCGGCCAGCATGTAGTCTACCACTTTGTGCTTGTAGTCGTGCTCAAAATCAAAAACGATAAAGTCGATACCCAGCTGCACTGCCACTCGCTTGGCGTCGGCCAAGTCCTCCGCCCAGGGGCACTGCATACCGGGTAGGTCTTGGCTCCAGTTTTTCATATACACCCCAGTCACGTCGTAACCCTGCTCAACCAGCAGCGCTGCGGTGAGACTACTATCCACCCCACCACTCATCCCGACAAAGACACGCTGCGTCACGGTTGCACCGCCTTGAACCAGCCAATCTTCACCAACTCTTCGATCGTCAGCTGCCAGCCACTTGGCGTAAGCCACCAGGTGTCTGACCACTGCCTATCGGTAGCTACAGGGTGGCTGCGCATGGCAATATGCGGCACATACTGGCCAAACTCCAGTGCAACGCGGCGCGAGTGGTAGGCACTGGTGACAAGAATGATGGAGTCGATATTCTTTTGGCGAAGGAGCTGGCCAGTTTTTTTGGCATTTTGGCGGGTGGTTTCGCTTAGTTCCTCGGTGAGGATGGCACGGTCGGGCACACCGGCCGCCACAGCTTGGCGGCGCATTGCCTCGGCGTTGCTGGGGCCAGTCTTATCGGCGGCAGCACCTGAGAAGACGATGAAGCGTGCCCATCCATTTTGGTAGAGGCGAATCGCTTCGGCGGTGCGGGCCTGGGTATCGCCACCACTCACTGCCACAATAGCATCAGCGACCTGACACTGCTCAGCACTACTCGGGGCTGCTTGGCACGCGGCAAGGTCGTCGCGCGTCAGCCAGCGCCCACCAAGCCAAACCAGGAGCATCAGGGCGATAAATATCCCAGCAAGCCAGCGCAATAACTTCACCGCCGCACCCCCTTCATCCGCTGCTGCTCGTGCTGCACCGCTGCAATGATGCACTGCGCCGCACGCTGGCAATTCTCCTCGGTCGAGAGCCGCCCCAGGCTGATGCGTAGACTTCCGTCGGCTACCTCTGGCGGCAGGCCAATCGCGGTGAGGACATGGCTGCGCAGCCCTTTATTGGCCGCACAGGCACTGCCAGTTGCCACAAGCACGCCATCACGCTCAAGCAAGAAAATGAGCCGCTCGGCATCTACCCCCGGGAACGAGATATGCAGATGACCCGCCAAGCGATGCTTCATATCACCCGAGACAACTGCCGTGGGGATATGCTCGCACAGAGTTCGCTGCATGCTATTACGCAAACGTTCAAGGCGCTGCGCTTCGGATTTGCGGTGCGCTTGGGCATATTCAAGCGCCGTTGCAAAGCCGACCGCACCAGCCACATTCTCTGTCCCACTGCGCAGGCCACGCTCTTGCCCGCCGCCAACGATGAGCGGATCAAGCCGCACCTGGCTAGCCAGCCACAAGAGGCCAACTTGCTTAGGGCCATATATCTTGCCCGCATTAAGTGTTAGTGCATCCACGCCAAGACGCGCCACATTAATATCGAGCTGGCCTGCCCCCTGCGAGGCATCACTGTGGAGGTAGAGCAGCGTTGACTCGCCTGCTTCGAGTCGTCGCTGGCGCTCACGGGCTACCACTGTGGCAATTGCCCGCAACGGCTGAATCGTCCCCAGCTCATTATTGGCCAGAGCAACACTGATAAGTACCGTCTCTGGGCGAATCGCCTGAGCAATCGCCTCGGGCGTCACTACGCCCTTTGGATTTGCTTTTACCACTGTCACATCATGCTGGTGCGCTGCTGCTAACACGGCATGGTGCTCAATATTTGCCGTTACGACATGGCCGTGTACGCCAGCAAACATGAGGTTAATCGACTCTGTTGCACCAGCCGTCATAATAATCTCATCTGGCTTGCCGCCCAGCGCCACTGCAAGGCGGTGCTTTGCCTGGCGATAGGCCTGCCGCACCGCTACTGCCGGCGCATAGGGGCTGGACGGGTTAAAAAACTGCTCAGCAAAGTAGGGCTGCATCGCTGCCAAAACACGGTCATCCATCGGCGTGGCCGCTGCGTGGTCGCAATATATCATCTCTGGTTTCACTCCAATTAGTATAGCACTCTAGTCCGGATCGGCGAAACGCTGGCCAGTATTGGGGTCAACGTGGTAAATCTCGCGTGCTACCCGCTCATAATAGAGGCGCGTCGCCATGACAAAATTACGTAGTTCATCACCGATCAGGTAGCTGTAGCGAGCACCCTCTTGTGCTTTGAGGATGCCTTGGTCGTTAATCTCGTAGCGGATAGTATTGGTCTGGATATGACGCTTCTCATCTGTCCACTCTTCGTGCCAGATCCAGGTTTTTTCGTCGAGGCAAAAGAATTCGCGGTGTCGGCCCTTCTCTACCGGACCAAATAGCTCTGCCCCAATCTCGCTCTCAAGCGTAATAAGCTCGCGTTCGGTATAGCGCTTAAAGGGGCGCTTCTTCGACTTACCAACGCTAGTATCGCCCGCCAGCAGGGCGTAGGCTTTGCCAAGGAGCGAGCTTGGCTTTTTCACTAGGCAGCGAGCCCCCAGCGAGACTGATCATCCGGCCCAGTTTCTTCTTCTTCGTCAATCTTCCTATCCCAAAGTCTAGGGTCTATATCAGTTTCACCGCCAACAAAGGCCCGTGTTTCCAAAGCCTTGACGACACCATTTGTCCCTTCGGTTTCCTCAAGTTGGCGTGCATCATTGCTGCCATACATTGCAAGTTCGTACTCACGCATCTTCAAGACAAGGTTCGTGACACCTTTGGCGTACTCTATATTCTGACGGTAAGCCTCCTCAGGAGAGATAGCCTTGACTTTTTTCTCACCCACTAGGTCGTCTACGTCACCGTCATATATCTTCGCTACCCGAGCAAGCTCTTCTTTGACACGGGCATCCTTCTCAAGCCGTTTAAGATCCTCATACGACATAATACCAGAGCGATTCTCTCCTGGTTGTGGTTTTTGCTCCTGTGCAAAATCGCCCTTGCTGACGGGCTTTTGTTTGTGATCTATTGGAAAGAAACTCTCACCGCTCATATATGAAATAACCTTTGTACATTTGCCGTTGTGGTGGTGGCGATGCGCGCGATAGGCAGGCCTTTCTTGGCTGCTTGGTCGCGGGCTACCTCCTCCACATAAGCCGGTAGGTTGATTCTACCACGGAAGGGTATCGGAGTCAAGAAGGGAGCGTCGGTCTCAAGCAGTATTTCATCGAGTGGGAGATCGGTGTAGAGCTGCTGCTGAGCACTGTCTTTTGTGAAGGTGCTGATGCCATTGACGCCAATAAATAAGCCGCGAGCACGGCCCTGCTCAAGCTGCGCCTGAGTGTCGGTAAAGCTGTGCAGAACGCCGCGCACTGGCTGGGCATCGTAGATAGGCCAAAAGTCCTGCCACACTGCACCATGCGCTTGTTTCTCGTCGCGCACGTGGAAGCTAACGGGCAGCTGAAACTCCGCCGCGAGCTGCAGCTGCGCCTGGAGACACTGCTGCTGCGCTGGGCGGGCGCTATTATTGTCATAAAAATAATCTAGGCCAATCTCCCCCACCCCGACAATGACGGGCCGGCCCTGCCGCAGTGGCTTCTCAGCGAGGAGCTCACGAATGGCTGTGATACCCGCTTCGCCCGCTGCTTCGGCATCATGGGGATGAATACCCACCGCTGCATAACAGTGGTCGTGCGCCAGGGCAAACTGCACCGCCTGACGCGAGCTGCGCACATCCGTCCCAACGCAGATCATGGCAATACCAGCCTGGACAGCCTGCTGGTAGGCTGCCTCGCGCGCTACATCGTCGTAGAACTCGCTATCGTGTAGGTGGCAGTGCGAGTCGATAAGGCGCGGCATGGGTGGTGTGCTGCCAAGAGTATGTGTCGTATCACTTGTCATAGCTTACTCCTTTGTTTTATGAGGCGGCGCGAGCTCGTGGGTCGGGGGTATGAATGTAGCGCTTCGGGAACAGTGGTGGGACGTCGGCTGGCACGACGCCAGTGCCAAAGATAGTGTGGATAGCCTGAGCAGTAGCAGGCATGAATGGCACAAGCTCATCGGCAATCTGCAGCAAAGTACTGGCCGCATAGGCTAAGACTTCGCTCAGGTGCGACTCGGCATCGTGGTCGGTGGCGCGACGCTTGGCGATCTCCCATGGCTTGACCCGCTCAAGGTATTGGTTGAGGCTGCGGACAGAGCTCCATACTTCATCGAGTGCTTTGTCAAACTCCAGTCGCTGCATCATGTCGCGGTAGATGGTCATATCGTGCTCGGCTTGCGGCGCATCGCCAATCACTCCTGCTTGGTAGCGCGTCAGCATGGCTGCTACCCGCTGCACAAGGTTGCCAAGGTCGTTACCAAGCTCGCCGTTGTACGCCTTCTCAAATTTCTCCCAGGTGAAATCTCCATCGTCTTGGGTAGGAATATGACGAGCAAAGAAGTAGCGGAAGGCATCGGCCCCGTAGCTCTGGATAATTTCCATTGGGTCGACCACATTGCCGACTGTTTTACTCATTTTACTACCTCCAACGTGAACGAAGCCGTGGACGAGTAGTGTCTTAGGTAGTGGGAGATCGAGCCCGAGCAACATAGCTGGCCAGATCCCCGCGTGGAAGCGCAAGATATCTTTGCCAATGACTTGCACATCGGCTGGCCAATACGCCTGCCACTCGGCCCTATCTGGATAGCCCAGCACCGTAATGTAATTGGCTAAGGCATCGAGCCAGACGTACATCACCTGGCTGTCGTCGCCTGGCACTGGCACGCCCCAGCTCAGTGTCTTGCGCGGGCGGCTAATTGAGACATCTTGGACACCATTTTTGATAAGCTCGAGGAACTCATTTTTGCGGAACTCGGGCACGATTTTCATCCGGCCTTCAGTAATGGCTTGGCGAATCTGCTCGGTAAAGGCACTCGCTTTGAGGTAGTAGTTCTCCTCTGAGACGCGTTCATACGGCGTTTGATGATCAGGACATATACCATTCGTCTCGTGGACTTCCTTGTCAGTAAAGAATGCCTCATGCCCCACGCAATACCAGCCCTCATAGGTGTGCTTGTAGATCAGCCCTGCCTGAGCAAGCCGCTGCCAGATGTACTGCACTGCTGCGACGTGGTGTGGGTCAGTCGTGCGGATAAAGTCAGTGTATTCTGCACCAACTGCCTCCATCAAGACTTTGAAGTTGCCATACATGCTGTCCACATAGCCCTGTGGGTCGAGCCCATTCGCCTGAGCCTTGGCAGCGATTTTATTACCGTGTTCGTCTGTGCCAACTTGGAAGCGCACCTCGTGGCTATTCTGCCTCTGATAGCGCGCCCAGATATCGGCCAAGAGATAGTCGAGCGCATTGCCAATATGCGGCTTACCGTTGACATAAGGAATAGCAGTGGTGATGTAGGCGTGTTGTTTGGTCATAGGGGTATTATAGCATGGGGCGAGTTAGGGTGTCTTGGGCTACTGCCGCTTGGCAATATCAATCAGCACATAGAGCTTATCCGTGCTCTGCATCAGGGTGATGGTGTCGTCCTGGTCGTTCATCCAGACGGTTGAGATAGCGAGACCTTCTGCAGCATGCTCAGCTTCGTCCACCTCATCGCTTGGATCACCCCAGGCTGTTTGCCCAGCCTGCACGTATTGGCGGTAGAGGTCGAGGCACTCTGCTGTGGGTGAACCATTAGCAAACCATACGACGACCATCGATACAGCACCACCTTCGCTCGACACCATAACCCGCAGCGGCCCATCATAATACCACCAGGTATTTTCCTCTTGCTTCATGAGCTGCCAACCTTGGCTCTGCATTGTAGTATCAAACTGCTGCATAGAGCGCAGTGATGGTTGGCTGAGGATGCGGTCGATCCAGCCAGTGAATTGCTCTGGAGAGAAGTATGTCTCCTCATGTAGCTCACTCTCCAGGCGCGGCAATGGATCAGGGCCAGGATAGGGACGAATCGTGCGCGGGCGGCGGGCACCATCGGACGGTGCACCAGTTTGCTCGCTAGCAAGGACAAACATGATTGTCTTGTCTTCCTCGTTGAGGTTGATACTAACGTACTCCCGCGAAGCTGGTGTTTGTGGAGCAAAACCCTTCCATATCGTACCAGTGAGATGACCTGTGTGCCGTACATCGGTCGGCCAGCCCCAGGCCGCTGTGCCAGCTGCGCAGTATTCATCGTAGAGTGTGCGGCACGCGTCTGCTGGTAATTGGTGAATCATATCGATAACTGGGCTACTCGCCACCGACGTTACAACGTCATTTTCTATTGTAGCAAGCAATGGCATGTGACCATCGTAATGCATACACTGCTCGTTCCCCGTCTGTGGCTCTTGCTCACGTGGCTTGACGAGCTGCCAACCAAATTCTTGGATGAGACTATCGTACACCTCATACGTCATTGGCCAGGGGAGTTTGCGGAGTGCATTAATGAGTGAGACAAGACGTGCGCCGTCAATGGGCGTGGGCTTGTCTGATGACTGAGCTGATGATTGGTCTGCCTGCATAGTACCTCGTATTTTTACTTATGGTATATCTCTTTGGAAGATAAGAGTACTCGTATCGTACCACGTTTTGGTATAACGTGCTACCATTCAGTCATGTTATTGACAAAGCTGCAATCTATTTTATATAACACACTACTCTACTATAGAATACCACCCATCATCCTACTCTCCCGAGCACTACTCGCTCGCCGACCAGTGGAAAATCAAGAACCAGGCACGCGAAAAAGGGCTCTTTACCCCGGCGCCGGCGGGGTATCTGCTCCGCACGACTGTTGCCCAGCAGCTCCATGTGACGCACGCGACGATTAATCACGCTGTTAAAACCCTCGCATAACACTCGAGCAATATCGTGCGCGACGTCAGAATGGCCAGCCATCTCACAAGCGAGGCTACCACCTCTCGCCTCGGCAAGCCGAGCAAGTGGCAGCTTACCTGGGGCGATCGCTTGGTGCAACGGTTCGCTAAACACTTAGGCTCGACACACGCTCCCACTACCTATGCTATAGTATGGTAATGCGTATGGAAAAACCCCAGCAACCAGCACAATTACCCGAGGTATTTGACAGTCATACTGCTCAAGTAGAAAAGCTCAACGACTTGCACAAACTTCTGCGCTTTTTGCTTGAGAATGATCTCGGCCTTTCTATTCACGACCCGGCGCAGGCCTATATATCGCAACATATTCAAGAAACATCTGCATCACAGCAACTCCTTCGCTTTATTGCAACCATCCAACCACACGACACCCAGCCTGCTCGTACCGTTATCACCTATCCAGATGTTGCTTTTGTCTTTGATACTCCAGCTGTAGAACAAGCCACGCAGACTCAGGGCAATAGCTATCAACCATTGCATGAGTATAGAAAACATGATCTTGCTGAGCTCGTGCAAGATGAGACGTGTGGTGTTGCTCTATCGACCGATCATCATTTTGCCTGGTATATGTATGATGCACTCACGAGTCCACTTGCTGATGTGCACCAGCGTATCGTTGCCGACCAGACTAACAACAACTGACCCCATGGCGTCTATCATCATGGCCCAGAGCCACTTATATCTGTTGGCCAGGCTTCTCGCCACCTTGATATAACACCGTATGCGGTCGAGAAAGCGTTGAGGAATCCTCAGGTCATCCAGAAGATTGGCGAGATCATTGTCGCTCCACGCGGCAATTCAATGCGCCCATTCATCACACCCAAACAACTTCTGAGCCTCCAAAAGCATCTTCGCCCCCCACAACACCGATACTCATACACTCCTCCCTCCACAGGAAGAAGAAATGACCTGCCCGCAACTCGCCAGAGCACTTGGTGTGCACGACATGACAGTGCGACGATCTATTACTGCCCTTAATCAAGAAAAATCCGAAGGCGAGGACAATCTGACCGGTATAACGCGCAAAGAGCAAGGTCGACGCCCAACCGTATATTATTCATCTGAGCAGCAGATACGCATTCTCGCTCAGCTCCGGGAGAAAGGCTATTCTGTGCCAGCAAAGCTGCGTGATAAGCTGGGCGAAGACCTCACGCATAAAAATTAAAGATGCTACAATAGCAGCTAGTATGGCTGTACGACTCCGCGCGACACAAATGCAACCCAGAAATATCCCAGAACCAACGGCCATCTCTCATACATCAACACTGCTGGATTTATACACAACATTGAAGCAGTTGAGAAATCGGCCAGGATATCACTAACTTATGCGGTACAGTAACTACTTCCCTGTAATGCGCACGAATATCATCTCATGTTCGTCTGGCCCTGGGTTGTGGATCTTGTGCTGCGTATTGGGTGGAAAGATAAAGACGTCGCCTGGATTGTAGGTATATGTACCATCTGCGTCAGACACCTCACCACTACCCTTGAGGACAATCATTGTTTCCTCGACACCAGGGTGATCATGCCAATCAAAGGTCGCGCCTGCAGGCAGCCAACCATGGGTGATCGCCTCGCAATATGGGCTTGTGGCGTGCTCAGCTGACACATAGACTTTGCGTGCCCCACTGCCGCCGTGGGCAGATTCTTTGAGGATGGTGGTTGCTGGACGTTTGATAATACGCATAGGTTTAGGTTGCTCCTTCTATTTGCTTATTGCTGTAGTTTTTGCTTGTAGTAAAAGGCGTTTGCCTCGATCTCTTCCACTGTGTCTGGGAATTGCTGCCCAAGTTGGGTGCGACTAAGTTTTAGTACAGCATCTTGTGGGCTGAGCTCAGATGCAGCCAGGGCTTGGCGCACATATTCGCGAATACGCCAATACTGCTGGCCATCCTTGATAAGCTGCTCCCTTGGTGCACTGAGCGCACCTACCATCATGCCTGTGGCGGTGCGGCTCGCTTTTTTGAATATGGTGATGCCGACGGCAACAATCAGCAGCCACAGCCCAATAAGCAATACGATAGCGCTTTGCTTGGGGTTGCATATCGCCACCAGCACAAGCGCAGCAGTTATACCGACGGCGATTTTATGCCGCTGCACGAAGCTCTTCCGCTCCCCTGGCTGCTGCGCGGCCTTCGCATTGGAATCGAGCTTGGTAGGAAAGGGATATGACATCTCACTCAGCGCACTTCGCGCAATAATGTGCGAAATATCGTCGCGGACAATTGGGTCAAAATGCTCTATGCGATAGTCGTCCTGCAGCTTCTTGGTCGATCCATCAATAATATCAACTGCCATAGCAACACCGGTCTGGGCTGCCATATCCCCCAGCGTTACACCAGCTCCAATGCCAAACGAATTTTTGAACCATCCCATGATCATACTCCTTCTCTTGCATCCACCCGCGGTCGATTGATGGGCAAACCTTTTCTTATCACAGAATAGCTGATGTAATTATATATTGCAAGGTATACGAGAATAGCCGACGCAGTCATACCACGGAAGGGCTTGACGTTCGGCTATCTGCAGATTGCCGTTAGTCTTCTCGCATCATTGCCAGCACCGCAAACCGCCCACCAGTGTCACCCGCTGCGTGCGAGAAGTAGTCGGGGTTTGTTACTGTATCGACAGGCGAGATGTGGATATTGCGTGGCGCAATGCCCGCGCGCTGGCACGCAGCGGCATTAAAGCCCGGCAAGTCAAGATGAATACCGTCAGCTTCGTGCGAGCAAAAGGAATGCCAGGCTGGGTCAGCCATTTGGTCGAAATACTGCATGACATAGCTCTGCCGCTGCGCGCTCGGGCTCATCCAGACAATGATATCCTCCGCCCGAGAGCCTTCGTGGATGAGGCGATCAATTGTCCGGACAAGTAGCGGTGAGAGTGTCGAATGCCGCCCCAGATGCAATAGCGCGAGCACCCGCTGCACTGGGTCATATAGCACCGTCGCCACGCAGTCAGCCACCGGCAACAGCAACCCCACTCCAGGCGAGCGCGTCACAAGGCCGTCCGCCACTATCTCGGCAGTATGGCGAGTCGTCGCAGCGCTATCGACCTCGCAGAGCTGGTCATAGCTGCGGCCTGCGCCATAGACAACCCGCTGATACACCACATCCGTATATGCGGCCCCGCTTGCCTGGCAAAAGGCCTGTCGGTGTGCCACCACCTGCGGGTGATGTATTTCACTGAGTGTGCGGTCAAGCATTGTGCCATCACTACGCGATGACACGCTAACGAGGAGTTCTGGCGGAAAGCAAGTAGGCTGATCAGCCCGAATCATCGCGCACGCCACTCTTGCATAATAGCGAACCACTGGGCAATCGACACGTCCTCTGCCCGCCAGTCTGGCGATATACCAGCGTGTTGCAGCATCGTCTCGACTTCTGTCTTGTCTAGTGCAAGGCCCGCCGCAAGTGCACTGCGCAACTTCTTGCGTTTCGCTACAAACCCCGCCCGCACCACGCGGAAGAAATCCTTTTCGTCTACTGGCGACACGAGAGGCTGAGCGCGCGTCTCGAGCACCACTACCTGCGAATCTACCTTGGGCGGTGGCACAAAGAATTGGCGCGGCACTACTAGGCCTCGCTTCGCCTCAGCATAGAGCTGAGCGCTCACTCCCAATAGGCTCATTGCACCAGGCTCAGCGGCAATTCGCTCAGCCACCTCCTTCTGCACCAGCAGCACTGTGCGGCGCGGCTTATTCTCCGCTGTCAGCAGCTTTTGGACAATCTTGCTCGTAATGTAATACGGCACATTTGCTACCACGACATAGCCAGTAGGAAGCTGGCTAAGGTCAAACTGCAGAATATCCTCATGTACGACTGTCAATTGCTTGCCAGGGAATTGTCCTGGCAGTTTGCGCGCTAGATCAGCGTCGTACTCTACCGCGGTTACCCTGCCTGCCCGAGCAAGGAGCCGGCTTGTCAATGTGCCAAGCCCAGGACCAATCTCCAATACTGTATCGTCAGGGGTTAGTGCCGCTGCATCGGCAATCGCCGCTAGCATATCCGGGTCTTTGAGCCAATGCTGCCCTAGAGATTTTTTATTTTGTAATGCCATAGTTGTATTATACCAGGGATTAGCAATAGTATGCTCTGCATAACTGACTGATACCTTCTATAACCATAATTTCTTTTTGTCATAATTCTTATATTCTATCTTCTCCTTCTTTATCTATTTATATCTTTATAACTTTCTTTATCTAATTCTATCTATTTCTATCTATTTCTATACCTATCTCTATATCTCTATAACTCTCTTTCTCTATATTTCTATATCTATATTCTTATCTCTATTTCTATTTATTTATCTTTATTTATTCTCTTTATCTATTTTTATCTTTCTCTCTATTTACTTTATCTTTATATTTCTCTATATCCATACTATTCTCTATCTTTACCTATATCTCCATATACATCTATACATCCATACATCCATACATCCATATCGATTTCTCTCCTATTATATATAAATATATAAAAGAAGAGAAAAAGAGTCCGCTGTAACAGGGAAAAAACAGGGTAACTATAGTACAAATCGATTTGTACTATAGTTGGGATGAAAAAATATAAAAATAGTAGCTAAAGTGAAATAATATTGTGCAAACCAATATACTGCGACACTATGGCAAAAACTTCCGGCGGAGGAGTGGCAAACGACTTGGTGGACGAGGTCAGGGTAAAAAGAAGACGTTCGAACAACTATACGCTGAGACCATCGCAGCGGCACAATAAATATATCAGGATTCTGCGCAGTATTTACTTGCCATCTGTCTTCGTCCAATCCGTCGCGAGGTCGAAGCCATGTGGATGCTTGGTGGCAAAGCTTCCGGTATCATACACTTTGCCTGGGCCCATGCTTGTTTCAACCACCGAGCAGCGTGGGTAGTTGCTATAATTCGCCGCCACGAGGATATAGCTGTCTTTGTCAACCTTAGCCCCATCACCGCGAATGGTGTAGGTGCCACCACCACAGTTGTGCATGGCAACGTTCATCGGCAAATCGTAGTATGTCTCGCGGTGGCTCACCCCTTTGCTGTCAGTAAAGTGATGCGCACCCTTGCTCTTCGTCAATGGATTCTTGGGCTTGGTCCCAACAACTTCTACTTGCGCAGTCGGCTGCTTTACCACTGTTTGCGCTGTTAGGCGGCGTTGCACCTCAGCACCATCCTTCATCTCGACTGTATAGGTCAAACGGCGAATACCTGGCTGGCCAGCCCGCTTAATTGTTTTGCTACCGATGAACTGCTGCTTGTCTTTGATTGTCTCAGTCGCAAATGCAATCGGCTCCTCCGCTGTCACTGTATGTGTTGGTGCACGGTGAATAGTCATCATCTCACTTGGCCCATCCAGTGCAATGTTGCCAGGTGTCTGGAAACTGACTCTATCCTCGCGGTAGAGTACCATACCAGCCGCCTTAGCAATATCCTGCGGCGTTTGTGCTGCGGTAAGCACACAAGAACGTTTCTTACCATCTATTACAGTGACTAACCGAGCACGCTGGATTATCACTGTTGGTGCTGCCTGCGCAAGCGACGCATCAAGGTGGGGCGAGACGGAGTCATGCGAGGCATCGATCTTCATACCTGAGGTAGCGATGAGCTCCCGCACAGACAAAGCAGTCGAGTACACAGCACGCTCTCGACCATTCTCTACTACAGTAACAAGTCGAGCTGGCATTGCTGCTGGGCTCTGAGCCGAGGCATAGCTTGCCACGACAAGGCCGCTTATGGAACTCAGCCCCAGCAAGCAGGCAATCATTAGTTGACGATGCTGCCACAGACGATAGAGGCTCTTCGTAATCATCTCGTTCTCTTAGCTAGGCTGCTAGCGGTAGATGTCTTGCAACCCCATCTTATTCTTACATGTTGGCCAGGGTTGCCAGCCACGACGCTGGTACGTTTCCCAGGCTTTTTGGTCTTGTACCTCTGGTGGTGCTTCTGCTGCATTGGCATAGCCACCAAAGCCACCCCAGGTCTTGATGTCAAATTGGTACGCACCGTAGTAACCATTGCCAGTGTTGGAGGTATAACCCCCTTCACAGCTACGTAGTTTTGCTAGTGCCCCTGCAAAATCACCACTAAAGGTAGTATCGACCGACTTCTTCTTCGTCCCAACGATCTCGACCCGGTTGACTGGCTCTTGCGTTACCACACTACTGAGCTGCTTGCGCGACTCTTCGCGGCCATTCTTCATAATAATCTCGTACGTCACGGCCTTCTTGCCTTTTTTGCCCTCGGTCTTGACTTCTTTTTTGCCACGCTCGCGGTCGGCATCCTTAATCTCCTCCGTCTTGAAGTCGACTTCTTCCTCTACTGTGACCGTCTGCTTGCCATTACGCCAGAGCTCTACCGTCATACCAGCCGTTAGTGGTGCACTAGCTGGCACCGATAGCGTATCATCAGCGCCTAGAGTGATTTTCTTAGCCTTGAGCATTGCACCGACCGTCTTCTCCATCGTGTATGCCTGGATGGTTTTGCCATAAAATACAAGCGTAAAGGGCGTTGCGCGGCGGATTGTCATCACCTCTGCCGCCCCATCAGCAATGATATCGCGCGAGCGAGCCAGCACTGCTTGGTCTTCGTCGTGCAGTGGAATGCCCGCTTGCTCGGCAATCTGCTTGCCCGTGCGATAAGCGGTAATAAGCTTCGTATCTGCCCCGCCATCGCGAATCACCACTGGCCGCGCTCGATAGATATTTACTTCGTACGAGGCGCTCTCTAGTGGTGTATCAAGCTCGGGCTCGGTGCGGTCATTGTTGTCAAGCCGCACATTTGCCTCACGCAACGCATCACGTAAGGTAGTCGCCTTGGTGTAGAACCCGCGCTTGGCCGTGCCTTCGTGCAATGTGATGATATGCTCGCCACTACCTGGCTGGCGCGACACTGCATGGACAGACGGAATCCGCCACAAGCCAACACCAACCAGTGCAACCATACCAGCGATAGCAAGATTGCGTGGTGAGAGAAATTTCAAAAATGGAATAGACTGTATCATAATCTGCGTAGCAATATACGCTACGATGTAGTATAGCAAAATGCGGGCAAAAAAGCTAGTGGATAGCCTACAAAAGCCCTCCTTGAATCCTCGTCATATCAGGGGTAAAGATGCCGCTACTACTTATGCTCAGCAACTAAACTTCGCACTACTGCCGCGTCATTCCACGGTTGGCGCTGGCCGTTGATGATACGGAATTGTTCATGGCCCATACCAGTGATAAGAATGGTATCGCCTGCCTGGGCGATGGCGAGCGCCTGGGCAATGGCCTCGCGCCGGTCGGCAATCTCCTTGGTGTGATCTGCCCCGCCAGCCTGGTGAATGCCACGTAGGATTGCCTGGCGGATGCCAGCTGGCTCTTCGTTGTAGCTCTCTTCGTCGGTAACGATGATCTGGTCGGCCAGACGAGCAGCAATCTCACCCATGATGGGTCGCTTCGCCTTGTCGCGATCGCCCGTCGCACCAAAGACCAGGATGATACGCTGCTTGGTGATGGCCCGCGCTGAGGTCAGTAGCTTCTCGAGTGCGTCAGGGGTGTGGGCATAATCGACTATCACATCGTATGGCGTATCCACCGGCACACGCTCAAAGCGCCCTGGCACACCAGTTAAATTGGCTACACCCCGAGCAATGTCCGCCGGTACCACGCCCAGCAATTGGCAGACTGCAGCTGCAGCTGTCATGTTGTAAATATTAAATATCCCTGGGAGGTGTGTTGTCAGTGGTAGCTTTGTCGCATCACCAAGAAGCACCGTTGCGCTGCCACCCACTTTACGAGTCGTTGCCTGTGTAATCCGAGCTGTGGCAGCTGCATCTTGACCATAGGTAATCTTCTGCTCACGCGCTGTGTACTTATCAAAGAATGGAAACCATTCGTCATCACGGTTGAGCACAATAAAGCGCGGCTTCCGGGCAAAGAGTTTACCTTTGGCGGCGGCATAGCGCTCCATCGTCTTATGGTAGTCGAGGTGGTCTTGGGTGAGGTTAGTCATGACTGCAACGTCAATTGGCACGCCATCGAGCTTATGCTGGTCAAGGGCGTGGCTGGTAATTTCTAACACAACGAAGTCCACGTTGGCTCGCTTCGCCTCAGCAAAGAACTGCTGCATCCGCGCGGTAGAGCCGACTGTCGCATTGAGGTCGTTGAGCTGGCGCTGACCTGCCACCTCGATCAGCGCTGTGGAGAACATTGCGGTGCGGCGACCACCGGCTTTGAGGATTTCATTGATGTAATTAACAGTGGTCGTTTTACCATTCGTGCCCGTCACGGCAATAACGCGCAGATGCTTGGCCGGGTTGCCATAGCGTGCTGCTACTAGGGCAATGCGGCTCCGCCGATACGCTTCTTCGAGAGTGTGGATCATCGCTGCGGGCAAGAGGCGGCGCAGCTGCTTTACAAGTGTGTTTTTCATTTTTTTAGTATAGCATTTTTTGGCCAATGGCGGGTAGTTCTAGGGAGTAATTTTCTCAAGGCGGGCATACTGCACATTGAGCTTCTTGGTAGAGCCATTTGCAAAGCGCACGCTCACTGCCATACCATCGATGTCGATCACCTCACCATCGCCAAACTGGAGCGACCGTACCATATCGCCAACCTCATATGGCATGACCTCATCCAGCGCGTCATCGTACATTGGCGTGGCTGGCTCGGTATGCGCCATCGACAGGCTCATGCCCATATCGTCGAGAAAGCGCGATGGGCTGTTGTAGCTGCGGCTACCAAATTGCAAACGGCTCTGTGCATAGCTCATATAGAGCTCCTGCCGAGCACGCGTCATCCCGACATAACAGAGACGACGCTCCTCTTCGAGTGCGGCTGGCCCCTCCTCGAGTGCCCTGGCACTAGGAAACAGCCCATCCTCAAGCCCCACCATATACACCACCGGAAACTCCAGCCCCTTGGCGGCGTGGAGCGTCATAAGCGTCACGCTGTGCGCACCCGTCGCTTGGTCGGCCGAAGACATAAGCGCAACTTCCTCAAGAAAGTCTGGCATACTGGCAAAGGCCCGCGCGTCAGACAATAACGCACTGAGGTTAGCCTCGCGATCATCGGCCTGGGGCGAGCCATCGAGGATATAATTGCGATAGCCCGTCTTGGTAATTACATCATCAATCAATTGGCTTGGATCAGCCGCGGCCTCGACCTGCGCTTGGAAGCCGCGTAACAACTGGCCCAGCTGCGTCAGAGCAGTCTGCGCCCGCTTGGTTAGTGCTGCTGCCTGGCTGGCATTAACCAGCGCACTAATGATATCGAGCCCACTAGTGCCCTGCCAGATGAGGAACTTCTCCAGGCTCGTTGCGCCAATGCCCCGCGTTGGTACATTAGCGATCCGGCTAAAACTCACGCGGTCATTTGGCTGGTAGATAAGGCGCAGATAGGCCAAGATATCCTTAATCTCCTTACGGTCATAAAATCGCACCCCGCCAACCAACTGGTATGGCACGCGGTGCTGGTTGAACGCTCGCTCGAAGGCATAGCTCTGTGCATTGGTGCGGTACAGGACAGCAAAGTCGCTATAGTCGCGCTCACCCGTCGCTACCTGCGTAGCAATTTGGCTGGCAATGGTATATGCCTCCTCCGCCTCATCATAGGCAGCTTGGACTTGCACTGGTGCGCCTGGGCCCGCTGCCGTCCAGAGGGTTTTGTCCGTCCGCTGCTGGTTTTTATTGATCACATTGCCAGCAGCTTCGAGAATGGCCCCTGTCGAGCGATAATTTTGCTCGAGCTTTACCACCAGCGCCCCCGGGAAATCGCGCTCGAAGTTAAGAATATTCGTAAAATCTGCGCCACGCCAGCTATAGATCGACTGCCAATCATCTCCTACCACGCAGATATTGCGACGTGGGTTTACCAGTAGCTTGATGATCTGATACTGCGCAGCATTCGTGTCCTGATATTCGTCAACGAGAATATGCTTAAACTGCGCCTGGTAGCGCTGACGCACTGCCGAGTGGTCACGCAGGAGACGCACTGTCTCGAGCAAGAGATCATCAAAATCGAGCGCACCTGCATCGGCCAGCAGCTGCTCATACAGCTGGTAGATCTCTGCCACTACCTGCTGGAAGGGAAATCGTGCACTGGCTGCGTAGTCACTGGGCGAGAGGAGTTGATTCTTAGCTTTGCTAATGGCTGCACTGGCAGCACGCGGTTTGAGCTTGTCTGTACCAACGGAGAGCTGCTTCATCGCTTGTTTGATGAGCCCTTGACGGTCATCTTCGTCATAAATCACGAAATTCGGTGGAATGCTGATAGCCGCACCATCACGCCGCAAGATCCGCACACAAATACCATGGAATGTCCCCATCCACGGCATGAAGGAGCGAGGTGGTTGATCGGTTTGTGGCGCGTGAGGCGAGCTTACCTGGGTATGCCCAGCAATCTGCCAGAGGCGCTGGCGCATCTCGCGGGCTGCTTTGTTAGTAAAGGTAACAGCCAAGACTTCATTGGGCCAGACACCTTGCTCTGTCAGGAGGTAGGCAATACGGTGCGTGAGTGTTTTTGTCTTGCCACTGCCCGCCCCTGCGAGAATCAAGACTGGGCCATCAGATGCGACCACTGCCGAGCGCTGAGCGTCATTTAATCCATCAAGTATATCCATAGTAGCCTATTATACCGGATGCCGCTGCACTGATGCTAGGTAAAGAGTGTGTAATAGACCGCGCCAAGGCCAGCACCAAGCGCTAACAGCATGACGATCCACAGCAGCCAAATCCAGCCAGCAGCTTGCTCGGGGCGGCGGCGCGACTTCTTTGGTGCGTGAGTAAATTCTTCAGCACTGTAGATTGGTGCAACGACATTGCCTTCGTTCTCTTCCTGGAGTGCTTGGTGAAGGGCGAGCGCAGTGTCGCCATTTTGGGTGGTGGCAGCTGCTTCCTCGATGGTATTAACGTGTGTCTGGTCGTCGACTTCAGACTCATCATTCCACTCATCAGCTGCTACTGTCATTGGTTCGGCCTCGACTCGCTCTGCTTCGCCATAATAGTCAATATCTGGCTCACCAGGGCCTGGCACAGGCAAGCTCAGGTCAATCTCATCTTCTGCAAACTGCGGTCCTGCTCCATCAGCCGATGCCTCATGAGAGTCGGCTGGTTCATCCGGGTAGAGCGACCGGTCAGCACCGTAGTGATCCTCTAGCTGGTACATGGGCTCATCATCCGCCGTAGCAGTCTCTGGCGTATCTTGCTCGGGTAGCGAGTAGTGATCATCCGCCGGATAGAGTGATGGTGCATTCTCGCTCGTATCTGTCAGCGCATCAATGAATTGCTCAGCCGAGGCATGCTCATCATGCGGCGCAAAAAGATGCTGCGGTATAGATGGCTCGTTGGCATCAGCCGGAGCTATGCCGAATGCGCCAGGCTCATCATGATACATCCCCATCGGAGTAGTATCGGCCAAAGTTGGCACATCACCCACTAGCGTATCAGCACCACCCAGTGGGCGCTTATCGACCTTGGTCTCGGCATCAGGTAAGAATGGTGTGTAGCTCAGCGGCTTTTCATCGCCAGGCTGGAGGTCGAGCGCATCTGCAGATGGCGCTCCATCAGGCGTTGCTACATCAGATGCTTTAGCTTCATCACTTGCCGAAGGACTCGATGCTGCTCCTGCGTAATGCTGCGCTAGCTCATGCCCAGGCGCAGGACGAATATCCATGCCAACCACTGGTGCACTGCTTGTTAGTGGTTCAACCACCGCACCCTGACGACGTACTCGTGGGCGAGCCGCTTGGGCGGCTGCAGCAACTGGAGCTGCTCCACCCACAATATCCATAAAGCGGCCACGCGGACGCTGAATAGATGGAGCAGCTGCTTGATTATCATTTGGCTCGGTTGGTGCTGTCTCATCTTTAGTATGCGCGGATGATACATCAGCAACCGATAGCTCAGTCTGTTGGTCGACTGGCTGAGAAAGCGTAATTGGCACAACTTCGGGCGCATTCTTTGGCGTATCCTCCTCTTCTTGCGGAGGTGTTGGTGTATCATTGGTGGACGCCGCAGCAGGGCGAGCAGCAATAATCTGCTGCGCCTTGGCTACGACATCGTCAGCCGGGGCAAACAGTGGTGTAGCGGGTGCATATAGCTGCTCCGGTTGGCCATCAGGAGTATCTGACACCTGCATTGCTGCCGTGCTTTGTGCGGTGTCATTCGTATTCTGAGCGACATCGGCTGCATCAATAGCATTCGCTTCCTCGTGCGAATCAGACAACGGCGGGGTATCAAAGTGTGGCTCAGGAGCTGCCCGGTGCTCATTATACGTACTGAGTAGTGGTAATGGGCGATCGACGCGAGCTTCTGGCATAGCATCCTCAGCATCAGCAAGCGCTTTCTCTGGCTGTGGTGATGGGCCGTCATTGGCTGCTGCCACATCAGGTATAGTGTGCTCAGCCGTCAACAATTCTGCAGGAGCGATATCGCCTGTCTGTGGTTGAGCTGGCACAGTGGTAGGCTCAACCCAGGAGCTACTCTCACTATCAAACGATTCATACTCGCTTGGTGCACTCACGTCAGCTGCTTGGGCCGCCGTGTGGCTATCATCCATAGCACTCGTATTTTCTGCTACTACCTCTGGCCACGCAGGTGCAGCGTGGTCTCCATCAGGGGCTTGCACATCTGGCGTATCATCCGGCTCATCGTATTGTAATTCGGGCCAAGCAGGCTCATTGAGCGACTGGTTCAGTGGCTGCACTGTCTCAGTATCAGAAGTATCGCTACTACTCAACACTGCTGGCACATCTATGCTTGTCGGTGTTTCTGGCGCGTAGAGCAAGTGATCATCACCAGCGTCATCAGTGCTGCTCGTGTTGGTTATATCATCAGGCTCATCCTGCGGCGCAGCCGCTGGTGCATCATCAGCAGTATGTGCATCATCCATTGGCTCTACCACTGTCTTGGCAGGGGGTAGCGAAGTATCACTCTCCTCCTCTGTTGGTGGTGGAATGATAAGTGGCTGTGGAGCAAATGTATCATCAAGGCCATCAACGACGGATGGTTGCGCCAGCTCAGCATCATCATCGGGCGCCTGATTCACTTCATTGAGATGGCGGACAAGCGCTTCGTCATCGTCATCGTCATCACCCTCGGCGTCTTCGCCTGCAAATTGGTACGGCATCGTTGGCGTCTCCGACTCAATTTGCTCAATTGTCGCTGACGTCTCTTCCTCTGTAGCCGCAGCAGATGTTTCCTCGCTCGCTACGTTGTCGCTCGATATTGATGATGCTACATTATCTGTTTCTGCTGCAGATGCTGGTGTATCTGAATCTGTTGTAGATGCTACATCATCCACCGGTGTCGCCTCGCGGGCTGGTGATGCAACAAACGGCCGCGCTGCCGACCGGCCAAAGAACTGCGCTCGATCGGTATATGCGTCATCATCCTCGTCGTCGTCATCGCTGGCTGGGGTAATAATATCGTCAGGGTCAACCGTCACAACTGCCGCAGGCTGAGATTGAGACGGCATGTCATCTGTCGTCGTCTGCATTGGTGTTGCTGTATCAACAGAGGTCGCTTGAATTGATTCTGCATCATCCACCGCATCAGTATGCTCTAGATTGGCAGGCATCGAAGCCGGTTCGCGCTCCGACGCAACGACCGACTCCGACAGCGCTCGGGCACGGTCAACAGCTGGCTCAGGTTCAACTGGCTCATATGACTCCCCTGCTGGCTCTGCTTCGTCCGCTTGTTGCGACAGCGGCATGATCGTCACCCCGCGGCGGCGAGCCGGTGTACTATTTGTATCGGTAGCGGAGGTAGTATCAGTGGCTGTGGTACTATCATTAGTCTGAACCGTTTCATCAGTGCTATTAGTGTCATTTTGAGGTGCTGACGCAGGTGACTGCTTAGCTGGCGTTGCAGTATCTGGTGAGTCTGCCTGCTGTGCTGAGTCTGTTGAGGTGTTGTCATCCTGAGCACGTGGCGTGCTTGCATCTTGCGTGTCGTCGCTTTCCTCAGGACGAGCCGAATCTGCTGCTACTGTTTGCTGGGGCGCTGCAGCTTGGGTGCTTGATGAGACCGAATCTTTGCTTGGTGTGGTGGCAGGTGCTTCAGACGGTTTGTCTGGCGTTGTTGGCAGCTGACCAGACTGGCGCATGAGGTCGTGCACCGCGCGGTCAAGTTCGTCGAAGTCTATATCTGGCATGAACGGTTTCCTTTGTTTGTTTTTATACAAGCGCTACAATTTTTGTGTGGTGCACACCAGTCCACACCCTGATACAGCGAACCGAAGCCTCGTATCGAGTTTTGGATACTACCTCGGTTGTTGATCAATCGTATGCCCACAATGTATCGCTTATGTTGTTTTCTCTAGTGTAGCTTATTTGACATTGTGGTGCAACTCACCTTGCTCATTTGATGCGAAGTATCGATCCATCGATTGCTATATTCACACCATCGTGTTGCACTCTCGGCAATAGCCCACCTCTGGTCGATTAGTCGATTATTTCGCAAAGAGCGTTCATGCTATATGATGTTATTTTTACACTACTTTTTTCATATACGATGTATTATATACAACGACAGAGCATGCGAAGTTACTGCAAACGACCTGCTGCTACTCTATATCCCTATAGAATACACTAAATTTTCGTGACAAACAGCTCGACATACTTCGTACTCTGCCTATACCCTCTTGCAATCGGCAGGTGATGCATACACAGATTGCCTCTATTTCACCAACAAAAAACACCCACCGTAGTGATAGGTGGGTGTTTCTATAGGGTGCTCCAGCGGGTCTAGCGCTCGAAAGTGCGGACGCTCAGCGTATCTGTCCCACCAGTCGCGCCAGGCTGGCGACCACTGATAATGACGGCTGTAACCGACGATACATCACCAAAGACACCTTGGCTGAGCAACTCGCGCGTTAGGTCGCTGCCAAGCTGTTGGCTGTCAGGCCGGACGAAGCTACGCGTTGCATACGACAAGGCAAGCTGCTGCGCCACACGGGGGTCTGGTGCCACCGCAATAATTGGCAACTCCGGTCGACACGCAGCGATACGTGCTGCTGTCGCACCAGAATGCGTCTCGGCAACGATCACTGTTGCGTCAACCTTGTGTGCCACATCAACGGCAGCATGAGCAATTGCATTGAGCCGGCGGTTGGTGCGACCCTCCTCGATGGGCATGTCATTCATAGGCCAGCGCGACTGAGTGTAGCGCACGGTGTCGGCCATCATTTTAACGGCCTCAACTGGGTAGTCACCATTGGCTGTCTCGTCAGAAAGCATCACGACGTCTGTCCCAAGGATAGCGGCAGTTGCAACGTCGCTCACCTCAGCCCGGGTTGGCTCGGGGTTATCCACCATACTGGCTAGCATCTGCGTGGCAACAATCGAGAGCTTGCCATACTTGCGGCAGAGACGGATGATTTCGCGCTCGACGATTGGCACAATCTCTGGGCTCGTTTCGACCGCGAGGTCACCGCGAGCAACCATCACACCATCAGCCGCCTTGACGATTTCCTTGAGTGTTTCTGGCTCGATAGCCGCCTTAGTCTCTACCTTGGCAATGATCTGCGCAGTAGAGCCATGGCTCAGCAAAATCTGGCGTAGGTTGTTGATATCCTCTGCACTCTGGATAAAGCTCAGTGCTACAAAGTCAATGTCTTTGTCTGCCCCAAACTCAACATCGGCCAGGTCCTTGGGTGTGAGGATATCACCACCAAAGTCGGTGTCGGGCAGGTTGAGCCCCTTGCGACTCATCAAGAAGCCATCATTACTCAGGCGCACCTTAATGGCAGTATCGCTAACGCGCTCGGTCATCTCACCGCGCAGTTTACCATCGAAGAGGTAGACAGGCTCACCCACCTTAACCTTGTCGGCAAGGTTGTACTGAATAGGCAGACGGTTGCTACCATCGTGCTCCTCCACTGCGTGGTCGAGGATGATTTCATCGCCTGCCGCAATATCAAAGTGATTATCCTTGAGTACGCCGAGGCGAATCTTTGGCCCTTGCAAGTCTTGCAAAATCGCGACAGTGCGACCAACAGTAGCGCTTGCTTTGCGAATCCACGCAATCTGATCAAGCCGCTCTTCGTACGAGCCGTGGCTAAAGTTGAGGCGAAAGCCATTGGCACCCGCCCGGATCAACGCTTCTATTTTCTCTGGTGTGTTGGTGGCTGGCCCCAGAGTAGCCAGTATCTTTGTACGTTTTGTAGAATTATTCATTGCGTACATATTATAGCAGCATAATGCCAAATAGTGAAACACAAGCAATATCGCTTACATAGGTATTATAAAACGACAAAAGGAGAGTTTCGGCCAATTTTGCCCCTTTCATTGCCCTCTCAAGCATACGGATAGTCACCCTTTACTCATATTCGCCCCACATCAGAGCTCAAAAATAGACTAGAGCAGCCTATTTTCCATACACCGTTTGCAAAAGTGGCGTGAAAAGTAGGATAAGCAAAAAAGCAAAGGCTATGATATTTATCTACCAATCATTTGACAGCACCGTGCAATCACAGTATGCTAGGCTATAACATCACTTTACTATAAGGAGCCCGACACTATGACACCATCCCTCTTACATCTCGCATTGGCACTCGACTGCTTTGGCGGTATTCTCTATCTCTTGTTTGCGCCGCGCATACCGCGAGCTTTTTTGCCGTGGCTGACGACAGGAATCGTCGTGCTTCATCTTGTGGCAGCTGGCATATTATACTGGCTGGGGCAAGATGGTGAGCTCCTCGTCCTACCTATGGCATTGTATGCTGTAGCACCAATTGTCCGGCGCTACCAGGGCAAGTAAGGTTATCTGTATCTCTTGTAAAAAGCTCCTCAGAGACAAGACCACTAGTGTACATATAGCAATACCGCAGCGTCATCGACTGCGGTATCTTGCTAGCAAAAAAGGAAATAACGCTAAGCTTGGCTTAGAATAAAGCGCTTTCTCTACGAGAGAAACGCAAACATAATGGCTCGCTCATGAGCAAAAGAGGAGGAATGATCACCCATCGCGCCTATCCACCTTGGTGGAGACCTTTGGCAAATCTGTTGCCAACTGGCGATAGCGCCCACGGCTGATCGCTGCACTAGTAGCCTAACCCATAGCTACCTCTGTGCTAACATGTGTTCGAAGTACCTTATCAGTACCCCCTACGACAGTGTAGCACTATATCGAACAATTAGCAAACGTTTGTTTCATTTTTTGAGAATTTTGTTCGAGATTGTTGCCGAATGTTATATATTTGTAACCAAACTGTGCATCGCACTACTCATTGCTTACAACCATAGCCATCATCTCATCTACTGCCTGACTTGTAGCAGAATATGACATTAAATACGCCCGGGTTTCTCGCAAAAACTACGAGTAGGTATACCTACTATGTCGTCATCAATCGTTCGTGGCAGTACTCTTGCGTAATACCCATCGGCGCATCAACCATATGCACAGCCCTACTCCCACCAGCGCTGCTATGCTATCGATCATGACATCGCGCAGTTCGCCGCTACGCCCTGGCACGAAGAGCTGATGTATCTCGTCTGTCACTGCATAGAGACTGCAACTCAGCAAGGCAAGGCTCGCTACGGTGCGCGCTCGCCAGTGGCGGATGCTGATGCGCAAGGCACGATACATCAATATACCAAGGATAAAATATGCAATGATATGAGCACTCTTGCGCACAAGAAACGTCAAGAGAGCCGTGCTTACCCCTGGCATAGCCTGCTGCAAATGCCCAACAATCACCCCGCTCTGCCCGCTAGAGACAGTGGCGGGCTGGTGAGAGAGAGTGAAGATAACTAAGGCCCAGCCACAAACAATTACGTAATTACGTATGATAGCTGTTTTTTGCTTTGTATTTGTCATATAGCATATATTATTTATGGTGAGGCATTTTGTCTAGGTGTTTGCGGAAATATTTTTTGATGGGTATCTTGGCAAAGAGATCCTTCATCAAGATAATACCTACTGCCATAATCACTATACAGGCTATGATAGAAACAACTTTCGGCACATGAGTATAGTAGATAATACCCCCGGCAATCAGCACAGCACCAGAGCATATGACGCTTTGCACACGGTAGCGCACCTTGACGTACCGTTGGACATGAATATGCCGTATCACTGCCATACAGGCAAAGGCAATAGCAGTCGAGAGTGCCGAAGCATACACACCAATAACACCCACCAAAGCAAGGTTGACGACGATGTTAATTACTGCCGCCGCAAGGGAGCTATTGGCGACCTCTTTTGTTTTTTTCTTAGCAATGTATATCGCAGAGTAATTGCCAAGGATCGCCTGAAAAAAAGCCCCTATCGCCAAAATGGGTATTAAGCCATGCGCATTTGCATACTCTGCGCCAACGATTCGTGAATAAAATATATCTATCACTAACACATACACCACAGTTGCAAATGAGTATAGCCGCAAGCACATGTCGGACACCTTCGAAAAGAATGCATCTCTATCTCGCGAAGTAATATGAATCGAGGCAGATTCGCTCCAGCTCATACTAAATATACTAAACAATATGCTTGGGACAAATGCAAATTTATTCGCAATCGCATACATACCATTTGCCGCTGCACCAATAAACATTGAGATAATAGTCCTGTCTGAAACGTTGAGCACCCACCATGCAATATTATTTGGCAAAAGTGGAATAGCATACCGCAGCATATCCGAACGCAACGATTGGTGCGTCTCGCCGTGTAGCAAGCGAATGCGTTTCTTGCGCCGAATAATCACTAATAGGTAACCTATGCCTACTAAATTCGCGAGCACTAACGATATCATCAAGCTAAAGGCAGGTAGCCGCATGACCGCAACAAAGACAAAAGAGCATAGTGTACTCACCACGCCAATGAGTATGCTCGCGATAGAAAAATGCTTTGCATCACCAACTCCTCGCGTAAATTGCAGTAGCACTGCCGACACGACAGAGAGCACAATATTGAGACACACAAGAGCTAAGTACGGGATAGCAACAAACAGCGATACAATAGCCAACAGAGCGATGGCCACCCCTGTGATAGGTAACACTATCTTGAATATCGTTGATAGAATGCTACTGAGCCTGTCCGCATCATTGCGCGAATCGATCGCAAACCGAAATGCTGCAAATTCCAGCTGCACCGATAATATTGGCGCAAACAAAGCAATATACGTCAAGATAAGGTCAACCTGCCCATAGTCACTTGCGGACAAATAAAATGTATACAGAGGAACAAGCAAGAACGCGACGGCCTGCGTCGTGATCTTGCTAATCGTGAGGAGAGCGGTGTTTTTTATGAGCTCGGTAGATCTACTCATACGCTTTTTACCGCCTTGTCAAGAAATGCAAATGATTGCTGACGCCTCTTGGCAAGGTTTTTTTCGTAGGCTGTATAATCAACGGCAGATCGTAAATCTTTTTCCGTGTCATCTTCTGCCAGAAGTCGATCTGACAATGCAAGGCTATCCACGAGCGAAAGAATCCGATCGTCTTTGTCATAATTCATTCCTTTATTGTACAAGATCCAGAATTTCTTTCTATACTGGGCACAAAATATCACACCATGGAAGGATGCCGTAAATACATATTTGGCATGATGTATATACCATAAGTATTTCCCTGGGTTCTCATCTTTTGGTAGCATATAACCCTTTGCTGCCCCTTTCATTTTGAGCCAGGTATCAGGCTGCCATATAACGATCTTGAGCCCCTCTTCTCGAGCGAGTTGCTGTATCCGTTGTTCAAACTTACGCGATACACTCACTGCATAAATAAAGATATAATCCTTCTTGACATGCTCTGTGGGCGACTCCTCTCCATCGCGATAATCACCCCCATCAATGAGTAGCGTTGGGTCGAGTACCACATTGCTCTTGATTGCAAAATCTTCGGCTAGCCATTTTTGTCCATTTGGCTCTCTGACCGAGATGTAGCTGAAGTCCTGTATCATATCACGAATTGTTTCAGGATGATTAGTGTTGCTACTTACTCGCCGTGCACCAAATGAGGCCGCGTATGATATCTTTGGCTTCTTTTTTTCAACAAAATTCAAGAAATAGGCAGGATCATAATCATCAATCATTATATTCCACACCTGGTCACTCCCCGCAATATACGCATCATACCCAAAATGAGCCTCTTGCAGTTCTTTATTAGTGGTAAATGCGCGGCTAGATAGTCTCAGGTGCTTCTTAATGTACCTATCGTAGCTCGCCTGATTCTTCTTGAGCCGGTTGTAGATACATGCCCGCCCGACATTACGCAGCATGCCCTTTGCACTATTGTCTCCACTAAAGACTGAATAGAGCTTCTGCTGGCCAGGGCTCGAGAAGTCGATGAATTCGGGCGCAATACCGTATCGCGTCTGCAAAACTTTTTGCAGTGCATATGCTTGCATAATAGACCCACAATTATGCGAACGATGAAAGGTGATGATGCCGACTTTTTTCATAAGAATATCCTCGTCTTTTAGATTTTTATCAATTTTCTAATTACAATAAACCCAAGGTTGGTACCAAGACAAATAATCAGTGCCGCACGTATTCGACCACTGTGCTTGACGTCTCGGCTCAATAGTGTACCCCACTTGAGCCTCCGGACGGTACGTTTGATTTCGTCAAATTCTCTTGGGAATTTTTTGCGGCTTGCATACATCAATGCACCGTATGATGCCGAGGCAACAAATAGGTTATTGTCCATTGCCTGGACGAGTTTCTTTGGTGGATTGTGAAGTGCTCTGCCTGTCTTTTGCATATTCTCAATCGCTTGGTAGTGTCGAATGTTAAATTCCTGATGCACGGCGCTTGTCGGGTTAGCTCGATAGTAATAGAGTCTGCGATTGTCAACCGCAATACAGCGCGCCGATATAATCGCGCGGGCCAAGAAGTCGAAGTCCTCCCCTATCGCCATCTGAGAATCAAACCGGATATCATTGCTCGTAATAATCTCTGTTTTGTACAATTGACACCCATTATTACCCTTCTCAAGCCGCCCATTATATAGTGCGGTTAACGCCTCAGTGCGAGTAAAGGCCGACGCCGACGCAGCAACTGGGATAGTCGCATCCAAGAAATCCTGCCGCTCTGCATCACCAAGCAGGTGCTTTGGTGTACTCACTATATCGGCATCAGTCGCTTGTGCATCAGCCAGGAGATTCTCAATATACGTTGGGTGGATTGAGTCATCTGCATCAACGAAGGTGACGTAACTTCCCTGCATTCGCTTAATGCCTTCGTTGCGGGCTGAGCTTACGCCACCATTTGGCTTATCAATAACGATAATCCTCGAGTCCTTGCGGGCAAGATCATGAGCAATCTCAAGCGATCTATCTGATGAGCCATCATTGACGATGATAATCTCTAGTGTGCGATGCGTTTGGGCAATAATACTCTCAATGCATTGGCTAAGATAGTGCTCCATATTGTAGACGGGTACGACAATGCTAACGAGTGTTTTGCTGCTCATACAAAGCTCCTTTCTGAAACAGTGAGACCATGAGAATCGGCAAGATGAAGTTCTTTGCTGCAATATCGAAGAAGGCTTCTGCAAATCCATACAGGATGAGGAATAAGAATAGAATATACATCTTCGTCGAGCGTTCTCGCCGCATCCCCTGCCAAAAGACGAAGGCAAATATAATAAAGCCAATGATACCATAGCGAGCATATATATACACCGGGAAGTTATCGACTGGAGGCGTCCCGTACTGGGCCTTATTGTACACCTCATCCGATCCAAATACCGATGGAGTGTATTCTGATTGCAGGTATTGGTCGATCAATTTAGGCCTGCCAGACATAATCCTATTTGCTAGGTCATTATCGACGAGCACTGCCGCACCAATACACGACACAAGAAGGCCAATGATAAACAAATACGGTGCTATGGTACTTTTCTTGCGCTCACCATGCTTGTGGAGTAGCAGCCTATAGGCTGGAATGAAGGCAAGGCTCAGCAAGAAGCCCGTGCGACTACCAGTCAGAATACCAACAGCAATACAAGCAATCAAAGCAATACCCGTAAACACCCGGCGAGTACCATAGAGATACATACCACTGAGCAGTATTGGGAAGAACGACAACGATGCTTGGTTTGGCCCATCAAACCCAAGCGAGTATTTTGCAAATCCATACCGCTGCGATTCATTACCATCAAACCCAACATACACCATGGGCAGTACCCCCAAGAGCGCCAAAGCAACCACCAGCATATAAAACCCCACGGAGGTATAGAAAAATATCTTGATAAACTCATCCCTATTGAGGATCAAAAGCGTGCTCGAAGTTAGTGCGAGCCATGCAACATTTGGCCACTGAAAAATAACTGAGATCCCAAGCACCGCAATATAAAAGAGCAGATATTTGCAATGCCACCTGGTAAGCTTGTTTGTTATGGCAAAATCTACCAGAATAATCCCCGATAGAACAATGCCAATTATAAGCACTAGAGGCAGCCATGCCGTCAACTGTGGTGATACCACGTAGAGGTAATAGTACGTGATCATCACAAACACAAGCGTGGTCGCGAGTATCTTTTTTAGATTTATATTTAGCTTTTGTAGTGTGCTCATAAGTTTTTTATTCTTCTCCCAGCTTCTCGAGGAGCCCTCTATAATAATTATATAATGTCATATCTTTGGCGGCTTTTTGGCCTGCTTTGCTCATGGCTTGCAATGTGTCATCCTCTCTGAGAAGTTTTTCTATATTTTTTGCTATAGACTGCTCAAGGGTCTCATCTGTATCAAGGAGAATAGCTGCTCTGTCTGACGCATATTCTGGTATGCCACCTCTGTTTGTCGTGATCATCGGCAAGCCTGCCGTAATCGATTCTATGACCGTTAGCGGCGCAGCATCATTACAGACCGAGGGTAACACGGCAAAGTCACACCCACGGTAGAGCAGCGGCATGTTGTCATAGTCGATATACCCGGTAAATGTCACGTGCTCCCGATGTGCTTCGGTGAGGTCACGCAACTCCTTCAAAAATGGGTTTTTGATATCAGTCCCAAAGAACGAGCTGCCAACCACAAGCAACTGGTAATTTTGTTCTTTCACCCGATCAAGCGCTCGTAGCAACACATCAATCCCCTTCTCCGGAGTCAGTCTACCGCTGAATAATACGATCTTTTTTGAAGCATCGATGGCATATTGTTGATGCAGTAGCTTCGATGCGCGCTTTCTCGTCATTGCAGTAAACCGGGTATTGTCAACTGCATTCTTGAGCACAGATACGTTTTGTAGTGGGCCGCTGCGTTCATTACTTTGCGCCGATTTAGCGATCAAGCTATCTTTGATGAACTTGCTCACAACGATAATTTTTGCACCTACTAGATACTTGTATGTCTTATAAAAGTTAGTTATTTCATTATGGATATGCACATAGACTCTACCTTTGTATCGTTCCTGATTTTTGTGCCACCGTAGGATGTGCGTCTGGATAATCGCATTCTCAAACAGTATTTTGCGATGGTTTTTGCGAGCAATATGCTTTGACACCTTCCTCAAAAAATACAGCCGTTGCAGGATCGCCCGCAAAGACGCACTCTTATTTGTATCGACAAGGCGCCGGAAGATGCTATAGAGTATAGAGTCCGCTGCTCTGATGACCCATGGGGTGTGTATAAAGACAAAGTTTGTATGTGTGTACGCCTGAGCCTTTTCTATAGCATCTGGCGTTGCGGTGCTATATACCGTCAGGCGAGGGCCGCCTTGCCGCTCGTTCTCATCGATAAAGTTCTGCACCAGATTCTCTACCGCACCCCCCATCACCGAAGGCACTGGCAAGAGGCCAGTCGTTATGATCGCTATAGTTCCTTCTTGGTTCATTGAGCAGCCTCTCCCTCGTATTCATACAGTTGGCGCATATTCTTCATAATATTTGGTGTCGTGTATCGTGATAGTGCGGATTGGATTGCGTCTTTCTCGTGGCGTAAGGAGCGGCGGTGCTTTTTGTGGCGCTGGACAGCCGCGCGAAATGTCTGCATATCACGCGCTGGCGTAGCACCCACCAACGAGAGGAGCTCAGCAACCCCTCTGCATTCCAGGGCGACAATTGGCATGCGGCCCATCATCGCCTCAAGAATATTAACGGGCAACCCCTCTTGCTTTGACGTAGAAACGTATAGATCCGACGCCTGGAGCAACTCTGGTATATCCTTTCTATACCCTAGAAAATGAACTTGACTCTGTATACCATAGCGAACAGACTGCTTGTGGATCTTACCCTGCAGACTATCTGCACCAACCAGCAAAAGATGCATCGATGTGTCTTGCTGTAAGGTTGTTTTAAGCGCACTGAGCAGCCAAGACTGGTTCTTTCTTTTCGACAGCTCAGCGACGTAGATTATGACGAAATCATTCGGCTTAATGCCCAGCTTCGCGCGTATTGCCTGCCGTGAGTTCTTGTTGATTGTAATGTCAAACCGCTTTGGATCCACCCCCACGCCCGGCACATACACCACGCTGGTGGCAAAGTGACGGTTAGCTCGGGCATAGTCCTCGGCATTAATTGTAATGAGAACGTCAGTGTAGTGCGCCATCAGGCGCTCAATGGGATAGTATACCAGCCAGTTGAGCAGTGGCGCACCCGTAAAGAAGTGAAAGCCGTGAGCAGTGTAGATCACCCGTGTGCCGCGCTGCCGAGCCTGCCGAGCCGCAAGACGCGTCACGACGCTCCCTACTGGCGTGTGGGTGTGGATGAGGTCGTACTGCTCGTGGTCGATAATCTCCTTGAGTTGGCGATAGGCCCGAACATTACTCAGCGTGAAGGGGCTACGCGTAAATGGTACGACAAACTGCTTGTCGCAATCCTCAATCTGCTCCTCGCCCATTGAGGCATAATGCACCTCATACCCCTGTTCGCGCAGCATCCGCATGAAGGGCCGGTTAAACTTCTGGAAATTGGCCGTGTGTGAGGTGAAGAGGACCTTTTTCTTATTCGAGGGCATTATCGACTCCTGTTACTGTCCGCTCGCTTCCTTCCGTGTGGCCACTCATCATCAATACCGCTCCAATGGTTTTTATCATGATCTTGACGTCAGTCAGGAAGCTCAGCTGCTGCACATACTCACCGTCCATCTCGGCTTTGCGCTGGTCGTCTAGGTCATCGCGGCCATTTACCTGCGCCCAGCCAGTGATGCCTGGCTTAACGGAATTAGCCTGGTATTTTTGGCGCAGGTCAATCAGTTTTTTCTCCGTCTTAATGACGGGCCGTGGCCCAACGATGCTCATCTCGCCTTTGATGACGTTGAGTAGTTGTGGTAGTTCGTCGATAGATAACTTGCGCAGTACCCCACCGAGTGGTGTGATATAGCTATCTGCGTTGGTAAAACTATTGGTTGGCATATTCTTTGGTGCTTTCGTAGACATAGTGCGGAATTTATAAACTGTAAATAGCTGCTTATCTTTGCCGAAGCGCTTCTGGCGGAACAAGGCCGGCCCTTTCGATGTGAGGCGAATTGCTGCTGCAACCAGCAGCATTGGTAGTCCTAGAATCACCAGCGCAGCCAGCGCAATGCTCACATCTTCGATGCGTTTTCCGTATTCCCGATACATGGTATACCCCCTTGTTACCCTGTGTTGTTATCGTGCCGCGTACCCGTGCGGCTGTATGCTTCAGCAAAATAAGTTCTGTGTAGGTAGTGCTAGCGCTTAGCCTTGGTCGCCGCGGATGTAGCTGCGGCAGCTGCTTCGGCCACGCGCTGCGACTGCGCATAGTCGTAGGCAAAGAACAATCCTACGATGGCAAGCAGCAGTGCACCGCCACCGCCAAGTGCCATCGCCTGCCCAAGCCCTATGCTTGCTGGCGCACTTGGCGTATTGACAGCGTCGACTGTTTTGATGCTAATTTTGGTCTTGCCATACAATGCTTTTGTTTGCTTTTCAAACTCGGTAATTGCCTGTTTGAGTAAGGTTTCGCTCATCTTGGGCTCACCAGCATTCATCGAGACAGTGATAATATCGGTGTTCTTTACATGCTTGGCAGTTGTATTGGCCAGCAGTGTCTCGTAGCTCCCCTTGTATTGGGCGCGGTCGATTACCGGATCGAGCACCCGCCGCGAGGTAAAGAGCGTGGTGTAGTTGGTAAGTGTAATGGTGTTTTGGCCCTGATCTACCCCTGTTAGCAGCAATGTTGCGGAGCTTTTATACTGCGGCTGTTGGATGGACAGCGCATAGGCTGCACCCAGCCCAATACCAACGAGAATGGCAACAATCATCACCGGCCACTTCCGTGCATAATATCGTATTAGTTGGTAAAAGTTGATTGTTTCCACAATGCCCCCTGTGTGTTATGTTCTCATATTGTTTGTCCCACCTATGTTCGACTATAGCATACATTTTGCCGAGCTCCAAGCATATCTTGCAACATATGGCGATCATACATTTATAGAACAGAGGTTATACCATAAATTGTTGTGGAAAATTCAGCAGATTTGCGTACTGCAAAGGTGCTACAATAAATTAATAAAGCATGCTTATACGTAATTCTAAGAAGATAAAGAATCGCTAGAAAGGATAAAAATGACTCTCAATACCATCTTCCCTGTCATCTATACTATCGAATCAATCGACCTTCCTTCATCTGGTGTTGATTATGAGGTTGGACCAACAGGCTTAGACTATATGACACCATACCGAATCACGGTCGACGAGACACTAAGCTATACGCTTGGTATACATTCTAGTGATACATCGTCTGGTCTTGTTACTGACATAATCACAGCTCCCAACCCATGGCAGTTGTGCATCGTTGAGCAAGGAGATCTCTATGTTTGTGATGTACGATATCCTCAGTCGTTCGCAAAAGTAGATGAACTGTATGATGGTATTGTCGCCATAAAGCCAATCGTTGATCAGGATATTATTCTATTTATTACTCACATAGGCATGCTTGCGCTTGACTCTACTGGCGTGCGCTGGAAAACAGAGCGAATCGCTCTTGACGGCATTACTGTTGAGGGTATCACTGGTAACTGGGTCAACTGCAGACCTCAATCGGAGATGGAATACGGTACGTTTGATGTCAATCTGCTGACTGGTGAAATACGACGTAGCGAAGATAATAAGCGTGTACTGCGTCTGCTATAGCCCTTCTGCTCTACTCCCCACTCTCTCCACCCTGATACTCGCTCAGTGTCACGCGCACGACGCGCTCTTTGCCGTCACGGAGGATGGTGAGGGCTACGACATCGCCAGGCTGGTATTCGCCAATCAAACTCGAGACATCGCCTTGCTTACCCACGACGAGGCTATTGATCTTGGTAATGACATCCTTCTCGCGGAGGCCAGCTTTATCAGCTGGGCTACCTGCTACAATCGCGCTTTTGTCGCCACTTGTCATCACATACGCACCTTCCTTCGCCGAAGTACCAACCTGCTTAGCAATATCTGGCGTGAGCATCACATAGCGCGCCCCAAGGTAGGCCCGGCGCACTCCCTTGCCCGCCAAGACCGACTTGAGCGTCCCCTTCATCGCATTGACGGGGATGGCAAAGCTAATGCCCTGAGCGTTTGTTGCCACTGCTACATTGATGCCAATCACCTGCCCCGAGCGGTTGAGCAACGGCCCACCAGAATTGCCAGAATTCACGGCAGCATCGGTTTGGATGAGATCAGTCAGGCTTTCCGTTCGCTGGGTGCTATTGCCTGAGGTAGAGGCCGTGACAGGTCGCCCTTTGCCAGAGATGATACCGCTGGTGACGGTGTTTTGGTAGCGGCCCAGTGCGTTGCCGATTGCCACAACCGACTGGCCCACCCGCACTGTTGCTGAATCGCCCAGCGACAGTGGCGTGAGTACTGTATTACCCACCTCAAGCTTGAGATAGGCAATGTCATTGAGCGGGTCCTCACCCACCACCCGAACGTCATCATACCGCGTGCCATCCGAAGCAATGACGCGTATAGAGCTCGCCTTAGACACAACGTGCTTATTCGTGACGATGTAACCATCTTTGCTGACAATAATGCCAGTGCCCGCTGCAGCTGATTGGCGAGTGGTCGTGCGGAGCGATGATGATTCTTCGATATTAGTGATGATAGACACGACGCTCTTTGATGCTTTGTCGGCTACATTAGCTACTGCAGATTCATCAGCGGTGGGAGCGAGGTTACCATCGGTGCTAACCTGGTCTCGCTCAGTGACGGTCGCATTGCGGTCAATTGTTCGCAAATAAACCCACATCGCCATCGCCACAACGAAAACGAGGGCAAGCGCACCTGCTGCAATAATAGACATGATTTTTGATTGACGCATGGCACGCGCCGCTCGCTGGTCTTGCGCTGTCATCTGCGGTTGTTGATTCATAACCTCTTCCCCTTTACCCTTTTCTCATTTGCCTCGGCTACGCAAGGCCAGTGGCGCTTAGGCTGTTAAACAACAGCAAAAGCGTCAGCACAAGCCCAACCGCCAGTGTCGATGGCAAGACAATATCTGCCCCGCGCACCACACCATGCTGATAGTAGCTATTATAGGCACGCTCACACACAAAGCCAAAGAGCACCAAAAAGAGCGGCAACTGTGCAAGCTTGATCGCCCCCAGACCAGAGATAGTATAGGCAAACATCCAGTGATAGCTCACCCAGCCAAGCTCTGCAAAGATCGTTGCGGTAATCAGCGCGTAGGTACGCGTGAGTGGTTCCTCATAGCTACCGAGAATATGCCGCGCAGCACAGTATCCCAGCACCCATAGCGGTAGTACCACTAGGGCGGCATCCCATCGATAGGAACTCATAGCAAGAGCAGTCGCCCCAACAAAGACGCCAACACCCGCCTGAATAGCCACCGAACGGCGATCTGATCGTGGCTTGAGCACTACGAGCCACAACGCATGTAGCACTGCCAAGACAACCTGCAGCCAGATCACTCCACTAGCAGCATACATCAGCATCACAACGCTAATGCCCACCGTGAGGTCGATCATATTTGCCACAATATTGGCAAGCCAAAAGCGTGGCCGCACCGCAAGTGCCCGCCACTTACTCGCAATCACCAGTGCCAATGCGAGCCAAGGCGACTGCACCTCTAGGACGATCAAAAACAGCAGCGTCGCAAGCCCAAGATTGAGCGCCACATAAACGACCTCACTGACTCGAGACTGACGATGTGTACCATGCAAAAAATCCATTGCCTTTTATTATACCATTTTGGGCGAAAAAATAAGAGCCTAGGGCGAGAACATTCTACTCTCTACTGTACTGGCTGTGCTGGTTTCGTAGGTTGCTTTGCTGCGCCTAAGTTACAGAACCTCACGATAAGATCGTATGCTGCTTCCTCCCACTCTTCCTCTGCTAGAGCATAAAGGAATTATTAATGATGCGTTTAGATAAGCGGGAACAAGTTGGTGCGCGAAGGGCGTTAGCTCGTGTTGCAATTTATCAGGATAATACGGCGAGGTGAGGAGAATATCCTTAAGAAAGGTTGCAGGACTCAGACGGTCTTTGCTTGACCCAACCACGCTATGGTTTTATAGTGGGTATATATGACAAGCAAACTCCATTTTCGCAACACCAAGCAACATTGGGTGGCCGCCGCTATCCTCGCACCTCTCCTTCTTATTACTGTACCTGTGACTGCCTTTGCTTTGACTGGCTATATTGGCAGTGAGATACCACTACACTTCCCATCAGGTTCGTACAAAGAGGTGTTGAATGTACGGCAAGTGACAGATCGCAAGCTATTCGATGCAGCTGCTCAATGCTTTGCTGGCCGCGGGTTGCCACATCGCATCATAAAGAACTCATCAATCCAGGTTCAGAAATCACTCTTTCGTACCAGCATTGAACGATGCTGGAATGAATTCAATAACGCAAAGCTCTCCACTCAGGACCCTGAGTGGATGAAGACGCAACAGTATTGGTATCGTGGGCGATAAGACGATAGGTATTTTCGTATCTCGCAGCTTAGCCACACAACTCGTCGTAGGTAAAGCTAAGGCTGGGTAACATAAAACCGTGCAAACATTACCATATTTTGGCAATAGCAGTGATGCTATACAATCGGCAAATCACCGTCTTTGTACTTCACAGATGGAAATACCCCCCTTCTCGCTACCTTATTCGACGAAGGAAAGGGTTATTATAATGATCTACTTTGATTCGAAGGTTAAGAGCTAATACTCTGCACGGCCTTGTAACCATACGCCGAACACAGAAGCTTATCGGCTTATTAAACTACCACTCACTAATTGCTAATTGCCGACGAAGTACCCGTCGTGGACTGGCCAACCACGACAACAAACTGCGTGTGGCTGCCAGTAGTCACTGGTGGTGTGCCAGTAGTAGCCTGGGCATGATAGATCGACTCTAGCTTGGCCTTCGTGTGTGGCGCGCTAGCTCTCCCAGCCACTTGGTAGATCTTGTTACTCCCTGCGCTGCCGCTGCTTGGAGCATTATCAATGCTGTCAATGACCATGCCAAGCTTCTCTAACTTATCTGCCTCGCGCTTGGCCACCCCTGATGCACCTGATGCATTGAGGACGACAACATGGGCCGACTCCTTAGATACCTCTGTAGCATTGAGTGTCTTGTTGATGTACGCTTGGATCTGGCTATAATCGTATGTGCCAGCTGCGGGTACGACCGAGCTAATACCACCAACCGTCTGCGCCACCACTAGGTCACCAACGGTTGTGTTTAGTAGGCTCACACTCTTGATAGCGTCACTCTTAATATTTTGCCCCAGCGACATCAGTGTACGGATCTCACTTGTCTCAAAGTTGGTACGGAGGTTCTTGCCCAGTGCATCAATGATCCCCGTCACCGCACCAAAGTTCGCCAGGGTACCAGCACTCGTTGCCTTTTCTTTGATAGCCACGAGCACCTTCTGTTGGTTCTTCTCGCGGTCGAAGTTGGACTGCTCAAAGCCGTAGGATATGCCCGAAGCACCGCGTGCCTGCGCTAGATAAAGCGCATGCTCGGCATCGAGATCAACTGGCCCATTGGGGTAGTCGATAAAGTGACCATTCGGCGGGCAATTCTTAACCATCGTGGCATGGCTCGCGCGAGGGTTTCCGCCCCTACACTTCCAGTCGAAGTTACCATCCATCTGGCCACGAGGGTCACGGCTCTCGATCGTCACTTTGATGCCGCCCAAGGCCGAGACTAGGTCGCGCAGCACGGTGTAGTTCACATGCACACTGTACTGCAAATCCAGCCCCACGATATTACCAAAGAACTTGCGCGAAGCAGCTTGACGCTCATCCTCCGCCTCAGTGCTCGACCAGTCGCTATTAACGCAGTTGAAGTACTCATTAATCTTACCTGCATTGCCAGAGTTACACGACCGGTGATACTTGACGTATAGGTCGCGCGGGATGCTAATCATATAGGCGTCTTTCTTGCTCTGACTAATACTCAAGATCATGATGGAGTCAGTCAGGTACGACCCCTCGTGGCCTGGGTCGTCCTCCGATGTACCAAGCAAGAGGATATTACTCCGGCCATTGCTATCTGCCTTGAGCTCTTTTTGCTGAATCAAGCCAAAGATATCACCCTTAAAGATATGTGAGCTCGCCATAAAGGCCCGCCACAGCAACATGGCGCCGAAGCCCACACCAATAATGACGAGGGCGATGATGATACGCTTGATCCATTTGCGCCGCGTCGATTGCGGCTTCTTGCGGCCTTTGCGGCCTCGCTTGCCACTGCCCTGCTCGAGGTCAGCAAATATATTGTCGCTTGGATTGATGTCGAAGTCGGTTAGGCTACTACTGGGGTTATTGGTACTGATAGACGCACTGCGGCGCGGTGTATAATTCCTTGGCTGCTCTGCTGTAGCCAAGCTGCGGCCAGCGCCAGCCGTGCCCGTCATCGAGCGGCCCATCCGCGGCATCGAGCCATCGGCACGCCGAAGCGAGCGGGGGCGCCTATCCACCGCCCCGCTACTCTGCGACCGAAAACCATCTATCGAATTACGACCCGCCATAAACTCTCTCTACTATACTGGATCTGCCTCAAAAAATAAATACGAAACCGCACCCAAACTTGCACTTTGCAAGCCAAAAATGCCGCGAGAGACTGTGGTCGTATGGAGTATAGGCACATATTTGCACAATGCAGCACTATTTTGCATACGGACATCACGATACAACACGAGCCTCAACAATATTTTCATAATTTTTATATCGCAACATATCCCATAAGAGCCGCTGGAATGTTACTGAAATAATTACACTTATCTTTATGACCCGAGGAGATAACCGATACACTACAGACTAACGATTTATGTTATAATTATGTCCATGAGCGAACAAGTTAAACAAACGATAGCACTTTACAAGTATATTGACGAATCCCCCTACTTGTCTCAATCGCAAGCCGAAAAAGCAAGGGAATACGCAAGGGTCGGCGAGTGGGCTATTTCGTTAGAATACATATGTCTCTGCGTCGCCTCTAACTTATCTAAGCAAAACAAACGCTTGACAGAAACAGAAATTAAAACACTTGAAACTTTAGCTGCCATTGTAGAAGAAGAGGAGGGGGAGGCGTTTCATCGCGACTACTTTGACTTTGTTGTAGGATGCTAGGTTGCAGCAAACAGCACAGCCCGAGAGAGCAGCTACTCATTACTGAGTAGCTGCTCTCTTTATAAAATTTCTATAGCTGTCTGCTTGACTCCACCTCCATATATTGATATATATATTAGCTTTCGCTTGCAGAGTTCATAAAAATCTTGCATCGCCCTAGCTTTAAAATAATTGTTCTATGTTTTATAAACAGGAGTGTTTTTATGACAATTTCACCCGGAAACTTTGAGGCAACTAACCAAGAACCAACAAACAACGACCTCACCAAAGATCAGAAAGAGATACACGAGCAAAACCCAGATGTGCGAGAGTTTCCTCGCCGGGCAATAGCTGTTTTTTATGCTGATACCATTGGAGAAGAAACAGGGAAAGAAGATCATGCCGCATTCAATGAGGTGTTCTCATTCATGTCGTCCGATATACGCGAAAAAATTGGATATCCGTTGGATCAGATTGCCGCTACCCCTTATGGTGATCGAGCAGTCTATGAGCTTTGTCGTGCATATGTAGCAATGCAGTATCCTCTCTTGTTAAATCGCGGACGGCCTCAGCCTGGACATGATATAGAACAGTGGCTAGACCAATCAGCACGTCTTGCGGCACGTGGCAATCCGGACCAAGACTTAAAAGTTAGACGAGTTCCTGCAGACATATATACACAGCTTGTTGATCGTATTGAGTATCAGTAGATATTTTTAGTCGAAAGATAACTTTTCTCAATTCCTCCCCTCCGCCCGCATTTAGTGATATAATACTTCATGATGGAAGCAAGTTTTTTGACCCGCCACCCCAGGCTCAAGGATATCGGTGGCTTTGTAATTTTTGTGGTGTGCGTCATTGTTGGCACACTCCTTATCAACACCTTTGTATTTCGTAGCTTTAGCGTGACTGGCCCAAGCATGGAGCAGACGCTCTACACTGGTGACCGGCTGATCGTCAATCGCCTGCCCGTCACGATGGCGCATTTGCAAAATAACTCATACACGCCCAAGCGGGGGCAAATTATCGTCTTTAAGAACCCGCTCTACAGTCCAGGTAGCGAGGATATGAACCTCGTTAAGCGCGTCATTGCCTTTGCAGGCGAGCGCGTTACAGTCAAGGATGGGACGCTGACTGTCTATAACAAAGAACACCCACAAGGCTTTCACCCAGACGATAGCTGGGATGGTCCTGGCTCTCCCACTAGTGGCGATACAGAGGTGACGGTGCCCGAAGGATCGATTTTTGTGGCGGGTGATCACCGTCAAGGCAGCTACTCACTCGACTCACGCAATGGCCTCGGCACCGTGCCACTCTATGATGTGATTGGCCCCGTTAGCCTGCGCCTCTGGCCGTTGACGAAAGTTCAAGGATTTCAGATATAAGTTGATAGATTTATATTTATAGAACGATGGTAGCAAAAGAATGTCAAAACATATCGATTTATCTCGATGGTTCTGGCGTTTTTTCGCACAACTCAGGACATGATTATTTTAATAAATCATCAATCAACCAAAGCTTTACACAAATATACTGTCTCACAATGATATTTCTCTACCCTAGTGGTTCTTATATTAATAGCTTATCGATGCTATAGTAAAAGTACAGACGAAAGTACTGTTGTACAATCATAAGCGATCAAATTGATTAAGCGTATTGTAAATACGCCCGCCTGATTGGGGTAGACCTTCTTACAAAAAGAAGGTCTATTTTTATGCTTGTATTTTGTATACTACTACTTGTCCTGCGTATGCTCAAGCAAACCAATGATCCGCTCGAAGTCATCGTCGCTAGTGAAGCGTATAACGATCTGCCCTGCCCCGCGGCGGTTGCCACGGATCTGGACTGGTGCACTCAGCTGCTGCTCAAAGCGCTGGCTAGCAGCCGTATACTGCGGTGGTGGTGCTGGGCGCTGTGCCTTGGTGGTCTTTTGAGCAGAATCACTTGCTTCGGTACGCTTAAGAATGGCCAGGTACTGCTCGATCCGCCGCGCGCTCCACTCTTCCTGAATAATCTTGGGTAAAATATCTGCAATCTGCACTTCATCCAAGCTAATCAGCGGCCGGACTTGCCCTTCACTCAGCTTGCCATCAACTACTGCTTGGCGCACTACCTCGGGCAGGCGCAAGAGACGCAGCGTATTGCTCACCGCACTGGGCGACTTACCGCCAACGCGCTGGCCGATTTGCTCAAGCGTGAGGTTGAACTGATCGCGCAGCTTGAGGTACGCTGTAGCGGTCTCAATAGCGTTGAGGTTTTGGCGTTGGATATTTTCGATAAGAGAGAGCTCGAGCTTGTGCTGATCAGACAGCGTGCGCACCAGTGCCGGGATCTTCTCCAGCCCCGCCTTGGTAGCAGCTCGGTAGCGCCGCTCACCAGCCACAATGACATATTTACCTTTGTTATCAGGGGTAACAACGATAGGTTGCAGCACACCATGAACACGGATAGACTCAGCGAGCTCATCGAGCAGCGTTTCGTCAAACACCCGACGCGGCTGAGTAGGGTCAGGCATAATTTCTGCAAGCTTTATCTGACGCAGGTCACTAATCCGGTCGTCTTGGTCGGCAGTTGGGTCGAACGATTCGTCCAGCAGCTCCGCTGGAATCAGCGAATCAAACCCCCGTCCTAAACCTCGTTTTGCCATTTATACCCCCGTTCGTTCGATTATTTCTTTCGTCACGGCTTTGTATGCCCGTGCACCCCGACTGAAGCGGTCATATGCCCCAATCGGCGCACCATGGCTCGGTGCCTCAGCCAGGCGAACATTGCGCGGGATAGACTCCGCAAACACCTTCGCTGGAAAATGCTTCGCAATTTCAGCCAAGACCTGGCTCGAGAGCGATGTGCGACCATCTACCATGGTAGGCAATACCCCAATAAGATCAAGCGTTGGATTCATATTCTTGCGCACCAGCTTCATTGTCTCGAGCAGCTGCCCGAGCCCCTCCAATGCATAGAATTCCGCCTGGACTGGCAATAGCACATAGCGTGCCGCAATGAGCCCATTGACAGTGAGGAGACTGAGGCTTGGTGGACTGTCAATAATGATATAGTCGTAGCCAGTTAGTTCATCGATCGCCCCTTTGAGACGGCTAAAACGGTGCTGCGCCTTGGCCAACTCTACCTCGGCATTGGCCAGCTGCGGTAGGGCGGGCGCGATGAAAAGATTCTTGTGCTCGGTTGGCTGGATGATATTAGCAAGCTTCTTCTCACTCTTGACGACCTCTGTCATGGTAGCGTCGAGCAGCTGCTTATCAATGCCAAGGCCGCTTGTGGCATTGCCCTGCGGGTCGAAATCGACGACGAGGGTTTTCTTACCAGCCTTTGCTAAATAGTAGGCAACATTAATCGCCGTTGTTGTTTTGCCAACACCACCTTTTTGATTTGTTACACAAATTACTGCCGTCATGTCCCGTATTTCCGTTTATCCTCTCCATTATAGCATAACCCACATTGGTTAGTGAGGTGAGGTAACAGAGTTATACACAGGATAAGGAGGCTTTTTCGCGTGATTACCTCTGTGGTGTTTACATTGGCTACCCAAGGCCTACCTCGCGCTACTTCACTATGCTACCCACTCGAGGGTTTTCTTAAGTCTGATCATATTATACCTTCGTGTTGAGAAGAAAATTCGCTACACCCCTCACACTCCTCTAGAGTAAGGTGACGCAATAGTGACTTAAGAGAAATTAGTGTTACCTATCTAACGCAAAGCAAAGAAGGTTGGGTCATCAAGCTCATCGTGCGCATGCGCTGAGGTTGCACTATCAGGCTGCTTGGCCAGTGGCACCGGGCCATCTGGCTGAGCCTGCACAGTATGCGGCTGGTGGTGTAAGAGCTGCGCCGGGATTGTGGTGCGTGGCTTGGCATGCTGAATGGAGAGAAGTGATGGATCGCGTGGCGCAGCTGACTTAGGTGTGGTGCTCGCTGGTTTTTTGCCTGGAGAAGGAGTGGCTGGCTTGGCAGCTTTGCTGAGAGCAACAGGCTTCTTCACCTGCTTACTAGATTGAGCACTTGATTGTCCAGTAGTCGCCTGCTCATCGCGTGCTTCGCCACCAGCTGGCTTGCGTCGGCGACGTCGACGGCGCTTGGCTGTACCCTCACCCGTAGTGGTGGCTGACGATGCCGCTGAAGCCCCTGCTTGACCTGCCAACGTTACACTCACCCCGGTACTGCCCGGGTGGATCCGCTCATTAATGGTATCCTCTACTGTTTGGCGCGACTGACTATACAGCTCGCGGCTATGCTCAATAATGCGCGACAAATGGCTCCGCTTGGCCTCAGGCAAATTAAGCGTAGTAGCACTAAAGGCTGGTGCCTTCTCACCATTAATCACCATGTTGATGATGAAGTTGCGATTATGCATCTGCGTGAGGTCGTTCTCCTCAAACTGCGGTTCAAATTGTTTGGCAAGAATCGGGCTGTCATCTGGCGAGACGCGGAAGCTAATCATCGTCCCGACGTTGCCAAAGACCGCATCGCGCACCGTTGGCTCCATCTGCGAGATGTATTGATTAGCCACGGTGAGGTTGAGTCCATACTTGCGTGCCTCACTCAGGATAGTGGCAAAACTATCAGTTGCGAAGTTTTGGAACTCATCGACATAGAGATAAAATGGCCGCCGGTCATGGATATCGAGGATATCACTACGGCTCATCGCCGCCAGCTGGATCTTTGTGACCAAGAATGAACCAAGAATTCCCGCATTATCCTCGCCAATCAACCCCTTCGACAAATTTACCACCAAGATCTTGCCCTCGTCCATAATCTGGCGAATATTAAATGACGAGTGCGTCTGACCAATAATATTGCGGATAATGGGATTCGCCGTAAAAGCCCCCACCTTGTTGAGTACTGGCGCGATGGCCTCCGTCTGGAACTTCTCCGACCAGCTGGCAAACTCCACATTCCAGAACTGCCGCACCACCACATCGTTGCAGTAGCCGATCGTCTCTTTGCGGAATTTTTTATCCGTCAGCATACGGGTGATATCGAGCATGGTAGGCTCGGGCCGATCGAGTAGTGCCAAAATAGTATAGCGCAAAATATATTCCAGCCGCGGCCCCCAACTGTCACCAAACATCCGCTTGAGCACACCAATCACCTCTGATGAGATCGTCGATTTCTGCGCTGGGTTGGTAACCTCCAGTGGATTAAAGCCAATCGGGTGCTCGACGTCTGCAGGGTTAAAATACACCACGTCATCTAGCCGTGCCTCGGGAATGAACTTCATATTCTCGATGGCAAAGTCGCCGTGCGGGTCGATGATGGCATAGCCTTGATTATGATAAATATCGCTCAAGGCAAAGAGCTCCAATAGGCCACTCTTCCCTGCCCCCGTCTGGCCGATGATATAGACGTGGCGCGAGCGATCGCTCCGCAGCATACCAAATTGGTGATTGATCCCCCGAAAGTTGGTCAGACCAAAGGCCGAGATCTTCTCGTCGTCAGCTGCATGACCAGTGAGGACAGGTAGACGGTTGGGCGGTTCAGCAGTTTTGTTGCTTGCCCAGACGATATTGGGCGTCTCAACATTGGTGTGCGGCAGGTGAAAGACACTCGCCATCTCCTCAATATTAAGCAAAAAGCCGCGGTCGGCAAAGAGACGCAGCTTATAGCGGTTGAGGTCTTCCTTGCGGAAGCTATCGTGACTCATGGTAAAACCATTGAGGTTGGTGCTGTTATACTGTTTGAAGGTGCCAATGATTGCCTGCATGCGCAGCCGCGCATCAGTGATGCTATCGCCAAGATATGCAACGCGAATCTTGACCTGGTAACCCAACTTAGCAGCCTTTTTTTCGGCCTCGGCGATGCGGGTTTTGTCGCGATCGGAGAGCTCCGTTACTGTCGTCATGTTGCCTTCGGGTGGTTGCCACAGCGCCATGAGGAACTGGCTAAACCACCGCGCCTTGGGGTGAAATGCGTCGCCAAAGAACCCGCCGCCGCGCACGCGCTTGACCCACGCATCGGATGCTTTGTGCCAGTCATCTGCCACAGGGCGTACTAAAATTTGAATCCAAATCTCGTCATCCGTATCCTCCAACTTGGCTAATGTACCTGTAATGCCGGCTAGCGGATCAACCTCAAAGCTCTGAAAGGTCTTGATCGGCAAAAACTCACTCTCTGCCAATACAACCTCTGCTGTATAGACGACATTATGCTGCTGCTCGTGTGCTGTATAGTCGGCTGTGGCAGTGTGGATTTGCACCGTGGGATACTGCGAATAAATCTGACTCTCAACGAAATTGCGTAGTGCGCGCGGCGTCCAGACATAAAACTGAATCTGTCCACCGACTGACGCAATCTCAAAGCTAAGATGCTCTTGGTAGCCATCATTAATCTTGAGCTCGCGTGCATCGCGCAAGATACCATGGAGGCTGGCAAACATTTGCTCAGCTGCGAGCTCAGACTTGTCATTAGCACGGGGAATTTCAAGGATAAGCAGCTCACTCTCGACCTCGCGCAGCACATCAACTTGCTGATTGTTGCGCCACGTCAAATAACCGAGGAGGATCACCACTGGCACCCACACATACCACTGCAGAATAATCGTGAAAAACGTCGTAAAAAATGCCATAATGACGCGCTTTGATTATAGCATGGGACATGTGTTTTGACAAGGTATGTACGCAATTTGTTCAATAGATTTGCTAAGACGACGAAAATTAGCCCATTAGAGAGAGTACTCTGCCCTACCCTGCCGCTATAAATTCACCACACCCGTCTCGACCTGCTCGGCGACAAAGGCAGCGCCTAGGACGCGTTCGAGGCTAGAGATCATCTCATTTTCAACTGGTTGGCAGGTTGTCATCGTCACGTATGCCAAGCCGGTCTCGGGCCAGGTACGCGCTGCGATATGCGCTTCGGGCAAGAGAAGTGCCACACCAATGCCATACGGTACATAGTCGTGGCTCACCGAGCGCACCGCCGAGAGCCCTGCTCGCCAGGCAATCTCGCGCAAAGCTTGCTGCACAACAATCCGGCTATTGAGGCATACTGCGCTCCCACCGGTGATTTTAAACGTCATTGTTTGCAGCTGCTCTGCTTTCATGGAGATATTTTATCATATTTGCAGCTATTTCCGGGGAGAATTATAGCAGGAGACAATAGCAAAGACGGCCACCAAATAATATACTTCAGAACCACCTTTAGCAGTAGCTTTTCCTCTATTACTTCATTTGGACAAAGTGCAAAAGCTCACTGGTATCAACAAGCATTTTGTGCTAGTTCTGGGAGATTGCTGTGTGAGGAGATATTCCACTCCCCCAAGCAGTAAAATTGACGATTTGTCCTGCGATGCTATACTAGCATTATGATTGATACACTCACGAATACCCTCACCAAACTCTGCCAACCCCTCCCCCGCATGAGCGCTGCCATGAAGCAGTGGTTTCGTGATAACCTCTGGGTTATGATGCTGCTGGTTGCGGTTGTTAATGCTGGGTACGGCGTATCCTTGCTTATCCAGCTATATCAGGCTTTTACATCAAAGGTAAGTACTTGGCTGATGATGGTTGCGCCACAAGCATCTTCGTCGCTTACTGCGCGGCGAGTTTATCTTGTCGTTGCGCTGCTGTGCGTCATTGCTCAGGGGGTCATTGCTGGCCTTGCAGTCCTCCCCTTGCGCGAACGGCGCAAACAGGGCTGGGCGCTTGCGGTGTGTAGTGCACTAGTGATTGGTCTCTTTGCGGTGATTGGCTTCATCCTCAATATATTTATGATGCCACTGGCCGTGCTGGTGTCGCTCATGTCGCTACTGTTTGCGCTGGCGGCGCTATATGTTGCACACGAAGTGAAGGATGAGTTTTAATTTAATACTTCTAAATTACACACCTGCCATCTTGGTCAATAGCGCCTGATGGGTTTACACCCTCTGTCTACTCCCCACACTCCCTGCTAGCACAATGAGAGAATGAATAAATCAATAGAGATATTCATTTCGCGTGCGAAGCTAGAAAACTTATTTGCTTGGCGACAAGCTACCATTCTTCGAATGAACTAACAAGAAAAAGGGTGAGCGGGCAATACGATAAGCCGCGTAGTTTCGACGCAAACAGCTTGAAAACCACCCCTGCCTGTGCTACAGTATCTACAGCGATGGGGTGTCGCCAAGTGGTAAGGCAACGGGTTCTGGTCCCGTCATGCGGGGGTTCGAATCCCTCCACCCCAGCCAAGCTGTATAACAGAGTGAGTGACAAGGTTCCGTGATCTTTAGCTACCATGAATAACTACCTCTGTTGTAAAGCTTGGTCAAATAGGAATTATCGTCCAGTCCGGAGCGGCTGGACGGTTTGTTTTGTGATTTGGTTCTGTGACTTTCTGCTAGTATCCGCTATTTGACATATAATAAGTATCAATGAGTAAGAGCAGCGATAAAGAGCTATACATGCAGTGCCGTGACGCATATCGTGAATGGCTTGCAGATCAAAAAACAGATGATCGAACACTGCACAAAAAAGTCAACGACAGAATCGCGATGCGTGCCGAATTTGACAGTAAGCTTCTTAATATGGTCTACAACAATGATGAATATGATAGACGGGCGCTAGCGGTAAAGCCGCAGCACCAACAGAACAAGACCTTTACAATTTACTTTCAGATATATTTTCTATCAAAAAGCACAAAAACAGATTTATTTAAAACACGGCTTACGCTTTCCGGCATTAAGTTTACCTGGTGTAGTGAGCGCGATTTTTGGAGGACAGTAAAGAAGACTGGTGATATAAGAGAGTATCGATGGCGTCGGAGTGAAGTATTTCCGAAGCTTGATAACGAGTCTAATACCTATACTGTTAAGGCTAAGGTCGCCAATCGCAATATGGAAGCGGCTGTTAATAAAGCCGCCAGAACCTTTCAGGGATTCATGGACTGTATTAATGTTGTACAAGTATTTAATTATCAGGAGCGCAATCTGTTGTATGGTCCGAGCAGCAATAAGACGGCTATAAGTAGTGTCGGCATATTTATAGCCGAGAGAGACGGCAGGGCTGAAATATTTTGGTCTACAACAAGGAGACATGCCCTGCCTTCAGAAAAGCTTAATGCTCTAGATACTGGCAAAAAGGGCTTTCTTAGGGTCTTGCTGAGGGCATTTCAGGATAATAATTTTGCCGCTGCTGAGCGGTTGAGGTGTGTTGTTATGGAATTTGCATCTGCACTGGACGCGGAAGATGTAAATCTTGGCTTGTTGGGGTTTTAGAGGTGTCTAGAAATTACCACCAGAAAAGCAAATGGCCAAACTCGCAGAGAGGCTGAGGTATTGGATATATTTAAAAATTATATCCCTGGAGAGAGATATTGGGAGCAGCAAGGATTCCTGATAAAGGAGACTCGTAATATCTATGTCCATCAGGGTGTCTCTAGCACGGGAGGCGCCCCTGACTACTACCTAAACTGGTCCAAGCAGTACGCTGAAGCTGCTATTAGAATATTAATCTGGCTTTATAATAATTGTGCAACATGGAGAAGTGACGATGATATAGATATATTTTTTGATCACTATAGCCAATCAAACCGCAAGCTTGAACTGGCTGAAAAGATATTAAGGAGCCGTAGCGTTCGTGTTGCACAGCCGTGACTTATGAGCTTCTGGGGCCTCTATTCTTTCGCTTCTCGTCTTTTGTTAAATAAATAGATAAATTGTTTTACCATAGCTTCCTTAAATTCGGGTGATTTCTCATTTCCTACCTTTGCGATAGTATGAATATCACGTACCCTCGGACGCTCGAACAGGACAAGGTCTGACTCCTTCGTATTTATTAGGTTGCCATATCGCGGATCAGACGTGATAATTTGGTGTATAGTATCAATGCTAATAATAGCATCTATACTGAGTATTGCGTCTAGTGTTAAATCTCTATATGTATGGTTACTTTTTCCTATAGTGTGCCAGACTCCTGCAAATTGCAGTACAAAGCTTATCGCGTCATCTGCTGACTGTATCTTCTTCCCTAGATATTGACCAGTTTCCTCTCTACTGGAAAGCTCGGCCCATCTTGCGTACAGTCGTATAGACGAGCCACCTTGACTAGGCGACGGCAACTTATCATTGTCGGCGAAGCGCCTGATAGATCGCAGCACGACAGCTTTGTATTGTTGCATCTGGGATCTTTCCAATTTAATTGAATGACTACCCCTTCCTGTACCATAATGGATCACGTGGTCCATAGTACGCGAGAACGTATCTATCCTGGCCCGGCTGGAAAGGTGCCGGAGGATAGCATACAATCATAGTACAATAGTAATTATGCTAGAAGAAAACATCATCCACAAAAAATCAGCCGGCGGAATAGTTTGCTGCTCAAAAGGCAAGATCCTCACACTAAATGTAACCAAATACGGTGAAATCGTATTTCCAAAGGGGGCCATTGAGCCTGGTGAAAGCCCAGAAGAGGCAGCAGTTCGCGAGGTTTTAGAAGAGACTGGCTATCATGTTAAGGTTAGAGCTCCGCTTGGTGCGGTGTCCTATGAATTTGACGAGGACGACGGCAAGCGATATCGAAAGACGGTTTATCATTATCTGCTGGAATTGGTGGACGAAAACGAAACCCCAGAGCCCAACCGAGAAGAGCACGAAAATGATGAGGGTATAGAAAATTTGTGGCTTTCGATCGAGGACGCCAGAAAGCACTTGACGCATGAGGACAGTAGACAGAAACTCGAGGATGCGATTACTCTATTGAGGAGCTTTCATCCTTAGAGCGAGATATAGCGAGAGATATGCCACATAGGCCCAGTTCTCTTGCGAATATTTCGTCAAATTCTGGTATCTATAACTCTGGCCTTTTAATGTTACGGTATATGGATCTCTCCATCGAAATGGTGTTTCAGGATAATCGAAATCTGTTCTACTTACTATATACTCGATCGCCTCCAGGCGCGTCATTGGTGTAGGTGTCGGCTGCTGGTCATAGGTGTCAGCAATCGAGGGGGGGTAGTTTCATAGTGTATTGTCATATATGTATGAAACCACACTACTTGTCATAAAACAATAGCAAGGGTGCAAAATGGCGCCTCACCGCCGTCGGCGCGAACGCACCAGGGTGCGCCCTTTGCCAAAGTAGGTGCGCCCGAGCCACTTATGCCCTTCGATGATGGCAAGTGGGACGAAGAATGCCACAACCCAGACAAAGACGCCATCGCTCCACGAGATAGGCGCTACATGAAGCCACTGCTCGAGTGGCCCAAACAGTGCCACCAGCTGAAGCACAATCGACACTGCCAAACCACCATAAAATGTCGTACTCCACCGCCGGGCGCGCCGCCAGACGGGCTCGTAGTCGCTGCGGGCAGCGAGAGCGCTGGCCCACTGCATTACCACCAGCGCACAGAAGGCAATAGTGCGGGCATACCCTTCGCCATGCGAGTGATAATACATACTGTAGAGCCCCAATGTGATAACCGCCATCACTACTGCGATGAGCCCAACCCGGCTCAGCATAAAGCGGCTGAGCAGTGGCGCCTTGGGGTGGTACGGCGACCGCCGCATTGCCTGGGGCGAGCCTGGCTCGACGCCAAGCGGAATGACCATCGTTGTATCTGTCACCAAATTGACCCACAAGATCTGCACCGGCAAGAGTGGGATAGGCAGGCCCACCAGCAGCGAGCCAATCGACACGAGCACCTCACCAAGATTCGTCGCAAGTAAATACACCACCATGCGCTTGATATTAGCGTAGATCGTCCGCCCCTCATGCACGGCACTGATGATGGAACGGAAGTTGTTATCAAGCAAGATAATATCACCAGCATCGCGCGCTATCTGCGCCCCCGAGCCCATCGCGATGCCAACATTGGCATTGGTCAGCGCGGGAATGTCATTAACGCCATCGCCCGTCATGGCAGTGATGTCTGTTGCATTGAGCGCTGTGAGGATGCGGTGCTTGTGCTCTGGTATGACCCGTGAGAAGACGCGCGCCCGGGCCACCACAGTAGCCAGCTCACCGTCGCTTAGTTGGTCAAGCCGCCGGCAATCATATACCTCATCACGCCCCCGTACAAGGCCGAGTTGCCGCCCAATCTGATACGCCGTCTCGAAATGATCGCCGGTAATCATCCGCACTGTGATACCCGCTTGGCGTGCCCGAGCAATCGATGGCCGAGCCTCTGGCCGCACACTGTCTGCCACACCGACCAGCCCCACAAACTGCAACCCCTGACGGGCTGGCAGCTGCTCCAGCGAATCAATCGGCGTGCGAAGCGCCGTATATGCCAAGGCAATTACTCTATACCCCTGCCCCGTGAGCTGCTGCAAAGCCTGGAGCGTCGCGCGCTTATCTGCACTAGAAAGCCGCGCATGACGAATGATCGCCTCTGGCGCACCCTTTACACACAAGCGATATTGCCCAGTGCCAACTGCCTGGAGTGTGCCACTCATCGCCAGCTTGTGTTCAAAGGGAAAGAGCGTCAAACCTGCTCGGCGCTGCGGCCGCGAGACGCGCTGCTCGTTGCAATAAGCGGCAAAGGCTCGATCGAGCGGATCATACATCTTGCTCCGGCTATTGGGCAAGGTGCTGCCAGCCAGTGTCTGGAGTAGTGGCTCAGTACGGTTGCCCGGTGCCCAGACGGCCTGGACAGTGAGTTTGTTGCGCGTGAGAGTGCCCGTCTTGTCCGTAGCGATTGTCGTCACGACGCCAATTGTCTCAATTGCCGCCATCGTCCGCACTAGTGCCTTGCGCCGCGCCATCCGCTGCATACCAATAGCCAAAATCACCGAAATTGCCACTGGCAACCCCTCCGGCACCGCGCTAACGGCAAGCGCAATCACAAACTGCAGCGCTGCGGTGAATTCCATGCCACGCCATAGCGCCAACCCCAGCGCTACCACTGACGCCACCAACACAACGACGATGATTTGACTTACCAGCTTATTGATCGTGCGCTCCACTGGGCTCGTCTCACGTGGGTGACTCGAGAGAGCAGCCAGCTTGCCATACTCAGTCGCATTTCCGGTCGCCGTCACAATAGCAAGCGCACTGCCACCAATCACAAATGACCCCTGATACAAACAATTTCGCCGCTCATAGAGCGCCGTTGCCATCGGTAGAGTCGCACTATTCTTCTCGATCGGGAGCGACTCACCCGTCAGCTGTGATTCGTCCACCCGGAGCGAGCGCGCCTCGAGCACCCGCGCATCGGCCGGAATCTTATCACCCTCTTCCACGATGATCACATCACCTGGTACTAGCTGCTCCGCATCGAGCGATTGTTCACCTTCATGCCGACGGACGCGGACCTGCAAGGGAGCGTGCTTTTGCAGTGAGCGGATGATGCGCTCGGTAGAGAGCTGCTGCGTGTAATCGATCAGTGCACCCACCACGATAATCGCCAAAATAATCAGCCCGTCCACCACCGCCTGGTGGAAGAAACTAATCGCCGCTGCCGCAAACAGCACCAGCATAAACACCGAGCAAAATGGCTTGATGAGCCGCCGCCACAGTGGTTCGTGCACAACGCGGATGATATTCGGGCCGTAGCGCTCCAGCCGCTCAGCCACAGCAGCATCATCGAGACCACGGACGCTAGACGATAGGTCGGCCATCGTCTGCTGAGGAGTCTTGGCATGGTATGTCATAATAGATCTATTATAGCACAAGAAGCATAAGCATTCTGGACAAATTACCCTACAACAGCGTATACTAGAGCCATGACAAAAGCTCCACACACCACTGTAACTAAAACCAAGGCAGCAGCCAAAAAATCATCAAAGCGCACTAGCACACCAGCCACTCACCCCTCATCGCACCAAGCAAAGCAGCCCAAGACGGTCGACTACTACCCCAACCGCATGACCATCGCCGTCTCGGTGCTGGCTGGCACAGGACTTGTCTTGCTATGTTTGATGGTGCGGATGACGGTGATTGTGGAGTAAGCACACTAAAGTAACCAGGCCACCCGTAGTGATATTTCATTTTCAATGAAAAATACCACACTTTTTACAGGCAAGAGTTGATAACCCGGCCGATTAATAATTAAAGCACTCTCGGTTATGGCACAGTGTGTTATAGTATGCTATAGTGTGTCATTATGACACATCGTTTTTCTATTTTTCAGGGGCGGCGGCCTGTGCTTTTTGTTGCACTTGGTGTCAGTATTACCCTGCTTGTAGGGAGTGTTATTGCTCTCTATTTAGTATCGCAGCCAAGTGCTCAGTCACCCAATGGCCGCAAAAAAACAATCGACCTTCTTACCAAGACAAATACCCAAACGCAGCAGCGTCGCATCACCTCACAGTTGGGTTTTAGTCTAGAGTACGACCCAGGAGTTATGACAGCAGAGGGGATTGTCCAAAATCCCAACAGTGAGCCAGGAACATTTCAGGGGCAAACATATAATGGCGATCAACTCCAAGAGACACGCAACTACGGCATCATTACCCTACACCTCACTAACAAGACGTCTAGTACACCACAGCCAGCCGCTGCGCAGCAGTCACAACTTACTATTACCGCTAACCGTAACAAAAATTACTTCGGTAGCAAAGACAGCATCCCTGAGTACAAGGGGAAGTCTAACCTTGACATCATCACCCAAGAGAAACGCAAAAGCCTTGCTCATACAGGACGTGATGATGAGATCAACGAACGCGCTATTACTATCGCAGGCAAAAAATATCGTGAGCTTCACGTCAAACATCGCCTCAAAGCTCTTAATGGTCAGCTCACTATCTGGCGACAATCCTACTACTACCTAACCGTCCAGCACGACCGACCATACTGGCTTGCCGTAACCAACCTACCTGCCAATGACCGCGATGCGCTCACTACTTGGCAAAATGTAATCTCTCGCGTCTCCTACACACAGCCACAGGACGGTGCGCTATCTTCTAGCCAGCCCGTGATCGCACGCCTAGCTGCAGCCAATACACCAACCGACACAGCTAACATCCACGGCACAGTCGGCGACGACATTATGCTCAGTGTGGTAGCAAAAAATCAGTTAGCAACAGTTAGAGTTGGTGCAATGCGCTGTGCTCGCCTCACCTTTCGTGTCCAGAGTAATACGCTCACACTAGCAAAGGCTTGTAATGGTGGCATTGGGAGTGGGTCGATTGTGTCATCGGATGGCGTTGTTGTCACTAATGGTCACGTTGTCGAAACAACCGATACTGATCTCCTTGCCAACGCCTTCCCAACCTCCCAACAAGAGTGGGATAACTATGTCCAATTTGTCACTGGAGCGGGTTATGCAACTGAGACGCAGATACGCGAGCTTATCAGCCAAGTCGAAAACGATGATATGGCTGCCGCCCAAAAGCTTATAGCCTATCTGCAGCTTGTGCCAAAATCTAACATTACAGTAAGTAACAGTCGCACCGACTACGTTATCCAGACGTCTGATGATCCAATCCGCCTTACAGAAGAAAATACCTGGCAAAAATCTGCCACCAACAAAACTGCGACACTCATTGACAAAGAAGTTGATACAGGTGATGTCGATCTCTCGTCTCGATATACCGACGTTGCACTCCTCAAGATGAGTGGTACATTCCCAACGATCCAGCAGCTGTCGTCGCTCAGCTCAGTCCAAAACGGCGACCGCATTACTGCAGTAGGGTATCCAGCGCTTGTTGATGGTGGCATTAGCACTAAGCAGTCTCGCACCATACCCACCGTTTCTACTGGTACGACAAGCAGGACACTGCGTGATGGCGGCGGGCACTCGCTTATTTTGACTACTACCGAGATCTCTTCTGGCAGTAGTGGCGGCCCTGCTTTTAATGCGAAGGGTGAGCAAGTTGGTATCACAACATATGCGCGAGAATCATGCACGAAAGAAGAATCGTGCTTTGGTAGCGGTATTGCCCGAGATGCACAAGACGCACAAGCTATGGCAGCTAAACAACGTGTCTCCATTACCACCAATGGCGAACTCACCAAACTATGGCAGATGGGTATCGATGAATTTGTTGCTGGGCGCTACAGCACTGCAGCACGGTCATTTAGTAGCCTCAATAGCAAATACCCAGGTAATTATCTTGTAACAAAATTCCTATCAACCGCTCAGAATCAACCACGAGATGAAACCGACCAGACTACAACACCTAGCCCAGATGCTCGCAATACAGACCCAAGTACAAACCCTGATACTAGCATCGATTACTCCTACACTCCGCTCACATCAAGCGAACACAGCACGATTGTCATACTTATCATCTGCTTCATGGTGATTGTCGTGATTGCGATTGCAATAATTGGCTTCGCTATCTGGGCTGGCACCCGCAAGAAGAACTCTACTCAGCCGCGTTATCCCTACCCATTAGGGCCAACAGCGCAGCCTGGGCAACCACCCGTTGGCTACACAAGTCAGCCACAACCACCCGTCCAGCAACCATATTATCCGCCCCAGTCTCAACCTCAGCCATATCCACCAGCTCAGCAAGTTACACCAGTGCAGGCGCCTATGGTGCAGCCAGCAACACAGTCTTCATCACCAACTGATCCACTACCACCACAGCAGCCGCAGACTACTCAACCCTCAGCACCGACTGAGTCATCTACTCCCGCTCCATTCGAGTAATGATAGCGTCGGCTACCAGCAAATTGTGGTATACTAAAGACCATGAGAGTACGAATAGAGATAGATACGAAGACCTTTGTGCGGTTTTGGCTGGTGGTGATTGGTTTTGCTTTTGCAATCCTCGCGATTTATCTGGCGCAGACTGCCTTGATTATGATTGGCACGGCGGGGTTCCTCGCGCTGGCGCTTAATGGGCCAGTCAATGCTATCGTCGAGCGCCTGCCTAACCGCAGCCGCACACTCAGCACCGCACTCGCTTTCATTAGTATTGTGGCACTACTCGGAGTAGTTCTCGTGCTGGTGGTACCGCCCATCGTCCAGCAGACGAGTAAGTTTGTCGACGCTCTGCCGGGGATGGTCCATACAGCGGGCGAGCAGTGGCATAGCTTTGGTGCTTTTGCCGAGCAGTATCATATCCAAGCGCAGGTGGATCAAGTAGTAGAGAGTGCTCGCAGCAGTGTCGAGTCCTGGACGCGTGGCCTTAGCGGCAACCTCCTTGCCGGTATTAGCTCCGTCTTCTCTGCAGTCGGCTCAGGGTTCTTAGTGCTCGTCCTCACCTTCTTGATGCTGACGGAAGGGCCAGCCTGGGCAGAGCGCTTTTGGGGGCTCTACCGCGACCAATCTACGATGGAACGCCACAAGAATGTCGCCCATCGCATGCATGCCGTAGTGGCAGGCTATGTGACGGGGCAGCTTACGATCTCGGGCATTGGCGCCCTCTTTGCTGGGGCAGCGGTCTTTGTGCTGAGCCTCTTTTTCTCGGCTATTCCGAGCAACCTTGCGCTCGTTACCATTGCCGTCACCTTCGTCCTAGCGCTCATCCCTATGTTTGGTGCCACGATCGCTGGGGTAATGATCTCCCTCTTGCTTGCCTTTAATGCCTTGCCAGGTGGCCTCATCTTTGCAGCATTTTTCATCATCTACCAGCAGATCGAAAATAACTTCATCTCGCCCACCATTCAGTCGCGCAAAATTGATCTCACGCCACTAGTTGTTCTTGTTGCCATCACCATTGGCCTCTATATCTTTGGCATCATCGGTGGTCTCATCTCCATCCCCATCGCTGGCTGCTGCAAAGTTCTGCTAGACGACTACCTCGAGCACAACGCCCGTGCTCGCGAAGAATCCACCAAGCCACTGGCCAAGCTGGTGGAGAAGATTAAGGGCGAGAGCTAATAGAGTTTCACTGTTTGCCGATCAACTAGTCAACACAACAGTCCAAGCACAAGATAGATCATAAGATACGTGCTATAGCCCGGGTCGCCTCGACGCCATCTCAATCCCCAAATCAACCTCGAGTGGATTTTCTCCCTCGTCCAGCTCATCTACTTCTTCTGCGGAGTAGTAACGACCATCTTCTAGTTCTTCAGGAGCACGCCATGCGTAGTAAGTCAATGAAGTTGGTTCACTGATCTGAAGGAAGTCACGCAGGATGTGGATCGATTGTGCTGTGAGTGAGGCATACGCCGAACTATACGTCGGCAGCAGGAGATGACGCGAGTAAACTTCATTTTCATTACTTTGCTGCCACCCTTGATTGACCATAGTGCTGATAGCACTGGACTTGTACGCACTCAATACATTCCGCGTCTGTGGAGACAGACGTAGTTCACAGACAATAGCCGTGTCGCTAACGGCGTAATGAAGGTACTGTGTCATATATTCTGTAGACACTTCGGGGATCAGTACAATGTGTACTCGATCGCCAGCGCGCATGAGTGCGCGCGCAAGTCTATTCTCAAACTGTGTCCAGGAGAATTGGTACATGCTGAAACCACCGTGTTAAATGCTATTCAATACGTTCGCATACTGTGGGGAATGGATATATACTGCGATAGCTGAACGCCGATTGGATATTTGAAACTCACAACCATTTTCTGCCTTCCAGTATGCAATTTCACGCTCAGCGTCACGCTTGATTCGAGGTCTACCCCAAACGGCAGTTCCTGCCTCTACATAGCCGACAAAAGCGTCGTTCATAAATCTGTCTTGTTCAATTGATTTTGTTGTATCAATATCTGTCAGGCTCCATGAGATCATGTCAAGTCCTCTAACCGGATCGGATGTGGTTGCCCTCAGTCTCGGTTGACTAACTGGAATATCTTTTACGATAGTACTTGGATCACTTTCATCCCAGCCCAGTTTCTCCATAGCCGCTGCCAACTTGTTTTCTGTGAGCGGCCAATCTTGGTTGACCCAATAGTTTACAAGTTCGACAAATTTTTGTGGGGTAATGCTGTTCCATGTCATGGTGATAGTATACCACTATCATCTTATATACACCATCGCCATTTTATATTATTACACTGCCATCATGTGCATGGTTCGTTGCGTCATAACACTCCCTCGGCGCGCAGCGGTACACCACTGTTTGGTCTCGCATACACAGCTGCACAACTGGTGCAATAACGCCTGTCTTCTCGAGCGTATCGGGCAACGACCAATCGTAGCGTGGTCTCCCTTTATTACCATATTCAATCGGCGCAACAATTAGATTGTAATAATGCCGCATCAGCACCAGCGCACGCAGCGGATCGACAAGTGGCGCTGCTGCCACTGGCTCATCGACCACGCCGAGCTCCAGTGCTTGCCATGCTGCGTCGGGTATCTCCTCGGATGCGTTATATCTATCGTAGCTCACAGCCAAGCCACCACCGTTATAGCCAAGGCCTGGCAGTTTCTCAGCATAGTCTGGCAGGTACGCCGCGATGGCAAGATCGATATTCTTGGGTAGAGTTTTGCCTATGTCATAGCCCGTCCGCTCAGTCAGCGGCAAATCTCTGGGCAGCTCCCCGCTGCTCAGGGATGACTCGCAGGCAATAAGGTTGCTCAGGGTAATAATGGCTTCATGCCGAGCAATATTATTGCTATAGGTATCATCATGCTCCCACCCCCAACGGTTTACTGCATCAAAAACTGTACGTAGCGCGTATATCTTGTAATCTGTACGTAGTTTTTGTTCCACTAATGGAGCGCGTGGTGCGGTCTCGTAGTTCACGTTATTTCTCTGCCCACCACCACACTGGCCCTTGCGGTGTGTCACGCACGGCGATGTGTTGCGCGGTGAGATCAGTACGCAGGCGGTCGGCTGCGGGCCAGTCGCGGGCTTCGCGAGCACGCTGGCGCTGGAGGATGAGCTGCTTAGCTTCATCAGTAATGTCTGGTGTCGACTCACAGAGATCGAGACCAAGTAGCTGATCGATCGCCACCAGCAACTCCTCCAATCCACGATGGTACACTGCTGCCAGTGGCCGCGCTAGCACCCGATCAAATGCTTCATCGATGAGCCGCAGCGCCTCGGGGGTATTAAGGTCATTGGCGAGCGCCTCGCGCACTGCCCCACTTGCTGCCAGGAGCGACACATGGCCCGATTGTTCGTCACTCTTACGCTGGTCATCATCCAGACTCTCATACGTCTGGTGGCGCAGGCACGCCACTTCATACCACTTGCGCAGGCGGTTGCGCGCTGCACTGAGGTTTTCCCAGCTAAAGTTCCCCTCGTGCGAGTAGTGGCTTTGTAAGACGAATAACTTGTACGCCATGGGGGTGTAGCCCCGCTCAGCGAGGTCGGTCAAGGTGTAACCATTACCCAGGCTCTTGCTGATCTTCGTGCCATTGACCTTGAGGTGGTTGCAGTGCAGCCAGTAGTGGGCAAAGGGTTGGCCCGTCGCAGCCTCGCTCTGAGCAATCTCGTTGCTGTGGTGTACAGGAATATGATCAATCCCACCAGTGTGGATGTCGAGTGTTGCGCCAAGGAAGTGCATTGCAATCGCCGAGCATTCCAAGTGCCACCCCGGGAAGCCCATCACTGGCGCGCCGTCTGTTGGTATCTGGTCAAGCAGCTCCGGTGGCGTGGGCCACTCCATGTCGCGCTTGACGCCAGTTGGCGAGAACTTCCATAGAGCAAAGTCGCTCGCGTGGCGCTTCTCGCTATTGGGGCCAATCCGTGCCCCCGCTCGCAAGGCTCGCAGATCGAGCCGGGCAAAGTCTGCATAGGCTGGGAAGGTGCTGGTGTCAAAATAAATCCCATCGCTCGTCTGGTAGGTGTGCCCCTTGCGCTTGAGCGTAATGGCGAGCTGGACTTGCTCGTCGATATAGTCGGTGGCACGGGCCAGCTGGCTCGGCGGCGTTAAGCGTAACGCGTTCATCCCGCGGATGAAGTCGTCGGCGTAGAATTTAGCAATCTGCCAGGCCGTCTTGCCCTCACGGCGCGCACCCTTCTCAAGCTTGTCTTCGCCTTCATCGGCATCGCTCGTTAGGTGGCCGACATCGGTGATATTCATCACGCGCTCCACCTCATAGCCCTCCGCCTGAAGCATGCGCACCAGGATATCCCAGTAGATATACGCCGCCCAGTTGCCAACATGCAAATAGTTATACACCGTTGGCCCACAGGTGTAGAGCGACACCTTGCCAGGCTGGAGCGGTACAAAGGTATCGAGGTGACGGGTCAGTGTATTAGCAAACTTAATCGCCATGGGCTGCCTCGCTCTCATCATACTCAACGAAGGCCCGACTGGCTGCCTCGACGATCTCACGCATCGCCAGCTGGTAGTCCTCATACATCCGCCAACCCGCTGCATAGGCATGGCCACCACCACCAAAGTAACCAGCGATCATTGCCGCTACTGGCGCATTGCTACGGATCTTGCCGGTCAGCTTGCCATCGGGGTAGGTCTTGATAGCAATCGCCACATCTACCCCCTCCACCAGACGCATCTCGTCTAGCACAAGCATACTGGGGTTATATTGGTCGCTATATTCCTGGATCTCCTCCCACGGGATATGGATAAGTGCCAAACGGCCATCTAGCATATACTCGATCCGCTCGATCAAGCGCCCTTTGTAGCTAAGGATCTCTGGCGCTTTTTTCATAAAGTCACGGCGACGTACCTCAATGGCGGCATTGCTTGCGCCCAGCCGGGTTAGCTCTGCGACGGTCTGGATGGAGTCGGCTGTGGTGTTTTGCGTCGTCAAGCCTAGGCTATCGCTCATGATCGCGATGAGGAGATTCTCTGCCGCTTGTGGGTTGATCGCCCACCGAGCATGCTGCGCAAGATTGTAGATGAGCTCGCCAGTCGCCACCACATCTTGATTGATAAGTGTATGATCAAAGCTCAAGGTACTCTCCGTCGCGTGGTGGTCCAGCACGAGCACTGGGTGCGTTGTAAGGAAGGCGCGAGCACTTGGTGCTTCGAGCACTTTGCTCAGCAAGATATCTGCACTGGTATCAACAATAATCGCCAGCTCAGCACTGCTGTCAAACTCATCAGTAATGCGATCCCAGCCGCGGATATACCGCAAATATTTGGGCACTGCCACCGGGCAATAGAGCGTCACCTGCTTGCCAAAATCACCCAGGATTTCCTCCAGCGCGAGGCTACTGCCAACACTGTCTCCATCGGGGTTTTCAGCTTGGATAATAATAATTTTGTCTGCGCGTTGAACCGCGCGTATCACTTCGTCAAACATCCTCTTTAGTGTAGCAGAATTTGCTAATAGGCGCGAGGTATGGCGCAGTGGATTTATGGCTTGGTATGCGAGCTGCAGGGTCGTAGTTAAGCAAGGACGAATTGTGATGAATATAGTGGGCGGAGTCTATTATTATTTGCATAGCATCATAGAGATATGGTACGGTAGTTTTAGAAGTACTAGTGTGGAGGATTCTATGACAGACCACAAAAACAGACCAAGCGCGAGTGAGATTAGTCAAGCACACGAGAGTGATAAGACAGCAACCTTGCGGCAAAAATTCGGCGCGAAATTTCTAGAGCTAGCCGAAAGAACAAAAGGTCTCATAGACACCGCACGAACGATATACTGGCACGGCTTCCCGCTCCCTCCATATGAAAAGGATAAACCGGCAACTCCTAGAGAAATGAATTCAGAGAAATAACCAAGCAAAATACTAAAGACTATACTAGCACTAATACTCCTTAGTTGCCTGCCTGCGCCTTCTCTACCAGCTTCTTGCCGCCACGCTCAAACCAGCGTGTATAGGTGGGGCTACTGCCACTTACCCGCTCGCGCCACAGGTTCATGGCGTCGCGGCTATAGCTGAGAGTCTCGATCGCTTCCAGTCCACGGCCACGATATAAATTACCCGCTGCACCCGGGCCACCATTGTAGCCAGCAGCAACAAGCTCAACGCACTCATTCTCGGATAGATTACCGAGCGGCACACACAGCTGATCGCGTAAATGCGCTAGGTAGGCCGCACCAAAGGCGATGCTCGTTTCAGGATCAAATAAATCATAGTTCGTGCGCGCTGGCTTCACGAATTTAGCGGCAATCTCCTTGCCCGTGCCATCCGTCACCTGCATCAAACCGCTCGCCACACCGCTGTGCGCCTTGGGGTAACCACCGGATTCCAGCGTCATGATAATCGCCACCAGCTGCGGCGAAATACTGTACTGCCGGGCTTGCTTGGTAATCTCGCCCTGCCAGCGCTTGACGGTATCTGGCATCCAGGCAGGTAGGGTGTTATCTTGGCTCGTGAGCGCTACATTTGCAGTGTCCTGTGGCGTTTTGACAAGCCGTGCCAACATACCATGCTGCCACGCGAGATACGCACCACCTACGAGCACAAGTACCAGCGCTGTACTCATCAGTCCCCAGCGATTGCTCTGCGCCCAACGTGTTAGCTTTTTCGTCCATTTCTTTGATTTTGCCATTGTTTTAGTATAGCAAATAAACACATATTGTTTCTCCTTTCGATGCGCCACAACTTTGAATAATTCTTTAACCTCCCTCCAGAATGCTAATAAGGATGAGTTCTGAAAGGATTAATCTTCTGGGAGTCTGTCTGTTCTGGTGGCAGAGCGTTGCACTCCACTCAAATACACTGGTAAGTGGAGAAACTAACGGATAATGCAGAGGTCTTGATATTTAAGGTCCTTTTGATTGACAGTTTTCCCTTTCCTCGCTATGGTATATATCATGACAAATCCTTCAGATGATACCACTGCTACCCAGCGACAAAGGCTACAGGCAAGCCAGCTCCCAATCGACCCAGTTAAGATAAAAACAATGATCGACTACTATATTGCAGAGTATCGCGAGCAGCTGCTTGATCGTGATTTGCTCGAGCAGGCGATAGCAGATGATGAATTATTCTGGCGTAGCAGTGTGTGGCGGGTAGTTACTAGCCTGATCCACATTATGCGATTCTCTGATTGCGATCCCTACGCTGATAATTATTTTGATAGACAGGCCATTGCCGAGTGTAGACGCTTCGCAACCGATCTCCTGCGCGACCTACAGAAGATCAGCAAGGGTATCCCCGATCTTGCCGCAGAGCTCCCCAAGATTAAGCAGGATGTCTGGGAGTTTCTAGATGTCATTATGCCAAATTCGCAGCCAACACAAGCAATGCGGTCGAGCACTCTCGAGCTCCAGCGCGATGAGTCTGGCACTGTCTCGCTCCAGACCATCCCTGCCGATCTTGAGCCACATGAGCTCTTTCATCAGCAATATTGTGAGTATATTAGAATGAGCGATACACCAGATGGAGCAGCCCGCTTGCAGGAGCTACGCGAATCGCTCGATGCTCGTATTGCTACTGCCAGAGATATGCAGCGCGATGATATCGATTGGCCTTTTTATCACCTTCTCGGCGATGCCGATACTCTCCATTTGCGCACTCAAGATGCTCATGACTTTACTCGCATTTGCACGATTGCGAGCCTATGCCAAGAAATGGCCTATCGGCACTTTGGATATAACCCTGCGACAACAACACCCTCGCAAGATCGAGAAGTCAGTCAATATATTTCATCAGCTCAGCAAGAACTGGGCACGATCATCGAGCTCCTTCTCAAATTCGATGATGATGGCGTAGCGAAAGCACAGCAACTCGAGCAGTATGCCATCAGCCCCTACATCAAGGCAGAAATCGATGCCGAGTATGTCATACATGGTAAGGATCCAGACGGCACACGCCAAGCCCGGGCTTCTGCTTATGCTATTGTGCCCGAGGATGAAGAGTATACACTCCACCCTGTTGTTAATTCCTTGAACGACCGGCGCTTTATCTTCGATCAGCGGATTCGTGATACTTACATTACCATCATCACCAAGCATCCAGCAGAGCAATCTTCTTCACAATTGTTTGACGACTACTATATTGTAAATCTCTGCGCAAAACATGGCGAGCAAGCGATCGCTCGGAAGGCTGCCTGGGATAGGGTGAATTATTATTTCTACCAAACAGATGAGATAGAGGAAATCCATTTCTATGTGCTTTTGCTCAAGGACGAGCTAGGAGAAGCTGAGCGAGTCAAACAGTGGGTTACGCAGCAATTTCGCGACAGCCCAAACAGCGAGCTTGCAACGCTTTACTTCGAATGCATTGGTTATGATCATGATGTATTTCGCTTTTTGCAAGAAGCGACTACGCGCGAGGCAGCATCACCTATAGAGGCGCTCGATCGGCAAGTTGAGAATCTCAATACACTCGAAAGTACTGTCAGTGACTGCCTCTATAACTTCGTCGAGAAACAAGAAGCCGCCGAAGAGCAGCGGCGTCTCCACTCAGAATCAGCACAATAGCCTCTTCACTATACCGCACGCCGCCCCTCCAGCGCGTGGCCGAGGGTTATTTGGTCGGCATATTCAAGGTCAACGCCAACGGGAATACCGCGGGCCAAGCGTGTCATCCGCACCGTTAGGCCTGCCTCGGTAATGTGCCGCTGCAAGAAAAGCGCGGTCGACTCACCCTCTACACTTGCATTAGTGGCAATAATTACCTCTTCTACTGCGTCATGAGTAATCCGCTCCAGCAACTCGGGGATGTGTAATTGCTCTGGCCCCACCCCATCAATCGGTGAAATCACGCCGCCCAGTACGTGATACGTCCCCTTGTAGTGGCCTGTGCGCTCCAGCGCCACGATGTCGAGCGGCTCCTCCACCACAGCAATCTGCTTACGATTGCGCTCTGGGCTACTATAGAGCGGCGAAACATCTTGGTCAGGATCCATCAGAGCAAAGGTGACGGGGCAGGTCGCAACAGCAGTATGTAGCTGCGTGATGGCCTGGGCAATCCCCTGGCTTGTCCGTCCATCGGCCCGTAGCAAAAAATACGCATAGCGCTCTGCCGTGCGTGCACCCACTCCTGGTAGGTGCCCTAGTTCGTCTATTGCCCGTTGCAGGGCCTGAGGCAGAATATCTGCCATACTAGCTAGAACCCGAGGTTGCCAAGCCCACCCATCAGTGGCTGCATTTTCTTGGCAGCAATCTCTTGCGCCTTGGCCATACCGTCGCGGATTGCAATCTCGATCCAGTGCTCCAGCTGGTGGATGTTATCCAGGTCTACCTTAGTTGGGTCGATCTTCACGCTCTTAATCTTCAGCTCGCCAGTAATCTGCACAATCACCGCGCCATCGCCTGCCTCGACCTCCACGATCTCCTTCGCCAGCGATTTCTGCGCCTTGCGCAAGTCATTCAGCATCTTCATTTGGTTCATACCCATTGCCATACTTCTTCATTTCCTCCGTTTCTTGGCTGTCGTACTCGATTTATTATACATGATTTGGCCGATGGCTGGAAGGGATACCTATTCGCCCAGTACCTCTCATCCTCATTATTGATGATTACTATCAAACGAAAAATCATCAACTGCAACCCGCGCGTCAGCGTGATAGGTATGGTACACCTCTTGATTCAACACACATGCTTCGGTCACATCCAATACAACAAGCGCAAGATGATATCCATTTCCAGGCGAGATTACCTACCCAGGAACCTCAGCCCAGTTCCTATGGCATAATACCCTGCTCTACCAGCCAACGGTAGTTCCAGCCATCGTTCGATTCGGTTTTATAGCTCCAGAAAAAGTGGGCATCAGCGCTAGCAAAGGCTGTTTGCTGCGCCAGAATGTAGGCGGCAATCGTCGGCGGAGTCATGGCAATAGCGGGCGGCAAAATCGCGCTCCACTCACCAATGATGGTTGGGCGCTGCAACGACTGGTGCATGTGGGTAAATTCATCCACAACACTCGCGTGCTGATCATAATCCACCAGCGCCAAGTTGGCCACCCCAAAGCACTGGTAGTGGTGGATATCCAGCCAGTCACGGGGCTGCGCCCGGCGCCACCGCGGCAGCTGGTAGGCATCGCTAATAATAATGCGCGTTGTGCCCGGTACAATGCGGCGTAACCGACGGGTTGTGCGGCGCGACCACAGCCGCAATAGCCAGTGCTGCAACCAGTCCTTCGTAAAGGGTTCGTTCAGGAGCTCAATCCCCCAGAGCTGCGGGCTTGCACTATAGCGCTCGGCGAGCTGCCTGAGGATGTGGCGGGTTGCACGGCGATTTTTGGCCTGATACCACCCCGTCTGTGGCATGCGGTTGCCACTCCCACTGTGGTCGCCCAAGTTCTGTGCGCCAGGCGCTGCGTGTAAATCAAGCAAGACACGCATATGGTATTTTTTTGCCATTGCAAAGCACCAGTCCAGCTGCTTGGTAGCCTCGAGGTAACCATCCTGGCTTTCCAGCACCCAGTAACCAACCGGCACACGCAGCGCCTCGATACCGTGCGCATGCAGCCAGGCAAAGTCTGCTTCGGTCATAAATTCCTGCCGGTGCTTGGCAATGCGCTCTGGGCCATCTGGTTGCATCATCAGCTGATGCTCGTTGCTCGCATCGGTGCCCGCAAAGACCGATGGCGTCATCCAGCGCTCAAGCACCAGCCACCCACCCAGGTTAACACCGCGTAATGGTTTATGCATATGCTTTATTATAACAAAGTATAGGGCTAAACTATAATGACAAGCATGTACACCCGCACCATCACCATACCATCCTCCAGCCAAATCCAGACGCTGCGCT